>JBARXC010000197.1:0-81726 GCA_049647125.1 bacterium | reverse complement strand
GATGGTGTTGGTTGTGGGTGATCCATTTAATCAGACACCAATGTTTTCTAAAACCCTCATTGAATGGAAATTAAGCAACCGCAAGAATCGGTTGGTGGTGGTTGACACGATGAAAACACCCACTGCTACATTCGCGAGTGATTTTCTCAAGTGTAGAGTTGATACTGAGCCGTTGTTGCTATTGGCACTCGCCCAGGAAAACATTGCAGGCGTCAATATCCCAGAGGTTACTGGTGTTACTGCTTCGACAATAGCTGATATTTCCAAGGGTTTGCACAAGGACAAAGATGCTTTGATCTTTGTGTGTCTTTCTTTTGCCCATACTTATGATTCGATGCTCTTGGTTGAGGGACTCAAACGGCTGAGTGCCTATACTAGCAAAAAGATTATTCCCTTCGTTGAATTCCCTGGCTTTGAAGGAAATCAACGCTTTGGCGCTATTATCGATAAGGTAAAAAAGAAGAAAATAAAATACTTGGTGAATTTCGGGGAGTTATTTCCTTTTTATTATCCGCAGCTCGGTAAAACCTTAAGGGGAGTCAACATATTTGCCACCGCGCCAATTAAACATGAAGATTATACAGTACTGCCGGTCGCTTTGAACCTTGAGAAACAGGGGACGATTTTGACAAACCGTGGTGAGCAAGCATTGTCCGGTGATATTAGTCCGGCGAGTGGTGCGCGGATGGTGAATGAGATCCTCGATTTGGTAAAGCAAACTAAGATTGGAGATGGCGCAGTAGCACTACCAGAAGTGAAAGTTGATTTGGCGGAACGAGCAAAGAAAATTGTTGCACGTATAAAAACACCTAAGAAGAAAAAAACCTTGAGGTTACTTGGTGAAAAGATTGCTTACAGTTTTCTTGGCTTGTTTGGAGGGGGAAAACTGAAGATCAATCCCCTTGATGCTGAGGCATTAGGTTTCAAACCAACTGATACCGTATTTCTAAAATCGAAACATGGGGAGGCAGATTTCAGAATCAGATTAACGACTGATGTTGACCCAGGGATTGCCGCCATTGCTACAGAAACGCCCGAAGTGAAGGGACTATTCGAGTATGAGGTCGCTGATAGTATGGTCAATTTTGTACCAACTAATGTGGAGATATGGCGAAAAGGATAGTTTTAGACCTTGATTTATGTTGTGGTTGTCGGTCCTGTGAGGCAGCTTGCAAAGCGGCTTTCAAAGGAGAGGCGCGTATTAGGCACGGTGATTTAACAGGTGAAGCTTATTTACCGCTCGCGTGCAAACATTGCAAAGAACCTTTGTGCGTTGCAGCCTGTCCTGTTGATGCGATAAAAAGGGATGAGGAGACCGGTTTGGTAACGAGATCATCATTTATTTGTATTGGTTGTAAGAGTTGTGCATATGCCTGTCCATTTGGTGTTATTGATGCGCCACTCGTCAGGCACATTTCTCAAAAATGTGATCTGTGTAATGATCGAGAAGATGGCCCTCGATGTGTAGCCGCGTGTTCGTCAGGAGCATTGAAATTCTTAAGCGAAGAGGAGATCAACAAGCATCAAATCGGTATGAGGATGGTATCCAAAAATCCATTTTACAGGAGAAATGCATGAATATCGTAAGAATTCTCTTCCAATATGTCATATTCCCCGGTTTTATTTTTACTGGTATTGTTGGTCTTTTCTTGACCTGGATCGACCGTAAAGTCACCGCACGCATACACTGGCGAGTAGGACCTCCGTGGTTTCAACCCTATGCAGATTTTCTGAAACTACTACTCAAGGAGACCATCGTGCCCGAAGGTAGCTCAAAGACGCTTTTTCTCTTGGCTCCACTCTTCGGCATTATAAGCATGTCAATTCTTGCCGTGATGTTTTTCTCAATGAATTTCAATCCTACAAGTACTTTTGTCGGTGACCTGATCGTTATTGTATATCTCCTTGCTTTGCCGCCGATCGGTATTATTCTTGGAGGTTCGGCTTCGAAGAATGTACTTGCCGGGGTGGGTGCTTCCCGGGAGATGACGCAGTATTTTGCTTATGAATTGCCTTTTTTAATTGCCATCGCGACGATAATTTTAAAAGCCGGTGGCAGTATAAAGTTAGGTGAAATCATCCTTGCTCAGCAGGCTAGCGGACCGTTCTTATACTCTATATCTGGTGTCATAACTGCAGTAGTGATCCTGCTGTCCATTCAAGCGAAATTGAGTTATGTTCCGTTTGACATACCTGAGGCTGAGCAGGAAATTATGGCTGGTCCCTACATAGAATATTCGGGTGTAACACTGGCTCTGTATAAGCTTGCCCGAGCCATGATGCTTTTTCTATTGCCATTGTTCCTGATTTCTTTGTTATGGGGTGGTTTTGCAGATTGGTGGGCTATTCCGAAGTTCCTTTTGATAATAGTTTTGATAGTCCTCATAAAAAACACAAATCCGAGACTAAGGATTGATCAAGCACTAAAATTCTTCTGGATAGGAACTGGGATTTTATCGATTATTGGTTTGGTGTTTGCTTATTATGGTTTGTAAAGGAGAAGAACTTGGGAAACGCTAAGCTTTGGGGGTTAAAGAAATCACCCTGGGTATTTCATGTAGCGGCGGCTTCCTGCAATAATTGCGACATTGAAATATTAGATCTGCTCACGCCACGTTGGGATGTTGAGCGTTTTGGTATTGTACTTGTTGGGTCACCAAGACACGCTGATGCCTTGCTGGTTACCGGTGTTCTGAACCGAAAGAATCTACCGCGTGTTTTACGAGTTTACGAACAAACACCAAAACCCTGTCTTGTTATCGGTGTTGGAACGTGCACTTGCCATACACATATGTTTGAGCCATCTTATAATGTGGTCGGTCCGTATGACAGGTATATTCCAGTTGATGTCTACATCCCAGGTTGTCCACCCAAACCGGAAGCAATGATTTTGGGTATAGTTAAAGCATTGAAGAGGTTATGATGAAAAAAGGATATTCGAAAGAGATATTAGAAGAAATTACTAAAAAATTTCCCGAAGTTACTGTGAAAATCCATGGACCGCGCAGAACGTATTTAAGGGCACCTCGAGAGAAGGTATATGATTTTGCAAAGTTCTTGCATAATGACAAAGGGTTTCGATTCTCTATCGCGACGGGGATCGATACACGTGATGGTATGGAGATAATTTATCACTTCAGTCATGATGAAGCGGGAACCTATTATAACATAAAGACAGTGATTCCGAAAGACGACTTAAAAATAAAGAGTTTAGCCACATTTTTACCAGCGGCAAACTGGATTGAGCGGGAAATACATGAGTTGTTAGGTGTGGATTTTATCGGGCATCCTAATCTCGTACCTTTGTTAACTGCTGAAACGTGGCCGGCTGACCTATGCCCTCTGCGCCGCGACTATCAAGATGAGCATAAGGAACTAAAAATAAAGAAGAAAGCCTGGGAGGAACCTTGAGGAGAGTAGTACCAATTGGTCCATATCATCCATTACAAGAAGAGCCTGAATTCTTCAAGTTGATTGTCGAAGGCGAGAAGGTCGTTGATTTAGAGATCAATATAGGCTACAACCATCGTGGTCACGAATTTATTTCTCAGACATTAACCTGGGATCAAGTGCCATTTTTGGTTGAAAGGATATGCGGTATTTGCTCTGATTCCCATCCCTATGCATATGTCTTGGCAGTTGAGGACATTGTTCATATAACTGTACCGCCACGTGCTCAATATATTAGGACGATTATCGGCGAGTTAGAGCGGATTCATTCACATTATCTGTGGCTTGGTTTGGCCGGGCACTTCATTGGATACAATACCGTGTGGATGTGGGTGTGGCGTTATCGTGAACCTTTATTAGATTTGTTTGAATTGATTATGGGTAATCGTAACCACTATGCAATAAATAAGATTGGTGGGGCGCGCAGAGATATATTACCAGAAGACTATCCGGAGATCGAAAAATATCTCGATTTGCTTGAAAAAAAGAATGCCATGTTTACAAATGCGATATTGGACGATCCTGTAATAAGGGCGCGGCTTGAAAATGTTGGTGTATTGACAAAAGAAGACGCCATTGCTTATGCGGTAACAGGTCCAACGGCGCGCGGCTCGGGCTATGCTTGTGATGTACGAAAGGATGATCCATATGATGCCTATGATAAGGTGGATTGGAATGAAATAGTATTTGAAGAAGGTGATGTTTTAGCAAAGACAAAGGTCCGGTTACTTGAATGTGATGAATCTATCAAGATTGTCAGGCAGTGTTTGAAAAATATGCCCGACGGTCCAATAGAAACAAGGGTCGACGAAATTCCTCCTGGAGAAGGTATTGGTCGACACGAGGCGCCGCGCGGTGAGGTTTTCCATTATGTGCGTTCTGATGGGTCAAATATGCCGGTAAGGCACAAGATAAGGGCACCAAGTTATATGAATATTGCTTCTAATGTAGTCGCAGTAAAGGGTTATTCTATTGCTGATGCTGCATTAGTATTGGCAGCAGTAGATCCGTGCTACTGTTGTACTGAACGAACTATTGTTTATGAGAATGGCAAGAGGAAGTATTCAGGACAAGACCTTCTAAGGCTATCACATAAGAAGACTGAGAAGATTAGAAGGAGATATAGAAGATGATAGGATTTGACTTTTTCTTGGACAGGTTTGGGATATTCCTCAGTGCTTTGTTCATATTTATTGGCTTGATGTCATTTATCTATGCACTTGCGACTCTTAAGAAAAAAGGACACCGCCTTGAATTCAATATCACGCTGCTGTTGATTGTTGGTTCAGGTGTGGGCGTTGCATTATCGTACAACTTATTACTTATCTTTATTTTGTGGGAGATCTCGACATTTGCCCTTTGGCGCGCAATTGGATTCTACCGAAACAAAGAGGCCCTCAGCGCCGCTAGTTTTTCATTTATCATCAACTTCACAGCGGCTTCAATAATGCTCATTGGTATTATTATGCTCTATATTGACAACGGTACATTCAACATCTTCGAAATCCAGTTTTTTAATATGGTGGCGGTGGTTCTTATCATGATTGGAATTCTTACTAAATCGGTCACCTTGCCGCTTCATGTCTGGTTAGTACCTGCGTATAAGGTAATCCCCTCGGCAATGGGTGGTTGTCTTGCAGGCATTGCGGAAAACCTCGGTGTTATTCTTTTCCTACGGCTCTTGGCAAGTGGCAATTTCATGGCACCTCAGTTTTTCAATATTGTTGCGTGGATTGCAATTATTTCCAGTGTACTTTTGGGAGGTGCGGCGCTTGTCTCCAACAGATTGAGGAGTCTACTTGCCTACTCCACAATTAGTCAGCTTGGCTTTATCTTGTTGGGGTTTGCAGTTGGCGGCACCTACGGTTTGGTTGGCGGTATGATTTATGTCCTTGCCCATACCCTTGCTAAATCAGGGCTATTTTTTGGTGTTGGTATTATCGAAGATATAACGGGGAAGGATGATTTGAACAGCCTGTGTTGTATATTAAAGGCATCACCAACCCTCAGTGTTTTGATGGCGGTGCTGGTTGGTTCAATTGTCGGTTTTTTTCCGATGATCGGTTTTTTTGCAAAACTAATGGTTATAATCGGTGCTGTCAGCAGTAGTGGATATCTTGGGATTGGTGCGATAGTAGCAGCAGTATTCACCCTGTTGTACAGCTGGCGTTTCTACCATGAATTGTTTTTTGCAAAAGCATCGTCCCGATTGACTAAAGTCAGGAAACCGAGTTATACAGCGTTGGCCGTTGTCTTCATTCTCGCTGTAGCTTCATTACTATTCGGCATCTTCTTCTATCAGCCAGTGAATTATCTGATGGCAGGCGGAGGGTTTTAATCATGGAATTCTGGGGTATTGAACTTTATTATTGGATAATATTTTTGCCCATTGCAGGTGGTCTTTTGGGTTTTATTATCGGACGGCTTCGGACAGAATTTAATTTCATCGCCTTTGTAAGTACGCTTTACTTCACCATAAGAATTTTCCTAAATACAAGAGGTGAACCTATTTCCGATGACCTTGTAAGAATTGGCGGTATCAATTTCAGATTCTTCCTTGATAGTCTAACTGGATTCATCCTTCTCTTTGTTGCTATATCCGCATTGCTCATCTGGCTATATTCCTTGAAGGCAATGTCAAAAAGACCGAGGGAAAAGTCATTTTACTTATACCTCACATTGACTCTTGCCGCCGCGAATGCTGTCGTCGTAGCAGGTAACCTTATCTTTCTATTGATATTCTGGAACTTGTTGGTTTTCTCATTGTACGGTATGCTTCAGATTGCCAGGGGCGATAATGATAGTTCGTATGCGGCACGTAAGGCGATTACCATCATTGGGGTGGCTGATTATGTATTGATGCTTGGTATTGTAATCTTGCTAGTCATGGTAGGCAACGTAGATTTTCCTGTAGCCGACAAGATCGCCTTAACCAACCCCTGGTTGATAACTTCATATATTCTTATTATGATCGGTGCTTTGGCAAAGTTGGGGACAATGCCTTTACATACTTGGATCCCTGAAAGTGCCAAGGTTGTGCCAGCATCTACGTTGGCATTTATCCCTGGGAGTCTCGATAAATTATTGGGTGTTTATCTCCTGTTGAGAGTGTCATTTTTCATTTTCGACATCTCAAGCTCGATGCCGCTCCGTATTCTCTTAATGGTTATTGGTGCGGTATCAATTGTTTTTATGGCATTGGCTGCCTTAGTTCAAAAAGATGCACAACGGGTCCTTGCTTTCTCCACTGTTTCTCAAGCTGGCTATATGGTTTTGGGGATTGGTACTGGTATGCCGATTGCAATTGCTGGAGCTCTTTTCCACATGCTCAATAATGTTCTCTACAAATCAGCTCTGTTCATGTCAGTTGGTTCAGTCGAGAACAGGACGCGGACAACTGATATGGATGCCCTTGGTGGTCTTGGACCTAAAATGCCAGTAACCCTCTTTTCTTTTGTCATTGCCGTTCTCGCAATTTCGGGTGTGCCACCATTCAATGGATTTTATTCAAAGTGGATGATATACCAGGGTATTATTGAGATGAGTAACCAAATACCGCTTTGGTTCATCTTCTTGATTTGCGCTATGTTTGGGAGTATTCTGACTCTAGCCTATAGCTTGAAATTGCTACATGCGATCTTCCTCGGTCATAGACCAAAAGCCCTCGACAAAGTTAGAGAAGCACGCTTTGTCATGGTCGTACCATCGCTCATCTTGGCAGTTGCCTGTGTCGTCTTTGGCGTTTTCGCCAATATAATCCCCTTGAAATTGTTTGTCCTCCCATCACTACCTTTTAGGATCGCTGGTATTGGATTTTGGTCGCCGAGTCTTGCCACAATACTTATTATCGTCGGTATAATTGTTGGTTTGATTGTTTTCCTGATGGGAACGGTCAGTAAGCCAAAAAAGAGTCGGGTTTTTGTAGGTGGAGAAGTGCTCGATGAAGAAGAAGCACGTGTGACTGGTGTTGATTTTTATTCATCACTTCGGACACTCGGTATGCTTGATAAGACATACAGTTTTAGTGAAGGCGGCGCTTTCGACATCTATAATCATATACAAGGAATAGCGCGCGGTTTTGCTTTCATATCCAAAAATGTCATCAACCGGATCATTGTTGCTATCTACTATTCAATAGGCAGACTTGTTAGAGCCATGGGTACTCTGACATCATTTTTGCACACCGGTGAGTTGTACAATTACGTCGGTTGGATATTCCTGGGTGGAATTATCTTAATGCTATTGTTAGCGCTATGATGTGGGGGTCTAAATGATTGAAATCTATCTATTTCTTGTTTTCATTTTGGTTGCTGCAATAATAGCAACTGAAATAAAGGATTTACTGGCGGCGGTGATATCCTTGGGCGCGGTTGGGTTCGCTGTTGCGATCGTTTTTATTCTTGTTCAAGCCCCTGATCTTGCGATCGTTCAAATCGTTATTGAGGTTCTTACTGTAGTTATTTTCGTAGCCGTTATCTTACGCACCACCCATGTTGATAAGACAATCGGAAGGAAACTTGCCGGGACCCAGATTTTCGCAATTGTCCTATTTGCCTTTTTCGCAATTCTATTCCTTGTGGTGGTGGTAAAAGCACTGTATCAACTGCCGGCGTTTGGACAAGCCACAATGAAAGTTGCTTCAGAATATATCAGGTTGGGTCTTGTCCAAACTGGTGGGGCGAATATAGTGGCTGATGTGATACTTGATTTTCGTGCGCTTGATACCCTGGGTGAAGCTACGGTACTCTTCACATCGGTAATCGCTGTAGCAGCGTTAATGCGCAAGTCCGGGAGGAAAAAATGAAAGGGATGAGTTTGATAGTTAAGACGGTAACGAATATTGTAATTGGTTTCATCTTCATCTATGGTGTATACATTATTCTGCATGGACACTTAACCCCGGGTGGTGGTTTTGCTGGCGGAGTTATTATTGCCGGTGCTTTTATTTTAAGATTTCTTGCATTTGGCAGTGGAGCTAAGTCGGAGAAGAAATCCCTGATCACAGCTTCTATGTTTGAAAGTACTGGCGGGATTCTCTTTATTGGGATTGCGATATTAGGTCTTTTGCTGGCTGGAACATTGTTCTTGAACTTTTTGCCAAAAGGCACTCCTTTCCATCTGTTAAGCGCAGGCATTATTCCATTCTGTAATATTGCCATTAGCATTAAAGTCGGTGCGGGGTTATTTTCCATTTTTCTTGCTTTGGCAGCGATGAAGTATGTGATGGAGGACTGATGAAATTACAAAATCCAAATATCAAATGTCAAATGAATGGCAAAGGTCCAATTAATGAAATAGGAATTTTTGGATTTTGGTATTTGAAATTCAATTTGCATTTGGCTTTTGACATTTGTCATTACCGAGGTTTTTTCGGTTTGCCATCAAGTATTGCATGGAGAACAAAATGATTGTTTTTGTAAGTTGTATCATCCTGTTTCTGATCGGTCTTTATGCCGTTGTTACAAAACGTAATTTGATCAAGATTGCGATTGGTTTTGCGCTTATTGAATACGCAATAAATCTTTTTTTCGCGCTTGTTGGATTTAGACGAGGTGCGCTGGCTCCGATCATAACCCGGCTCGATACACCACATAATTTTGTTGATCCAATCCCCCAGGCTTTGGTACTCACCGCAATTGTGATTGCACTTGGAACAACAGCACTTATGCTTACTATAATTCTGCGCATATACAATCGTTACAAGACATTTGATATTGCGGAAATTAAAAAGCTAAAAGGATAAGGAGGCGTTGATGTCATTCATCCCCATGTTTTTTGTAATACCATTGGTCACTGCTTTTCTCATCCCGATACTTGGAAAAATCTATAAGCCGTTGGTATGGATAGTATCCACAGTCGTTTCTTTTACGTTATTCGTACTCGCTTTATATGGCATTACAATTACTCAAGAGATCCCTATGATTGTTTACAAGATGGGTAATTGGCCGCCACCGCTTGGCATTGTTATGGCATTTGATTCTTTTTCAGCGCTTATGGTGCTTGTTATTTCGATTATTGTATTTACCGGTAGTCTATTTTCCTTACGTTATATGTCGCGTTATACAGGACAGTGGAAGTTCTATACGCTATTTATGTTGATCACTGCAGGGATGATGGGGGTTTCTATTACCGGTGATTTGTTCAATATGTTTGTCTTTTTAGAGATTGCAGCGATTTCTTCATATGCACTTGTTGCTTTTGGCATTGGTGCTGAAGAATTAGAGGCGTCGTTCAAATATATGATCATGGGCGAGATTGGTGGATTGACATTTCTTCTGGCAATAGCCTTTATTTATGCAAAGACATCGACCCTTAATCTTGCTGATATTTCCAATTCCTTACAGGTGATTGGGCATACTACATTTTTCTGGATGGTTTTGGGGATGATGCTTTTTGCCTTTTTTATTAAGGCCGCTTTAGTTCCTTTCCATTCCTGGTTACCAGATGCTCATCCTGCTGCGCCAGCGCCTATCTCAAGTCTTTTGTCAGGTATTTTTATAAAGGTTCTTGGTATTTATACTACAGCAAGAATAGTCTTTAATGTGTTCGGATTAACACGTGCAAATGACCCGTTATTTTTTAATATTTTGATCGGTTTTGGATTATTGTCCATAAGTTTTGCCGGGTTGACCGCGCTCAATCAAAAAGATTATAAGAGATTATTGGGTTTTTCCAGTGTTTCACAGATAGGTTATATTATGCTTGGATTTGGTGTTGGCAATTATTATGGAGTTGCTGGTGCCATTTTCTTTATTCTGGCACATGCCCTGGCAAAGGGATTATTGTTTTTGACCTCTGGTGCAGTAGTCCATATTACAGGTACCAGGGATTTAGATAAACTCGCAGGTCTTGGCGAGCGGATGCCCACCACTGCCTGGAGTTTTCGTTTTGGCAGTCTTTCTTTGATCGGTATACCTCCTCTGGCTGGTTTCTTTGCAAAATTTTATATTATACTTGGTACGATAAAAGCAGGGTTTATATGGGTCGCACTTGTCGCAATCCTTCTCAGTGTTCTGACTTTAGGCTACCTTTTAAAAATAGAAAATAGTGTTTTCATGAAAAAAGGTAAGACTGATGCAAAAAAGGCACCATTTACAATGAGGATAGCAATGGTGTTTCTTGTGGTTTTGATTGTGCTTGTTGGTATTGGTTTTCAACCGATTATAGATTTTGTTGTTGGCCCAGCTGCTCATGCATTATTAAGAGGTCTCGAGTATTCTCATTTGGTTTTTGGTAGTTTCACAACGAATTTCTGAGGAGGTCTGAATGCGCTACATAATCTATTTCATAATCGCTTTCTGTTTGTGGCTTTTATTGACTCTGAGTGTTAATCTTGATCATTTGATTGCTGGTGTAATAGTTGTTTTGCTCGGAACGATCATATTTGGTGGATACTTTACTGATAAACCCGTGAAATTTCTACAGTTACACCGACTCTTCTGGTTTATTGTCTACATACCTGTGTTCATTTGGTACATGTTGCGTGCTAATATTGATGTTGCATATCGGGTATTGCATCCTCAAAGACCAATAAAACCTGGTATCGTAAAAATCAAGACTTCTTTGAAGAGCGACATCGCAAAGGTGTTTTTGGCAAATTCTATAACCCTGACACCAGGCACAATGACCTGTGAGATTGAAGATGAGTTTCTTTACATACACTGGATCTGGGTACAGACGTCGGCTATGGATAAGGCATCAAAGATAATTGCGAGTCCTTTTGAGAAATATTTAAGGAGGATATTCGAATGAGCATCCTGATAATAATTCTTGCAATTGGCGGTTTTTTGTGTCTTTTTAGAATATATAAAGGTCCTTCAATCGCTGACCGTGCAGTTGGCGTAGACATAATGGGCATACTTTTTGTTGGCATAACTGCACTCAGTGCCTTATTCTATGATCTTTCTTATTTGATGGATTTGTCCATCACTCTTACTTTATTCAGTTTTATTGGTACCTTGGCATTAGCCAAATATCTCCAGAAAAGGAGTCTTGATGATTAGCCCGATTGGTTGGATCATAATCTGGATTGGTGTGGTTTTCGATATTCTTGGTGCAATTGGATTGGTTCGTTTCCCTGACGTATATAACCGCTTACAAGCTTCGACCAAATGTGTCACGTTGGGAACATTTGGTATTATGGTTGGTATTTTTCTATTAAAAGGCTTTACGCCAATGGGAATAAAGGCATTGATCTGTGGGGTTTTCTTACTGCTCACTAGTCCAGTTGCGGCCCACGCGCTAATGAAAGGATCACTGCATTTTGGAACGAAAATGTGGAAGGGAACTATTATTGATAAATACGGTAAAGACAAACTGGGCGGTGAACAGATAGACCAGAAAGAAGGATAATGATGCAGGAAACGCAGTATCGCTACGCTCGCAGTATCGTCCCGACAAAGAAGTCGGGACCCGCAGAAAACGCAAGAGATAGAAACGTAGGGCAAGGCTTTCTTGACCCGTTACGTATTGTAATGGGTAGCCTTGCAAAGATTTCTTTTTTCAATCCAGGAGGTTTAGATGCGCAAGCCTAAACTCAGAGAACTCGGCGAGGCGATAAGAGCGATATTCCTTGGTCCCTATACCTCAAAATTCCCGTTTAAACCGTCGGTTCCAGCACCACGCTTCCGTGGGAAAATTGAATTCGATTTGGATAAGTGTGTTCTTTGCGGCGCATGTGTTGAGGTGTGTCCGGCTAATGCCCGTGCTCAGGAAGATGATTTGATAAAGCGAGTGCGTCGAGAAATACACTACCAGGAAAGATGCATCTACTGCGGTCAGTGTGTTGCTTACTGCACTACAAAACAAGGTATCAGTCACACGCTTGAGTATGATTTATCTCAGATAAAAAACGAAGGATATGATAATGTAATTGAAAAAGAATTGATACTTTGCGAAAAATGTGGTGAGGTAATAACCACACGGGCGCATCTTCTATGGATTGCAAAAAGGGTTGGAGAATTAGCCTATGCCAATCCCAATCTATTCTTGGTACTGTCCCAGGAATATGGTGAAGAGGCAATGCCAAAGAGTACAGAAATGCCGCCATACAGGAGTGAACATCTACGTTTCCTCTGCCCAGCGTGCCGAAGGGCCGTATACCTTAAGGAGATTTGGGGATACTAATCAGACAGTAGGGAGTAGACAGTCCCGCGAAGCGGGATCCTCGGTTTTGCAATCAAATCAGAGATTTGATCAAAATCGGGATAAACAGTAGGCAGTAAAAATTTTAAATTTAGTATTCTCCGAGCAGAATCGAGAAGTTCCTTATGTTTTCCTCTCGCCTTGTGGGAGAGGGCTAGGCTGAGGGGGAAGATATTATCAGGGAGGAATTTAGGAGAATAATGGACAAAGCACGCATCTTAATAGTTGATGATGATAAGGCGATAAGAGAATCTCTGAGCAGGTTGCTGACGGACAAGGGCTATGAAGCGTTTGCCATAGAAGATGGCTACCAAGCGATTGAAATGGCTCGGCAAAAAGAATGGGATCTGGCAATGGTGGATCTGAAAATGCCTGGTATTGATGGCTTCGAGGTTTTGAGTAAACTCTCCCAAATCAGTCCCAGAACCAGTGTAATCATCATTACTGGATACGCAACAGTTGAAAGCGCAGTCAAGGCAATGAGACAAGGTGCAGTAGACTATGTTGCCAAACCCTTTACTTTCGAAGAACTGTTAATACGCGTTGAAAAGGCGTTGGAGAGTATGCGTCTTTTGGCTGAGAACATTTACTTACGCCAGGAATTGAATGAACGCTACGCATTCAGCAATATTTTAGGTAAAAGCGGGGTTATGCAGGAGATTTTCCGGCTCATTGAGAAAGTGGCGCCAACTGATTCTACAATCTTGATTCGTGGCGAAAGCGGGACAGGTAAGGAGCTTATCGCGCGTGCACTCCATTACCATTCCCTGAGAAAAAAAGAGAAATTCATTACAGTTGATTGCGGTGCGCTTCCTGAAACACTCCTTGAGAGTGAGTTGTTTGGTCATGTGAAAGGTTCTTTTACTGGAGCAATTGTGACTAAGCGAGGTCTTTTAGAAGTAGCAAATGGGGGGACTTTTTTCCTGGACGAAGTGGGTGACCTGAGTGTTGGTATTCAGTCCAAGTTGCTGAGAGTACTCCAGGAAAAAGAATTCAGACAAGTAGGTGGTATCAAGAGCATCAAGGTAGATGTCCGTTTGATCGCGGCAACCAACAAAAATTTAGAAAAGATGATTGACAACGGTAGTTTTCGCGAAGATCTCTTCTACAGGATAAATATCGTCCCGATTCATTTACCTTCGCTTCGAGAAAGAAAAGAAGATATCCCTTTGTTAGTGCACCACTTTTTAGAGGTGTATAACAAGAAAAAAAGCAAGCAGATAAAGGGGGTATCTGCAGAGGCGATGAATCTGCTAATGGATTTTGAATGGCCGGGTAATGTTCGGGAATTGGAGCACATTATAGAACGTTTGGTGATCATGAGCGAAGGTGATATCATTGAATCAGAGCAATTACCCATTCAAGTTGTAGGGGAAAGGGTATGTTTCAATATTACAACGCCAAAGACCAATGAAGAGTTAAAGAAACAAAGGAAGCAGCTGCGGGAAAAGTCGATTGAGAATATTGAACGTGCATTTGTCATTAACGCGCTTAAGAGAAATGAATGGAATGTAAGTAAAGCAGCATGTGATGTTGGTATGAAGCGGCAGAACCTGCAGGCCATGATGCGCAAATATAATATCCAGTCAAGTTTAAAATCAACCCGAGATTGATAGCCCCAGTTTTTTTCTAAAAAAAGTAGAAAAGCTTTGCATTTTCGGGGAGTTTTGCAAATGAATGTATTTATTATGCATGCATGACATTTATATTCAAACATAGTTATTCATAACTCTCTAAATACTGATTGTTTGTTTTTGCCTTATGCATGTGAAAACCATGCGCAAGGTAAAGTTGATTTTGGCACGGACATTTAGCGAACACCAGAATACTGAAAAACCCCTTAAATATCAATGGTTTTGACAGAAAATACTGCTCCATACGTATGTCATATTAGCTGGCATGGATTTTGCCTATGAATATATTAAAGAAGCCTTTAATGATTAGACAAAGAAAAGCCAAACGTTACCGAATCATTGTTATGGATAGCGATGTGAAAACTGCAAAGCAGTTGGTTTCCGTATTGTGCAAGGAAGGTTATCTTGCAGAGAATATTGAACAGACAAGTAGGCTTTTTGAGAAGATTAGTAGCAACTTAATCGATGTTCTAATACTCGATGTTGATGCTTGGTACAAAAGAGGATATGAACTTATTCCAATCGTGAAAAGCATGGATAGGCTGTTGCCGATTATCGTGACTTCAGCTGACGATTCCATAGAAGTCGCAGCTAAGGTTAGGGAACAAGGCATTTTTTTCTATACGATGAAGCCCCTCGACATGCAAGAAATCAAAATAGCATTGAAAAATGCCCTAAATCGCAGGTACACAAGTCGTTATACATCAGGTTTAGGTAAACAAGAAAAACTCGGTGTGGTAGATACGAGTGAAGTCATCCGCGACAATGCACAGATGTGCGACGTAAATAAGCATTTGAATTGGATTATGGCTTTCTTCGTACATGAATGCAAAGGAACTCTCGGATCGGTCACGATGAATATTAGTGCGCTCGCTGATGCGAATATATCTCAGCGCATTAGTCCTGCAAAACAGAATGCAATGCTCTTGAGCTCTTTGTGTAGTCTGAGAATGTTACACGACATGATAAGAAATTATGTTATTTCCTATAGGGGAGAGAACAAAAGGCTACAATGTTCGAGAAGACGCGTTGATGTGTACAAACGCTGTCTCGAACCAGTCATTAATGAGTTCCGACCGATGCTTAAGAAGAACGAAATGAGCATAAACGTAGATATGAAAGGTAATCGTTTTTTCTACTGTGATGCCGATCTAATGAAGATCGGGTTCAGTAATCTGATAAACAACGCCATCAAATATGGTACGGCATGTACTGATATAAGATGCAAGTCGTTAACAACCGACCAAATCTTCAGATTCAGTATATGGAACGAAGGCATTGGTGTGGAACGAGAAAGGCTGGACGATATCTTTGAGAGGTTTATCAGATTTGATAAGGTAGGTATAAGCGGTACTGGGCTTGGTCTGCACGTGGTTAAGATGATTGCTAATATCCACAACGGTTCGGTTAAGGCCGAATCAGGATATCTGATTACTGATACTTCAGTTACCTATGATGAATTTTATAGTAATCCACGTCTTGCAAAAACTGGTAGAACAGACCTCAAGAAATTTGCGAGATTTATTTTTGAAATTCCCTCTAATGGACACCAACAAAAAGGGGAGGTGTAAAATGACAGAACAAAAAACGATTCTGATTGTTGACGATGACAAGGACTTCCTGGAGGCAACAAGTATTGTGTTGGAAAAGAGTGGTTATTCAGTTACAACCTGTTTGTCAGCCAAGGAGTGCCTCGCTAAGTTGAAGTCTATGAAACCTGATCTAATAATCCTTGATGTTATGATGGAAACTGATCATTCGGGGTTTGATTTATGTCGGGAGATGAAGCGATTACCCGAAACCAAGGGTGTTCCAATAATCATGTTGACTGCAGTAGATCAGAAATATTCGCTTGATTTTTCATCAGCTACTGGCGATGAATCCTGGTTGCCAGTCGACGAATTTATCGATAAACCGGTTGAAGCAGGTGTTCTGGTAGAATGTATTGAGAAACTTCTGGCGCGTTGATGAACATGGAACATAACGGACAAAAGGTAGGTGCCACCCTGGTTATTGGTGGTGGTATTGGTGGTATACAGGCTGCCCTGGATCTAGCTGATTCTGGTTTCCGAGTTTACCTTGTGGATAAGAACCCGAGCATTGGTGGTGTAATGGCGCAATTAGATAAAACGTTCCCAACTAATGATTGCTCGATGTGCATTCTTGCGCCCAAACTCGTGAGTGTTGCGCGTCATTCAAACATTACAGTTATCACAAATGCGGAAATTGAGAAATTATCCGGTGAGGCGGGTAACTTTGTTGTTACCGTGAGAAAAGAACCACGCTATGTTGATTTAGAGAAGTGTACTGGCTGTGGGTTATGTATGCAAAATTGTCCGGTTCGGCAAATTGTGTCCCTTGAGAGTCAACCAGAAAATGTGAAACTTAGTGAAGAGGATTCAAGAAAAATAGAAACAATATTAAGAGATTACCTAGGTAAGAGAGGCAGCCTTATGCCCGTGTTACAAAAAATTAACAGCGTGTACAATTATTTACCAGCTGATCTATTGAGATATATATCACAAAAGCTCAATATACCTTTGAATCTAATATATAATGTAGCTACATTTTATAAGGCCTTCAGCCTAAAAAAAAGGGGAAAGCATACTATTAAGGTATGCCTGGGAACAGCCTGCCATGTGAGGGGGTCGCAAGGAGTGCTTGATGAATTTGAAAGGATACTTGGGATAAAAGCCGGTGAGAATACCGATGATCTAATGTTTACCTTAGAGACAGTAAACTGTGTTGGTGCATGTGCCTTGGGTCCAGTTGTTATGGTTGATAATGAGTATTTTGGAAATATGTCAACACAAAAAGCAAAGAATGTGATAGACAAATATTATAAAGAAAAAAATAAAAATGGCTAAGGAAACGCAGGAGAAAAAGTATTGTATTAGTGTTTGTGGTGGTACCGGATGCCATGCCTACAATTGTGAAAAGGTGAGTGAGGCCTTTGTGACAGAGATAAAGAAAAAGAAAGCAGAATCAAAAATCGAGCATAAAACTACCGGGTGCCATGGATTTTGTGAGAGGGGGACTATAGTTGTTATCTATCCCGGAAGGATTTTTTATCAACGTGTTAAACCCAGTGATGCAGAGGAGATTGTTGATGGGCTCTTAAACGGAAGGGAAATAATCGATCGCTTACTCTATGTTGATCCAGAAACCAATCAAAAGATTGCTCATGTAAGTGATATTCCTTTTTACAAAAAACAGCATCGGCTTATTCTTGGCAATAATGGAAGAATTGATCCTGCTAAGATCGAAGATTATATTGCCCTTGATGGTTATAAGGTGCTAAAGACTGTGCTCCGCAACAAAAAGCCGGAGCAGGTTATTGAAGAGATAAAAAAGTCAGGATTGCGTGGACGTGGTGGTGCTGGTTTTTTGACTGGGCTTAAATGGGAAATTTGTCGCCAATCAATTGGTTCATCAAAGTACGTTGTGTGTAATGCAGACGAGGGTGATCCAGGGGCCTATATGGATAGAAGTGTTCTTGAGGGTAATCCACACAGTGTATTAGAGGGTATGATTATTGGTGCGTACGCTATTGGTGCAAACGAAGGCATCATCTATGTCCGTACTGAATATCCCCTTGCCATCAAAAATCTTGATATCGCAATTGAACAGGCAGAGCAACGAGAGTATTTGGGTAAAAATATCCTCGATTCCGGATTCGATTTTTCAGTGCGAATATGCCAGGGGGCTGGCGCTTTTGTCTGTGGTGAAGAAACTGCGCTTATTGCTTCGATTGAAGGAGAACGTTCACCTGAACCAAGGGTCAGACCCCCTTTTCCTGCTGAGTCTGGGCTTTGGGGTAAGCCTACTAATATCAATAACGTCGAAACTTGGGCAAATGTGCCGCTTATAATCAATAAAGGTACAGAGTGGTATGCTGAGATCGGTACAGAAAAGAGTAAGGGGACAAAGATTTTTTCTCTTGTAGGTAAGGTAAATAATACTGGCTTGGTTGAAGTTCCAATGGGTATTACATTACGTGAAATCATATATGAAATTGGTGGTGGGATACCAGGCAACAAAAAATTTAAGGCGGTACAGACCGGTGGGCCATCAGGTGGTTGTATACCTGCCCGTTTGCTCGACCTGCCAGTTGATTACGAAAAATTGACTGAGGTAGGGTCTATGATGGGTTCCGGTGGTATGGTGGTGATGGATGAAGATACCTGTATGGTCGATGTTGCAAAATATTTTTTGGCGTTTTTAAAAGATGAATCCTGCGGTAAATGTACATCTTGTCGTGAAGGAACACATCAAATGTATGAAATTGTGAAGCGTATCACCGAGGGAAAAGGAGAAGAAAGGGATGTCGAATTACTCGAAAGTCTTGGTAAAGTTGTGCAGGTAGCTTCAATGTGTGGACTCGGTCAGACGGCTGCCAATCCTGTTCTGTCAACAATACGATATTTCCGAGATGAATACAAAGCACATATAGAAGAGAAGCGTTGCCCTGCATTGGTGTGCAAAGAGTTAATTTCGTATGTCATCGATTCTGAATTGTGTGGTGGATGTACAGTATGTGCCAAAAGTTGTCCAAATGAAGCGATAATTGGTGAGCCGAAAAAGGTGCATAAAATAGACCAAAAGAAATGTATTAAATGCGGAATATGCATTACAAGCTGTCCGCCGAAATTCAAGGCGATAAAAAAAGTCTCGCCCGTGGTAACATGAAAAAGAAGATAAAGAAAAAACAAAAGAAAAAAAGAGTACTCAGGAAGAATAGGAAATCAGGTGTGCCAAAGAGAAAACAGGCACCAGATATGGTTTCGTTGACTATTGATGGTATTCCTGTTACGACAAAGAAGAGCAATAGTATTCTCGAAGCAGCACAAGAAATCAATATCGAGATACCTACGCTTTGTTACCATAAAGCACTGAGTCCTTACGGCGCGTGTCGACTCTGTGTTGTTGAGATACAAAAGAATGGATGGAAGAAAATACAGACGTCATGCGTGTATCCTGTGGAAGAGGGAATTGAGGTGAAAACAGATACTCCTGTACTTCAGAATATACGAAAAACAATAATACAATTGCTTTTGGCACGAGCACCTCAGTCTGAGAAAGTGCAAGAGTTGGCAAAGAGGCTCGGCGTTCAGGAAACGCCTTTTGTAAAACGAGATGAGGACTGTATATTGTGCGGCTTGTGTATTAGAATGTGCAGGGAACGTATGGGTAGGGACGTTGTGAGCTTTAAGGGGAGGGGTGACCAGCGTGAAATTTCACCACCTTTCGATGTTGAATCTCCTCAGTGTATGGTATGTGGCGCATGTTTGACAGTGTGCCCGACAGCTTCGCAGCGTCTCCAGAAGATGAGTAATAAGGAAAAAAAACCACTCCTTGATGAATTCGACACAGGACTCAGATCAAGATCTGTCATACGCATCCCATTCCCACAGGCAGTGCCGAATGCCGCGATTATTGACCGAGAACATTGCGTGCACTTTGCCACTGATAAGTGCCGAATTTGTGAGGATCTCTGTGAGGCAAAGGCAATCAATTTTGATCAAAAGGAGGAACTCGTTGAGATACCCGTAGGGTCGATCATTCTTTCGAGTGGGTCTGAGGTCATTGACGGCAAGCAGAAACGCGAATATGGAAACGGTCGCTATGAGAATATTGTAACCTCAATAGAGTTCGAGCGCATTCTTTCCGCTTCTGGTCCATATCATGGTCATGTTGTGCGACCTGGTGATAAGAAAGAACCGAAAAGAATCGCCTTTATTCAGTGTGTTGGGAGCAGGGATGAAGAAAACCCGTATTGCTCATCAGTATGTTGTATGTATGCGACAAAAGAGGCAGTTATTGCTAAGGAGCACTCACCCGGGCTTGAGTGCACTATATTTTTTATGGATATCCGGGCATTTGGCAAAGGGTTTGATGAATATTATGAAAAGGCGCAAAAAAGTGGTGTTAGATATATTAGATGTCGTCCTTCATCGATTGAAGAAAAACAATCCACAAAGAATCTTATCATTAGATATGCGGATGAGCAAGGGCAGATGTGGGTTGATGAATATGACATGGTTGTTCTCGCTTGTGGATTGCAGCCGCCAAAAGGAATGGGGAAAATCGCGCAAACCCTCGGCATAGAAATGAATGCTGCGGGTTTTTGCAAAACCCGCGCTTTCGCACCTACGGATTCCAGTAAAGAAGGTTTATTTGTCTGCGGTCCTTGTACTGAACCAAAGGATATTCCAGAGACGGTTACGCAATCTTCCTCAGCCGCTGCAAGATCAATGGAACTGCTCGCTGAACAAAGGCACACTTTGATTACCAAGAAAGAGTATCCTTCAGAACTTGATGTTTCAGGGCAAGAACCAAGGGTTGGTGTTTTCATTTGTCGCTGTGGAATTAACATTGGTGCTTATGTTGATGTACCAAAGGTCGTTGGATACGCAAAAGGACTGAAATATGTAGTCCATGTTGAGGAAAATCTCTATACCTGCTCTCAGGATAGTCAAAAGCTTATTATTGAGATGATAAAGGAACATAAATTGAATCGGGTCGTTGTTGCTTCATGTACACCAAGGACCCATGAGCCCCTTTTCCGTGAAACAATAAGAGAAGCAGGGCTGAATCCTTATCTCTTTGAGATGGCAAATATCCGCGATCAATGTTCCTGGATTCACATGACTGAGCCAGAAGGAGCGACGGAAAAGGCTAAGGATTTGGTTAAAATGGCGGTTGCCAAAGCAGCTCTGCTCAGTCCACTCAAATCTGTTGAAATAGATGTCATCCAAAAAGCTCTGGTCATCGGCGCGGGTGTTGCCGGTATGGTCACGAGTCTCTCTCTTGCTCGTCAGGGGTTTGAGGTTTTCCTTGTTGAGAAAGAAAAAGAACTTGGTGGGAATGCACGTCACATATTTTGTACAATAGAAGGCAATGATGTCCAGACCTATCTGAAGAGCTTGATCAAGCAGAACCACAACAACAAGCTGATACATATTTACGCGAACGCAAAGATTACGTCGGTAAATGGGTTTATCGGTAACTATGAAACCTTAATTAGCTTTGCCAATGGTCGGGAAAAGAAGTGCAAACATGGCGTCATTATCGTCGCAACCGGTGCTCAGGAGTATAAGCCCACTGAATACATGTATGGCAAAGACAAGAGAGTAATTACACAGAGAGAATTGGAAGAACAAATCTCAAATCCTAAATCTCAAATCTCAAATCCCAAATCTGTAGTTATGATCCAGTGTGTTGGTTCCCGGGATAATGGACATGCTTATTGCAGCCGCACGTGTTGCTCGCAGGCGGTAAAAAATGCCTTGAACTTGCTTGAACTAAAACCCAAGGCCAAGATATATGTTCTGTACCGGGATATACGAACATATGGTTTTAAAGAAAACCATTACACTGCAGCTCGTTCAGCAGGTGTTATGTTCGTCCGTTATGACAAGGAGAAAAAACCGATCTTGGTAAATGACAACGGTTCTCTGGGCGTTTCTGTGTTTGACCCGGTACTCCAGCGGAAACTTGAAATCCACCCAGACTTAGTCGTTCTTTCAACTGGGATTGTGCCTGACAAGGACAATGAGAAGATTGCCAAGATGCTCAAGGTGCCGTTGAATAGTGATGGCTACTTTCTTGAGGCGCATGTAAAACTTCGCCCGGTTGATTTCGCAACCGAAGGGATATTTGTTGCGGGGCTTGCCCATAGTCCCAAATTTCTAACCGAGTCGATTGACCAGGCTAATGCGGCTGCAGCACGTGCTGCGACAATCCTGGCTGAGAATAAATATTATGCTGAAGCGACAGTTTCTCATGTCAATGACGAGTTATGCGTAGGTTGTGGTGTTTGCAGCAATCTGTGTCCATATGAGGCGATTGAGATCGTCGATGAAGATGGTAAACGTCGTTCAAAAGTCAATGAAGCATTGTGTAAAGGGTGCGGTACATGTGTTGCGGCATGTCCGTCTGGCGCCATGGATCAGTACGGTTTCACAAAAGATCAAATATTGACAATGATCAAATCGATTAGGGAGTAGTCATGGAGAATTTCAAGCCGAATATCATTGTTTTCTGCTGCAATTGGTGTTCTTATGCAGGCGCCGATCTTGCTGGAGTGTCGAGATTTCAGATTGACCCGAGTTTCAGGGTTATTAGAACCATGTGTTCAGGGCGCATAGAACCAGAATTCATACTGAGTGCTTTTGAAAACTGCGCAGATGGTGTAATGATAACTGGTTGCCATCCTGGTGATTGTCACTATATCAATGGCAATTACAAGACCATGAGGAGGTTCTATTTCATGAAGGTTCTCCTCAGGGAATTTGGCGTGGACACAAACCGCATGAAATTGAGTTTTATATCAGCGGGTGAGGGGATTGAATTTCAAAGACTGGTTAATGATTTTATTAAAGAGATAAAGAAGTTAGGGCCAGCTCAGTACCGAGTTAAGGAGTGAAATTATGGAGGAAAAGAGAAATATTATCGACATGGAAGAGGTTGATTTTAGCTTTGCTGACGAAATCATATCCTATCCTGGTGGTGAAAATCTGAGAAAATGTTTTGCTTGTGGTTCGTGTACGGCAGGATGTCCAATCAGTGAGATCGATGAATCCTTTAGTCCACGCCGACTCATACGACAGATATTGTTGGGCATGCGCGAGGAAGTATTGTCGTCTCCCACGATATGGTTCTGTCTGCTATGCTTTCGATGCTATGCCCATTGTCCTCAGAAAGTAAACTTTCCAGATTTGATGCGTGTACTCAGATATCTGGCGATTAAAAACGGGTATGCCAAACCCGAGATGCTCGACCACATTCAGGAAATCGATAAGCGTTTACAGATCTTCAGGCATGATCTTATAAAATACGATATTGCTAAACATACATCGGCTCATTACCAAAAGCCGTCGCGTGAATAGGCTATTATGTTCTTGACACAATGAAGAGAGTAGAATGAAGAGCAACAAGAAAGCCATGGTTATAGGTGGAGGCATTGCCGGTGTTCAAGCTGCCTTGGACTTGGCTGATTCGGGTATTGAAGTCTACCTTGTCGAACAAGCGCCCAGTATCGGTGGCAGGATGGCACAACTCGACAAGACCTTTCCAACAAATGATTGTTCATTGTGTATCCTCTCACCAAAACTGGTTGAGGCAGGTAATCATCCTTGTATCAACATCATCACTAATGCTATGGTCGAAAAAGTTAAAGGAGACGCACCACACTTCAAAGTAAGGATAAAGAAAGAACCCCGTTATGTGGATGAGGCGAAGTGCACAGGTTGCGGCATATGCATGACAAAGTGTCCTATAAAAATCCCTGATACCTATAATGTCGGATTGATGAACACAAAATGCATTCACATCCCGTTTCCTCAAGCCGTGCCTGCAGTTGCCATTATTGATAAAGATCATTGTTTGTATCTTAATCGTGGTAAGTGTCGAATCTGTGAGAAATTTTGTGAACCAAAAGCAATCGATTTTGACCAAAAAGCCGAGATTATTGAATTGGAGGTTGGGAGTATTATTGTCGCTGTTGGTCTTGTAGAATTCGATGCCCGTCTGAAAGATGAATATGGTTACAATGCCTGCCCAAATGTTGTTACAAGCATGGATTTTGAACGCGTTCTGAGTGCTTCTGGACCCACCCAGGGGCATGTGCTAAGACCATCAGACAACAAGGAACCTAAGAGAATTGCCTTTATTCAGTGTGTTGGTTCACGAGATGCACAAGCGGGTAATGAGTACTGTTCAGCTATTTGCTGCATGCAGGCTGCCAAGGATGCAATAATTATCACTGAGCATATCCCTGATGCGAAGATCATGGTTTTCGGGATGGACATAAGGGCGTGCGGTAAGAATTTTGATATGTTTATTGAACGCGCAGAGGTTGAGCATAATACGCGTTTTGTGCGCGCCCGCATATCAGAGGTCGATATCGATCCAGTAACGGATAATCCAATTGTACATTATACTGAAGATGGGCACAACAAGACCGAAGTTTTTGATTACCTGATACTGTCAGTTGGTTTACGCTCAACACCAAAGCTAAGGCATTTGGCAGCCACCTTAGGTATTGAAATAGATGACTTTGGTTTTGTCCGTACTCCATTATTTGAACCAGTTGGGACATCACGACCTGGTATTTTTGTATGTGGTACGATATCTGGTCCTAAAGACATCCCCGAGTCAGTCATTGAAGCAAGCGGCGCAGCAGGCGCAGCAGGGATTGTCCTGAGAGAATTCCCACGTCGAGAAGTTGTCGTGGAATACCCGCCCGAGGAACAGATCAATGAAGGCGATCGACCGAGGATTGGTGTTTTTGTATGCCACTGTGGAATTAATATTGCGGCGACTGTTGATGTTAAAGATGTTGTTGAGGATACCGCGAAGCTGCCTTATGTCGTGCACAGTCAAGAACTACTGTTCGCCTGCTCACAGGATTCCCAGAAGCTAATAACTGACAAGATCCACGAATTCGGTATTAATCGTGTCGTGGTCGCTGCCTGTACGCCAAGAACGCATGAACCGCTCTTCCAAGATACGCTGAGAAAATCCGGTCTTAATCAATACTTGTTTGAATTCGCAAACATTCGCGAACAGTGTTCATGGGTACATCAGAAAGAACCGGAAAAAGCGACTAAGAAAGCAAAAGAGATCGTCAAAATGGCAGTCCATAAGGTTGCGTATCTTGAACCGCTCGACAAAACACATCTGAGCGTCGACAAGAATAGCTTGGTAATAGGGGGCGGTCTGGCTGGTATGACCGCTGCTCTGGATATCGCAGAACAAGGATATCATGTTGATCTCGTTGAAAAAGAAGATGGGTTGGGCGGTAACCTGAGACACATTTCCTATACCCTGGAGGCAGGAGAAACAGCTCCTTTGCTTGGAGACATTGTCCAAAGGACAAATGAACACCCCAATATTACTGTTTACACCTCCTCTGAGATTCAGGGTATTAAGGGGTTTATCGGGAATTTCCAGACGATCATAAAAGATACAAGCAATCAAAAGGCACAACAGAATGATGAAGAAGCAATAACTGAAATAAAACACGGTGTGGTTATTGTCGCCTCAGGTGCCCAAGAGTACAAGCCTACTGAATATTTATATGGCAAAGACAAGAGGGTTATTACCCAGAGGGAATTGGAGGAGTTACTTGAGGAGGCAAGAAACCAGAAGCAAGAAGTTAGAAGCAAGAATGGAGAAGAAAATCTTGCATCCCCGGCCTCGCTCCGCGAAGCGGGGCGGGCTTGCATCGGACATCTTGCCTCTGTAGTTATGATTCAATGTGTCGGTTCGAGGAATGAGGTTAACCCGTATTGTAGCAGAGTATGTTGTAGTACGGCAATCAAAAATGCGTTGATGTTGAGAAAGCTCAATCAACAAGTGCAGATATTCATCCTTTATCGTGATGTCAGAACCTATGGTGTAAAGGAATTGTATTATAAGAGAGCCCGTGAGGCAGGGGTGATTTTTATACAGTATGAAAAAGACGAGAAACCAAAGGTGATAAAAAATGAAAATTCCTTATGTGTCGAAGTAAAAGAGAAGATAATGAATAAAACGTTACAATTTACACCTGATTTACTTGTGTTGAGTACTGGGATTGTACCAGATGCCGGTAACAGGTTTTTGTCTCAAGCTCTAAAGGTCCCGTTAGGGATTGATGGATTCTTTTTCGAAGCTCATGTGAAGCTACGACCTGTAGATTTTGCTACCGATGGCATATTCGTTTGTGGACTTGCGCATTATCCCAAGGACATAAGAGAAAGTATTGCACAAGCAAAGGCAGCTGCATCACGTGCCATCACGGTGTTGAGCAAAGACGAGATTGAAGCTGAAGGAAAAGTTGCTTGCATTGATGAGCTGCGCTGCAACGGGTGCGGGTTATGTATTGATGTTTGTGCCTATAGTGCCATTGAACTCGATAGCGAAAAGGGCATCGCCAGGGTAAATGAAGCGTTGTGTAAAGGATGTGGTATATGTTCTGCGTCCTGTAGATCGGGTGCGATAGATATCAAGGGTTTCAAGGACGCGCAGATACTTGCGGCATTGACGGCGATATGATATAAGGAGATAATCTATGGAACAATCAGATGATAAGACAATCGAACAATCCGACAATAAGACTAACCCTTTCGAGCCCAGGATACTGGCTTTCTTATGTAATTGGTGTTCTTATGCTGGCGCTGATTTGGCTGGTGTAAGTAGATTTCAGTACCCGACAACACTTCGGGTAATAAGGGTGCCATGTTCTGGTCGGGTAGACCCGCTCTATATTATTAAGGCTCTTCAAAGCGGGTTCGATGGTGTGCTTGTATCAGGATGCCATCCAGGTGACTGCCATTACATCAGCGGCAACTATTTTGCCCGGAGAAGATTTGCCCTTCTTAAGAAGTTCTTGGAGTATTTAGGTATTGAACCGGAAAGGGTTCAGTTTTCCTGGGTGTCTGCTGCAGAAGGTGCGCGTTTTGCCAAGCTTGTCAAAAAAGTCACTGAGGACATAAAGCGATGTGGTCCACTTGAGTATTTCAAGAAGAGCATAGACCCGGTTGAGAGGGAATCATGAAGCAGGCAGAACAAGAAATAAGAAGCAATGTCGGAAAGCTCTTAAAGCAGAAGAACATCGATGTCTTCATAGGTTATGAAAAGGGTTCTTTACCGCTGCGTACATCACCCTGTTTTGTGTCGAGTGAGAAAGAGGTAAGAAAACTCATTTGGAATAGTTTTTGCACCAATAACCTTGCGGTCTATTTGCCGCGCATTATGTCGCGAGTGAAAGACAAAGGGTCTACTCGCGTCGGTATTATCTGTAAAGGTTGTGATAGCCGTTCCCTCGTTGAATTGATAAAAGAAAAGCAGTTAGCAAGAGACCAAATTTATATTATTGGTATATCTTGTTCTGGTATGGTCGACTACAAAAGGATATTATCACAAGTCAATAGTGATGAGGTTATTGATGTTGACGAGACCGCCGATGAGATCACGGTTAGATCAAAAGAAGGCGAATGTGTTTTCGATAAAGAAGAGAATCTCTGCGGATCTTGCCGCACCTGCAAGCATGCAGTGCCGACTGTGTATGATATGCTTATAAGAACCGCACAGCAGCCGCGTCAAGCGACTACACCTGATCCTACAGTGCATGATTTCTTGATGAAGCCGCGGGAAGAGAGGTGGCAGATTTTTGAACAGGAGTTGGGTAAATGCATACGCTGTTATGCTTGCCGAAATGCCTGTCCGAATTGCTACTGCAAGGAGTGCTTTGCAGAACAGACAAAACCACGGTGGTTTGGTGTGACCACTGATCTTACAGACATAATATTTTACCATACAATCAGGATCTTCCATCAGGCTGGGCGTTGTGTTGACTGCGGAGCATGCATACGCGCTTGTCCTATGAACATCAACCTTCGGTTGTTTACCCGGATGCTCGTTGATGAAGTCAAGGAACGTTTTGGTTACGAACCCGGCGTGTCAACAAAAGAAGTACAACCACTGGCTACCTTCAAAACCGAGGATAGACAAGATTTCATGATTGAACCAGAGTGAGGTATAGAAAATGGTGAAAAAGGAACGACTTGGTGTGATTCTCAGCGAAAGCAGGTTACCTGAGTTCATTGCGTCGTTGACCGAGACATATAGGATTTTCGGTCCTTCAAAAAAGGACGACGGTGAGAGTTTTGCCGATATCCATAAATCAGAAGAACTTGCCTTAGACTACCGAAATACCAAAATGTCTTCTAAAGGGTTTTTCTTTCCTCAAACAGAGTCTCTTATATGCTATGACTCGACAGCTAAGAAAGCTAAGCAAGATAAACCTGAAGTACAACCCACCTTGTTGTTTGGACTGCGACCATGTGATGCACTTGCAATATCCTACTTAGATAAGGTTTTCCTTAGCAATGAACCGCAAGACCCCTATTATCGACAACGCCGTGAAGCGACGAAGATAGTCTGTCTTGCATGCAATAGGCCTAGCCCAACGTGTTTCTGTACCAGTGTGGGAGGTGGTCCGGATTCAGAGAATGGGGCAGACCTTATGATGTATAAACTTAATGATCGTTATCTTATGAAAGCCTTGACCCCAGGTGGAGAAGAAATACTCACCAAGATTGATGCTGAAACTGAACCGGCGAATTCTCAAGATATCGTTGAAAAGGATGATTTGGTCAACAAGGCTTGTCAGATGGTGAAGAAATTCGTTGATATTGATGAATTCAAGAAAAAGTTAGACAATTTTCAAGGACCATGGTGGGAGAAACTCGCCCAGAAATGCTTGGGCTGCGGCATCTGCACATATTTCTGTCCGACCTGTCATTGTTTTGATGTCACCGATGAGGTCGTCAGGCAAAGCGGTAGACGAGTGCGCACCTGGGATTCTTGTATGTATCCACTTTTCACTTTACATGCCTCGGGTCATAATCCGAGACCGACCGAAAGAGAGCGAATGCGACAGCGTATAATGCACAAGTTCAACTATGCAGACAAATATTACAACAGTATCTTTTGTGTTGGTTGTGGTCGTTGTATTGTACATTGCCCGGTTAATATGGATATCAGACAGGTAATCACACAGATAATGGAGGAGCGATGAGCAATCCCTACCAGCCGACACCGGTCAAGATCAGCGATATTGTTGTTGAAAATGAAGCGCGCGACATAAAGACTTTTAAACTTACCTTCATAGATAAAGCAGATGAAGAAAATTTCGTTTTTCTTCCTGGCCAGTTCGCCGAGTTATCCATGTTTGGTTTTGGTGAGTGTCCTATAGGTATTGCGTCATCACCAACTGAAAAGGGGTATCTGCTTTTTACCGTGAAACGAGCCGGTGTTGTGACAACCCAATTGCATCGAGCCGCAGTCAACGAAACGATAGGTATTCGGGGACCCTTTGGCAACACGTACCCGCTTGAGAAAATGAAGGGCAATAATATTTTGGTCGTCGGTGGTGGGTTTGCGTTTACAACGTTGCGTGCCACCATAAAATATATCCTTGAACAAACCAACCGTCCGCGCTTTGGAGATTTGATGGTTATCTATGGAGCACGTAGCCCTGGTGAACTTCTGTACAAGAGTGAACTCTGGGCGTTGGAGAAAAGAAGCGATATGGAAACATGCATTACAGTTGATAAGGGAGATAAAAAATGGAACCGACGTGAAGGTTTTGTGCCAAGCGTATTGAAGGAGGTAGCACCAAGTTCACAGCAGACAGTTGCGTTGGTTTGTGGACCACCGATTATGATAAAATTCACTCTGCCGGTCTTGATAGAACTGGGTTTTTCACCGGAGTCTATTTTCCTATCTTTAGAAATGCGTATGAAGTGCGGTATTGGAAAATGTGGGCACTGCAATATCGGTCACAAATATGTTTGCAAAGATGGACCGGTTTTCTCTTTTGCCGAATTGCAGAAATTGCCCCAAGAGTATTGATGAGATGACTAACGCCACCGCCAGGATGTTAATTATCGACGAAGAGACTTTACCACACATTTCTGATGAGTTCTATCGTAGACTGGTTTATCTTGATTTTTATGATTCTCTGAATACAATGAAATATAGGCAATTGGTATGAATAGATCCAGAATTTTGATAATCGACGATGAAGAAGCAATTTGCGATGCCTGCGCCCAGATTCTTAGTGAAGAAGGATTTTTGGCTGAAACGAGTTTTGAGGGATCATCAGGTCTAAAAAAGGTTGATGATTTTAAGCCGGACGTCGTTCTGGTAGATTTGAAGATGCCTGGTATGAGTGGTGTGGAAGTTTTAGAGAAAATAAGTGAGATCGACAAAAGTATTGTATCAATTGTAATTACCGGCTATGCGACTATTGAATCTGCAGTTGAATCTATGAAAAAGGGAGCGTACGATTTTCTACCAAAACCATTCAATCCAGATGAACTGAAGATCATCTGCAAAAGAGCATTGGAAAGGAGAAGGATTCTATTAGAAACAGAGCGATTGAAAAGAGAGAAAGATAAGATGAGACAGAATTTTGTTGCATTAATCTCGCACGAATTGAGAACCCCATTGGTGGCTGTGATGCAATATTTAGAAGTTTTTGCTGGTGGTATTGCTGGTGGTCTTTCACAAAAACAGGCGAAGATTGTCAGTAGAATGAAAGTTCGTTTAAAAGAACTCCTTACGCTCATTGACCGATGGTTAAAGCTTTCGAGGATAGAAGAGTTGGGTTTGAAAGAAGGGTTTGAGGATTTTCCTCTCTCTTTGGTAGTTGAAGAAGTCGTTGATTTGGTCAAATCTCTTGCCCAGGAGAAAAAAGTGACTCTTGAGGTAAAATCTATTCCTGAAAATGTCATTATCAATGGTGATAAAGAGATGATTAATGAAGTTTTTACAAACCTTATTAGTAATGGCATTAAATATAATCGAGTAGGTGGAGGCGTTACAGTTGAATTAAGGGAACAGGAAGAATTTTGGGTATTTGATATTAGCGATACTGGCATTGGCGTTCCTGATCAAGAGATTGCACATATAGGGGAAGAATTTTATCGCGTAAAAAGAGAAGGGAGTGCGGCTGGTTCGGGTCTTGGTCTGGCCATTGTGAAGAAGATATTAGCTATCCATAATGGAAAATTAGAAGTAAATAGTAAATTGAATCAAGGTAGCACATTCAGTGTTTTCTTGCCTAAAATAATAAAGAAATCAGAGGTAAATCATGGCAATTGAAGATAAAATAGCAAAAGGGAAAGAAGGCTTAAGAGGATTTAGACAAGGCAATAAATGAAAAAAGGGTAACAGTGCAATGAATATGCATTGGTTAACTAATCACTACACTTTAGCCTTTTTGAGCCCTCTTGTTCTTTTAAAAGGAGCATAAAATGAAGAAGACAAAAATTTTATTTATTAACGATGACCTTGATTTTTCTAAAACAAATAAGACTATGCTTGAACAAGCAGGTTATGAGGTTATTATCGAACAAAGTGGAAAAAAAGGAATTGATAGTGTAAAAAGGAATACACCAGATCTAATAATTTGTGATGTTATGCTGCCCGACATAAATGGTTTTTCTGTTTGCCGCGAATTGAAAGAAAATCCAAACTACTCATCAATACCCATTATCCTTTTGGGAGATATTGGTGCCAGTCCTGACAGTTATGTTGAGAATATTGCCAAAGGTCATAAGGCTGATTGCTATTTTGCAAAACCAGTAGATTCCAAAAAAATACTCGATGCGGTAAATGATCTATTGACCAAAACAAGGCCTGTACCAAAAGAAGAGCGGGCAAATCCCAAGATACTACTTGTTGATGATGACCCAGATTTTCTTGAGGCTACAAAACAGATTTTAACCGCCAATAAATATGATGTCATAACTGCCAAAAATGGAGATGAAGGAATTGCCAAGGCAAAGTATGAAAATCCTGATTTAATTCTTCTCGATGTTATAATGCCGGGCAAGGATGGTTTTACAGTCTGCTATGAAATGCGCAAGATCGCACAGACAAGACCGATCCCAATTATAATGCTTACTGCAGTCGGACAGCAACTTACAAAACCTGACTATGCGATCGATATTGCAATTGACCATCTGGCAGATGACTACATTGATAAACCAGTAGATATGCCAACCTTACTTAAGAAGATCGAGAAGCATTTGCTATTCAGATAAGTACGTAGTTGCATCATTTATGGTGCGAAAGGAGTTCGTATAGTGACCGAACTTTCACCAAAATTCAAATATGAAGTAGCCCAGGAACCAGGTGGGGAGGGTATAAAATTATGCTTTGCCTGCGGGATTTGTACGGCAAGTTGTCCAATAAGAGAGATCGATGAGGGATATAACCCACGTAGGATTATACGAATGGTCCTTTTGGGGATGAAACAAAGGGTCTTGAGTAGTGATTTTATCTGGTTTTGCTCAAGTTGTTATGCCTGTACTGAAAGATGTCCTCAAGGTGTGCGCTTTACTGATGTAATGAATGCAATAAAAAACCTGGCTGTAAAAGAAGGTTACATTCCTCAGGCATTTATCCAGCAGACACAAATCCTAGAACAGTTTGGTAGACTATACGAAATTGATGAGTTTGATAATAAGAAGAGAGTAGGTTTTGGTCTTCCAGAAATCGAAAAGGCAAAAGGATTTACAGGAAAGATTTTAGAAATGACTGAACTTGATAAGATTATTTTACGGAACAATGAAAATTAGGCTATCAGAATATCAGTATATCAGAGGAGAGAAAATCAGAGTATTAGGGCATCAGGGGATTTTTAATATCCTGGTAACCTGTTGTTCTGATATCCGCTTCCTGATATTCTGTTACCCTGATATTCTTATTTAATTATTGTTATGAAATATGCCTTATATCCTGGCTGCACGGTTTTAGGCAGGGGAAGAAATTATGAGATGGCAGCAAGAGAGGTCGCCAAGACACTGGGTATTGAGTTTGTTGATTTGGACGATTTTGAATGCTGTGGTTTTCCAATAAAGTCAGTCCACTATGAAACATTTATGATGATGGGAGCTCGAAATATCCTTACTGCTGAGGAAAAGGGATTGAATATCTGTACCCTGTGCAGTGCCTGTACAAGTTCACTCACAGAGGTGAATAAACATTTCATCGAGCATTTTGATGAGAAAACAAGAATCATTGCGCAATTAAGGAAAAACGGTATTGATTACCGGATGGGCAGAAATATTGCTATCAAACATTTCACAAAGGTTCTTTATGAAGATGTTGGAATTGACAAGATTGAAAAACAGATAAAGAGAGAACTCTCAAATCTTAATATTGCAGCACATTATGGCTGCCATTATTTAAAACCTACTGATATTTACGACAATCCTGAGGATCCTGAGAATCCTTATTCCTTAGATGAACTTATCAGGGTAACCGGTGCAGATTCTATTAATTATAATGAGAAAATGAGATGCTGTGGTGCTGGTGTTCTTGCGATTAACGAAGACTTAGCCTACTCAATTGCCCGACCAAAATTCCAAGAGTTATCAAAAGATTCAGTCGATGCAATGGTTTTACATTGCCCCTTTTGTAGTGTGATGTATGATGATAATCAGAAAAAGATCGAGAAGAAATTTGGAGAGAAATATAATTTACCTGTTCTCTATTATCCTCAACTACTCGGCTTAGCATTGGGCATTGATGCGAAGTTGTTGGGTCTTCGAATGAACAGGGTATCTACAAAAGCACTTTTGGAGAAGATAGGGACATGAGAGGTAAGAAGCAAGAAGTAAGAGGCAAGATTAGAAACTCTCCCGCAGAGCGGGATCCTCGATTTTCCTATACAACAAAAAACAATATGATAAATCGGGACAAATTCCAAATTCCAAATCTCAAACAAATTCCAAATGACAAATTCCAAACACTGAATAAGTATCTTTTCCATTTTAGGATTTGGGATTTAAATATTATTTGGAGCTTGGTGCTTGGGTTTTGTAATTTTGGGGAGATAGAAGATGTCAAATAGCATTGACGGAAAAGTCGGCGCTGTTTTGGTTGTCGGCGGTGGCATTGGTGGTATCCAGGCATCTCTGGATTTAGCCGATTCAGGATTCAAGATCTATCTTTTGGAACAGGGTCCAAGCATTGGTGGAGTGATGGCACAATTGGACAAGACCTTTCCAACAAATGACTGTTCAATGTGTATTCTTGCGCCCAAACTTGTGAGTGTTGCCCGGCATCCAAATATTCAGATCATTACCAACGCTGAAATCGAAAAATTGTCTGGTGAACCTGGTAATTTTGTTGTTACTGTAAAAAAGGCACCACGCTATGTAGATGAAGAGAGATGCACTGGCTGTGGTGTTTGTATGGAAAACTGTCCAGTAAGAAATGCACTTTATCCTGTTGAAGAAGTATTTCCTCCAGACCTCGAGGAAAAAGATATGCAAAAGATTAGAGCAATTATAGACGAGCACCGTAAGGAAATAGGAAATTTAATGCCTGTTCTGCAACACATTAGTAGAGACTATAACTATCTACCTTCTGATTTATTGCGACATGTGAGCAAAGAATTGAGTATTCCATTAACTACGGTATGTAATATTGTCACTTTCTACAATGCCTTCAGTCTAATGCCAAGAGGACGTCACCAAATTAGTGTCTGCATGGGGACAACTTGCTATGTGAGGGGTGGAGAGAGAATTTTGGATAAATTTAGTGAAGCATTAGGTATAGGACCGAGTGAAACTACTGAGGATTTGCGGTTTACTTTGCACTCAGTTCGTTGTCTTGGATGTTGTAGTATCGCACCTGCAATAATGGTAGATGGCAAAGCATACGGTAAGGTAAGGTTATCACAAATTCCGCATATTTTGAGGGGTTATGAATGAAGATAAAAAAGTTAGCTGAGCTTGAGGTGATAAAAGGAAAAGGAATGAAGTTAATCTATCCTGATAAGCTGAAGATTTCAGTTGGAATGGCAACTTGCGGACTGGCTACTGGAGCACAAGAAGTATATGATGAGATAGAAAATAGTATTCAAGAGAATAAATTGGATGCGATACTTACAAAAACAGGTTGTCTTGGTTTTTGTCAAAAAGAACCATTGGTGGATGTATATGTTCCTGGGTCGCCCAGATTGACTTATTGTGAGATGACATCTGATAAAGCAAGGGAATTGATGATTTCCATAAGAAATAAGGAGTTCAGGGATGAATATCTTTTATGTAAGTTTGAAGAAGAATTCTTGCTCGATGAATCGATAAAAAAATATGGCTCTAATGGTAATTTAAATGGTATTTCTTCTTATCAAGAGGTTCCATTTTTTGCAAAGCAGAAAAAGATTGCCCTCCGTAACTGTGGGTTTATAAATCCTGATTCAATAGAAGAATACATTGCCAGAGGTGGTTACAGGTCATTATATAAGGTTTTGAGTGAATTATCCCCAGAACAAACAATTGAAGAAGTTAAAAAATCAGGACTCAGAGGAAGAGGAGGGGCTGGTTTTCCTACGGGTAGAAAGTGGGAATTTGCAAGGAAGGAAAAGAGTAATATAAAATATATAGTCTGCAATGCAGATGAAGGCGACCCTGGTGCTTATATGGATAGATCAGTTCTCGAAGGCGACCCTCACTCTGTTCTGGAAGGTATGCTAATCGGTGCTTATGCAATCGGAGTGAGTAAAGGTTTTGTTTATGTGCGTTCAGAATATCCATTAGCTATTGTAAGGTTGAAGCGGGCATTTTCCCAGGCAAGAGAATATGGAGTGCTTGGTGAAAATATATTCGACACTGGATTCAATTTCGATGTTGAGATAAGAGAAGGTTCAGGTGCTTTTGTCTGTGGAGAAGAGACGTCTCTAATACATTCAATAGAAGGAGTATTGCCAGAACCAAGACAAAGACCTCCTTTTCCAGCACAATCCGGGCTTTGGGGAAAGCCAACAAACATAAATAACGTTGAGACCTGGGCAAATATTCCTGCCATAATAGCCAAAGGAAGTAATTGGTATTCTAAAATTGGCACTGAGAAGAGTAAAGGGACAAAAGTCTTTTCTCTGGTTGGCAAAGTAGTAAATACAGGTCTTGTTGAGGTACCAATGGGCATAACCTTAAGAGAAATCATCTATGATATTGGTGGTGGAATTCCAGATAACAAAAGGTTCAAGGCAGTACAGACTGGTGGACCATCTGGTGGATGCATCCCAGCAAATTTGGTTGATCTTCCTATTGACTACGAAGAGTTGGCTGAAGTTGGTTCAATGATGGGTTCCGGTGGAATGGTAGTAATGGATGAAGATACTTGTGTAGTAGATATTGCCAAGTATTTTCTTACATTCACAAATGACGAATCTTGTGGAAAATGCACGAGTTGCAGAGAAGGTAGCCAAGCAATGCTTGAGGTTCTGACACGAATATCAGAAGGGAAAGGAAAGAAAGGGGATATAGATTTTCTTGAAGAGTTAGGAGAAGCAGTAAAAGATGGCTCCCAGTGCGGTCTGGGTCAGACACTTCCAAATCCTGTTCTTTCAACTTTGCAGCATTTTAGCGAAGAGTATGAAGCACATATTAAATACAAAGAATGCCCCGCAGTCGTTTGTAAAAAAATAATTTCTTCTCCCTGTCAATATGTATGCCCCTTAAATCAAGATGTGCCTGCCTATATAGGTTATATTGCCAGAGGACAATTCGAAGAAGCTATTAACATTATTAGAAAAGAGAATCCCCTACCATTGGTTTGTGGTAGGGTCTGTCACCATCCATGTGAAACCAAGTGTCGCTCAGGTGATGGTGGTGATCCGATTGCTATCAGGGCATTAAAACGATTTGCTGCTGACTATGAACTTAAGAAAGGTATAAAACCAATTACTTCCCAAAAACTGATCTATGAGGAAAAGGTAGCAATCATTGGGTCTGGTCCTGCCGGTTTGACTTGTGGGTATTATCTTGCGAAAGAGGGCTATGAGATCACGATCTTTGAATCTTTGCCTGTAGTTGGAGGTATGTTGGCAGTAGGTATACCAGAGTATAGATTACCCAGAGAGATTCTTAATAAGGAAATTGATATTATTAAAGAAGCAGGAGTGACAATCAAGACAGATACACAGGTAGAAAATCTTGATTACCTAAGAGAGCAAGGCTATAAGTCAATCTTTATTGCTACGGGTGCTCACAAAGGTTTTAAAATGAATATTCCTGGTGAAGATGCAGAGGGTGTTATGGACGCCGTGGAATTCTTAAGAGCGATAAATCTTGGAGAAGAGGTAAAAATTGGAGAGAGAGTAGCCGTAATTGGTGGTGGGAATGCAGCTGTAGATGCTGCTCGAACCGCCCATAGGATGGGTTATGAAAAAGTGCAAATTATATATAGAAGAACAAGAGCAGAAATGCCTGCTGATGTCGAGGAAATTGAAGGTGCCATAGAAGAAGGGATAGACATCCGATTCCTTGCTGCTCCTATCAGGGTTATTTGTTCCAATGGGAAACTTGAAGGAATAGAATGCATCAGAATGAAATTGGGAGATTTTGATGAAACTGGTAGAAGACGACCGATTCCTATCAAAGGTTCTGAATTCACTGTGAATCTGGATGCAATGATATACGCAATCAGACAGGAACCAGATCTATCTTTTCTGAAAGGGAATAAAAAAATCCAAATTTCTAAATGGAATACCATTGTAACCAATTCTGCGACTTTTACCACGGATGAAGAAGGTGTCTTCGCTGGTGGAGATGTGGTGACCGGGCCTGCTACTGTGACAGAGGCAATGGGTGCAGGTAAGATTGCAGCTCAATCTATACATAAATATCTAAGGGGTAAACCTGTAGAGAAAGAATACAAAGTGACTAAACCAGCAGTTTATGTCGAGCCCTTGAAATTATCAGATGCGGAAATGGAGGAATTACTGGAGTCAAAATCTCCAAAGATGCCATCTCTGTCTGTGTCCGAGAGAGCAAGAAATTTCAAAGAAGTGCATTTGGGCCTCAACGAAGAAGAAGCAATTATAGAAGCAAAACGTTGCCTGAGATGCGATTTGGAAAGTAAACCTAAAACAGAAGAAGGGTAGTGATGATAAATTTAACCATCAACGGTCAAAAGATTGAGGTAGAAAAAGGGATAACATTACTTGAAGCAGCACAAAAACTTGGTATAAAGATACCGACCCTATGTTATCATAAAGCATTACCCTCATATGGTGCTTGTCGACTTTGTTTAGTAGAAATAAGCCAAAATGGTGGTTCTTCTTCTATTCAAGCCTCCTGCACTTATCCTGCTCAAGATGGGCTTATTGTTAAAACTGATACTGAACGGGTGATAAGGACCCGTAAGATTATGGCTGAATTATTATTAGCTCGTTGTCCAGATTCCGAAGAAGTTAAACGCATTGCAAAAGAGCTGGGTGTCGGGAGGCCGAGGATTGAACCCAAGAATGAGGATTGTTTGCTTTGTGGTCTCTGTGTCCGTATGTGTCATGAAAGAATGGGAAGGGGGGCGATTGGTTTTACTGGTAGAGGTAGTAAACGGCAGGTACAACCAGCCTTTGATGTTCAATCAGATGTATGCCAGACTTGTGGTGCTTGTTATTTTGTTTGTCCTACCAAGGGCATAAAGTTTGAAGAAATTACGAAAAATGAACCCATGCCAATCTTTTCTGAATTTGACCAGGGCTTAAGAGACCGCCCTGCAATCCATATTCCTTTTCCACAGGCAGTTCCAAACTTAGCCATAATTGATAAAGATCGCTGTGTACATCTACGCACTGGAGAATGTAAAATTTGTCAGGAATTCTGCGACGCCGATGCAATAGATTTTAACCAGAAGGAAAAAGTTATTGATTTGAATGTTGGTTCGGTCATCCTTTCACCTGGATTTGATGAATATGATGCAAAGAAGAAGAGCGAATACGGTTATGCAAGATATAAAAATGTTATAACATCAATAGAATTTGAAAGGATCCTTTCTGCATCAGGTCCTTTTCAAGGGCATGTCCTAAGACCTGGTGATAAAAAGGAGCCAAAGAGAATTGCCTTTATTCAATGTGTGGGGTCCAGGGACCCACAGGCAGGACAAGGTTATTGTTCATCGGTCTGTTGTACATACGCAATCAAAGAGGCAATTATTGCCAAGGAACACGCGAAACATGGTCTTAATACAACAATCTTTTTTATGGATATAAGAACCTTTGGTAAAGGGTTTGAATCCTATTATGAACGGGCAAAAAATGAATATGGTGTAAGATTTATCAGGGCTGGGATTTCAAAGATTGATGAAGATTCAGAGACAAGGGATCTTATAGTACACTATGAAAGCGAAGCCGGCGAGATAAAACAAGAAGAGTTTGATATGGTTATACTCTCAGTTGGCCTTGTACCCAAGGATGGAACAGCTCAATTAACAAAAAGATTACGGGTTAACCTGAATGAATACGGTTTTTGCCGAACCTCAGAGTTTATGCCGGTTGATACGATAAGGGATGGAATATATGTCTGTGGCGCATTTGCCGGACCAAAGGATATTCCTGAGACAGTAACCCAAGCATCAGGTGCAGCAGCAAAGGCAATGGGTCTTCTGGCTTCGGCGAGAAATACTTTAATAACAAAGAAGGAGTATCCGCCTGAATTGGATGTTTCAAATCAAGAACCGAGGATTGGTGTTTTTATCTGCCACTGCGGAATAAATATTGGTGGCTATGTTGATGTACCGCACGTAGTTGAATATACAAAGACCCTGCCCGATGTTATCTATGCTGAAGATAATCTATACACCTGTTCACAGGATACCCAAAAGAGAATAGTTGAAATGATCAAAGAACATAAATTAAACCGCGTTGTTGTTGCCTCATGTACACCAAGGACCCACGAAGCCCTTTTCCGAGAGACAATAAGAGAAGCAGGTTTAAACCCATATCTTTTTGAGATGGCAAATATTCGGGATCAGTGCTCCTGGATTCACATGAACGAACCAGAGGAAGCGACTGAAAAAGCAAAAGACTTAGTAAGAATGGCAGTTGCCAAAACACGATTACTTATGCCGTTAAAGCGCGTAGAGATTGATGTAGTTCAAAAGGCATTGGTGATTGGTGGTGGAATTGCCGGAATGGTCGCGAGTCTTTCACTTGCTGAACAGGGTTTTGAGGTATTCCTGGCTGAAAAGGAAAAGGAACTGGGTGGGAATTTGAATCATATTTATTATACAATTGAAGGAAGGGATGTCCAAAGATTTTTAAGAAGGACTATTGGGAAGATAAAAAATAATAGATTAATAAAGGTGTTTACTGATACAAATATCGAATCTATCTCAGGTTATATTGGAAATTACGAAACTGAAATTATTGGCGCAAAAGAAAAACTCAAACATGGTGTAGTGATTGTTGCAACCGGTGCTCAGGAGTATAAGCCTACTGAGTATTTATATGGCAAAGACAAGAGGGTCATTACACAGAGGGAATTAGAAGAGTTGTTTGAAGAAGTAAGAGGCAAGAAGCAAGAAGTTAGAAGTAAGAATCAAGAGATAAGAAGCAAGAATGGAGAAGAAAATCTTGCATCCCCGGCCTCGCTCCGCGAAGCGGGGCGGGCTTGCATCAGACATCTTAATTCTGTCGTCATGATTCAGTGCATTGGTTCAAGGGATGATGACCATCCATATTGTAGTAGAATGTGCTGCTCTCAGGCAGTAAAAAACTCTTTGAGACTTCTTGAAATAAATCCAGAAGTAAATATCTATGTTCTATATCGCGATGTCAGGACATATGGGTTTAAAGAAGATTTTTATAGGAAGGCAAGAGAAGCAGGGGTTATTTTTATTAGATATGATGATGATTCAAAACCCGAGTTACACAACAATAATGGTCGGTTAAATATCTCAGTATTTGAACCAATTTTAAGAGAGAAGATTGAACTTTGCTCTGACCTTTTAGTTCTTTCAACCGGGATTGAACCTACAAAAGACAATGAAATACTGGCAAAGATGTTAAAGGTTCCTTTGAACGATGAAGGATTTTTCCTTGAGGCGCACGTTAAATTAAGGCCGGTTGATTTTGCCACGGAAGGTGTTTTTGTTGCCGGTATGGCGCATAGTCCAAAATGTATTGATGAGACGATAAGTCAGGCTGAAGCGGCTGCAGCAAGGGCCACGACGATTATCGCCAATAAAAAATATTCTTCCGAAGCAGCAGTTTCCCATGTTAATGAAGAACTATGTGGTGGCTGTGGTATTTGTAGTGGGTTATGTCCTTTTGAAGCAATAGAAATTGTGGTTGAGGATACCAGGCGAAAATCTAAAGTGAACGAGGCATTATGCAAAGGTTGTGGTACTTGTGTGGCGGCGTGTCCGTCTGGTGCGATGGAGCAGTATGGTTTTACAAAGCATCAGATCATGGAAATGATCGAGACGTTGGTGGAATAGGAGAGGCAAGATGCAAGAGGAAAGAAGTAAGATTCCAAATTCTCCCGCAGAGTGGGATCCTCGATTTTCCTATACAACAAAAAATAATATGATAAATCGGGACAAATTTCAGATGACAAATTCCAAACAAATTTCAAGTGACAAATTCCAAACACTGAATAAGTATTTTTTCCTTTTTAGAATTTGGGATTTAAATATTATTTGGAGCTTGGTGCTTGGGATTTGTGATTTCTCCGTAAGGAGTGAAGGTGGTTAATTCTAAACCCAATATTGTCGTTTTCTGTTGCAACTGGTGCTCTTATGCCGGTGCAGATTTAGCTGGTGTTTCGAGACTGCAGATGAAATCACATTTCAGGGTCATTAGAACAATGTGTTCAGGAAGGATTGAACCAGAGTTTATATTGAGTGCATTTGAAAAGGGAGCAGACGGTGTATTAATTACCGGCTGTCATCCTGGTGACTGTCATTATATTTCAGGTAACTATAAAACATTAAGAAGATACTACATGCTCAGGTTAATGTTTCGGGAGTTTGGCATAGATGAACAGCGTCTGAAACTTGAATGGGTTTCTGCTGGAGAGGGGTTGAAATTTCAACAAATTGTTAATGAGTTTATTGGACAAATTACTAAACTCGGTCCTATCCACATTCAGTATCAAACATCAAAAGCCAAAAACCAGTAAACCCGTCTGAGGGAAATTGATCTTCTTGACCCTTTCTTCATTTTGGATAATATAAATATATGAAGATCTTATTGAGGACAAAACTGATTGTGAGTTTAGTATTAGTTGTTCTCATAAGTGGTTTCATAAGTACAATTGTCGGCGTGAGATTAATCGGCAATACTATCGTAAAACAAGCTCAGGATAAAGTAAGGCTCGATCTTAACTCAGCACGAGAAGTATATCAGGAAGAAAGTAATACCATTAAAAATACAATTCGTCTGACTGCTGTAAGATTTTTCATGAAAGATGCAATGTTAAAGAATGATAGAGAAAGGTTAAAAGCCGTATTACAGAGAATCATACTAAATGAATCCTTAGACATCCTGACATTAACTGATAAAACAGGGCGAGTTATTGTCAGAGCACGTAATCCAGCGATCTATGGCGATCAATTAAATTATGAAATAGTCGATTGGGTATTATCAAAAAAACAGGTTTTAGCATCAACCCAAATTATTTCTAAAGAAGAGTTGGAAAAAGAAGGTCAGGATCTCGCTGAACAGGCTGCGATAAAATTAATTCCTACACCCAAGGCAAGACCAAGAGCCGAAGTAGAAGAAACTTCAGGTATGATAATAATGGGAGCGGCTCCTGTTTTTGACTATGATGGGAATTTAATTGGTGTTTTATACGGTGGGAAATTACTCAATCGGAATTACGAAATTGTTGATAAAGTAAAAAATATAGTCTACAAAAGCGAGAAATATAAAGGGAAAGATATGGGTACAGCAACTATCTTTCAAGGAGATCTACGTATTTCAACAAATGTTAAAAGAACTGATGGTGAAAGGGCTATCGGAACTCGGGTGTCTGAAGAGGTATACAATAGAGTGATCGAAATAGGTGCTTCGTGGATTGATAGGGCATTTGTGGTAAACGATTGGTACATCACTGCCTATGAGCCAATAAGGGATATCAATGAGAATGTCATTGGTATTCTATATGTTGGTGTTCTTGAAGATAAATTTACTGCAATGAGGTTTAGTGTTGTCTCGACCTTCATAGGTATTACAATACTTGGTATTGTAATCGCATTGGTTTTGTCATTTCTTCTGGCAAATAGTATTGTTAAACCAGTAAGCAGATTGACGGTTGCTTCAAGACGGATTGCTGATGGCGATTTCACGCAGCAAGTTAATATACAATCAGATGATGAAATGGGTGAGCTTGGCAGTATTTTCAACTTCATGGTTACTTCAATAAGAGAACGCGATACAAAAATCAAAGAATTTGCCCAAACCAAGATGGCTGAATCAGAGAGGCTTGCAATGATCGGACAACTTGCCGCTGGTGTTGCCCATGAAATAAATAACCCCTTAACCGGTATTCTTCTCTATTGCGCTTTGGTTCTTAAAAGCATACCAGAAGACGATCAAAAAAGGAAAAATCTTGAGAAAATCAATCATGAGGCGATGAGATGTAAGACTATAGTTAAAGGATTATTAGACTTCTCCCGTCAGAAAAAACCTGAGATCGAAGAATCCTCAGTAAATCAGGTCATTGAAACAACACTATCGCTTATAAAAAATCAACCGTTATTTCATAACATAGATCTCAAAAATGATTTAGAACCGTCTTTGCCGCTTATCAAAATTGATCCAAGTCAAATCCAACAGGTTTTTATGAATGTTATTATGAATGCTGTTGAGGCGATGGATGGCACAGGCGATTTATCAATCAAATCACAACTAAGCAAAGACAAGCGATTCATTAAAATCTCGTTTACCGACACGGGTCCAGGAATTCAGCCTGAGCATCTTAAAAGGATCTTTGAGCCGTTCTTTACTACTAAGGGTTCTTTTCATGGTGTCGGAATAGGTTTAGCTATTAGTCATCGCATTATTGAAGATCACAATGGTAGCATTGATGTCAAAAGCGCGGTGGGTAAGGGAACGACATTAACGATAGAGTTACCTCGGTCTGAGATAGAACCTACAGATTGACCGTTTGTTTCATTCCCTTGACAGCTATTTTGAGTTGAATCACTGTCTTGACTTTACACTTTTTTATGGTATAATCAAAAAAGAATGGGTTCATTTTAATGTTTGACAACCGATAATAAAAGGTGATTTGTGATATCCGTAGTTTTCTGATTAAGATAGGAATTTTGATGAAAGGAGGCTCTAGTGAAGGTTTTCGCTACCGGAGTCAAAGTTGCTCGGGGAGAGGTGCATATATTAGAGGATATGTGCAAGGGGTGTCATTTTTGTGTTACATATTGCCCAATGGATGTTCTGGACATATCTGCAGAGTTTAATACAAAGGGGTATCATTTCCCAATTGTCAAGAATCAAGATAATTGTATTAATTGTGGTTTGTGCGGGATGCTTTGTCCGGATTTTGCAATCTGGACTACCTTAAAGGAACAAAAAGAAGTCGTTGAACTTTGAATTGTTATATGTTTGAGAATATTGAGAAATCGCATCCAGCTGATTGTTTTTTATACACAGATTCAGTTCCTTCTGTTTGGTGTCCAGGTTGTGGGATTGGGACAGTTATCAATACATTTATTCAGGCAGTGGAGAAATCGAGTTTTTCTTCAGATAAAATTTGTGTTGTATCAGGTATGGGTTGTACTGGAAAAGCGGCTGAATATTTAAAATTCAATTCTTTCAACAAAATAGACGGTAATTTAATTGAATATGCAGCTAAGTTTCAAAACTCTGATCGAAAAGTAGTTGTTTTCTCAAATAATGCCGATTTTCTGGTGTCTGGCGCTAAAGATTTAGCTGAAACCGGGAAAAATGGTATAGAACTTCTTGTAATACACGTTAATAATATTATTTATACGATTACAGAATATAAAGCTATTCCAAATACTCCATTTGTGAGGACTTCGGCTGATGGAAATTTTGAATTACCATTTAATATTCCCCACTTAGCTAAAGAATGTGGTGCTACATATGTAGCAAGATGGACACCACTTCGTGCTGGATGGCTAATGTATTCTATGATAGATACTCTTTCGAAACGTGGTTTTTCTGTAATCGAAGTCATTTCACCTTGCCTGATCTATTACCCAGATAGTAAGAGAATTGGTGATGCGGCTGAGCTAATGAAATTCTACGATGACAATTCAGTAATAAAACATGGTGAACCCACTGAAGATCTTGATATCAGGGTTCGTAATAAGATTATACTTGGAAAATTTGTGGACAAAAGATGAAAGCCGAAGTTCATATAATAAAAGAAAGATGTAAAGAATGTGGTATCTGTATAGAAATCTGTCAGGCAAGTGTGTTAGAGATATCTGAAGAAATCAACACAAATGGATATCACCCGCCGGTTGTTAAAAACCCTGAGGCGTGCATAAACTGTGGAATGTGTGAGATGTTTTGTCCTGACTTTGCTATATGGGTCACGGTGGTAAAAGAAGCGAATGTTAATGTATGAGACACAAAATAATAGATAAGAAAGATCTCTGCCCTGGTAATTATCTAATTGAGATCGAAGCACCTAATATAGCTCAGAGGTTTGAGCCTGGGCAATTTGTAATAGTTCGTATTAATGAGAAAGGCGAACGAATTCCTTTAACGGTAGCAGATTTTGACACTCAAAAAGGCACAATTACACTGATATTTCAGGCGGTGGGTAAAAGCACAATGCAATTAGGGACTTTAAATATCGGTGATGCAGTCCTTGATTGCGTGGGTCCTTTAGGAAAACCGAGCGAAATCAAAAAATTTGGTCGGGTTATCTGCGTCGGCGGTGGAACTGGAATTGCGTGTATTTATCCACTCATAAGAGCGTTAGCAGATGCTGGGAATGAGGTTATATCAATCATCGGCGCCCGTACCGCATCACTATTGATATTAGAAGATGAGATAACTGTGCTGATTTCTCGAACTTTTGTGGCTACTGACGATGGTTCTAAAGGACACCACGGTTTTGTGACTGATGTACTAACGAATCTATTAGATGAATACAGGAACTCTGGAGGAATTGATCGAGTGATTGCTATTGGTCCGCCGGTGATGATGAGGACAGTGGCCGATATAACCAGACCGCTTCACATTAAAACTATAGTAAGCCTAAATTCTATCATGTTAGATGGTACGGGGATGTGTGGGTCTTGCCGTGTCTTCATCGATGGTGAAATGAAATTAGCATGTATTGACGGTCCAGAGTTTGATGCCCACAAAGTAAACTTTGAGGATTTGGTGAGTCGCCTTGAGATGTTTAAAGAAAAAGAGTCTGAGGCAATGAATCGTTATTCAATTAAAGCAGGAGTTAGAAAATGATCCAGATAGGCGGCACACGCGTTGCTATGGAGGAACAGCCGGCCCAGAAGCGTATAAAAAATTTTTGTTCAGTACCATTCGGCTATACCGAAGAAGAAGTGATTGCTGAAGCCCAAAGGTGCATTCAGTGTATACATAGTCCATGTGAGAAAATGTGCCCTGTTCATATGGACATCAAGGCGATGATAAGAGAAATTGTTGCGCGTAATTTCAAGGCGGCTTTTCTCATTGCTAAAAAAGACAATGCGATACCCGCAATTGCCGGACGTGTTTGCCCGCAGGAAGAGCAATGCGAGGGTGTTTGTCCTTTTTTTAATACAGATAATGGAATAAATATCGGTAAGTTGGAGGCTTTCATTGCTGATTGGGCAATGGAAAATGGTGTCAAGGAAGAATTTCACATAGAGGAAAGACCTGAAAAAGTTGCGATAATTGGCTCAGGTCCCACCGGCATTAGTTGTGCCGTGGACCTGCGGAAATACGGTTATAAGGTAACTATGTTCGAATCCCTGCATAAGGCCGGCGGCGTGCTGCAATATGGTATTCCTGCCTTCAGGCTTCCCAAAGATATTGTGGACTATGAAATATCATATCTCACTGAAATTGGTGTCGAGCTTAAACTGAATCATATTGTTGGGCAGAACATAATGTTTAATGAACTACGCAAGAAATTTGATGCAATCTTCGTTGGCACAGGAGCTGGTGCACCCCAATTTCTCGGTATCGAAGGAGAAAGACTTAAAGGACTTTATTCAGCCAACGAATTCCTCTTTCGGACGAATTTGATGAAGGCTTACGAGTTTCCAGAGTATGATACTCCGATTGTATGTGGCGCTACAATTGGAGTTATCGGTGCTGGAAATGTGGCTATGGATGTAGCTCGGTGTGCGCTGCGATTTGGTGCTAAGAATGTATATATACTTTATCGAAGGACAAAGAAAGAATCTCCGGCAAGGATCGAGGAGTTGCAGCATGCCCTTGAAGAGGGATTAAAATTTATGGAGTTGGTAAACCCAACAAAGGTACTCGGCAATGAAGACGGTTGGGTTACTGGTATTGAGTTGCTTAGGATGAAACTTGGTGAACCCGATAAAAGTGGACGTCCCAGACCCATAAAAATCGAGGGCAGCGAGTTCACCATGAAATTAGATACAGTTGTTGAAGCCCTTGGAAGCAAACCTAACAGGCTTTTTCTTGACCAGACCCCTGAATTGGAGACAACTCGATGGGGTACGCTTAAGGTTGATGAAAATTTGATGACCAATGTCGAGGGTGTTGCGGCTGGCGGTGATGCAATAAGGGGTAATGCAACGGTTATCCTCGCTCTAGGAGATGGTCGGAAAGCCGCGCAATCAATTCATAATTATATTTTAAGGAGACGAAAATGAGTAAAAAAATAGGGGTCTTTATTTGTCATTGCGGCAGCAACATTGCTGGAACAGTTGATGTTGAAAAGGTTAAAGCTGTGGTTAGTAAATTTCCCGGAGTTGTGTTTGCAGAGAATTATGTGTATATGTGTTCTGAACCAGGGCAGAAATTAGTTCAGGATACTATTAAAGAGAAAAAACTCGATAGTGTGGTTATAGCTTGCTGTTCTCCTACTTTACATGAGACTACTTTTCGGATAACCTGTGAATTAGTCGGGCTTAATCCATATCAATGCGAGATTGCTAATATTCGAGAACAGTGTAGTTGGGTTCATGAAAACAAGGAAGAAGCTACGCTCAAGGCTATTAAGATAACAAAAACAATAATTGAGAAAGTAAAACGGAATGAATCACTGGAGCCGATTAGCATACCGGTGACGAGGAAAGCCCTGGTTATTGGCGGTGGTATTGCCGGGATACAAGCTTCTCTGGATATCGCCAATGCCGGCTATGAGGTATTGTTGGTGGAGAAAAACCCCTCGATTGGCGGCCATATGATTCAGCTTTCTGAAACCTTTCCCACGCTCGATTGCTCGCAATGCATTATGACCCCTAAGATGGTTGAAGTCTCTCGTCATCCAAATATTAACTTGCTGACCTATAGTGAGATCCAGGAGGTGACTGGATACGTAGGAAATTTCAATGTGAAGATTATGAAGAAACCACGATATGTGATTGAGGATAAGTGCACACTCTGTGATAAATGTGTTGATGTTTGTCCAGTAGCAGGAGCCAGCGAGTATGACGAGAATCTTGTAGCCCGCAAGGCTATCTACATGCCTTTTCCCCAAGCCATACCAGCAACCTACACTATCGACGCTGACATGTGCCCGGGTTTCTTACCCATTGCATGTGGCAAGTGCGCAGATGTTTGCGAGCCAAAGGCAATTGATTTTGATATGAAGCCAGAGATTGTAGAGGAGAAAGTTGGCGCCATGGTGGTCGCGACCGGATATGATTTGTATTCAGCAAAAAATCTTCCTGAGTACGGTGGTGGTAAATTAGAGGATGCCTTGAATGGTTTACAATTTGAGCGCCTTTTATCAGCGACCGGTCCAACGGCTGGTGAGGTTAGGCGGCTTTCTGATAATAAAGTACCCAAACGTGTCGTCTTTTTGAGTTGTGTCGGGTCAAGGGATACAGAAAAGCATTTGCCTTATTGTTCGAAGATATGCTGTATGTATATGGCAAAGCATGCGATGTTATATAAGCATAAGGTTCCGGATGGTGAGGCAATTATATTTTATATTGATGTTCGTGCTGGTGGAAAAGGGTATGAGGAGTTCGTAGAACGGACCCAGAAAGAAGGTGTTGTGTATATCCGTGGTAAGGTATCGAAGATCTACAGGAATAATGGAAAACTTAATGTCCTTGGTGTGGATACACTCATTGGTAAACAGCTTGAAATCGAATGTGATATGGTGGTGCTTTCTATGGCAATGGTGCCGCATAGGGATATCAATGATCTCCTTGGTAAGCTCAAGATTGCTGCAGATAAACACGGTTTTCTCTCAGAGGCTCATCCGAAACTGAGACCCGTAGAGAGTATATCTGCTGGGATATTCCTTGCTGGTGCTGCGCAAGGTCCCAAGGACATACCTGAGGTCGTGGCTCAGGCGTCTGGTGCCGCGAGCAAAGTAACCGGTCTCTTTTCATCTGAAGAGTTGAAACATGAACCGATAGTAGCATGTGTGGATGAAGACATTTGTAGTGGTTGTGGTATTTGTGTTCCTTTATGTCCTTATGGTGCTCGGGAATTAGAGCTTGTAGACAACAAACCTATTGCCAAGGTTAATGCTGTATTATGTGAAGGCTGTGGTTCGTGTATTGCAGCATGTCCTTCAGGTGCCACTGGTCAAAAGAATTTAATGGATCAACAAATTCGTGATATGATTGATGCTGCACTCCTGAAATAATCAAGAACTTTGGATAATCATTATACCCATTACGCTGATTTGGTTGCTTTTGTGAAGCCAGCGGATTTACCACCTTCGCTCTATTCATTTGTAGAATCGTTAGGTTGGAGAAAGGATATGAGCAAAGCAAGTGATAAGTATTATGTAGTTCTGAAAATTAAAGGCACAACAGATTCTTACCACGCGATTATGTTTGAAAGTCGTATGGGCATAGAACAGATTGAAGAACAGCTTCACGCTGATTTGGGGGTGGTGGAACTGGGCAACGAAGCGCGCAAGGAATTGGAAGAGTGCTTGGCACTGTCTCGGCGTGGAGAATTTGTACACTACCTAAACCATAGTATCGATCCAAAGAAATATCCGTATCGACATTAGCTAGAAGGATAACATAGGACCAATCCACCCTTTTAATGGATTTTTACGAGTCGGTTCAATACCTTCGGTGTGGTGTCCGGGTTGTGGGATTGGCACGGTTGTGAATATTTTTATTCAGACTATTGAGAAGCTAAAGGTTGATGTGGAGAAGCTGTGCGTGTTGTCAGGTATTGGGTGTACCGGGAAGATTATTGATTATTTGAAGTTCAATTCTGCCCACAGAGTGAATGGCAACGTACTTCAGTATGCTTCAGAACTCAAACTGAAGAACCCTGACAAGAAAGTGGTGATCTTTCTGAATGAGATTGATTTCATGGTGGCAGGAGCTGATGATCTTATGAATATCGGGAACAAAGGTATGGATGTTCTTGTCATCTATATCAACAATTTCATTTACTATGTTCTTATAGAACATAGAGTGCTCCTGAATACTCCGTTTATGGGGACTACCATTGATAAAAGTAGTGAATCGCCATTTAACATCCCACATTTAGCAAAATCGTGTGGTGCTCGTTATGTGGCGCGATGGACACCGCTCCACGTTCGTAGGCTCATGTACTCAATGCGTGATGCCTTACAGCAAGATGGGTTGTCATTCGTCGAGGTTATTTCACCGTGTCTGATGTACTATGCGAGTGATGGTATAGTGGGTAGATCTTTTGACCGAATGAAGTTTTTCCATGACAATGCAGTGATTAAACACAATGAGCCGATAGAAAATCTTGATATCAGGTTCCAAGATAAGGTCATTGTAGGAGAATTCATAGACGAAAGAGAGAAGTAAAAGACTCTTTCAAATAATGGAGGTAATTGAGTCAATTACAGAGTATTGTGATAGCTTATCGAATAGTCATCAGTGTATCAAAACAAAAACTCACGTTTTACAAAGGTATGAGGATTGTAAAACAATATCCGGTTTCCACATCTAAATATGGTATCGACAACAAAGACGGTAGTTTCAAGACACCTTTAGGAAAACATGTGATTTGTTCAAAAATTGGCAGGCACGCACGCCTCGGCGCGATTTTTCGAAATCGCCGGAATATAAAGAAGATTGCTAAGATCGGTGAGGACCGTGAAAAAGACTTGATAACCACAAGGATACTGAGGCTGTTGGGTTTAGAAAAAGGGAAGAACAAAGGAAAAGGTATTGATACCTACGAACGCTGCATTTATATCCACGGTACAGCTGAAGAACACTTGATTGGTAAACAGGCATCGCATGGTTGCATCAGAATGAAGAACCGAGATATCGCAGAGTTGTTTGATTTGGTGCCGAGAGGAACGAGGGTTCTTATAAGCAGGCACTAGAAAGAAAGAACTAAATAGACAGTTTCGGAGTGACGGGGAAACGGAGAACTACAAAAAGCGTAGGGAGTAGGGTGAATATATGAAACGGAGCATGGGAGAAACGGTGAAACGGAGATAACGGATGAAACGTCTTTTAGTCACTGAACAACTTAGTTACTCAATTACTGAATTACCTAATAACTGTTTTACTAATTACTTAATTACTTAGTTACTTGTCGAAGATCTTATCGAAGATCTCGCCTGCCCCGTCGTGTAGCTACGGGGAATGTAATGAGAGAATAACTAAAATATGTTTTACAGTAGGAATATCAGCGCCACACCGATGACCGTGACAATAGTCCCCAGGATAGCGGCTAAGGTGATTTTTTCTTTAAAGACCAAGTAAGATAACGGTATAAGGAATACTGGCGGTAAAGCCATCAGGGTAGAAGCGATTCCAACATATGTGAGTTGCACCGCGATAAGGGAGAACCATACACCCAAAAAAGGTCCAAGGAATGCCCCGGTGCCCATAGCGAGTGCTGCTTTTTTATCTTTTAATGATCGGAATGATATGGGTACGGTACCGCGTATCAGTGAAATTAACCAGACAGCGATCGCGGCGGTGAATATTCTTATAATATTGCCGTCAAGCGCAGAAAAATTATTAGCCAGACCCTGTTTAGAGAGTATCAAACCAAGGGCTTGACCCAAAGCACCGCCAACCCCAAACAAAAGCCCGATCGCATAGTGGTCTATTTTGCCAGTCGTTTTACTCCGGGATAAGACTACCCAGCAAATGCCGATAAGCGTAACAGCTATCGCCAGTATATCAATCATACCTAAAGCCTCATGGAGAAATAGCCATGCGATGAGCGTGCTGAAGATCGGTACGAGTGCCATCATGAGCATACTAAGGCGTGGACCAATCAGGACAAATGATTTAAAAAGCATGGTGTCGCCGATTGCAAAGCCGATAATACCGGAAAGCCCAAACCAAAACCAGTGGTACGAAGTAACCTCTTGAGGTATGAGTTGTCCGGTTATGGCGTAGTGCGTTATTGAAAGCAGTATAAGGCCAACGACTAAGCGCAACCGATTTACTACATGATGACCAATGCGCCTTGATGATATAGTAAAGAAAACTGAACCGATAGACCAGCACAAGGCAGTACCTAGGGCAGCAATTTCACCGAAGAGATTGTTCAAATAATTCTCCTATGCATCTATTTATGATAATTGAAAAATCAAAAAAATCAAGTATGTTTAGATAAGCGAGTTGACACCATTGATAATTTCGTTAAAATAGTATTGTGCAATTGGAGGAGTTATGAGAAAGGCATTTATTAGTTCCTTGATAGTTGTTTGTATTGGATTTTCAACCCCTTATTGGGATCAAGATGATTTTGAACGTGCCGAGCATGTACCCAAAGGAAAAGCTGTGATGCAATTTGAGATCGATGGCTTGAGGGGTAATTGGCAGACATGGAGCTATATCCATGAATTGTGTCAGACCTCAGCATTTATTGCTTCCCTGCAAGTATCTGATTCTTTGAACCCTGAATTCGGTGGTATAATTGAAGGCGAAGACGAACTCGAGATTGTCCAGACTGATAATACTCAAGAAGCTATCTGGGTATGGTGCCGACACTATGAAATTACTGGAGACACCATGTACTTTACTAATCTCCGGCGCGCCTGGATTTATGTTATGAACTTCCCTGCTTATGATGAAGAGGGTTCAGATAGTGATTATTATCGCGTCTGGAATTGTGGTCTGGCTTTGTTTGCTGAAAGCAAGTACCGAAGTGTCTTTGCCGACACAAGTTTCTTGTTATATGCTGATACATGCGCGAAATACATCATGGGTCACCCCCTGCCTTTTGACGATCCATTACCTAGCTACCGCCGGCTTCATCCAAAAGTCACTTCTCTGGCGGCTGGTATGCTTTACCAATATGGTAAGGATTTAAGCAACCCGACATTCATGGATACTTCTTTGGTTTTTGCCGAGAGTGTAAGGGTTTGGATAGAAGCAGATCCAAATACCAATATAAACGATGAAGTTTGGGCAATGTCAGGAGGTACTGTAGTATGGGGCTTATGCCGTTCTTTATTCGATGCTGATACGTCGGCTGGTATAGCCTGGCTCAATACTTATTTGTCTTATATGAAATACTATCAACCAACAGGTAATTGGAATAATTCATGGAATATCTGGTATGCGAACGCATATAATTTTTCCGCGCGGATCGTGCAGAGTGGAACTTATGTTGATTATCATCATTCACTTACTGATAGTCTGCTTATCCAGGATTATGATGATGATGGCGGTGTGCCACCGACCCGAACCTGGGGAGAAAACCGTGATCACGCTTGGGTTTCTGCTTATATGGTATTCATGGGGTTTGAAGGTCTGATGGATTCGATAAGGGACCTTGATGCTGGTGTTAATGGTTTGTATGCGATCGGATCAAGACAATATTTACTGACCGGTGATTCCGTCGAAATCGCAATAAGTGCAGTGAACTATGGATTTCAACCTTTATCAAATGTCTATTTCGAAGTCACTGGACCATATTCTGCAGATACAATAATAGATTTGGCGCTTGGTGGGGAGGATACAATAAGGTTCTTTGACCTATGGATACCCCCTGATACAGGGCATTATGATTTTCAATGCTTCAGTATTTTAAGTGGTGATGAAAGACCTGAGAATGATACCCTGAATAAGGTGATTAGGGTTCGTCCTTTGCTGGATGTGATTGGCTCGGTTGTTGATTCATCGACTGGTTGGGGGATCGGTGCAAAGCTCTATTTCCAGTTTGCCGATGATACAGGTTCTGTTTATATTGATAGCGCAATGACTGATTCTGTAAGCGGCGTGTTCAGTCTTCATTTATTAGATTCTTTGTACCGAGCTTTTATCTTTACCTGTATTCCCTATCCTGATTTTACTGAAGATAGCATTTATGTCGCGGTTGATTCAATTTCTGATATGGATTTTTATTTAAACCCGGCTGATTTACTGGTGATCAACCGTGATAATCAAGCACGCTATGATGAATATTACAGGATTTCACTCGATTCATTGAATATCACTTATAAGATATGGGCACCGGTTGACCAGGGTATTTTCCCGATTAGCATGGTCAGTGCCTTCAATAAATATGCTATTCTCTGGTATACAGGTGATGCAGTGACTGATAATATCACCGCTGAAGAACAGGATAGCCTTATGGTATTTTTGGATAGTGGCGGTAAACTCCTATTGACCGGACAAAATATCGGCGAGGAGATCCATAGTACCCAGTTTTTCAGTGATTATTTGCATGCTCAACTATTGAACGATTCGATTGATATGGTGTTTTGCTATTCTGATACGTTTGATTTACTTGGTCAATATACTGGTAACCTGTTCACGGTGGGCGCTGGTGGTGCGGCAAATCAGTATTCCCGCGATGTGATCGGTTCTGACGGACAGTCGTATGAATTCATATTCTATGATACGACCCATACTGATTGTGCAGGAATATGGTTTAATGAACAAACGAGTGGTTTTCAAATAGTCTATTTTGGGGTCGGGCTTGAGTCGGTTCATCGGCGACCAAATTGCATGACACGTACTCAATTGCTTGCAGTGATCTTTGAATGGTTCGATATCTACAGTATTACAGAGCATAACGAAGCTGGTATTCAAACACCGATATTTTGTGTTTATCCGAATCCAGTCCGAGATATAGTGAACATCAGTTTTAACACAGCCCACCAGGCAGAGGCTATACAACTGAAGATATATGACGTTACTGGACGTTTGGTGAAAGATCTGTCTTGTCTCACGTCCTATGCTCTTTGCCCGATGCACATCACCTGGCAAGGTGATGATAATATAGGTCGTCGTGTACCTAATGGTGTATATTTTGTCAGTTTGGAAACTGAAGACAATAGCGAGATAAGAAAGATCGTTGTTTTGAAATAGTCGCCGATTCGGTGGTTGCCGTATCTTCATTGACATTTCAAAGATTTGTTATATAATTCTACTGTGAAAAGTCTTGAAGAAATAAAAATGATTCTTAAAAAACACAAATCAGTTATTGAAAAGCGATTCAAAGTCAAAGAAATTGGTATTTTCGGATCGTACGTAAGAGGCGAACAAAAAAATATTAGTGATATAGATATCCTGGTGGAGTTTTATGAACCGGTTGGGTTTTTTGCATTTCTAGACCTTGAAGAATACCTCACAGGATTGTTCAACACGAAAGTTGACCTTGTATCAAAGAAAGCCTTAAAACCAAGAATTGGTAAATACATACTTCAAGAGATGATTTCCGTATGACAAAGAAAGATTATAGAGACTATGTTGAGGATATCGTTACATCTATTGACGAAATAACAGAATTTATCGGGACGATGACATTTGATGATTTTATTAATGACAGAAAAACATCAAATGCCGTAGTAAGAAGCATGGAAATAATAGGAGAAGCAGCTAAAAACATCCCTGTCATATTGAGAGAAAAATATAATAGTGTTCCATGGAAGAAAATGGCTGGGATGAGAGATAAACTCATTCATGAATACTCTGGAGTGGATTTGGGAATTGTATGGCAGGCAATAAAACAAGACCTTCCATCAGTGAAACCACTTATTGTAGAAATCCTGAAAGAATTAGAACATAGTCAATAATACTGTTGGTGCTAGTACAGTGTAACATTAATTTCCGAACAATGCACTGGTTTGGATTCGGTGATTTGCTACATGTACAATTGTGCAATTGCACAATTGTACAACCATCGAATTGTTCTGAAAAATCGTGAGTTTTCAAGGTATAAATAGGTTATTATAGTTTTCGGCGATCAGGGAGCCGTCTTCGATTGTTCCCTGGATTTCCATTATCGGACCGGTTGAATGTGGTTTATATTTGTTAGGGAATATTACGACTTCAAGAACACCGGTTTCATCATCAATAGTTACAAATGACATTAGTTTTTTATTTTTCGTGAGTACGCTTCGCCAGGTAATTGGTGTGCCGGTAACAGTATTCTTTTTACCCGTAACAAGATCATTGATTCGATTTTGCCTTTTGGGGCAAAAAACTTCAAGGATATGGTAACCAGGTAAAAAACCGATCGTGTGAAGTTGATCGCATAGCTTTGTTTCTGAATCGAAATCACGAAATTGGGGAATTTTTTCATGAAGTCCGCATATAGGTTTCTTTGAAATTCTTGAAACTAAGAGTATAAAGTAAAGCTCGGGCCGGGTTTGCCCAAATGTGTCCAGTCCACCAGATTTTATCAATGATACACCTTGGTCAATTGATGGACAAACACGGTAGAAAAAATCCTCAGCGTTTTTGAATGGACGAAATTTTAGAATACGTTTGATTGTTGAAAAAGAAAGATTTTTTATTTCTGATAAACCAGTAATAAGACAGGTTCTCGACTTCGCCTCTCGACTGAGCTCCTCTCGTTTTTCCAAAACATCGAGACCTTTGGCGAGGCAGGCTCGAACAGTATTGTTTGTTTTGTTAATTACTGAAAAAGCGATGTCGCTTTTATTTACATCGGGTGCGATAATTTTGATGCCCCATCTTCGTGCTTCATTTACATAGGCATAAGTAGGATAATAACCACCTCGATTATTTATTAGCTGGCAGAAAAATTCAAGCGGGTTATAAAGTTTCTGATATGCAGATAAATAAGCAAGGGTTGCATAGGTGGTACTGTGGGCTTTATTGAATCCAAACGAGGAGAACGCCCGTATGCGGTCCCACACTGTTCTAATTTCTTTTTGGCTATAGCCAATCTTTGTTGCTTTGGTAAAAAAGAGCTTTTCCAGTGTCTTCATACGTGATGAATTTCTTTCCTTGGTCATTGCCCGACGTAGCATGTCACCGTCACTTAAAGAAAAATCAGCAAAATCATGAGCTATTTGTAAGATTTGTTCCTGGTAGATAGGTATGCCAAGGGTTTGTTCTAATGCTTTCCTGAGTTTGGGGTGGGGGTATTCGATTTTTTCTTCACGTTTCAGGCGTTTTAGGAATTTTTCTCTCATGCCACCGCGTGCTGGTCCTGGTCTGATAACGGCGATCGCATTGGCAATCCCCATGAGTGTTGTCGGCTGTATTTTCTGTAAGAATTGTCTTACCAAAGGGCTTTCAATTTGGAAACAACCCAGGGTTTTGCCGGCACCAATGAATTTGTAGACATTCTGGTCATTGAAATCTATATTTTCTTTTGATCGATAGAGCTGTGGGAAACCACGTACTCCAAGGATATCAATTTTAACTAGACCAACCATGCCAATACCATCTTTGTCAAACTGAGTAATTTGGCCGGCTGGGCTGGGGTAGAGGGGTATGTACTTAACGACTGGATAGGGGGTTATTATAATACCGCTTGGGTGGCATGAAAAATAATGGGGATAATTATTGATCTGTTCAGCAATTCGGTATATGTTTTCAATGAGTTTTTCGCCTAAATGGTTCCTTATGTTACTTAGTTCTTGTGGCGAGATACCAAAAGCACGCGCGGTATCCCGAAAACGGGCTTTATATTGGAATCGGTTTATTACTGATATATGGGCTACGTGTTCTTTACCGAATTCTTGATATATCTCTTGGATTAACCGTTCGCGCTGGTTGAATTCGACATCAACATCAATGTCTGGAGGTTCGCTGCGCTGGGGGTTTAGGAATCGTTCGAATGGAAGTTTGTATTTTAGCGGGTTGACAATTGATAGACCTAAGATATGGAGGATAAAGGATGCCGCTGCTGATCCACGTACGTTCATTCCGATACCTTTTGATAGAGCAAATTCCTTCAGGTGGTAAACCAGGCAAAAATATGGTTCAAACCCCATCTTTTCTATAATTTTGTACTCGTAGTGAATGCGTTGTGTCTCGACATTGGTCAGCCTGCTGTTTTTGGCGATGGGTTTGATTATTTCACAAAGCTTTTGTTTTGATCGGGGGAATATCCAAACTTTGTTTTCCGGTATGAAGTTGCATGATTCTGCTAATATTCTGTTATTTGTCATTGCCTGTTGATAATCAGAGAATACCTTATTAAATTCTTCATTAGTTAAAAGATAGTGTGGAGAACTACGTTGATACTCAAATTTAGAATCTTTTATTTTGCACATTAGTTTGTAGAGGACTCTTTCCTCTTTTGTTACGTATAATATTTCATTAGCAGCGATACAAGGGAATTCTTGTTTTAAAGCTGTGTGGTAGGGGAGTAATAAGTAATATTTATTGTCAAATACCGGCCCCAGTTTTTTTAATAATCTGATTGAGTTTGAGAGCAGAATTAGTCCCCCACAGTGTTTTTTAATAAGGTTAATATCAATATCCCCAAAGGCATGTGCGGTTAAGATTTGACAGAGATTTTCATAACCTTGTTGGTTTTTTACAAATAGATAGATATCGGATTGGGTTCTCGACTTTGCCTTTCGACTGAGCTCGAGGCAGGCTCGAACAGTATTATTTATTTTCTTGCTGTGCTGCACCATAAATGGTGCTCGTTCCTCGCAAAGATAATCCCTTTTTGTCATTACGAGCCCGCCAAGTTTTGTGGCGGGCGTGGTAATCTCTTGAGATTGCTTCGTCGCTTCGCTTCTCGCAATGACATGTGGCAAATGAGAGCCTCGCAATGACAGATAAGGAAGAGGAGGGGGGACGGGAGATATTCTTGCTCCAATGATTGGTTTTATATTGTGGATCTTTGCATATTTTATAAATTCAGGAAGTCCAAAGAATGTATCATCAACAATGCCACAACTTTTTATGCGGTGTCTATTTAAATATTCGAAAAGGGTTTTAAAAGTGGAACCACCAATCCCATAATTACTGTGGTAGAGAAAAGGAGTATATGACATATTTGAAATCCCAAGCTCTAAATTGCAATATTTAAACATTTTTGTTTGGGATTTGGTTATTAGAATTTGTTTGGAATTTGGGTTTTGGATTTTGGGATTTGTGCATAATGCTTGTATTTGCCGGGTAGAGAGAATTAAAACCAAATTTGTTTCTTACTTTATCCAGGGCATGATTTAATTGATTAAGACGCCGTTGCTTTATGTCGAATATTGAAGGTTGTAAACCGTCGTAGTGGAATTTGGAAAGGGCAATACCAATAAGTCGTATGCGTTTCCTTTCTTGCAGAAGGTTATGTAAAATCCGTGTGCCGTATTCAAAGATTACCTGCTGGGCATTACTTGGAGGTATTTTAGTCCTCTTTGAGATTGTTTTAAAATCCGAGAACCTTACTTTTACAGTTATTATATTCGCAAGGAGTTTTTTTTCTCTTAAGGTGGTGCAAGCACGTTCTGTTAAATAATAAAAGAGTGCATAAATCAAGTTCTTGTCTATTGTATCTTTGACCAGTGTTGTTTCTCGGCTTATTGATTTCATGTGGTCACAACTATTGAAATCTCCACCGTTGATAAAGAATTTTACTATTTTAGCATAATTGCCGAGTGCAACCCCCAATGCCCAATCAGGCGTTTTTAATAATTCATCTATTGTATTAATGTTTAAATTTTTTAATATCGCCATGTGTTTTGGTCCAATACCAGGGAGAACGCTAACCTTGAGCGGAGAAAGAAATTCTATTTCTTTGTCGGGTTGGATGGCTAAGAGACCATCTGGTTTTGATTGATCACACGCGATCTTAGAGAATATTTTTGTTCGGGCAATACCAATAGAAACCGGTATGTTCAATTTTGTTTTTATCTCATATTTTAATCTTTTGGCTAAGACAAGTTGCGGTCCAAAGAGCCTTTTTGTACCTTTTATGTTTACGTACGCCTCATCTATTGATGCCATATTAATGTCTGGTGAGAAGGAGCATAGGATTTTATAAAATCTTCCGGAGAACCATCTGTAGTGTTCAAAATTTCCTCTTAAAAATATTGCGTGAGGACATAAACGGTAAGCATGGGCAGTGGGCATACCTGAATGTATACCGAATTTTCTTGCTTCATAAGAAGCCGAAGCAACAACGCCGCGTTCTTTAGGTAAACCGCCGACAATAACCGGTTTGGCAATTAACGCAGGGTTTAATACCTGTTCTACTGAAACGAAAAATGCGTCTAAATCAGCGCATAAAAACATCGAGTTCTCCAGATGACGGATACCAGGACATCAGGTGATCAGGAACAAATTATTACCTGATATCCTGGTGCCCCGATATCCACTACCTGTTCCTCTGGTATCCTGATAACCTTTCATATTCTCCTTATCACACCGATGACTTTGCCGACGATTTCAAATTGTCCTTTGATTAAAGGGTAGGATTTATTCTCTGGCTTTAAGATAAAGGTATTACCGGTTCTTTTTAGACGTTTTACAGTTGTTTCACCTTCAAAATTTGCGACGACTATATCATTGTTTAGTGCTTGTTTAGTAGGTTTAACAACAACCATATCGCCGTCATAAATATGAGCATTAACCATGCTGTCACCGCTGATTTTTAGAAGAAAACAACCACGCCACTTGGATTGGTCAAAATACTCTTCGACCTCTTCGAAAGCGAGCTCAGGTAGACCAGCCGTAACCCTGCCGACTATTGGCATTAGTTTAGGTTTAATACTAATACTCCTTGCCTGACCCGCAATTCTCTCTATTAACCCTTGTTTAGCCAGTGTGTCCAGATGGACCTTTACTGCTTTAGTACTCTTAAACCTTAATTGTTTAGCGATTTCACGGATTGAGGGAGGATAGCCATGGTCCTCTATAAAATCACCTATTATCTTGAGGATTTTTTTCTTTGTTTGTGTAGTTCTTCCCAATATTACCTCCTCTTCCGAGCAAAGTGCATGGTGCATAGGATATATTATTATTCACTCTTTGCGCTTTGCTCTATGCTCTTCGCTCATAAGTAAACCCCGTAGGAAATCCCGCCATAAATGGCGGAGCATTTTTCAATAGGATGATTCACTTTTTATTTTACCATCCCAGCCCTGAAGGGTGAAGTAATCCAAGGGGGTAAACATTTGTTTACTTAATATTATAATGAAAATACACTAATTGTCAAGGGGGGTATTTGAGTGACGTTATTAACGATTTAAACGCTCTAAACGGCTTTGATTTTTATCTCTAACATATATATTGACATATATGAATATATAATTATAATTTACTATTGATTTGAAGTTGTTATAGAAAGAGACTTAAGTATAGAGAGATTGAAAACTCTATATACTAAGGGGGATTTATGAGAAAATGTTTATACGTAATATTTTTGATTGTCTTTTTGCCTTCATTATCCATTGCCCAGATCGATGCTGAAGCCATCTTTGTCTGGGACAATGACCGGGGAAAATCGATACAGAAACGAGTTGGTATCGGGTTGACCGGCGATAATGGCGGCGAAGGGTATGCAGTTTGGCAGGATTCACGTTGGGGAGACTTTGATGTATATGGTCAAGCCTTTAATTCAGAACGAATGCTCGTCGGACCGAATTTCATGGTGAGTGAGGATGAGTTCAACGAGTATAACCAGAAGAATGCGGATGTTGCCGGCAATCTTATACATGATTATATAGCGGTATGGGAGGATTCTTTATACCGTCCTGATGAAAAGCCAGCAAAGATCTACGCTGCCTTCAAAGGTGATAAGCCATGGCTGGTGTATGAACACGAGCAATCCCAGAAATGGCCCGCTGTTTCAAGTCGTGCCAACGGCTGGTTCGCAATATGCTGGACATCTTATCGAGGATATCCCGAGCCCTCAATTTTGTGCAATATTTATGATACAGACGGCGGGTTTGTCCATCAGAACGAGGTCGTTCTGCATGATTCCATTACCGGCTATGTCCCTGAATCCCGCGTTGCTTTCTGTGATGAAGGTGGTATGGTTGCGTATGAGGATTATAGCCGAGACGGGACAGAATATTCTATCTATGGACAGTTTTTTGATAGGGACGGGAACATCAAAGACGATCGGGCAAAACTGAGCCGTATTTCCGGGGATGGCAAGGATGAAAGGGATCCGGATATTGCCGTGAATGAAGCCGGTCGTATGGTCGTGGTATGGGAGGATTACTATGATGATGCGAATGGTGACATCTGGGCCCAGGTGCTGCAAGCCCAAGGAGATCATTTTACCTTCATTAATACAGAGTTTCCCATTGCGACTGGTACCCAGCTCCAGTGCAATCCGCGTGTCGCCCTGGTGGATAATGGTTCTTTTGTAGTTGTTTGGGAAGAGGACGGTGGTGGATCCTATGATGTATGGTATCGGGTCTGGATCTCCGGTGAGCTATACCCAGAAGAACTCATACCAAAACTCAATACAAATCGGCAAGAAGAACCGAATATTGCAGCACGCTGGGGTAATTTGGTGGATATGGTATGGACGACCTGGGCCTATAATAATTACCCTGATGTTTGTCTACGGCATTTTAAGTACAACAGCGGAGCACAAACCGGTTTGGATTCGCTTTCCGGTGATATCCCACTCGTTGCAGTAAATCCCGATACCGGAGTGGGTGGTCGTAAGTGCTGGTACTACGACGATGAAAACTATGATGATACGACCACGACTGATTGGAATGAGGATCCGATTCCAGAAGGGTCACCTCAGTATGTTGATCTCGAGTATGCTATTGTTGATCAACTCATGGAACTGAATACTAATGGACAGTACGTAATCGATTGCGAGGACACACTTCCGTTTTTGCAGGGTGATGCTTTAACTGATTACGATGCAATTTTCCTTGACCTTGGTTATCGGACAACGTTGTCTTCAGCTGGAACGATCACGCAAATCGAACGCAATGCACTTTCTGCATATGTGGATACTTCGAGTGTTCAAACTGGTGGACCTTTGATGGTTGACGGCAATGATTTCGGATACATGTATGATACGACGCAGCTTTTCTCCAAGTATTTTGGGGTCGAATTCAAGGGTGATGGTGCACCCTATACTACAGGCAACATCGATACATTATATGGAGATGAGGATGCATTTGCAAAAGGACAGAAACTGCCCTACTGCTATCAGGAGTTATCTGATAATTATCCGGATTCTATTCGACCAGCCGGCAATGGGAAGCTCATTCTTGAAGGGGGAGATTTTACAGAGTGGATGGCGGGCTATTCTGTCGGGTCTAGTATGGCCTGGTTTGACCAGGGACGAACTCAGTTCTCAACCATCTATAATAGTTTTATACCGAGTGCGATTACCGGTACAATTCACCCTCATACTTATACTGAGTTCTACCGTCGTTGTCTGGGTCATATGGGTTTGAGTGTTCAGCCCGAACCCATCGTAGATCTGTCCGCTGATACCGCTGGTTTGAATGAAGGTGAAGTAAAACTATCCTGGACGATCGTATCGGATGATAAGATAGACGATCCAGTGAATGATGGTTACCAGTTAAAGTTCTCACGAACTAAGATGACCTCTGAAGCTGAGTATAATACAGCTGAAGAGTATTACCAGGAATGGACCACACCAGGCAATGTCGATGATCCAGCAAGTGAAGTGTGTTATGGTTTACCTCCAATGGATACCTTGATCTTTGCACTAAAAGTAAAGGATGAGGATGGTCTTTATAATAGTCTGGGTGCTGAACCAAGGGCAATGGTTGTCGGAGATGCAGTTACACCGCACAAGATCGTGATCGCGGATAATTATGTGAAGGATTTTTCTAATAAATTCGAACTTATTGAAGTAGATGATGATATACCGAGTGATTCATTATTCGTAACATGGGACGGGTCGAACATATATTTTGGTTTTACCAGACGGAATTTCCAAAGCGGTGCCGATTTACTGATTTATGTAGATCTGACAACTGGTGGAGCAGATAGTACAATGCCAAGAAATGGCGCGTCAAATAGAGCTTATTTTAATGCTGATGGAGGGATATTCCATCCTGAGTACTGTCTTGTACTAGAAAATAGCACATTATGCAGTTTATATCAATGTACTGCAAAAGATGAGCGTGATACCTGGACCGGGATCGCCTTTTCAGGTGAATACAGCCATGACAATATTGTGAACGGCTATGAATATACTGAAATTAGGTTACCATTCTCGAACATTAGTTATATTTCATCTAATTCATTCAAACTGGTCGTTACGGTACAACAGGAATGGTTCAATACGCTAACAACTGTTTTCCCTATATATAACCAAACTGGTTCGTCCGCCACTATCAGTCAGTACTATTATTGGGGTTATCTTGATGATGATATGGTACCTAATCAGACATTTAATATTATCGGCATCAAAGACAATGATAATTTAGTCGATGCCGGTATGTTTGGCAGGATTCTCCTTGCCATACCAAATCCCTTTGCTTCAACTGTCGATCTGTACCTGAATACCAGTATGGTTACGTCCGCCAAGAACGCAACCCTGTGCATCTTCGATGTGACCGGACGCCTGGTGCGTGGTTTTGATCTTACACCGATTCTGCAAAACCACACACCAAAGGTAATCTGGGATGGTAAAGACAGCCGCGGGATGTTGTTACCAGGCGGTATCTATTTTTGCGAACTAAAAACCGATGAAGAGTCGGTAATGGAAAAAATTATATATATACGCTAAACATTGTAAAAAATGAAGGGTGGTCTTACTTGACCACCCTTTTAATTTAGAACTCAGTTATATTGCGATTTCAATTTGCTGTCTCAGTTTTTGCCTTTGTGCTTCATCAAGATTCTGTGAGAGTGTCTCCATTACCGTTTGATATTCAGATAGATAGTTTTCTGCTTCCTTTTCTTTACTGAGTTTCTTGAAGATCTGCGCAGTGAACCATAGACTTTGTGCAAGATAACCTTTTGATCCGGAAGCCCGTGCCTGTTCAACCATCTTGGTGAGTGTATTTAGACTCTTCACGTAGTTTTCCTGGTTTATTGCAAGGCACGCCTTTGTCATACTATTGTACAAAAAGAGGATCATATCTCCGATTTCACCCGTAAGGGTCATGCTTTTTTTTATATTTTCCTGTACGGCATTTATGTTATTCTCGCAGGCGGCAATATGTGCTTGTTTTGCAATTGCCCAGGCGTAGAGTCGTTTGTTCCCGATCTTCCGGCTCAGGTCAGGGAGTTCTTCCAGAATTTTTTTTGCTTCAGCATGCCTGCCAAGATCAATAAGACAATCAGCTTTAATATCAAGGGCATTGGCCAGGATTTCAAGATCTTTGATTTCACGAGCTTTGGCTTCCATACCTTGTAGCATACCCAATACTTCCTCGCTAAATCCCATGTGTGCCTGGGTCGCAGCCAGCCCCAACATCGCCATGATAGCATTTCTCCGGTCGTCTATGCGTTGGAAAACAGATTGGCTTTTTTCGAAAGTTTCAAGTGCCAGTGCATAATCACCGGTGTAGTAATAATCCCACCCTAATGAACGTTCTGCAATTGCTTCATTAAAAGGATCCCGGATCTGAAGTGCAATATCAATCGCTTTTGTATGATAGTTTGTGGCTTCCTGAAGATTACCACGAAATTGATGGATATCCCCAATATTATTGTTCATGAACATATTTTGTTTTGGATCTCCAGTCATTTGAGCGATCGTTAGTGCCTGTGAAAATTTATCATAAGCATCCTGTAAACGCCACGTTTGCGCAAAAACAAGGCCGATATTTCCATAAGCGAGAGATTCTACTTCTTTCTGCCCAATTTCAGATGCAAGATCGACTGCCTCGTTTAGTTTTTTAATCGCATTATCAATATTCCCGAGCTGTAAACTCAACATACCGATGTCATTCAGACAACGTGCAATACTTTCTTTTTCACCTAATTCTACAAAGCCTTCCAGGGCATTTTTAAAATGCTCAAGACCTGATTCAAGATCGGTTTTTCTAATCGCAACCTGTCCAAGGTTTTGATTAGCAAATGCCAGCATGCGTTTATCATTGGTTGTTTTGCTCAGGTTAGCGACTTCCGTATAGCATTGTAAAGCTTTTTCAAGGTCTCCAGTGTGTAGATAGTAATTCCCTAAGTTATTTACTGCCATCATCTGGGATGCAATATCTCTTGTTTTTTTAGCAATGCGCCGCGCCCGAGTAAAATAGCTTAGACCTTTCTTTGGAGTTCCCATTTCTTGGCAGAAAATTCCAATATTTATGCATGCTTTTGCTTCATCCTTCGGTGAATTTAGTTTTACCGCAATCCGTAGCGAACGTTTTTGGCTGCACAGTGCATTTTCAAAATCCCCCAGTATTTTCAATACAAATCCCTGTCGGCGCAGGACTTCCAACTGCATCTTCATTTCATCATTGGTCAGATCTTTTTTCCCGAGAAGATCGAGGGTTTGTGCGAAAAAGTTCACTGATTCCTTAAGTGCGTAGAGAAAATAGGATTTTTCTGCTGCCAGTTTTGAAAAATGAACGCCTTTGCCTTTATTTACCGAACGGGAAAAGTGATATGCCAGTTGTTCGAATACTTCAGGCACGCGTTCCCCATAATCCTGCTCGATTGTATTTCCAATGACCGTATGGAGTTCTTTGCGGCGCGTTTTGAATAATGATCCATAAGTAACCTCATACGTGGTTGGCGAGAGGAATTCATACAAGGTCACATCGCCTCCTTCTTTACGGGACAGCAATACACCTTCGAAGTGTTCCAATCGATCGAGGTCAGGCTGCATGTTTTCAATGGGTATATTCATGACCCGTGAAAGCAATCGGGGCGTGAATACCTTGCCTATCACTGAAGCGTGTTGGAGTAAGCGTCGGTGAGCTTCACTCATCCGATCGATTTGTGCAAGGATCACACCCGAGATCGATTCTGCGATTTCAAGGTCCTTGAACCTGCTGGTAACGATGGCCTTACCTTTGTAGCGTCGAATGCCGCCTTTTTTAAGCAGGTATTTGACGATCTCCTGCACGAACAGAGGATTGCCCTGGGATTTGCTGAATATCGTTTCAGATATCTGTGGATCGACCTTCTCAACATCGAGCACCTGGAGCATGTAATCATTAACCTGGGACTTGGGAAAATTCTTCAGGGTGATATTTTTGTAGTTTGTTAGTTTTATCCATGGAAAGGTATAATCGGAACGGTACTCGTACAGGAACATGAATCGAGTATCCTGTGTGTCCTCAAGAAGAAAGGTGAAAAGCTCGATGCTTGTTGGATCACACCATTGCAAGTCTTCGACCCGGATCAGAAGCGGTGCTCGCTCTGATTCTTTCATGAGTATTTGCTTAACTACCGTAAAGATCCTTCTCTTTAATTCATTTGGCGGCATCCCCTGCAACTGGGGGAATTGAATCGCGTAAAGAACGCCAATGTAGGGTAGCGTTGTATCAAGTTCCAAACTAAGTTTTTTCAATTTAAGACTGATCAATAATTTCTTATCATGTTCGTTCGATTCATTTTTTATTTTGAAGTAGTCATTGAATAGACTGATGATCGTTGTATATGCGATATTCGATTCGTACGGCATGCAGCGCGCGTTGAGCACTGCGAAGTTCTTCTTGCGCGCTAAAAATACGGCTTCGAGTCCTAACCTTGTTTTACCGGTTCCTGGTTCACCGACAATTCCTAGAATTGTGCTTTGGTTACCTTCCACTTTCTCAAGACATGACTCAATGACTTGGCGTTCATGCTGCCGACCAACAATCTTCAGTTTCGAAACATCAGGTAGCTTGTAGTGCTCGCGCATTTCTTTGACAAGATAGTTTAAGACTGGTTTTTTCTTACCCTTTACTCTAACTGAAGGTTTTTTCTCAACCTCAATAATGTCGGCAATTTGCTGATAAGTATTGTGACTTATTATTATCTCTCCTGCTTTAGAAACTCCTTCCAAACGTGAGGCAAGGTTTACGGCGTCTCCTATAACTGTATATTCCATTCTTTGTTCAGAACCGACATTCAAAGCGACTGCCGGACCTGTATTGATACCGATGCTCATTGCCAGAGGGTTTGAGAATTTCTTTTTATCATTGAAGCGCTGTATTTCTTGTTGCATTTCAAGAGCCGCTCTAACCGCTCGCTCCGGATCATCGTGATGAGCAATGGGTGCTCCAAAGATAACCATAAGAGCATCGCCCAGGAATTTGTCCACACTTCCTTCATACTTAAAGACTATTTTGAGCATGCGGGTAAAAAAATCGTTGATGATATTGGCGATATCTTCAGGGTCCATGGTTTCTGAAAGCGCTGTGAAACCAGAGAGATCAGCAAATGCCACGGTGATAATTCGCCTTTCTCCTTCGATTTTCTTGGCAGCTGGATCGAGGATGATCTTTTCAACTACCCTGGGAGGTAAATACCTTTTGTACGAGTTGATCACGTCTTTAAGCCATGTTAACCTGGCTGAGGGTTCTTCTTTTCCTTTGAATCCAGAGGTTAGCTCTCTTATTTTCTGAATAATATTATTATCTTCCATAAACAAATTTTAATGATTTTTTGCTAGTGGTCAACAAGCCAGCTGGCTACTTCTTTTTGATGATTGTCAAGAAAGCCCTGACGATTTCAGGGTCGAATTGTGAACCGGCGTTTTGTTTGAGTTGGTTAATGGCTTGTTTCCTTGAGATCGCCTTGCGATATGGACGATCTGTAGTCATTGCATCATACGCATCTGCAACTGCGATAATTCTTGCGCCGAGTGGTATTGATTTTTTCTTCAGCCCATTTGGATAACCATTCCCGTCATATCTTTCATGTTCACATCTAATTATTTCACATGTTTCAACCAGACTCTTTATATCCTTAAGAATACTGTAACCAATATCCGGGTGCTTTTTTATTGTTTCATATTCGTCTTTTTTAAGGGGTTCTATTTTTCCGAGCAAGTAGTCAGTAATGCCGATCTTACCAATATCGTGGAGGTAGCCAGCATAATTCAATTCTTTGATTTGTATTTTGTTCAGCTTTAAGACCCTGGCTATCTTCATGGCGTATTTTCTCACCCGTTCAGAATGACCCCGGGTGTAGTGGTCTTTTGCTTCCATTGCCGACACAAGCGCTTTAATAGTATCCAAGTAACTTTCTTCCAGGGATTCATATAGACGGCCGTTCTCAATTGCTATCGCTGCCTGGTTTGCTATGAGGGTCAGTATTCTTATGTCATCATCATCAAATGTACTTTTCTTATAGCTTTCAATATTGATAACGCCGATGACTTTTTCGCCGAGTTTCAAAGGCACGGCGATTTCTGATTTAGTTTTTTTATCGAGCGGCATATACTTCGGGTTCTTAGTTACGTCATTTGCCAGACAATACTTGCCTGTTTTGGCGGCATGACCGGTAATACCTTGACCCAGTTTTATTTTTTTTGCAGTTCGCCACTTAGGAAATGGTTTGGTTGTTGCATGAATGTTTAGTTCATCTGTGATTTTGTCAATCATGAGGATGCCAGTTCTTTCATAACCAAAGGTTTTGCTCAAATGCGCGAGGATTTTCCGAAAGAGTATGTCGATGTCTACTATCGATGTTAATTCCTTGCCGATTTCGCTAATCAGGCTCAGTTCTTTAACCATTTTGGAGAGATAATCGACATTGCTCTTGTGTTCGGTGATGTCGGTGGCAACACCAAGCATGCCGATTACTCGCCCATTATGCTTTATCAGAGAAGAACTAACTTTTAAATAAATGTGCGCGCCATTTTTGTCGAGAATTGTCAACTCATAGGGTTTCATTTTTCTTCCCATTTTAAATCTTCTGAAGGCGTCTTTTACCTTATTGCGTGATTCGGGCGCAATTATATTGAAGAATCGTTTCCCGACCAATTCCTTTACTGTGTAGCCAGAGATTTTTTCAATGCATTTGTTGGTATAAGTGATTATACCCTTTGAGTTCACAGTACATATCACCGTCGCGACATCATCAAACAAACGACCATAATATCGTTCAAGACACTTGTCGCTCAGTTCTGGTGTCTGTTTTTTTGCCATTCTTATTGATTAGTATAGACAATGTAGTGTTTTTGTCAAGAGGCATTAGTGAGATTTATGGAAAAATCAGAAATCCCTGTAATCGAAAGAGCTCGGAAATAGTTTTTCAGAACCCGCTTAGTCTTCTATCGAAATATCTGTTCTTGTTGTATTGACTTACTCAACGGGTTGCTTATAATATATGCACTATGGCTTGGGTTGATATTGTACTTATTGTTGTTCTTACGATCCTGGCGCTGCATGGTTTGCTCATCGGTATAATACGAAGCGTATTTGATATCATCGGTATTCTGATAGGCTATGTACTGGCGGTCAGTTTCAGCGGTAGCGTTGGGATACCGCGCTTTCTCGCTTTCCTTTTGATTTTCGTACTTATTGTGGTTGCTGTTCACATCCTCGGCAGGATTATTTCAAAGGCGATCAGAACCACGCCGCTTGGTACTATTGATCGAATATTAGGAGGTCTTTTAGGGTTGTTCAAAGCTCTAGTTGTTTGTTTTGTATTCTTATTGGTCCTGCTTTTACTGCAAAAGTCAAATAAAGCAGTCTATAAATCAGCGATTGCCCCTGAGATATTGAAAGGTGGTTTGATAGCAAGTCAAGTTCTTCCCGATAAATGGTATAACTGGATTGAAGATGTCGTCACTAAGCGTGAGTTAGTGCAGGGCTATGAGGATTATCACATTTCTCTCTGACTTTGGTGAAGATGATTGGTTTGTCGCCGCGGTAAAAGGTGAGATCCTCAAGATCAAGCCGAATGTTCACATTATTGATATTACCCATAGAATCAAACCGCATGACATAGGTTCTGCAGCATTCATACTGAAGTCAGTATTCCGGAATTTTCCACCCGGTACTGTACATTTGGTCGTTATTGATCCTGGCGTTGGCAGCAAACGCAAGCCAATAATTGTTCATGCAGAGCCTTATTATTTTACAGGTCCGGATAATGGAGTTTTTTCATATGTCTATAACAAGCATGCCAAAGTATACTCGATAAAGGTGAAAGGTGAAGTCAGCGACACATTCCACGCAAGGGATATTTTTGGTCCAGTAGCCGCACGTCTCGCTTCAGGAGATGTACCTTCATCTTTTGGTGGTGAAACCCACGACTACCTTAACTTCGAATTCCCACGCGTAACAAAAAAAGGCAAGCGATTGTATGGCGAGGTAGTCTATATAGATCATTTTGGAAATCTTATTATAAACATACCGAATACTATGGGTCTACAGAGCCTTTGTATATCTGGCAAAGACATACCAGTAAAATACTATTATGGAGAGGGTGATAAAGGTCAGATCATCTGTGTGAAGGGGAGCAGTGGTTATTATGAGATTGCCTGCAATAAGGGAAATGCCAAGGAACTTCTAGGTGTAAACACCGGCGAAAAAATTACCGCAAAACTCTAGTGAAACATGGGTCCCACCGTGGATCCTAATTCTTTTACAAGAAAGATAGAAAACATAACAAGCAATATGATTCTGCTTATTGACTAAAAACCATATTCATATAGAATAGACAATGGTAAAACTTGAGAACATTCTGAAAAAGCGGGTTCTGATTCTCGATGGTGCTACCGGTACTAATCTTTTAGATAAAGGATTAGCCCCTGGTGAATCGCCGAGCATACTTAATATTCGTAACCCTAAAGCAGTTTACCGTCTCCATGAACAATACATCAAGGTTGGTGCGCACGCTATTTTGACCAATACTTTTACTGCTAACCCTGCGAATATCCCCATGTCTAAACTCAATAGCGTTATATTCGCAGGTGTTAAGATAGCCAGACGCGCAGCAAAGAAACGGGCATTTGTTTTCGGTGATATAGGACCTTTGGGTGAGCTTATCAAACCTTATGGAGAGGTTTCTTTTGAAGAAGCGCACAGGACATTTCTGAATATTTGTCGCAGTATGTACAAAGCAGGTATCAGGGTATTCTGGCTTGAGACCTTCACTTCAATAATTGAAGCAAAAGCAGCTTTTCTTGCAGCCCGTAATTTCTCGGAGGATGTTTTTGTATGTTTGTCGCTACAGGATAACAGTCGTACATTTATGGGTGAGACCCCTGAATCGATCGCGGTAACATTTGAAGCGCTTGGGGCAAAAGGCATCGGCGTGAACTGCACCTTGCCTGAAGTCGCAATCGAGGCGGTTACCAGGATGGCGCGGGTCAGCAGCATACCTTTAATCGTTAAACCTAATGCAGGTGAGGTTAAGGTCGTCAATAATAAGATCTTTCACACGCTTTCAGATCGCAAAGTGGCTCGGTTTTATAAACGGTTTATCAAAGCTGGCGCAAACATCATTGGTGGTTGCTGCGGAACAACGCCTAAGTATATCGAGTTTATCAGCGAACAAAAGGCTGTTTTCAGAAAAAGAAAAGCAATGAGCCAGTTTATTCTGGCAACAACACACAGGATTCTGAGGCTTGCTGATGATTTAGTGATGATTGTCGGCGAACGCATGAACCCATCTGGTCGTAAAAAAGTAAAAAGGAAGTTGCAAGCGGGGGATTATGAGGTTTATGGACAGGAAGCAAAGTCGCAGGAAGCTGCCGGCGCTGATGCACTTGACGTAAATGCCTTTGTTGTTGAGCTCGACGAAAAAAGCACGCTTAAAAATGCTACTTTTCAAGTTATAAAGGCATCCGGGTTGCCTTTGTTCATTGATACCCAGGACTTTGATGCCGCTGAAACCATCCTTTCATTCTATCCTGGAGTAGGTGTTTACAATTCAATCCCCGCACAAAAGAAAGCGCTGCTCAAGTGGCTGCCAATGATTAAAAAGTACGGCTTTAAAGCTGTGGTATCATTGGTCGGTAAAAGCATACCGCGCAGCGTTGAGCAAAGGATGGACAATGTGGATATTGCTTTAGGAGTTGCCAAGCGGCTTGATTTCCCAAAGAAAGATTTGATTTTTGATCCATTGGTTTTTTCAGCCGCTACTGACAAGCAGCAGATTACCAATACTCTAAAGACTGTTGAGCGACTCCATCGGCGCGGGTTAAAGACGATACTTGGAATATCGAATGTCTCTTTTGGTTTGCCAGAGCGCAGTCAATTGAATGCATCACTGGCTACTGCGGCAATCAAGAGCGGCGTGACGTTTCTGATATTAAACCCCCATGATCAAGTCGTCATGAGTGCGGTTAAAGCAGCACGCGCCCTATTTAAGGCAGGCGTTTCAATATCAGATTACACCCGGGTTGAATCTAATGAGAGCTTATCAAAATCCGCAAAAGATCTGACCGAAGCGATTATTTTTGGAAATAAAGAGTTGAGTCGAAGATTTGCCCAGAAAATGCTCAAGGCAGGCACCGCGCCTCAGGCAATCATCGATCGATTTGTTTCAGAAGCCCTGAGCAAAGTCGGTGTTCTTTACGAGACCGGCAAGTACTTTATCCCAGATCTACTCAAGGCAGCTGAGGCATCAAAATATGCCCTTGATGTTGTTCGGAAATATCTGCCAAAGGGCAGAAACCGGGGGAGAATCGTTCTTGCAACAGTAAAAGGCGATATCCATGATATTGGCAAGAATATCGCGTGTATGATATTTGAATCAGCTGGATATGAGATAATTGATGTTGGTAAAGACATATCCACTGAAAAGATTGTGGCGACTGTAAGGAAAGTCAAACCTGATGCGCTTGGTTTGAGTGCTCTTTTGACGACCACTATGCCTGAGATGGCTAAAGTAGTGAGTGCATTGAAGAAGGCGAAGCTGAATGTAAAGGTGATTATTGGTGGTCCTAATGTGAGTGAGCGCTACGCAAAAGAAATCGGTGCCTATGGCGCGGCAACTACTGTATTAGAAGGCTTAGCACTTTTAAAGAAGTCAAGATAAACCACAATGCTGCGAGAAAAATTATCAAAGCACAAAATCATCACGCTTGAGATTCTCCTACCCACAAGCCTCAACCTCACTGGGCTTTCAGAAAAGGTCGAGCAATTCAAAGGCTGTATTGATGCAATAAATATTCCTTCGAATCCCCTTGGTAGACTGAGACCCGATGCCTTGTGTTGTGCCCATATTATCCAGCAGAGAACCGGAATCGAAACCATTCCACATTTTGTTGCACGCCATTTTACTTCACTGAGTTTTGAGAGTCATTTGCTCGGTGCCGCGGCGTTAGAAATTTCTAATGTTTTGTGCATCACCGGAGATATCCCGATTGAGGGACGGAGTGGTTTTGAGTTGAATTCATCGAGACTTTTAAATATCGCCAAGAACCTGCAACACGGTGTAACTTCGGCGCGAAAAAAAATAGAACCAGTAGAATTCTGTCTTTGCACAAGTTTCAATTCGAATGTCCCGAATATTCAAGGTGAGTTCATAAAGTCAAAGGTAAAATATAAAAGTGGTGCCGAGTGTTTTTTTACCCAACCTGTATTTGACCCCCCACAATTTATTGAAATTGCTAAACAGTTTCACCGACTTTTTGACAGAGCAAAGCTCATTGCTGGGCTTTCCTTTTTGCATACCAAAAAAAGAGCTTTTGCTTTGATGAAATTCTTGGGTATCCCTTACGAGTATATTAATAGTATCGAAGAAAAAGATGAAGCTGAGATGCTATTGGAGACCGCAGAAAAGCTAAAGAACTATGTTGATGGGTTTTATATTATCCCCATCACTAAATACGCCAAGGCACTTGGATTCGTCAAGAAAATCAGAGAGATGCTATAGTTACTGAGGAGAACATGAAATAGTTCTTATATCATCTACGATATGATCGTTGATTTTCGCCCTACGCTTTACTCACTACGCCTTACGCTTTTCCCGTTTCTCCCATACTCCGTTATTTATCCCGTAGCTCGAAGAGCAGCGGAACTCCGATACATTAATCAGTTCTCAGTCTCCAGGTCTTATTCAATAATCCCCAGCCAATCTCCCAGGAGAAACTGTAACCTTCCGATCAGAAGACTTATACGCGACATAACAGTGTAGCCAAAAGATGCACCAAAACCAAGCATGAGGAAGATTATACCAAGGTTTGCCGCGGGTTTCATTATCCCTTTTCTTTCTTTTGAGAAGAAGAAATAGATAAGGACTGAAATTACGCCGACGAGCATGATTATTGCCCATAAACCTGTGTTCCATTTTGAGAAAGCATCTCTCACCAATAGAGTACCCTGGGTTTGTTTGAGGATATCTCTTTGAAACATTGCTGGTATAATGGCGCCGGAGCCCCAGCCGAGTAAAAAGGCTATGGGTAAACGCACAAGATAGCCAATGTTAGGGATGAACCTGGCAAAGTAGCAGAGTCCAAAGAGTAGCGGGATAATATAGACAATATTACCTTGTATGAAAAGTGGTTCAAAGAGGTTAGGTACCATCTGGTTGTGCCAGGTAATGGCAATCAAATAACCTGCTGACATGCCGACAAACAAGTGTTCGGCAAATTGATACAATATATTGTCGCGGAAAAGAAAAGAAAAGATGGCAAGGGTCAAAAGCGCTGATAGCCAGATCCAAGGATCAGGTGTAATATTCATTTCTTCCTCCTCATGACAAAATATCCGATATTGCCGATGATAATGAAGACCATGATAACAAGATGTCCAAGGGATTGAGCATCCATGCCCTGTGCTGCTGTGCGTTTACCCTCAGAATACCCATGTTTGTGCACTAATATCTCATATTCAGATGCGCCTTTCATGCCGGCAAGTAGACCAACAACCTGACCGGTTTCGACATAAGGGTAGACATCAGCTGCAGAAACTGCAGTAACTCCGATACCAACCCTGGCGTTATATCTTGCTTGGGCAAATAAAAGCCAGGCGCGCCATCCTGGATCACCCGCAGAGAGTGTGATAACAAGGCTTAGATCATCATAGTTTTGTATATGAGCAGTGATTTCGATTGAATCCAAAGGTGTTCCATGATAATCGACTGGGAATACGCTCTTGATATTGTCGCCCATACCCAAAAGGATAGCTGTGACACCAAACTTATAGCCTAAAAAAGCAAAGTCTCTGCCGTATTCCTTGTTAAACTCTTTAGGGATTTCCGCGAGCGCAATTTCAACCAAACCCGGTCCTTGCGGCCATAGAGACATTATAATAACCTTGATATCACGTGCAAAACAATGGCGCAGGACTGCGACGAGCATGGGGTATAGCTCAGGCATTGATTGAGGGTCAAAGTCAACTGATATGAGAATAGGGTTTGACTGTGGACCCAGGCTGTCTATCGCGGCAAATAATTGTTGGCTTTTGGGCATGACCCTAATCGGTAAACCGATCGGTTTGAGCAAGGGGATCATAATAGCAATGGCGATTACCACATAGATTACTTGTCTGGGTATTTTTGTGAGGGCTTTGAATATGTTCATATTAACCTCCACCACCAAGCCAGGACCGTTCAATACCAAGGATGATCTTTAACGCGGTTGACACGCTGCCAAATGCCACGCCGAAAATTATTCCCCGTTTTGCCGCAGTATTTGGAACGCTCAAAAGCCATTCTGCAATTTCCGGAATTCTTGACCAGATAAATTGTCCAAAAGGCACCATGCCAAGCATGACTACAAAGCCAGCGATGAGCAATACTGTTGCTTCTTTAGATCTTGCTCTGAATGCACGGTATGCAGCTGATGCCATATAAAATGCGAGGATTGCATACATCGCCGCACCGAGTGGAAGGATTATATTCGTGTAGAACGTCATGAACAATGTTCCTGTTCTAATACCCCAAAAAATACCGAGCACGGCCATGACTGTAAGACTGGTCAACGTCACAATGCTGAAGTACCACCGTTTTTTCTTGCGTCTGATTCGATCAGTGTGGTGTTTTATCAGACTACCAGCCCCCAGTATCCAGGCAAACCCTGCAATCGCAATGTACCATTTAAAACTGTGGTCAAAAAATTCCTGGCTAAGTGAATGAGGAACAAAGAATTGAACGATCATGAAAATCCCCAGGACCGCACATATCAATAGTGGGATGCGTTTTTTCATTAGAGCCTCCTTTTTATATATTGAACAAAGCAGCAACTTGTTCAATACCGATTAGCATTAACGCCGAGCCGATGATGAGAATTGCGAGGATAATCATTTTGCCCCAGTCTTGTCCTTTTAAAGAACCCATGAGCAGTGGCTCTCGCGAAAGATAAGCAGATGCTGCATACAACTCTTCACCGATTAAAGTATAATCGCATGTCGTAATAAAGAATGGCAATTGAAATACTGAATCAGTACCAGCTATTTGGATCGCACCGGTTGAGGCGCCGGTTTCTGCAAGAATAAGGGATTCAGCCCAAAAGTATCCTAAGAATAGATTTGTTGCGGGTTTTTCCCTGACCATTGTACCGCATACTGCAGCAACGTATGCAAACTGATTTCCAGTGATAAAATACACATTATCCGGATTGTAAATGTCTGGTCTTCCTGCGTCAGTATAGGCTTCCTTTACAATTTCTTGTGCTACTGTATAGACAACTGGGTTACGGTTTGGCACGAGAAGCGTTGTATTGTATTCAGCGGTTTTCTTGGCAACGCGAGAAAGGATATTGAGTGAGGCAATCGTCGCAATATCTGCGATCGATGACAAACCCGGAACATAAAGGATTGGTTTACCCATTTCTGTTGCTCTACCGACCGCCTCATCCAAAGCATCGAGCCCGGGGATTTTTCGCACAAACATTTCTTTCCCGGCGCGCGCATGAAAGATAAACCACAAAAGGATCGCTGTATAGATAATGAAGCCTACAAGAATATTCAATTTGCCTGTGTGGAACCACTGTCCACTGCTTTTGATTTCTTCTGAGATTTCAGATTGGGCAAGAATTTCTCCTTGTTTGATACCGGCTATTTTATATTGGTATTTGACGCCGTTTTGTGTTTTTGCATCAGTAAACTCGTTGGTCCATTTGTCTGTTGACCCTATTTTTTCAAAGGGTTCTCCTTCTTTTGCACGATAGATATCATAGCCATCGATTTCACCGGTTTGTGGTGTTGGTTGCCAGGTGAGCATAATCTTGCCACCTTCATCATTTGGTACATCTTTTGCCAAGGGTTTGCCTGGTGGTTCGATTACCCCCAGCAAGAAAATAAGTAGGATGGCCATATCAACCTCCTATTTGCTATAAAATCTTATATAGCTGCGTACTTGAATAATCCTTATATCGTGGATAAATATCAATGTTGTGATTTTTATCTTTCAAACCAGGTAGCTCAAATTAGTTAGCTGTTAGAGTTAAATATGCTATCAAGAGTGATGCAAAGACCGCACCTATTTCCACATAGTCCTGCCAGAACTTGAATATCTGGCGCGGTACCATTATTCTATCCCCCTGTTCGATTACAGGATCGTTTTTTCCGGATATTTTCTTTTTATCCCGGTAAATGCTTAGGCCAGACATGTGAGCGTCGCCCATGGGCCCGCCGGCCAGGCCTACATAATCACTAGCCCTAAGATTGGGTTGGAATGCGAATGCACCAGGATTGACCACTTGTCCCTGAACATAGACGATTGCATTGAGCGACGGAATGACTAAAACATCTCCATCCTCGAGTACGATGTTGTCTTCGTCATTCTCATTGCTGAACACATTGGCAAGGTTAATCTTGATTTTCATACTGTCTCTTTGTATGTACACACTTTTCATATCAGCCCACGGCGTTGTGCCACCAGCCTTTGAAATAACATCAAAGACCCGCTCTCCCTGGTTAAGTTCGTATAGACCTTCACTTATCCGTTCCCGCGCGGCAGTTAGTTCTGCAACCCGCAATTCATATCCTCTTTTGCCGAATACCGCGCCTTTTATGATAATCGATTTTTCCATGCGCAGCACAACAATGAGGTCACCGTCTTGAACATAAGGGTTAATCTCGGTATTGCCGGTCTTTTCAAATTCTTCAAGGTTGACGACTTTATACAGTTCACCTTTTCTTTTCAACTCAATTTTTGAACGGGAGCCCACAGTCGTTATGCCCCAGGCTCGTGTTATGACGGTTGATACTCGGTCAACTGGATAGGCTCGGACCATGCCGGGACGTTTGATTTCACCAACAACAAAGACCGTAAACTGGCGCATGCCCAGGAGCGTTATGTCAACCTTGATGTTTCTAAAATATTTCAAGAAGACATGGCGCAGGGAATCCTTAGCACTTTTGAGAGTCAGGTTATAGATTGGTACTGCAGCCACGATGTCATATTGGGGTACATACACGCCTTGCGCTGTTGGCATAGAGGTTACTGGTACATTAATTGTTACCTTACCCTCATAAGTGACGTTGGTATTATATGAGTAGTTTGTGGCTCCAGTTATCGTTACAAGTAGCCTGTCGCCGGGCATAAGGATGTATTCTTCAGATATTATCGGTTTATCAAGTCCACTCATGATGATATCACTATTTGAAACGCCTGCGTCGGTTTGCGCATTGACCAATAACGGTATGGCAAAAATAATCGTTATTATAAGAGAAAAAAGAACTCTTTTCATGCAACAATTATATAGAAATCATTAACAATGTCAACACGAAAGCTCGGTTAGGTCTTGACAACTCACCTATTATTTCTATAATTAATTATACTGATGAAACATATACTTGCTATACTCATGCTGTTTAGTAGTCTGAGTGGAATCACAATTGATATTCCGCTTGACAAGATAGATTATCACATAGCGCAAGCCCACGGATTTGATCGTATCCTGGTAGATCAGTCCATTGTCTTGCCTGGTAAGCCAGGGTTTCCAGAAACCCCAGCCTATGTCTGCAACTACTTGATACCAAAGAATGAAACAGTGCGAGAGATCAGGATCCTGGAACATACGTGGCGCATGGTCCCTGGCCAATTCCGGCTCTATCCAAAACAACAAGAAACTTGCCTGGAAACCGTGTCCGTTTTTACGCCACCTGATTTAGGAGTATATTCATCATCAACATCATTCCCGGTCAGTCCGGTCATTGATTTTCACTGCGGTAATATGCGGGGCTACCGGATTTTACAGATTACTGTGTGTCCATTTCGATACAACCCAGCTACCCAGAAACTGTATATTCTTGAAAATCTCATCCTTGAGGCAGGGACTGAGCATTGTCCAGTAGGTATTGCACCACATAGGACAACGGCTTTGAGCAAAGAGGTTTTCAATGATTTTTTGCTTAATTTTGTCGAAAACAAACATCTTGTAAAAAACGCACAGTATTGTCCGGTTATCAGGGTTGAAGATAACCCTCATGACTCACTGCCTACTGACCTGCCCTCATTATTGGGGCCGCCAGTTGATTTATTAATCATTACTGATAATGCACAGGCCAGTGCCTATGAAACTTATGGACAATTCAAGAAATATTTTGGCATTAATACGGTGGTTAAACCGATATCCTGGATCCGCCAATACTATTCTGGGGTTGACGATGCAGAAAGGGTACGTCATTTCATAAAAGATGCATTTGATAAGTGGGGGACGGTTTTTGTTCTTTTAGGCGGTGATACACCATCCGTGCCGACGAGATATATATGGGTAGACAGAACGCTCATCTGGTCACAACTCTGGCTGCCGATTTCCTCGGATCTGTATTATTCAGACCTTGATGGGAACTGGAACTTTGATGGTGATGAAAGATTCGGTGAAGTGGCTGACTCAATCGATTTTTACCCAGAAGTATTTGTTGGTCGCGTCCCCACAAAATCGAGTGTCGAAGTGCTGTTTTATCTCGATAAAATTTCCGCCTATCTTTTTCCAAACAATACCGACATACAGACCAAAGCGCTTTTCTTCAGTTCAAACCTTGATGAAAACTGGCCTGGTTTACCGTATGCCTACGAGATTGGGCTCTGTCTGCCCAAACATTTTACAAAATCCTTTCTTGATGAGACGCTCAATAACCTCACCCTGCAGTCTTTGAAAGACTCGATTCATGGCGGATTCGGTATAGTTACGGGCATAGGCCATGGTGATGTGAATAATATCTGCATCCATTTTACCCCGCCCAGAGTTTACATAGACAATTTCTATTTTGATTCCTTGACTAATTCTCCGCTTTATAGTTTAATGGTTGTTGTAACCTGTTATACAAACCCTTTTCAGTCTGATTGTTTAGGTGAACACTGGGTGATGAATCCAAATGGTGGCGGTATGTGCTATATTGGTCCTACAAGTTCAAGCGAAGGAAGTATTCATAAGGAATACATGAAAGTGATGTTCCGCCATTTATTTACAGGTACAATCAGTCAAGCCCTTGCCACAGCTAAAGCAAACTACATTAGTAGTGCCCAGATCAATAACTGGCATCGTGTACACCAGTTCTCTATTTCTCTCTTAGGCGACCCCACGCTCGCTTTGTGGAATACAAACCCACGTCATTTTGATTCTTTGATTGTTCAGCCAGGCTCACTCCATGTTGGTTATGATACGATAATCGTAGATCCTGGGATAGTGAATAGCCGGGTAGTCGATGTAGTTTTTTACAAGGCAGGGGAGTGTTTTGTGCGTGAGTCAGCCAGTGGTGGGGTAATAGAGGTTGGGCTGCGGACTGAGTCTGTGGGTTATCTAAAGTATGCGGTAATGGCTAAAGGTTATATTATGTATATTGATTCGATCTGTGTGGTGCCGGTTGAGCCGTATGTAGTGTTTAGTAGTTGTCAGGTCATTGATACCTTAGGTAATTCAAATGGTGTAGTCAATCCTGGTGAGGGGGTGTATTTGGATTTAGGGTTAGCGAATACAGGTGGTGGGTTAGCCGAGAGCGTGTATGTTGAGTTAGTGTGTAGTGATAGTTTAGTCCAGGTAAATATTGACAGTGCGTTTTATGGTGATATAGGGGTTGGTGTTATTGGTTATAATGTGACGCCTTTGTATTTTGATGTTTCAGAAAGTATGCCTGATGAATACGGTTTAGATTTTGAGGTTTTT
>JBARXC010000196.1:0-6802 GCA_049647125.1 bacterium | reverse complement strand
TAAAAAAAACAGGCAACACGTGGTACCTGTACAAGGCTGACGGTTCGATATACTATTTTGGTAGTTCCAACAAGGTTGATTCGATCGTGGATCGGAATGGTCGCAAAACGAGCTTCAGTTATTCTGGGAATTATTTATCGCAAGTTACGGGCAAAGACGGGCATGTCTTGAGTTACGGTTATAATGCCGATTCTTTTCTAACCAGTGTTTCGATCACGGAAAACGGTAATACGAAACAGTTTGAATACCGCTACTGTCCTGTTACCTATATTGTGGGAGACGAGGAAGACGCCGATACGTTTGACCTTATAGGAACAATGCAGCTGGTGCAGGTATTACAGCACTACCCAACCGGAAGCGCTGACTCACTGCTTTCTTTATATAAGTACTATTACAGTGGAAATAATCTCAGAATGGTCGCGAAGATATTTCCTCAGGACGGTTATACATCGTCGGATACCGTATGGCTGGGCAATTACAAAAAGGGCGATCGTTTGTATATATGGTATGACAACCTAGGACAAGCGATCTACGAGGAAGTAATTGATGAAGATGGCGACACTTTGATATCAAACGATAAAACGGCGTATAAGGCATACACCGGATACTACCGCGATACACTTTGGCAACCGGGCAATGATTCCGCCCTAACGTATGTGTATACTGGTGCAGCAGATGTAGATTCTGCTCACTCGCCGTATGACACCTCGTTTGTGCCCCAGGCACCGGCTTCTGGATATTACATTGAGAAGCGGGATTATCACGATGACCGGGTTGGTAGACAGATATATATGGAAAAACGGGGAACTGCGATATCCCGGACAAAATTCTATAAAGACCTCGATTTCAATGACACCCTTGTTGTAACAATAGATAATGACACGACCCGGTACACATACCAGTCATACACCCTTAACAGCGAAACACGGTACACGCAATTGCCAACCAAGATCGTGTATCCTACTGGCGATTCAGCCCTCTATTACTACCATACGCCTGACAACAATGCACCAGCCTTTTTCCTCCTCGATTCTACAATCGATGAACTCAGCAGAAAAACCGAGTATTTTTATGACGACAACTATAATCTTGATTCGCTCAGATATGTCTCACGCTATGTGGCTGGCGTGGGCACAACAACAGTGACAACTGATTATACGTATAACAGCAAAGGAAATCTTACACAGGTAAAAGACCCACTCGATAACTCTACCTATTTTTCCTATGCGCCAAATGATACCGGGTCTTATCTTACAAAAACAAGGATTGATATGTCACCCTCTGGCTCAGGCAATGAGGATATCATTACAAAATACAAATACAATACGGATATCGGTAAAACAGATACTCTTGTTTATTTTAGAGATTATCCAGGTGATTCAAGTATTATCCGCTATACCTATGATGTGATGAACCGGTCAAAAGAGATCTTTTATCCAGATAACACAAAGGATGTTTTTACCTATGACAAACGGGGTAACCTGTTGAAAAAGGAAACCTATGAAAGCTCAACACAACATTTTCTCATCAAGTATGAATACGATGCGCGGGACCGTCTGATAAAGGTGAAAGAGTATGCAAATCTCGAGGAGAGCGACGCATATGACAGCACAGTGTATAAATACAATCTTGATGATGAACTTATCGGCTTTGTGAATGCGAATGACACGGCAGGTATTTCAACCAAGATCAAATATACTTACGACGCTGGTAGATTAATTGAGGTTGAATATGCGGATACGACGCGCGATAGTCTCGGTTACTATCAGAATGGTAATCTCAAGTTTAAAGAAGACCGCAGGGGCAAGGTTATGTCCTATGTCTATGATGACCGTGATAGACTAACAAAGAAGCGGTATTTCAATAGTTTTGCTGCGTATCAGGGGTTTCCTGACAGTGTTCCAGCAGAGACCCTTAAATTCTCTTATGATGACGTGGGAAACATGGTTTCAATGCTTGACAAAAACGGCACAATGAGTTACAGTTATGATGAGATGAATGGACTCGATACCTTGAACTGTTATCAGGATATGCTCGTCATCTATGAATATGATAAAGCAGGTAACCGGAAAAAGCTCAAGGTTGTCAAGGCTTCAGATACGACAACGGTTTATCTTAATCAATCCTATCCGACATATGATGAAGCGAATAGGCTAAAAAGAACTGCGGTAGGTACAGATACCTTTGCATTCACTTACTGGGATACCGGTCCGATCAAGAAAATTGATTATCCAAATGATGTAAAAGAACAGTATAGACTCACCTCAAGGAATTTCATAGATGTGATAACCGACTCTTCCGGCAATAATCAATTGTTCAAATTTGATTATAAATACAATGAAGTAGGGGATCGGGATACTCTGATTTTCTATTTATCAAGACTGATGCAGCCTTCAATATCAGGAACTATCACATACATGTACGATGATCTACGTCGTTTAACGCAGGCACAGTATCCGCAAAGCATATACAACAAGACCAACAAGTATATATATGACAAGGTGGGCAATAGATTCGAGAAAATAGCAGGGACAGATACAACAAATTACACCTATAACAGGAGGAATAATCAGCTTCAAACAGAGGGGTCTGATTCATACTATTATGATGATAATGGAAATATGATAAAGCACACATATGGTGGTGGTTCAGACACATTATTCTATGATTTTGAGAACCGAATGGTCGAGTTTGTCAAAAGCTCGACCACTTTTCCGCCAACTTATGACACCTTATGGTTTACGTACTGTGGCATGGGTAAGCGGATAAAAAAGATTGAAAAACCCAATGGTCAGAATCCAGACACCACTGATTATGCCTATGACGGCATGTATGCGGTCTGTGAGTTTGGCGGTCACTTAGACCTTAAGGCAAAATATGTATATGCTAATGGGATGCTGTTAGCGCGTTACGACGCATCCCCTGCGGACACCCATTACTTTCATCACGATGGGCTGGGGAGTGTAATAGGCATGACCAATGAAAATGGTTCAGTGGAACAATCCTATTTCTATGATGACTTTGGTAATTCGCTGGGCAGCTGGGGGTCAGTGAGCAACAGCTATCTCTATACAGGGCAGGAATATGATGGGTCAATTTCGGGGTTGTACAACCTGAGGGCACGATATTATGATCCTGGTATTGGGAGGTTTGTGAGTGAGGATCCGATGTTAGGTGCACAACATAGTTGTTACATTTCACGCTGCTTCACTTCCCTAACCTACTTACAACAGGTTCGCCTTTTTGAACCAATGGAATCAAATGCTTATCTCTACTGCGGTAATAACCCGACAAACAATAGAGATATAACGGGTTTACAAGCTGATTGGTATGCAGCGTGTGCAAGCGTAGCGGGATGTATTGAAGGGGAATGTAAGGCACTAATTGATACATGTTTGACAGAAGAAAAAGAAAGTGAAGAAGAACAAAAATGCAGGGAACAAGCCTATGATTGGTTTCTTGATTGCATTAGGTATAAAACAACACCTTTACCACCCATCCCATATTTTATATGTAGAGGGTTAGCAGATGCATTATTCCCATATGAATAAAAATATTGTACTTTTGCTAATTCTTTGGGGTATTTTGGTTTCTTGTGGTGATAAAAAAAGCACTATTCATTTTCCGCTGGAACGAATACTATTGAAAATTGAATCAGTGTCTCCTAATGGGGAATATGCGATTGTTAATATTTGTGATTTGTCAGATGCTCGAATTAAATTGAGAGACTATTATCATCCATTAATGCAGTTAGTATTGGATTTAAAAAGCTGCCAATGTTGGCCACTATTGGATACCACAATATTCTACGACGCCTGGTATTTTGCATGGTCTAGAGATTCTAAAAAGGTTCTATTCAGTGCAACTATTCGCCAGCCAAAAGACACTTTTGATCTTTTCCCAATATATTCATACGATCTACAATACAAAACTAGCTCCAACCTCAAGAAACCTTGGTTAAATACTCCACACTATAATATTCCATTATTTTCACATCGCGAATCAGAAATCATTTTTTGGGCACCCGGAGTTATTGTTGACACCTTGCAACCTTCTTATACTACCATTGGCAGGGTATTTAAATGGGACACATTACAGAAATCAATCGCTGAGATCATTAAAAGCGAAGATATAGCCTCAGCTGATTGGATAGGTCTGTATGATACAACCGATCTTTTTGTTCAAGCTAACAACATTTTATGGCGTCTTTCTTTATCTACCGGTGATTTAGACAATATATTACCTGAAGTTCGAATTGTCAGAGAAATTAGAAGGTGTAAGAATAAAATTGTATTTCCTGGCACAAGCGAAGATGAACACAACAGAATCTTTGTTTACGACTTAGAAAAAAAATTTCTTGAAACTATATTTGACTATAACAAAGGAACGATCTTAGATGCCTCAATTAACAATACGAATAAACTTGCGGTTGAAACTATAAAAGATGGTCAGTATTGGATTTTCATAATGTTAGAAGATGGTAGCGTGTTAGATTCCTTAAAAGGATATACATCATTTTGGCTTGCAGGAACTGATAGTTTAATTTACTCTGAAGGAAAAAAGATAGGTTTAGCGTATTGGCAAAACAAACAACTTAGATACGAAATAATCTTGGAAATAGTTAAATAAAGAAACTAAGAGTTATTATATAATTTCGATTATCGAATCGTTGAATTAAGGTAGTGCGTACAAGATCTAATGACAGTCTTCGTTTTACCTGTTGCGGATTGGGCAAGCGGATAAGAAAGATTGAGAAACCGCACGGTGAGAATCCAGACACCACGAGTTATGCTTATGACGGCATGTATGCGGTCTGTGAGTTTGAGAGTATTGAAGTTCAATACTCTGATTACACAGATAAAAAGGCAGATTACGCAGATGATGGCAATTCGTTGGATTCCGAGTACAGCGCAAAATACCTTGATTTACAAGCAAAATATGTGTATGCTAATGGTATGCTCTTAGCGCGGTATGATAACAGCCCTGCGGACACGCATTATTATCATCACGATGGATTAGGAAGTACTGTGGGTATGACCAATGAAAACGCGAATGTGGAGCAATCGTATTTTTATGATGATTTTGGCGAGTCGTTAGGTAGCTGGGGAAGTGTTTCTAATCACTATCTCTACACAGGTCAGGAATATGATGGGGCAATTTCGGGACTTTACAACTTAAGGGCTCGATATTATGATTCTGGTGTGGGGAGGTTTGTGAGTGAGGATCCGATGTTGCAATTAGGTTTACAAAGCAATGCTGGGTGTATTAACTGCGCAAACGTTCTGAGCGTAGCATCAAACGTTGGCAGCCTTTTGGATTTAAATGCATACATATATGTTCAGAATAACCCGATCAACCGTATGGATCCTCTTGGTTTGAGAGTATTAAAAGAATGTGATCTTGCTGATATAATTGAAGAAATGGGATTGATAACGACTGCTTTCCATGAATGCTGTACATGGACGTGGCCTACGGAGATTGATTGCGTTGAGAAAACCATGCAAATACTGAAGTGTATGCAACCAAAACTTGAAGATAAATTGGGCTGTTGTAGTTATGGTTGGGGATTCATTCCCATACCATACCATTGGGGCGTTGCTGTAGATTGTGTAGACTGTGAAGGATATCGGTATAATAAGCTATTCGAATCATGGTTTTGCATCGAGCTATACTAATTAGTGATGGTAATTTATTGATTAACAAAAGGAATTCAAATTGCATCAACAATAATATGTGATATCGAACACCAAGGAGTATAATTATTCATATAGCGCAATCGACAAAAACATTCTCTATCACTGCAATCATTCTATTTGTTATTGTGTTTTCGACGAATTTCTATTCACCATATGTTCGTGATATATCACCAAATTCCTATCGTATTCTATTATTTCTGTCATTTACACTGATCATATGTGCTTTTATATTTGAATGCATAGTGCTGCGTGTGAAAAAGCAACTTTATGGTTCATTGACGAGGAGTAAAAAAGATACTATATTCCTAATATTCACCTTCATAACAGCCTACTTCTGTTTTCAACCCATTGTTCAATTCATAGGTTTATTGGAAAAACAAGGACATGAGATTGGTTCTCATCCATTATGGCAAATATTCGGGCTTTTTATGTTCGTCGCCACTATGCTAATTCCATTTTTATGCCTTGCTATTATTGTATTGGCAGCGTCTTCTTTTAGGGAGCACCTTCGCCACAAAAAAATCGAGAACAGAAGAATATCGAGAAAAATAACTGCGGTATTGGTTGGTGTGTCAATCCTGATCGGATTAACGATTGTTCTGCCTGGTGTTGTTGGAATGAGGAGTGTAATAGCGCAACTAGTTCGTTGGTGTCTGCCTCCTCTTGTAGGAGGTCTGGCGGCGGGTTATATTGCCCGCCGTAAGGGCTGGTTATTTGGATTACTGATTATAGCAATCCCAGGGATTTATAGTATACCTTTCGTATTGCTATCATACTATTGGGAGGTACCTGGTGCGGCAACTATACAGCCTTCTACAATCTGGTGGTTATTACTTCTTGCGCTCGTCGCTGGGTCGGGTGGTGGATATCTGGGTGAATTACTGTTTAAGATAAGACATAAGTGTCTAAAAAACTCTAAGTAAACATGTATGCAGTCTGTGAGTTTGAGAGTATTGAAGTTCAATACTTTGATTACAGAGATAAAAGAAGCAGATTACGCAGATGATGGCAATTCGTTAATCGGTGTAATCTCAATTGATAAATCTATGTCGTGGGATTCCGAGTACAGCGAGGAATATCTTGATTTGCAAGCCAAATACGTGTAT
>JBARXC010000195.1:0-6092 GCA_049647125.1 bacterium | reverse complement strand
TGCTCTCGCAAGATTTCAAGCTTCTTCTCAGGACTAAACCGTCGCCTTTTTCTGTCCATTTCTGCTCCTTCCTTCCCACCTTATTCAACTATGCCCATTTGTCAAGTTCCATCTGAAGCAGAACACTCCGTAAGACTCTGTTTCCCCTCCAACTATGTATCCACCGTCAGTCGTTTGTTGAACTGACATCCCAAAATCATAATTAATCCCGCCATAGGTCTTCGTCCATAATGTATCCGGTGCTTGGGCGAGTAATGACGAATGCAAAAATACAAATGTCAATATAACATAAAGTACACTACTTTTAATGTTTCTTTTCTCCTTCATGATCCCCCTATTTCCTATACAATGATAAGCGGTATTATTCGTTTGTCAAGGGGTAAAGTGCAATGACGAGGCGTTAAAAATAAAAAAAAACTATCTATTGAAAGTTGACTTAGTAATGATAAACTTATTTGTCATTGTAATGAAAACAGCAAGATTCGCTATAACTGAGAATGCTGTGGATTCGGTCCTGACCCCGCCTCCATCATTTTGATGGGGCTCGTGGAAAAGTGGGTCCTGGAGAAAAGTGAAAATTCGAGCGAGGGGGCTGAAGTTCAACTAGAGGAATTAGCAAATTTCTTCAAAAAGGAGGTGATAAAAATGCCCGCATATCGCAGGGAAAAAGGCAAAGACGTGCATGGCATTGGTGCAAGAACTGCACCAAGTGACCGGAATCAGGCTACATAGAAAAACAAAGCCCTGCTAGACCAACAACTGGTGAGCTTTGCAACGAATGCTTAGCCAAGGATAAAGCGGGGAATTGCACCAAGTAGCTCATCACGGATGGAGATTATTGACATCCCCATCATTAATATGTATTATAAGTGACATTAGGAGGAAATCATGTATCACAAATTAGGAACGACTATAATTGTCGCATGCATTTTTTGCACGTTTGGATTCGCCGATGATCAGCCAGACAGTGCAGAATATTATTATTTTATAAAAGAATATGGGTTCCAGCAAGAAAATAATGATGCTGATACCATCGCTGAGATAATAGAAATATGCACCACAGAAGATTCTATAGCAACACCAACAGGATTCACGGCGATTTCGTTGGCTTCATTACACAGCAAGAATCTGCTCTCCTGTACAGAGTCTATGGAGGCAGCAATAGAAAACAACGACTATGATGACGATCTCACCGATGGCTATTACAAGATATCTTGGATTAATCGAACTTATTTTTACGGCGGCATAACCTTCAAAAAAGTATACTGTGGCTCAAAGACATCTCGCAGCTGGTATATGCCCGGAAAGAATTATCTTATAACTGAAACAAGGTTCAGACCCGAGCACTTACTATTTAATCGCTGGCCGCACGGTTCAATATGGGGATACCACTGGGGATGGGCAAAGTCGCACAGCATTGCTATTATTTACCCAATTACCTCTTCATGGGATTGGAGACAAACAGGAAGCCATAAGTGGAGCAGTGGAGGTGGATCTTCTCAAACACAAATTGATCGCTACTGGTAAATTTAAGTAATACGAGCTGGGGGTAGACAGGTATGCTATCTCCCCCAGCTCGCATACGAAAGGAGATATGAATGAAAGCAACAAAATTGTCAATTGGGATGGTTCTTTGCGCGTCTTTTTGTCTTGCTCGACCAACAGTTGACTTTGGTTTAAGAACAACACGCTTCATGATAGAAGAGATGATATTCTTCCCAGACGGAACGTTTGACACGGACATCATATACGAAATGTATTGGGGTGTAAGTGGTGATTTGGTGATCAACTTATCACAAAATTTCGCTCTTCGATTTGAGTCGTTTGAGTTCAAAAAGTTTGACCGCGGCGGCACCGGTTTAGTTTTCTTTTCAAACGTCGATACGGACATCATTTTCACCATTCCGATCGGAAAGAAATTCTCGCCACTGATATACGGTGGTTTTAGGTTCGAACATATCTGGGGTCTATCTGCTAATGACCTCCGAGGTATTGATCCAGCTTATGAATTACGTGCGGGTTTGGGTTCCCTCTATCATTTGAAGAATAATATAGCATTACATTTAGATATAGAATTGTATACAAAACTTCAAACACAATACAGACGCATGCCAATAGACGACATGGTATACAACTATACCAGTAAGAACTTTGGTTTTAACAAAATCAATTTGGGTGGGAGATTTGCATTACTAGACAACGATTAATATGCTATTAGAATATATACAAGTATAATGGGAGCAAAAATGCACAAGTACATGGCACTTCTATATATAATATCATTAATAAGTTGTTCAAATGACATTGCATGGGATTTTTATGACGAGGGACTCACCAACATGCAAATAGCTGATCAATCTTATGTTGAGGTAGGTGTCAACGTTGAATCAGCACCTTCGAATGCAGTTGTCGACAGTGCTGTAATTGAGGTCGAGATAATCCACGATGATCCCTTCAATCTGGACATAAGGTTGATCCACGATGATGACACAATCTTAGTTTGGGATAATAATTATCCGGGGGGATGCCAGATTTACGAACCTGATTTATTTTATGGTAAGACCGCAAATGGATACTGGGCTCTAGGAATTTGCGATAGTGTAAATGATGGTAAAGAAGGTGTACTAAAGAAATTCACTCTAAAAATAGAATTTGATCATAATTTTTAATCAAGGGTGAGAGTGTTAGCATTCAGCCGAAATTGGAAAAATCGGCTGTTTTTTAGTAGAGACCTATCAGAATTATTTAACCTCATTTTTAAACCTCAGATTATATAGCTTTCTTCGGGCAATTGTCAATGCTTTTTTCTGACGTCCTTCTTTTTTTGCTTGCTTTTCTTGTTGCCATATAGCAACCTGCTGAATTTTTTGAAGTATCTATCTATTACCTTTTCGTAATTCTCAAGCGATTTATCCAACTCATCAAATGCATCATTAATGACCTTCGACCCAAATTTGCCCTGAGATTCCAGTATCAATGCCGATTGCATAACATTCACGGCTTTTAACTTAAGCGCCAGCATATCGCCTAAAAATTTATCCGTGTTTCTTATGGTACGAGTATCCTCGTACTTATTGAATCCCTGAACATATTTTCTGTCCCTTGCATTCACTTTAATCATAAGATAATGTCCCTTACCAATTTTTCTTAATTTCATTTTTTTCTCCTTTATAGCTGATATCACTTTCTGCAAATTTGACAATAATCTCAACCCGATGTTTATTATTTTATGATCAGTAATTCTATATATCAACTGATCATTCTTCTTTAAATCTAAGTTTGGTGAGTGTAAGACAAAAATGAGTATTGTCAATAGGTAATAGAGTAAACCGTATCAGTTTCTCTGACAAGCTACTAGATGTTTGTCTTGAGGTCGCATATCTTCTATTTCTTATTGAAATGAGACCTCTCTAACACAATTTGTGCTCAAATACCCAGTGATTCTAAGTCAGCTCTTCGGTCATATTGTGATTCAGCAAATATGGCACAATTTAGCTAAAAACCAATAAACACAGATAGGTGAGATAATAATCTGCATAAGTTGGTCAATAATAGACAGGGGCCGGCTTTCGCCGACCCCCTATTTTTCATGTTGGCAACCTTGTGCCAAAATAGTGCCAACTTTTGACCAAAACATATGGTAATAGACAGAATAGTGCAAAACCTTACCTGGCTTAACTTTGTGCGATTTTTGCTGTGATTTCAAGGGTTATCAAAAAATGCTGGAAACGAATCAGAAATCCGTTGCTCTATCCGACTGAGCTACAGGCGTTCGTTTAGTAGGTACTATAGCTTAATTAATCCCTTGACACGTTATCGGGTTTATCTATACTTATTATGGTATGAGAAGATAAAGTAACTACACTATCCATTTGTTCTTAAAAGCTGTTTGGTTGGGAGAATGGATAAACTGTTATATTATAACTGTTAGCATAACTGTACTCTCTCCGTATATAGTCTGGTTTATGAAAGACTATATTCCAGCTGATCTATATAGTTTAAATAATAAATAACTTGGTAAAAATGAGCAGAAAAGATAAAACAAAAGAGGAGTCAATAAAAGAAATAGAGAATTTGCGCAGACAAGTTGCTAAATTGGGAAAATCCAAAACCCAGCTTAAGCGAACGCAGGAAAAAGAAAGACAGTACTTTGAAAGTATTACATTCCTTACCAAGACCGCCATGAAGTTTGTTGAATTTCCATCAAAAAAAGATATGTATCGCTTCATAGGAGAATGTCTGAAGAAACTAGTTCCTTATTCTATGGTCTTCATCAATTCGTATGACCAGACTACCGGTATCATATGCACTCGCTTAGCACTGGGAATAGGTACAGTGAGCGAGAAAACGCTAAAGCTTCTTGGAAGACATCCTGTAGGAATGACATTCAAAATAAGTGAAGAAGCATTGCTTGGTCTTACAAGCAACAAGTTAAGTAAAGTGCCTGGTGGATTATATGCTCTTGGTCTCGGGGAAATACCAAAACCCATCTGCGCTGCGCTCGAGAAGCTCTATCACATAAAGCACATCTATTCCATAGGTTTTACATGGCAAGGACGATTATACGGCAATGCCTCGTTTATTATGCGCGAAGAAAAGAAAATTAAAAATCAAAGAGTGATTGAGGCGTTCATAAAACAGGCTTCTATAGCCCTTCAGCGCAAGCAGGCAGAAGATCAACTTAAGGCATCGGTTAAAGAAAAAGAGATACTTCTGAAGGAAATTCACCACCGGGTTAAGAATAACTTACAGATCATTTCTAGTCTATTAAATCTCCAGTCAGAATGTTTCGAGGATGAAAAATACCGCCAATCTTATAGAGAAAGTCAGGATCGTATAAAATCAATGGTGTTGATCCACGATAAGCTTTACCAGTCAAAGGACCTGGCAAATATCAACACCTCTGATTATATAAATGGTCTATCAAGGCATCTTTTTGAGTCTTACAATGTAAGATCTGATTTTATTGCTCTTAAGACAGATATTGAAGATATTGCAATGAACATTGATACAGCGATTCCTTGCGGTTTGATTATTAATGAATTAATCTCAAACGCCTTGAAATATGCCTTTGTTAAAGGTTCTAACGATAAGAAAGCCGAGGTTAAAATCCAACTCTGTAGAGATAAAGGAGATAGCATTGAATTGATTGTTAGTGATAATGGAGTAGGATTTCCCAAGAATTTAGATTTCCGAAACACCAAATCATTGGGTCTACAACTAGTATGTGCTTTAGTAGATCAGCTCAACGGCAACATTAATCTTGATAGAAATAAAGGAACAGCATTTACCATTAAATTCAAACTGGCAGAATAATCGCAAAGGCGAAAACCTGATGTTGAAATATATTTTGTCCTATCCGTAGATAAAATAGAAGAGGCCCTTTTTGTATAATTTTATGAGGGGTCGACTTCCGCCGACCCTAATCCTTTCTTGGGCTAACCTTACACGAGTAATTTTGTCGTCTTAAACGGCACCCTTAGTATTTTGCCTGTTTGTTGTCTATAACCCCGCTAATCCTGCAGGACAAGCATCCTGGTGAGTTAGCGGTAGAAACGGTTTATTAGAAAACAAAGGGACGGTAGTTATTCACCACCGACCCTCTATTTTTTATGTTGGTAACCTTGTGCCAAATCTGTGCCATTTTATCACCAAAACATATGGTAGCAGACAGAATCCCCAGCAATAGACAGAATTGTGCAAGTGCTTGTCTTTATTGAGTTTGTGCGATTTTGAACGTGATCTCGAAGGTTATGAAAAAGGCTCAAAACGCTCTCACATACCGAAGGTGACTGGTTCAAATCCAGTACCGCCCAGCGTTTCCCGTTTTTATCATATTAGAAAATAGATAATAACATTATGGAAACGGGATCCTCGTTCCGCAAAGCGGAACGGGACAAGTCGCATACCGCCCATGTGAAATTTACCCAAAATATGTTTTGGCTGTAAATTTCAGCACCCTGAGCATTAACGAAGGGTTCGTACATTCCCTATTTAGTTGTCAAATTGAGTATCCCGAGTTTATCGAGGGATGCTAACTCATGCTTATTTAACTAATTTCAGCATCCCGAACGTATGTGAGGGATTCCAAA
>JBARXC010000194.1:0-2363 GCA_049647125.1 bacterium | reverse complement strand
TCTAGGGAGGAAACGCCCAAGGAGGGCTGCGACGGGCGAGCATGGCTCGCTGATGTCGCATCGCAATAAATAGCGCTGCGCCGCACAAAATACAACTGTGTTTTTTGCAGAGCTGACTTGCTGCACGCGGACAGCTCACCGCCAAACGCATGCTGGTTGGGCGTTCTGAGAACGATGGGAGCGTCTTTGGAAATGGCAGCAAAAAAAGTGGGCCGTTCTGCAAGAACAGCCCAAGTCCAGGGAGGAAACGCCCGATCTATCAGGCCATGGCGCTTGAAGACGAATCTCCCGGCACCACAAGATGAAGCTTGCGGGCATTCGCTCACTTCCGCAATTACAGAAAAGCACAAGTTGCCTCTTCAAAACCGCAACAAACCTCACCAATCTCGCCTCGCACCACCGTTCAGACCGCCGCTTGTCAAGGCTTCATCCAGCTCGCAGCGGATTCCATAGCGCTTGCACGACATTCACTCGACGGATGTTTGCAGCCGCAAAAATTGAAGAACCTGACAAAAAAGTCACATAAAGAGATGCCAGATATCCACAGCTTCGATGATTATCTCGCTTGCGCACACGCTCTCGCGGACACCGCAGCCCATCAAACGATGCAATATTTCCGTAAGGCAACGCCTGTCGAAAACAAAGCGGAAGCCGGTCGAGCAGGTGCGCAAAAGGACTTTGACCCGGTCACAGCGGCAGATCGAGGCGCTGAAAACGCGATCCGCGCAGAGCTTGCGGTGCGTTTCCCTGATCACGGCATTCACGGCGAGGAATACGGCCTCACAAATCCCGAAGCGCGCTACCGTTGGGTTGTCGACCCGATCGATGGCACGGCAGCGTTCATTATGGGCTGGCCGATGTGGGGCACACTTATAGCCCTAACCGATCGCGGCACCCCGCTACTCGGGGTTTTGGATCAGCCGTTTACCCGCGAACGCTTCTGGTCAACCCCGTCAGACGCACTCTGGCGGGGACCGGATAGCCGCTGCCAGACCCTCAAAACCCGCCCCTGCGCATCGATCGAAAATGCAGCCCTGTCGACCACGCACCCGGACTACTTCCATAAACATGAAGATTCCCAAGCCTTCTCACGCGTCAAGAAAGCCGTCCGGACGACACGATACGGCGGCGATTGTTATGCCTACGCCATGCTGGCATCCGGCTTCTGTGATCTTATCGTCGAAAGCGGCTTGAACGCATACGATGTCGCCGCACTCATCCCCATCGTCGAAAGGGCTGGAGGCATTATCTCCAATTGGACAGGGGAACCTGCCGATCAGGGCGGCAACATCGTCGCCGCTGGCGACGCACGCACGCATCAGGCGGCCTTGGAACTGCTATCCAGTTGAGATCTGCCACCGATGACCAGCCCACGATGTGATAATGTCGACGCGGAATCGACCAAGGTGGACTACGGGAAGAAACATGGAATTGGTAACGCTGGCCAAGAATCCGGTCCCCAGCGGACCTGTCGTTGGCACTTTCAAGGGCTACGACGGTGAACCGATGCGTTTCGCCCTATGGCAAGCAACGCGCGGGCCGCGACGCGGCACGATCTGCCTGTTCCAAGGTCGTGGCGAGTTCATCGAGAAGTACTTTGAAACCATCGCCGATCTGCGTGGCCGCGGCTTCGCCGTCGCTACCTTCGACTGGCGCGGACAAGGAGGCTCTTTTCACGCTCTTTCCAACCCGAGGAAAGGCCACATCAAGGATTTCGGGGAGTATGAGAAGGATATCCTGCGCTTTATGAAGGACATCGTCCTTCCTGACTGCCCCCCTCCCTTCTATGCCCTGGCGCATTCGATGGGCGGCAACATCGTCCTTCGCCATTCCACCATGCACGGCTCCTGGTTCGATCGAATGATTCTAACGGCGCCGATGCTTGCGTTTGCCGACGAACGCATCGGCATACCTCAGGATCTTGCCCGCGTTTATTCGGAAGTCGTCTCCATCTCAGGCATGTCGACAAAATACACCTATCGCGGCACCGACGCCGTTGAAGGCATATCGAAATTCGAGGACAATCCTCTAACCTCCGATCGCGAACGCTGGTCGCGCAACAAGGCCGTCCTCGAAGTCGCTCCGGAACTGGGTCTCGGCGCCCCGACCGTGGGGTGGCTGCGTGCCGCCTTTCGCTCCAATGCGATGATCACGCACCAGGATTTTGCCCCGAACGTCAAGGTCCCTGTGATGCTGTTTGCGGCGGGTAAAGACACCATCGTCTCAACCCGGGCCATTGAGGAATTCGGCGTTCGCTTGAAAGTCGGCAACCTGATCTTGATACCCGGCTGCCGGCACGAAATCCTGCAGGAGCGAGACGTCTTCCGGCAGCGTTTCTGGGCCGCCTTCGACGCCTACCTCGG
>JBARXC010000193.1:0-1555 GCA_049647125.1 bacterium | reverse complement strand
TTCTTTAACAGTCTCGTTTGTTTTTGCATGTTTGGAATCAGATTCGTAATAGCGAACCTGTTCCACTACCTGCTATCTTCCTATGTTACCCCTTTTTTAGTTTTTGGCAAACAAAGGGTTGAAACACTTTTGTTTCATTAAATCCAATAACAAAACCGGTGTTGATGACTATGAAGCGTGCCCTGATTTCCGTTTATGACAAGACAGACATAGTAAGTTTTGCTGGAGAACTCAGCAAACTGGGATTTGAGATAATTTCGACTGGCGGAACTTTAGAAACTTTGAAAGAGGGGGGAATCCATCTCGTTAAACATGTTTCGGAGGTTACGGAATTTCCTGAGATACTGGAGGGCAGAGTTAAAACTGAGCACCCCAAGTTGATGGGTGGCATACTTGCCCTGAGAGACAAGAAAGAACATGTGAAGGACCTTGAAAGACATGGAATAGAGCCTATCGACATGGTTGTCTGCAATCTGTATCCTTTCGAAAAGGTAACGGCTCAAGGAGTTGACCTGAAGACCGCCCTAGAGAACATTGACATAGGTGGACCTAACATGATCCGGGCGGCAGCAAAAAATTTTGAGAACGTGGTCGTAATTGTTAACCCCCGCAGATACGGTCAAATTCTCAGCGAATACAGGAAGAACGGCGAGGTGAGCGCTGAAACCAGAAAAGCTTTGGCTGTGGAAGCCTTCAAAGAAACCGCGAGATACGACTCGGCAATCTGCAGGTTCCTAGAAAAAGCTCTGCTCTCTAAATCATCCCATTCTTGATCGCGTGTTGACGGGGTAACACGTTTTATATTCTGCTCTGGAGAAGTAACTTTTGTTGCGGGGTTCCATTTGATGATCAAAATTACCTGTTACGGAGGAGTAAACGACATTGGAGGAAACAAACTTCTCGTCAAATTCGATAAGGGGTCAATCTTCCTCGATTTCGGTCTTTCATACAGTGAAGAGAGCCAGTTTTTTGAAGAGTTCCTGCAGCCTCGGTCAGGATGCAAAATCCACGATTTGCTGAAACTGGGTTTGCTGCCGCACATAGACGGCGTCTACAGGCAGGATGCTCTTTTTCCAAACGGTTTCGAAAGTTACGATGTTAGAGCAAAAAACTTGTGGAATGTAGATTTGCAAAGTTTTGAGGAGGCGGTGAAGGCGGGCGTTTGGCGTCCTGATGCAGTGTTTATTTCCCATGCACATCTGGATCATTGCGGATACGCTCCGTATTTGGGTGCATTTCCGTTTTTGTGTTCTGAAATGACAGAAACCTTGATGGAATCGGTGGCTGAGATCGGGAATTTGCAGGGTTTGTATAAGCAGTTGACGGTTGTTAAAGAACGTGAGATGGGAAAGCTGAAGACAGGATTTTTTCCCGGTGAACCAAAAGTAGGCTACTCAAAGGAGCAGGAAGAACGAGATTTCTGTAGTTTGGAGCACGAGAAAGCCCAAGCAATCAAGAACGGGTTAACGGTTACAGGCTTCAATGTTGACCATTCGATACCGGGTTCTATGGCTTGTCTCGTTGAATCGAAAGACTGTCAGGTGGTGTATACTGG
>JBARXC010000192.1:0-2176 GCA_049647125.1 bacterium | reverse complement strand
GTTCACCGTTCCGGCGGGTAAAATGGTTGCCATTGTCGGCCCTTCGGGAGCCGGCAAATCAACCATCTCTCGGATACTTTTCCGCTTCTACGATATCGAGAAGGGGCGGGTTACGATCGATGGTCAGGATATTCGTGATGTGACACAGGCCTCGTTGCGTTCGGCTATTGGTGTGGTGCCGCAGGACACCGTGTTGTTCAACGATACGATCAAGTACAACATCCGCTATGGGCGACCGGAAGCCAGTGATGAAGAAATCATCGAGGCGGCGAAGATGGCGCAGATCGACAGCTTTATTCGGGCGATGCCGCAGGGTTACGACACCATGGTCGGTGAGCGCGGGTTGAAGCTGTCGGGTGGGGAAAAACAGCGCGTTGCCATCGCGCGGACGATCCTGAAGTCACCACCAATCCTGATGCTTGATGAAGCGACGAGTGCGCTCGACAGCCATACGGAAAAAGAGATCCAGGATGCCCTCGACAAGGTTTCGAGGGATAGGACGACACTTGTGATCGCCCACAGGCTTTCAACTATTGTGCACGCCGATCGTATTCTTGTGTTTGAGGCGGGCCGTGTCGCCGAGCAGGGAACGCATGCGGAGTTGATCGCAAAGGGCGGACTGTATGCGAGCCTGTGGAATCGGCAGCGGCAGGCCGAGAAGGCGCGCGAAGAACTGACGCATGCACTGGAAGAAGCAGAGAGGACGGGCGCCTTGCCGGTGGGCTGGGAGCGTTCGAATATCGTCAGCGAGTAGTGCTGTTACTTCGGCCACAGCGATGCGATGTAGCCCATGTAGGCGATCAGCATTGCCGCGCCTTCAAACCGGGTGATACGGCCTCCATTGGAGGCGCAGGCGACCAGCGCGAGGGCCGCGGCGAGCATGATGAAGTTGTCGTAATAGATGATCTGCTCGGGGATGGCGGTTGGCGCGAGAAGACCGACCACGCCTCCAATGCCGAGGATGTTGTAGACGCAGGAGCCCAGCACGTTTCCGACGGCGACGTCGGAATGTCCACGGTAGGCGGCGACAAGCGAAGTCACCAGCTCGGGTAGCGAAGTGCCGATAGCAACGACGGTGAGTCCGATGACGGCTTCGCTGACGCCAATTTGTTGGGCAAGGGAGACCGCGGCGTCAACCAAAAGGCGACCGCCGAGAATAATGATGGCGAGGCCCGCCAGAGCCATCAGAAAGGGCAGGATGCGTCCGAGCCGCGTGCTCCATTTGAGGCGGAACGCGCCGGCGAGATCGCCATTGCGCATGAGTTCGTCATAGGCTTCGGACATCTCGAATGCGGCGCTGTGGCCGGCTTCGGGGTCAAGTCGTTCCTGGCGGATGGCATAGATGAGGTAGGTGGCGAGAAGTCCGATGAAGACGAGGCCAATGGGCCGGGTCAACGGCGAGAAAAACGCAAAGATAGTGAAGGCCGCGGATGCAGCGATGACGACGCCACCATCTCGCTTCAAGGCACGCGAGGTTACGGTGAGCGGCGCCAGCAGGGCGGAAATTCCGACGATCAATAAGATATTCGAGATATTCGAGCCGACGAAGTTGCCGATAGAGATGCCTGGCGAGCCCGCCAGCGAGGCCTGCACACTGATGACGAGTTCCGGCATTGATGTGCCGAAGCCGACCAGTACGATGCCGATGATTAACGGGGATACTCCGATCCGTTCGGCGATGGCCACAGATCCGCGCACCAACAGCTCGCCGCCGGCGACCAGCAGCGCAAAGCCTATCAGAAGGAGGAAGACGTCCAGCATGTGGGCTCCGGATGATGGCGGGTGAACTGGGAGACTTCGGTGATCACGGGCCGGGAGGGATCATTCGACAAGTTCGTCTCGTGTATAGCCCTGCAAATAGAGCAACGCTTTCAAATTGCCATGCTTGATTGCAGCTTTAGCTTCGCCCGCGACAATTGGCTTAGCCCGGTAGGCAACGCCGAGACCGGCCTTTCGGATCATCGCGAGGTCGTTTGCCCCATCTCCCACGGCAAGTGTTTGTGAGAGTGGAATACCGTGCAATTTCGCTTCGCTTTTCAGGGCCTCCAGTTTGGCCTGTCGGCCAAGGATTGGCTGCTTGACCGTGCCCAGGAGGCGGCCATCCGACACGCAGAGCTGGTTGGCTTGGCTGATGTCAAAGCCGACAGAATTGGCGATACGGTCGGTGAAGTATGTG
>JBARXC010000191.1:0-9777 GCA_049647125.1 bacterium | reverse complement strand
TAGATTTACCTAATGTCCTCCGACTACTGTATAGCCCTCTGCTCTGAGTCTACGCGCAAGACCCTGCTCAGCGATTACTGCTTCATCGTATAACAAGGGGTTAAGGTCTTCATATAGCTCAGGCATTAACCGAATGCCGTATTTCTTTACATATCCACTCGCTTTATAACCTGCTTTGTGGTTTTCAAAACGTTTTACTGGGTTGATGCCGGTCATACCAACATACACACATGGTTTTTCAGAATCTCGGCGCGGATTCTCATCCTGCACTTTTCGAAATCTCCTGATACAATCTTCCAACAATACCACATAGATACTGTAGTGAACTGATTTCTTCCTCTTCAACCTCTTACCTCTATTACCTCATTAAATCGTTAAGTCATTGCAAGGCGATGAAGTTAACGTTGCGATCTCCATTTTCCCGTTACAAGGAACTTCTGCTCATCTTCCCTGACTATAGGACGGAGAATGAATTTTCTCCGCTTTTTATAGTAACCTCTTTTGGATAATCTCTTAACATTGATATCATTCCTCCATTCTAATAGTTATACGCTCATAGTTGTTTTCACCAATTGCCCTTTACCCTTTCTGAATCAATTGCTGGAGGATCTTTTGTACTTCTTTTACATAATCCTCTCTAACCATCAATCTGGCTGGATCAGCCGCCGAGTACGCAATCTGAAGATGCTCACCCCGGATAAAGTACTCTATCCCAGCATCATCTAAAACAGATTTAACCAATACAAGCTCCCCCACATTAGAAGTAATCAGAACTTCCACATACTTCAATTTAGTGTGGATGTACTTTCCCTCTTCTGGTAACCTGTCTACCAATGGAACATCGCAGTCCGCGCATACGGTGATGCCGGCAACATATTCGGCTCTACATTTAGGACAAAACATATTCTAAATTATTTTGAATTTCGAGATGTCGTAGATTCTCGGCATCTTGACGGAATACCTGGTCCTCTTTGTAAAATAACATAACTCCCTTATTTGTATTTCCTTTAATTTTACGCAGTAACCAAGAAAAAGTAGCGATCATACTTATTCACTGATGTGTTTGAGTGCTTCATTCACAAAATTGGCAAGTGTTTTATCCTTAAGCTCCTTCAACTCATTAAGAAGTGCACGTTTGTTATCAACTTCCAGCCGCGCTAAAACCATCACCCCCCTTTCCTTGAGTTCCTGGGCAGCCGCATCATCGCGACCAACCAACGTTTTAAGGAAATCGCTGATAAACGGCACTGCTTCTGCACTTTTATGCCTGCTAATAATGCCTAAAAGTTCTAAGTGTAATGTATCCCCTCTTTCTTTAAATTGCGGGAGCAATTCTGCAACCTCTTTTGCATTTATTTTGCTTTTTAATCCTTTCAAGGCTTCTGTTTTGATTTCAATTGAAGCATCACTCAAAGCATTCCGAAGACCCTGGTCAAAATCAAGCTTGGCAAAGGTCTTCACCAATTCAAGACGGACACGGTCATCCTCATCCTCGAGCAGCGGTTCAAGAGCAGGTAAAGAACTTTTATCACCGATATCACCAAGAATGGCAACGATATTACGTGTGAGAAACCATTCACCACTACCTAAATTATCGATCAGCATTTCAACACTTTCTTTTCCAATATTTTTCAAAATATCAACGAGCTTTGATTTTAGGGCAAGTTCTTCAGCTTCTTTTAAGGTCAGAAGGGCTTCATTCACTGCATCACGACCAAATGGAATAATGGCGGCTCGGACATCAGGATAAAGACCACTTTCCCATAAAAAGGAGAAGAGTATGGGTAATACAGCAGGGTTACGTGTTTCGCCGAGAAAGATGATGATATCTTTCTTGAATTGAATGGGCAATCCGGTCCTACCCAGTATTTTACTGAATGGATCCAGTAGGCTATTACAATACTTCTCTTGATTGTGTGCATCACATGTTCTGTATAGATTGCTGAGTACTTCAATCGTCGCCAGGACAACATGGTTTACAGATTCCTGTTCAATCGCTGATGAAATCCGCTGGATAATTTCACCAACGATTTCATGATTACCCTGTTTAAGAAAACGATTGGCAAGGGTCATGAGAGATTTAAACCCCTCCTCTCGCACCGGTGCATTTTGAGAATCGAGCATTGCATAGTATGGTCGTATGGTTGCTTGAAGATCTTCCTTGGAAACCGCGGTAGATATTTTATCACTTAAGAGCAACCCAACCTGTGCCAAATATTCATATACATTGGGGATTTTCTTTTTCAAAACAGGCATAATCTTGGAAAATCGATCATCACCTATTCCGGCAATAATCCTTTTGAAATCTGTTTTTTCCTGCTCTTCAGCCTTTACCATGATGAGGTTCACCAACATCTCATCACTCATTTTTGATAATAGTTTAAGTACAAATGGCTTCAGCTTTATGTCCCGGAGTAATTCAATGCGGTGCTCTGCCGGCACCTGTTCAAGTATGCGGGCTACGGCCTCACTATACGCAGGCCATTCATGTTCGGATGCAGTCGAAACATCATCGGTGACATTCAAGAATCCGGTCTTCATTTCGAGCCCAGAAATACCTTTTTCCACAAGATCCTTCAAGTTTTTTATTGCCCCAACAATTTCACTATGCGACTTTGACGCTACCGCCTTAGCCGCTGTGGTGATCTGTACTCCACCACCAGACTGCAAACCAAATTGAACAGCATTAATCTTGATTTTTGTGGTACCTTTTGACTCAAGCAGTGCGGCAACACCGCCGAACTTTTTAATTTGCAATTTGGGACTGCTGATTACCTCGTACAAATGCTTTATTTCTTCTAATGTGGTACCGGATTCAAATGTGAGACTCCTGAGTTCGATCTTTCTGAATGTATCAAACAAAGACTTCACCGCCAAATTTTTTGTAACATCAATCTGCTGGTCTTGAAAAATGATCGTTTGCTCCAAAAAATACATGGAAAATTCCGATGTCTGAACCAGAATCTTGTTGAGATGTGAGAGCGTACTGTTAACAACCCGGTCCATTACTGGATGCCCTGGAGGGTAGGATCTAGCTGATTTAAAACCAACCGCGATTTCTTTTAAGAAATCCGTAAGAAGTGTTTGCTCCACTATCTATTGTAGACAGCAGAAATAATTTGTCAACGATGGGTTTTAATAGGCATCAGGTAAACCGCAATCAGAACAAGGCGTGCGGGAACCAATGTTCCCCTAGCATCTAGTATCTGTCTTTGATGTCCCCTGAATTCCTGTTTTTTATTCTACTACCACAATTTTGACTACTCTGCTTTCAGAATCCTTTTTAAATACCAGAAAGTATGTACCCGAGGATAAATCGGCTCGGTCAAACTTAATTGTATGAAGACCTTTCGCAACTGCGCAATTCAAAATATCTCTCACCTTCCGACCTAATGCATCATACAATATCAACTGCACCATGGTTGGTTGGGCAAGGTTGAATTGCATCTTAGCCGAAGAAAACATGGGGTTAGGTGAAACCAATAGCGTGGACCGAGATTCTGTTGCATACTCACCAACCCATGGACCGCCCTCTTCCCGAATATGATAGACATGTTTGGTTCCTCCTGTACCGTAAATCCCCTGTTCAAATAATACGTGAGCTCGGTTATATGAGTCGACACAAATCTTGGGTCCGGCTACTCGCACTGCGTCATTTTGGATTATCGTATCCGGTACCAGGGTCAGCAGTGAATCAGGAACCGGCTGACCACCCATATCTAAGTCACCGCGAAGCACTGTATACCACAGATTATGAGCCTGAGACGAACCGTCAATATAAACAACTCTAAGATGACCTGTGGTATCAATGGCAACATTTGGACACCATCGCTCAGAACCTTGAGCAAAAATTGAAGGGGCAATAGCAACTGTACCATCAGGTCTTAACTTCATATAATACAACTGGACTCCAGAGGTCCAGGTCCTGAAAACAATGTGAATACAGGTATCAAGTGTTGCCACAACTCGAACATGCGACATAACCGAAATGGTTTCAAGTGTATCCCAGGTCCAAGTTACACCATAGTCTTGAGAAATCCCATATACCAAAAACTGCATATCGTCGGCAAAAGTACAATGAAGATTACCGCCTGGATCGCGAGCCAGGCTGGTGCGTCCAGCCCACGGGTCCCCGCCATAAATGCTATCCAGCCAGATAAGGTGCTGGCCACTGGGTCCGAGACGGGTGAAGTAAATAACATCATTCCGTGAGTGGGTAGTGCTGACACAATTGGAATCATCAGTAACACCTGCATCCATATGAGGTGAGCTAGCTGAACCCTGACCTAAAAGCGGTTGTCCAAGATAGATATTATATCCCTGGGCATCCTGAACAATCGGCTGGTAATCAAAGCCAGGCCAAGGACGGATAACATTAATTGTATCACCCTCCGTGTTCAAAACGTAAAGATCATGCTCATAGTCGTTCTGAGAGTAGTTGTAACGAGCGACCGCGCAATAGACCGTGTCAAACTGGTCAATGCCTATCCGGACATTCAACCACCAATAATCCCAATTGAGATAAGTGCCGATAAGTTTGCGCGGTGTCCAGGAACCCTGTGCACTCGCAACAGTTAAAAGGATCACCGAGAAACACAAAATCACTTTTTTCATAGATCCTCCTTTTTCAAATTATCCTGAATTACACGTTGATGTCAATCCCTATGTTTATCTATTTTCCCAATGGAAAAACGGACATGGTTTACGAATCACGAATACTATAAAATGTCAAGCGTGAACAGGTGAACACCTGGTACTTCTATGATGAAATAGATCCCAGGTGCTAGCTGACTTCTTCTCATAGACACAATGACCAAAAACTAAAAAAGGGAGTGGCGTTTAACGCCACTCCCAATCTATGAGAACACATACATCACTTTCTTATATTTTCATACTACCATCCTTCACGAATTTTTCCCAAATCTTGTATTTGGTTGAAAAATTCAGTGTCCCGTCGAAGATCTCGAACTCCGCGAGAGAAGTTTATCGAGGGACTTCATAAACAACATTGTCACGCCATGACTGGGACTTTGATACGTAAAAGCCCATGTTCATACATTGCTTCTGCCTTATCTGCCTCAACCGGATAGCAGAACGAAAGGTATTTTGCATAGTTGACATTATCCGCCTCGGCAAAAAGAATCAGACACCTCGTATTCACTTTCAGTCTGATGGTTTCCTTATCCACTCCAGGAAGCACAACTTCAATGGTGAAGCTGTTCTCGTGCTCATCAATATAGGTACAGACATCCGGCTCAACCTTGCATCGAACTGCAACCATGTCTATCACCTCCGCGAAATTTGCCTGAATCTTTGATTTAGCGGGAAAATTCAGCGTCCACGTTGCTTCGCAGAAGTAACGGGACTTCCTATATCAAACCATGAAATCTCATATTCCATTTGTAAAGATAGAGATTCCCGAATGTTATACACACTACTATATACTACAATAATATTATTATGCAATTCCCATACCCAATTTTGGAAAGAATCATATGAAATACCGAGCTTTATTCTTATTATCAATTTAGATAGGAAAAAAATATCCTACAGTGGGTAGAAATTTACACAGATAAAAGCATTACCTTATCTTTACTACCTTTTGAACGATTTTGTTGTCTACTTCCACAAAATAGACGCCTGGTTTCATTTTGTTAGACAACACAACCCGTCCCGTGATGTCGAAGAGTTTGCAGGATGTGCCCTCGGGTAAATGTATGGCGCCGCTTACAACGGTAGGGAATACTGTATAGTGCTTTTTTGGCCGGCACCTTTCTTCAATAATCCTGGTTTCTGGACCGATCTGCAGAGAACAAACCAATGTCTTTTCGTATTCACCTGTGTTCCAGTCAAGCCGTAAATCAAAATGAACCCAGTCACTGGGATTTGCTGCTGTGCTGCAATAAACGACAAAAGGATCGCTATTTACTACCTGGGCAAGCCTTATTACATCGCCGTAATTGCCCGTTGAATCGGTCACATTAACGTGCGGGTAAACCGTGTTCAGATATCCGCATAAACCAAATGCCGTATCAACGACCGCTTTGTTCTGAAGTGCGATCTGCAGTCCAGCAGTCTCGCCAGGGTTGAGCACGCCGTCGTTATTTGCACCGGGCATTGTATCGTGCACAATGATTTCGAAGATGACTGGAAAGAACCCGCTGACCTCCATGAGGTACAGCTCGGCTCTGAGCATATTCTGACAGATGCCAACGATTTCTGAGGTGTCATTCAGACCGCCCCAGTAGTCTGGGCCGAGCTCCGGCACCAAACCATAGATTTTATAGGTCGCAGAATCACACCACGCCCAGTCGCCCAGTTCCCCATTGCACGGATAGCCGTATGTCTGCGTGGAATTACCCCAGTCCAGAAAACCGTATAGCAAACTCTCTTCCCGGCATATGCAATAGTATTCCAAAGTGTCATCCCATGGATAACTATCAACGTATGAAAAAGGTATGAGCAATACATCGCCGGGCGAGTGATGATTATGCCAGGCGCGGAACTGGTGAGCGTTGACAAAATCCATGACAGCCTGGGTCTCGGGTTCGGATGCAGGTTCAGTACCGCGGTAGTTCCAAGCTGTTTGATTGGGACTGGAACCAATATTATCATACCCCCACTTATAAGGGTAATTACGATTCAGGTCTACGCCGTAAGAACCACCAGAGTTCAGCCTTCGATTCTTGCGCCACATCATTGATGGATAGGTTTCATTGAAAACATAACCGTCAGGATTCATCACTGGGATGAAATAGATCTGCCGGTTATCAACCAACCACTGAATCTCTGGATCAGACGCATAATCCTCGCAAAGATGAGTCATGTCGGTCATGCATACTGATACACCGATAGGTTCGTATGCATGGATCGCACCACAAAACAGAACCTCGGGTTTATTGTTATTAGCAGCCGGACTGTTTGAAACCTTGACCACATAAAGCGCACGGTTTTCAATTGAACGCGTTGGCAAAGAATCGACTTTGACCAATCCTGGATATTGTGATTGCAAATCAAGAATCGCCTGTTTTACTTCAGTATATAGATAGTAGTTGCCAAATACACCACCCCTGCCGTCACTGCGAAGTTCCTTGTAATATGTGGCGATGTCTTTGATCAATACTTCGTATTCAAAGCCAGATTTGTCGAGCGTTTCGAGATACCCGTGTTCCACGACCGCCTCAAGATAACCACCTGATTTGTGCTTGAGCACGGAGATTTCTGGCGTCTGCACGAGCTGAACCAGTTCGTCATAGTTTTGATAATATATGTTCACGCGTGAAAATGTTTGCTCGGCAGAACCAAATAGAAAAAAGCACCACAGAAGTAAAACAAGTTTCTTTGTCATTTTGGTGCAATACATATCCATGATATATTAGTTTATCAAAACCAAAACAAGTGTCAAGGGGATGATAAGACCGGAGCGCATTCAATTACAAAAATAACCCTTCCACGCTCAGGTATCTTTGCCCTGTATCAGCAAATATACAGACAATCACTTTTCCTTTATTTTGTTGGCGCTGCGCAATCTCCAGGGCAGCATGTACCACTGCTCCCGATGATATGCCAACTAATAGACCTTCAATGCGTGCGAGTTCTCTACATCTATTAAAGGCTTCAGTTTCACTCACCAAATAAATTTCATCAATGACTTCACGGTCGAGTGTTTCAGGAACAAAACCTGGTGCTGTACCCATCATTCGGTGCGGACAGAAAATACCTTTTGAGATGAAGGGTGATTCTTCTGGCTCTACAGCTATCAATTGTACAGTTGACTTTTTTTCTTTGAGATACCGACCAGCTCCGCAAATCGTACCACCTGTGCCTAATCCAGCTATCATGATATCAATCTTTCCTTCTGTATCTTTCCAGATTTCTGGACCAGTACTATTATAATGGGCTTTAGGATTTGATGGATTGGTGTGTTGTCCAATATAAAAGTACTCAGGGTGTTCTGTTAATACCCGTTTAAGTTTCTGACGTGCCCCCTTAGTTCCTTCTGAAGCAGGTGTAAGAATTAATTCAGCGCCAAGGGCTTTTAACACCTTTCTTCGCTCCAAACTTTGGATCTCTGACATTACCAAAATAGCTTTGTATCCTCTAATTGCTGCAATATACGCTACAGCCATTCCTGTATTACCGCTTGTAGCTTCAATTAATGTACTGCCGGGCTTAAGCATACCAGATTGTTCTGCATCCTTTATAATCTGCAGAACAGGACGGTCCTTTATGCTCAGAGGGTTCATGAATTCACATTTAGCATAGAGTTTGTAATCTTTTGCCATTCGTGCCAGTTTGAGTAAAGGTGTGTTTCCAATCATCTCTGTAATATTGTCATAATATTTCATATGAGGAATCCTTGTAATTATACCTGATAGAAATTATAAGTCGATATGATAGAATGTCAATGGATTACGAGTGTTAGCATTCAGCCGAAATTGGAAAAATCTGCTATCTTTTCTTTTTGTTGGTTTCATTTTTGCTCCAAAATTATTTCTTGACTTCAATTTTTTCATAGACGGAGCAACCGTTTCTCCAAGTCTTAACAAAATGATTCTGCTTCTGAGGATAAATGGGGTCAAATCTTTGCATTTTGCATGAGCACTGAAATTACCCTGAAATAGATTCAGAGCAGGATTCAGCATGAGAATGATACTATGAGATTGCTTCTCCCTATCAGGTACGGGGCAGGCTCTGCTGCGCTCCCCGCAATGACAGAAATGTCTGGATTCCCCGGTCAAGCCGGGGAATGACGGAGCAGGGAAAGTGGATTCATGCGTTGACAGGGCACATAATAGAGCTATAATATAGCTGACCCTCACCCTTTCCCTCTCCCTACAAGGGAGAGGGAATTTGGGGAACGTGGTATGCCGGGGTGATGGAATTGGTAGACATAGCGGACTTAAAAAGCTATTTTACCATTTTTCATAACTTCCGAAATTCCAGTCAAAATCAACCAAAACCAATAATATCAACAATTTGCAACCATCTGTCCGTTGTTGGGAATTCTGGTTATTCTGTCTGTTCCTGCACAAACACCGCACTTTTACCGCACTACACAATAGAGGGAGATGCAGCAGGAAATCTCCCTCTATTTTGTTATGTTGCAAAAAAACAGACAACCTACACCATATCACTGGTCTGTCTTCGAATCATACGGGTTTATCGCTTATTGGTCTCGGAGACAAAGAGGAAATTAGTTCTAAAAATGAAAAGGGGAGAGTATGCCTTATGACAATCAGAGACCTCCGGTTGAACCTTTTGGCAGTTTTGAGAGGGAGGTTCAGAGAATAATGAGACAGCATCAATCTATTATGAATTCATTTACAGTAAGCCAGTGGCAAAGGGTAGAGGAATGGGAAAGAGAGGCAAGGCAACAGTGGGCAAAAGAAAGAGAGGAAAATGGTGAACCGCCACTTGGTGAATGTTGCGACGAGTGCGGAAAAACATTAGGGAATGACTCTCACGAGATCAAACATGGTATATTAACACCCGAGGAGTACCTCTGTGATGACTGCTATAGAAAGCGTTACGGACCTTATAAATGCAGAAAATGCGGTAAAGAATTTTCTTCTGGAGAAATCGACTGGGAAGAAAGCGATAAAGAAGAGGACTCATATATTTGCACAAAATGTTCATGGAAAGAGCGATATGGTGATATATCTGAAGAGGAGCATGACGAACCAGCCAGCTGGTAGGGAAGAGAATAAAAGATAAGAATACCAGACAACTAAGCTAAGTGCAAATGTCTGAGAAGATAAGAATGCTGTCATTCAA
>JBARXC010000190.1:0-1782 GCA_049647125.1 bacterium | reverse complement strand
ATTTTATCCTATAATTTATAGAGCGATGAATGTAATATTGTTAGTCTTCATCATTTTTGGACAGTATGATTTTACGATTGCGCGGTTGAAATACGGTGGAGGCGGTGATTGGTATTCAAATCCTTCGTCACTGCCCAATCTCCTTGCAGCAATCAGTGAAAGAACGACTATTCGGGCTGCGCCGAAAGAAGATATTGTAGCAATAACTGATCCTGAATTGTTTCGCTATCCTTACCTGTATATGAATGGTCATGGCAATGTTCGGTTTACTGATGAAGAAGTAGCAATTTTGAGAAATTACTTTGCGGCTGACGGTTTTCTCCACGCTGATGATAATTATGGTATGGATTCATCATTCCGTAGGGAAATAAAAAAGGTTTTTCCTGATTCGCCCCTTATTGAGATCCCCTTTGACCATCCGATATACAGCTCATTCTATAGCTTCCCTCGCGGTCTTCCAAAAATCCACGAGCATGATGGAAAGCCAGCACAAGGTTTTGGTATCTTCTATGATAATCGGCTTGTCGTCTTTTATACCTACGAGTGTGACCTCGGTGATGGCTGGGAAAACCCTGACGTACACAATGATCCACCAGAAAAAAGGGAAGCGGCATTGCAGATGGGTATCAATATTGTTGTGTATAGTCTAACCAAGTAAGAATCGTGTCAGCCAGTACATTCATCATTAATAAATTAAAAAACTTTATTCACGAGCAGCAGCTCATTGATTTCTCTGCCTATCTCATCTTCACGTTTGCAACTGTTGCTCTCTCAACAACCATTGCTCTTCTCCTTTTAAAATCACCACTGTATGGCGTGGTCGGTCTTATTCCTCTTCTTTTTTATCGCCCTCTTTCACTCATTGCAGGCGCCAAACAAATAGAACAAAACATTGGATTAAAAGGTGAGATTGTAAATAGCATCCAATTATCATCAATAACTGAAGATAATAAGGAACACTATTCACAAGAATTGATTCGTGCCTACACCGATGAAACAGCGGAAAAAATAAAGGCAATCGACTTTAGAAAATATCTTGACCACAATCCACTCTACAGGTCAATTCGAATGCTCCTGATCGCCGTTGCCATCTGCCTCATCTATCCGGTGACCATGCCGTGCCGTTTCTGGTATGCACTCAATCCCCTACTCGAGTACTCAACAGAACCTCACAGCGGGCACTATCTCAAGGGCACCAATGTAGATTTGTCACTCAATCTTTATGGAGTATATGTACCCACACGAGCAACCATTATAATTACTTACAAGAACGAAGTTGTGAAAGAAAACATTGATGTGGAAGATGGATATGCGAAAAAGAATATTGAACTTACTAAACCAATCGCTTTCCACTTTGAATTTTTTGGCGAGAAAACCGATGAGAGAACATTAATGACGATAGAACCCCTCTACATTGAATACCTCTCTTTCCATCTCGAATATCCTCCTCATACAAAGTTACCACCAGAAACAAAAACAGGTCGCCAATTAGTAGCGCCACACAGAACCACAGTCTCTCTCTCAGGTAAGGCGTCAGCTCCGCTCGAGTATGCATGGTTCGAATTGAGCGATACAACTGACCTTACGTGTTCGGGTAAAGAATTTTCTGGAACATTTGTTATGCGAGAAAGTGGCACCGCATACCTGCACCTTAAGTCGTACAGCGAATTAACCGAAAAGATACAATTGTACACAGTACCGGATCTTGCACCACTCGTCGATATCTTTTCTCCAGGTCATAACATACATCTGCCGTATGATATGAAGGTGAGCATTGGTATG
>JBARXC010000189.1:0-2915 GCA_049647125.1 bacterium | reverse complement strand
CATCAGTGCCCAATTCAAGGACTTCACCGCATAGTTCATGACCCATGATCTGGGGGATATTTTTTATGCGGCTTTGTGCCCATGTATTCCATTCATAGATATGTAAATCTGTACCGCAAATTGATGTCGCCAATACTTTGACGAGTACGTCATCAGGTCCCGGTACAGGTATATCGATATCAATGAGTTCTGCACCTGGTTCTGGTTTCGTTTTTACAACCGCTTTCATCTTCTTCATGATTTCTCCAGGCACATTATAGTCATAAAATGACTATAGTCAAGAATTCACACCACATGCAAGATTAACGGGGAATTGGTATCTTTATTTCTTTGTTCTTCGGGTAAGCGAAGCGCATCGAGAAACACAAAGAAATACTGACAGACAATATCACCACATCTTGCAGTTTGTTCTCATGGTAGAAATGGAGAAAGTCATTGTCCTACATGCATTTTGGTTATTTGTTTCGTCCGATAGAGGACTCAGACAACATCTAAGTTGACAGAGTTCAATTTATATGTAAACTGATATTGAGAGGAGTAAATTGAAAAAGGATCTATTTGATCAAAAAAAGCCACAGACTGTTTCTAAACATAAAATTTTTGAAAATTACCTTGAGCCTTGGGCTAAAATAATTGCGAACCAAAAATGGAAAGATGCTTACTATATAGATGCTTTTGCTGGCAGAGGGGAATATATAAAAACAGGTGAAGCTGGTTCACCCGTAATTGCGGCTCAAATTTTATTAAAATGTCAAAAACCAAGGTGTAAATTTCATTGTATTTGTGTTGAAAAAGATTCGAAACGTTTCAAAAATTTAAAGAATTCAGTCAAACAATTTAAAGGAAAACTGGATGTCGAAACATATAATGGTGAATTCTTAAGCTCCATACAAACAATATTAGACAGGGTCAAGAATTGTCCTGCGTTTTTTTTCATAGATCCAGAAGGATTCTCAGGTATGGATTTTGATAAGATAGAAGCTATTTTAGATTTGCCGTCTAAAGAGATTCTAGTTAATTTCCAATACAACGCAATTCAACGGCGGCTTGCGGCTCCAAAAGTTGAAAATACAATAACAAAATTATTCGGAACCTCAAATTACAAAAAATGTAAAAATGAACTGGAATTAATTGAGTTGTATGAAAAGCAATTAAGACAAACAGGAGCTTTCCCCTGGTACTTCAGGAATAAATTCCCAGGTAAAAACAGGACTTTTTATTATTTGGTATATGCGACAAAAGATATTACAGGATTTAAAATAATGAAGCATGTAATGTTTGGTGAAGCGAGTAGGCGATATTTTGAACCTTCTTTATTTGCTGTGATGGATTTCGAAACGTTTCAAGAACAGATATTCAAAAAGTATAGAGGAAGTCGAGGTATTGAATATTATGAAGTTTCAGCTTTTGTCTTACAGGAAACGAATTATCTCGTAAAAGATTTAGAAAAAGCACTTAAGAACATTGGTGCTATAAAAATCGAGAATCCAAGGAAAAAGCACAATCCCTTCTTAAATTTTCCTGACCATAATTCAAATTCTTTGCGCGTAAAAAACTCTCATGTTTTAGATTATCATCCTGTCTTAATGAAAAAACCAATGACTATAAATCGCTTGAGAGTTAATTATAAACAGTATAGATGCATTGATGGTAGACGGAAAATACTTGTTGAACGTGTGAATGACGGATCGATAATTACCAGGTTTGATAAAACCCCATTACCTAAAAAATCGACAGACGTGATCTGTCCACATTTTCTTGAATTGAAATGGGCATATGGCTGCCCATTTGATTGCGCATGGTGCTATTTGAAAGGAACCTTTAGATTTCGACCAGAAGGGATTAGACCTGTTGTTAAAAATTTAGAAAAAATAAAATTACATACAGAGGCATTCTTAAATGAAGTTAATACTCCTGAAATTCTTAATACTGGCGAGATTGCAGATTCATTAATGGCAGAGAATAGTAAATTTGCTTTTTCTAAAATTATCGTGCCTATGTTTGAAAAGCAAAATAAACATAAAGTATTATTTTTGACCAAGTCGAATAACATAAAAAATCTATTGAAGTTAAATCCACACAACCGAGTAATTATGAGTTTTAGTCTAAATGCCTTACCTGTGGCAAAAAAATGGGAAAATAAAGCGCCTGTTGTTAAAAGGAGGATTGAAGCAGCAAAAAAATTAGCAGATTTGGGTTATGAAATAAGGATTAGGATAGACCCGATGGTGCCGATTAGCAACTGGGAAAAACATTATAGAGATTTATTGGATGTGATGTTTGCTGATTTTGTACCTGAAAGGATTACTTTTGGTTCTTTACGTGGTCTGCAAAGTACGTTAAATGTAACAGAGGATAACTCGTGGAAAATATATTTGAAAGAAAGCTCGAACTGGGGCAAGAAGGTTGAATTTTCTGTAAGATTTGATATGTATTCCAATCTTATTTCGTATTTGCATAAGAAGTGGAATTATAATAAAATAGCTTTGTGTAAAGAAACCAAAGCAATGTGGGTGAAATTAGGAATGGACTATAAGAAGATCAAGTGCAATTGTATTTGGTGAAAAACCGATTAAGCAAAATTGTACGACGAGATTAGTATCAGCATCTATTGTGTTAGTGCTTGTAAATATGCTTGACTTTTCATAAAGAGGTATTACAATGTGTCTGTCAGGACTGAAAGGAGGTGACAATGAGAGTTGTCGGGATGATAATTACAATTATTGGAATTATCCTTTTTATTATAGGGATCGTTCAAACGACGGCTATCCATAACTATAATATGGCACATGTGACTGAAGGTATTGCTAAAAGTGATGTCTTTTCGATCCTTGTGGGTATCTGCGGCAGTGTTGTTATTGTCGTGGGTTTTATATTTGTTGCCCAGCCTAAAAAGAGGCGTTCTTAGTTGTTAG
>JBARXC010000188.1:0-1603 GCA_049647125.1 bacterium | reverse complement strand
AGGAAAACAGGACAGAACTAAGGCAGCAGTTCCCCTAGGTCGTACTCGACTCCGCACAACACCGTGTCAGCACCACCATAGTAGACCAGGAGCCGATCGTCCAACAGGACACTCCCACAGCTGAAGACAACATTAGGCACCTTGCCAAAACGTTCATAGTCCTCTTGAGGCTCCAGTATCGGCTTCTCCGAGCGATAGAGAATCCTCTCAGGGTCATCCTTATCGATTAACAGTGCGCCGAGACGATAGACGTAGTCAAAGTCCACTCCATGGTATATGAATAGCCAGCCCTCATTGATCTCAATGGGCGGCCCTGCGGCTCCAACCTTCAGACAGTCCCAACTATTGGGTCTGGGAAGCATCACGGCCTTGAGGTCGCACCAACTCTTTAGATCTTCAGAGTAAGCCACACATATGTCAGGCTCGATACGACTATACATCACATAGCGTCCTTTTATCTTCCTAGGGAAGATCACCGCATTCTTGTTTCGGATACCCTCAAAGGGCAGCCACCTCTCTCCCCAGTTCCATCTGCCAGAGAGGAAGTCTTCGAGAGAGACCTTGGTCAGGGAAACCTGGAACGCATTCATAGGATGGTTCCTATAGGCTGTATAAGTCATCAGACATTCTCCATCCATCAGGATAAGCCTCGGGTCCTCGCACCCAAGATTCTCATAGGAGTTTGACGGCGTAAACACGGGTTCAGGCTGTCTCTTGTCGATTGTATATCCATCCGAGGATTCTGCGTACCCAAGTCGTGAAACACCATCGTCCCCAATCGCACGGTAGAGGATGTGGACTCTTTCCCCGGCATAGAGAGCGGCAGCGTTGAACACTTCCCGGGTTTCCCAGTAATGTCCTGGCACTGATTCGAGAATCGGGTTGCCTTCAAAGCGCTTCATGGTTCATGTCTCCTGGTGTTGCATCGAGGTTTCTTACCCTGGTACCGTGTGTACGTTGAAAAGTTCATCCAAGATTGCTCTGAGACTCAGTAGGCCCTTTATGCATCCCTGTTCATCGACCACTGGCAGGTGTCGTATATTATACGAATTCATGATTCTATTAGCATGAGCGAAAGTAGCATCCTCACTGACGGTCTTGAGATTTCTCGTCATAACCTCCTTGAGAGGCGTACTCAAGGGGACATCTGTGGCTATGACTCGGATGGCATCCCGTTCTGTGAATATTCCCTCACACTTCCGGTTCTTGTCGGCGACTATGACCGAGCCCACATGCTTGTGGTGAAGGATACCAATTGCCTCTTTGATGGATATCTCTCCCGAGGCAGTCACCATATCTTCGATCATCATACCTTGAACTTTCAAAGTGGCATTCCTCTCCGGGAGAGTTCTCTGCGTCTTGACCATATAAATGAGTGGTCATGTCCACAAAGCATCTCTTCTCAAGGTCTTCCACGACCTAGAACGCATACTATTTTATTGTACAAACTTGTCACCCCATAAGGGAAGTCTGGATTGGCCCTGGTATGCGGACAGGGCACGGTTAGCGTAAGTCATTGCAGCATTGTGATGTCTGTTCACCGAGTAGCTTTTCCATGCTTTCAGACCATACTCTACCTCTCTCATCACGGAACGTCCTAAGT
>JBARXC010000187.1:0-1682 GCA_049647125.1 bacterium | reverse complement strand
AGTTAACCGATTATAGCCTATAGGCGGCTTCTGCTCAATCAATGCCTGTTGACGAGCTGTTCAGCTCAATCTTCGCATTCCAGGCTAAAATCGGCGCTGCACCTTCCGGTCATCTCTTCTACCGGTATGATTCCAATGCAGGCTTTCACATTCTGAAAATGTTCTTCGCTGAGCTTCTGACCTGTAAGGATCTCAAAACACCTCTGCTTCTCCTCCACATCTTCGGTCAAGCTAGCTCTGCCGTAGCAAATTACGCTGGCCCAGCCCTCTTGCCACTCATCAACTTGAAAACAAACCCTGTTATTCTTCCTGATCAAATCCAGCTTCTTACCCTCTCTGGCTGAGTGAAAATAAATCTTCCCCTGCTCGTATCCATAGGCTACAGGGACAACGTAAGGTTCGCTCTCAAGGCAAAGCCCCAATCTACCATAGGAATGTCCCTTAACGAAACGCTCCATTTCATCCTGGCTCAGCGCCCTTGATTTTTGGTGTACAAACTGCTGCATATCTCATCCTCCTTAGATGTATTCCACGTTGAATAACTATACCTAGACTTTATACCATAAAGTAAATCAAAAGCAGAACTGCCTGTGCTTAATGTCTCTTAATTAGCACTTGAATCAGCCCGCTTACAAAGTGCGAGAGCTCATGTTCCATCACTTGATGGTATTCTTCAAGCACTTCCAGAATCATGACTTGTTCTTCTGGTGCCAATAAATCCCATTGTTTTCGAAGTTCCGGTGGCATACGCTGATAATAAGCCGCCTGCAATTCTTCTGTCAGCGGTCGGCTCCTCTTTCTGCGAACAGCTTGTGCCATTTTATCCACTTCTTCAAATTCTGTCTCCATCACTGCTTCCTCCTTGCATTTAACTCAGTTTATTACTTCGTCTCTTCACTTAATCCAGCACCCCGGGTCGGAAGCAAGCACATCGCCTGTTTCTTCATAAGCCCTGCCCCGGCATCCGGCACAGGTATGCTTGTACTCACATTGCCCACATTCGCCTTTTAACTCCCTGGAGCGAAGTTGTTTTAATACCAGCGATCCATTCCATATCTCCCGGATGCTTTTCTTCTTTATGTTGCCCAGGTCAATTTGCAGCAGCATGCAGGGGTTAACTTCACCATTAGGTGCAATCCTGATATAGCCAAAAGGCATGCCGGCAGCACAACCCCTGCCATAGTAGGGAATGCGAGCTAAAAGCTCTGGAGAAAAATGCCTTGGCTTAATTTTCCTTTCCTGCAGGACCAGGGGATACATAGGACAGGCAGGCACTCTTATAACGATAGGACAGTCTATCTGGGCTTGAGCCAGCCACTCCATTACTTGTCTCCTTTCCTCAGGGCTCAGCGACTCACCGCGGCATTCTATTGTCGCCCTGCCTGCTTCTACCAGGTCGAAGAATTCAACAGCATCGGCACCGCTCTCCACAGCCAGCTTTAGCATATCGGGAACTTCGGATAGTGTTTGTTTTCTAATAACCATGCCAAATTGAAATGGCAGACCTGCCTCTTTGCAGGCTGTTGCTCCATTCATTGCCTGATAAAAAGCCCCTTTCTTACCACGAAAGGTATCGTGAACCTCGCCCCTAACGCTGTCTATGGAAATAGCTATCGATGGAACACCAGCCCCTTTTATCTTCTCAGCTATGGCTCTATCGATGAGAGTCCCATTGCTGCCGA
>JBARXC010000186.1:0-2307 GCA_049647125.1 bacterium | reverse complement strand
AATGCCTGAGCTATATGAAGACCTTAACCCCTTGTTATACGATGAAGCAGTAATCGCTGAGCAGGGTCTTGCGCGTAGACTCAGAGCAGAGGGCTATACAGTAGTCGGAGGACATTAGGTAAATCTATTGTGGAAATCAGGGAGGATATAGGGGTCAAATCATCAAGTTGCTCCAGAAATTTTTTGCGGTCTAGATCATCATAAAATATGGTTTTTTTAGCGTTACCACGGCAGATAACGTGATAATAAGCATCCGGGAATTGTATACGTAAAGCCCTCGCCACGGGAAAGAATACTTAAGATTTGGGATATGTCAAGAGGTTGATGGGCTATTCACTATTCAAGCTGTTAGTATCGAGTCCGTCGAGATGATTTGACCTCACTGGCGAATTTGAAATCTTTATTTTTGAATAGTTTTATGCAGGTGTCGACAACGTCGGGGTCGTATAGTTTTCCTTTATTTTGCATTATTTCCTCCAGTGCTTTTTCCAAACCCGGTGCTGGGCGATAGGGACGGTGAGAGGTCATTGCCTCGACAACATCAGCAACAGCCAGGATTTTTGATTCAAGAAGGGTGTCTTTGCCAGTTATTCCTTTAGGATAGCCTGAACCATTTATTCTTTCATGATGTTGGTGAACGATTTGAGTGATAAGCCACGGGAATTGTATGGTTCTTAAAATTTCATAACCCGCGCCCGGGTGCGTTTGTACGATTTTCATCTCTCGGTCAGACAGTCTTTTCGGTTTATTGAGAATCTCTTCAGGCACTTGTATTTTGCCGAGGTCGTGGATCAGTGCTGCCATTTTTATCCCTTTTGTTTGTTCATCAGTGAGATCCATTTCTTTGGCTATTGCCTGGGCAAGTTGTGAAACCCTTTTTTGATGACCAGCAGTGTACGGGTCTCTCATCTCAACGATCGACGCAAGCGTATTGATTGTTTCTTCTAATACATACAAGAATTTACCGAAACTATGCTTGAGTTCCAATTCAGCGTATTTTCTTTCAATTGCGTATCTGATTGAGCGCACCAGCAAGTTGCGGTTGACTTGTCCCTTAATAAAACAGTCCTGAGCGCCTTCTCGTATTGCCTTTACTGCTAAGTCCTCTTCTTTATGGGCGGTTAGTACAATTATCGGAACTCCAGGTGCTTTTGAGTGCGTTTTTTTCAAGGTATTGAGCCCCTTGCTGTCTGGCAGATTCAAATCAAGTAGTACAATATCAATATGTTCTTTCATGAGGTGCTGAATTCCTGTTTTCAGATCTGCTACGTGCTGTATTTCAAAGGTGGTTTCTTTTACCCGCGCAATCATTTTTTTGAACAACTTATAGTCATCAAGGTTGTCTTCAATCATAAGTATCTTGATGACATTAGACCTAAGATATAATTCTTTTTCGATCTGCTTGTCCATATCAGGAAATCTTGGGCTTGCAGGTGTGAGCCGCGGGCTATTTTTTTGCATTTTTTGTAAATACATGAGTTTGTCTGCCAGTTCTAATAATTCCTCGATAGAACAGGGATTTTCAGGGTCGTAGTATGTTGTGCCGATGCTTAATGACAACTTGAAGTCTTGTTTATGTTTGTTATTATAGTCATATATGCTTTTCTTTAAACGCTTGACCAATAACTCAGCACTATTTTTCATCGCTTCTATGGCACAAATCGCAAATTCATCACCACCAATACGTGCAATAATGTCAGATTTTCTAAAACTCTGTCTACATATATTTGCAAGTGTTTGCAGTGCAATATCTCCTTCGTGATGTCCCAGATTATCATTGATCCATTTCATTTTGTCGACGTCGGCGAAAAGTATGTAGAATCCTTTTTTTGTACGGTTAGCAAGCTGGATTTGTTGTTCGAGTAAGGTAAAGAACCCACGCCGGTTATACAAGCCAGTGAGTTGGTCAATAAGTGAAAGGGCACGTAGGTCTTCCATAGCTTTTTTTCGTGCGGAGATGTCACGGGCAATACCAAGAACAAAGGTCTTACCTTTTATCTTCACGGGGAATGTTCTTATTTCCACAGGAACTTTGGTACCATCTTTGTTGCTCAAGACAAATTCATCAGGTCCAGTTCGTTTTCCCAGAACATTCCTTGCGAGGAGTGCAGCTGTTTTTGGAGTTTGTGTTGGCGGAAGTAGTTTCAATTCTAAGAAACTTTTTCCCATTAATTCCTCTTTTGTGTAGCCGGTTAGTTCTTCTGCAGCTTTATTGCCGTCTACAAAGCTACCTTTTAAATCATTCAAGTAGTAGGCATCAGGAGCAAATTCAAACAGGATCTTTAATCGCTGCTCACTTTCTGTCAG
>JBARXC010000185.1:0-18011 GCA_049647125.1 bacterium | reverse complement strand
CAGCGCAAAAAGGTTCTTCGATGTTTGCTGCTTCGACCAAATGGCTGCCTGGACATGTGGTATGCTCGGTGAAATCCTCCACACTGACAATGGAGGACTTGACTGGTATGCACAGGCTATTGGTCTATCAAAATACGCGACGCGTATCGAATTTATTGATCAAGACCATGGTTGGGCAACTTGCGGCGATGGTACTGTAGGTCGCACTGAAAACGGTGGAAGTTACTGGGATCAGATTTTTATCCTGGGGTACCTTGATGAATACTATGGTGTCTCATTTGTCAATCAATGGGATGGCTGGATAGTTGCTGGCTTTCCTGATTCAATGCTTATGGGACAAGGGCTGATCCTTAAATCAACTGACGGTGGCATAAACTGGGATTCGCTTTATCAAGTAGTCGGGTTCGAGGATTTCTTTGACGTCCACTTTTTCAACCTACTTGATGGTATTGTGGTGGGAGGAGATGAAACTGATCATTCGCCAATCATCATGAAAACGAGTGACGGTGGTCAAAACTGGAGCTTCATTACTGCACCGGCAAGTGCCTATTACCTCAGAGCCGTGGATTTTATCGGCAGCGAAGGTTGGGCAGCAGGCATGAACGGTACGATTATTCACACTACAGATAGCGGCAATACCTGGGCATTTCAATCCAACCCAGCATCAGCTGCACTCTTTGACATTGATTTCTCCGACAATATGCACGGCTTGGCGTGCGGACACAGTCACCTGATGTACACAACTAATGGCGGGCAGAATTGGAACGATGTAGGGGTACTTGAAGAACCTGACAATTCAGTTATCGAAACTACAGAATTGGCAATATATCCTAACCCTTTCTACAAACTAGCAAATATCAGCCTTGGCAAAGAGCTAAGGGCAAAAATCATAGTGTTACGTATTTACGATGTAAGTGGAAGGGTAATCAGGAATCTAAAGCTCCCTACTGCTTACTCCCTACTCCCTACTTCCTTATCCTGGGATGGCACAGATGATGCTGGAAACAAAACTCCACCTGGTGTCTATTTCGTAAGACTTACTGCATCTGAAATGACATTAACTAAAAAATTAGTCTTGCTGAGGTAACAAACCCAAGGATTGCTTGTTTCAGCTTTGCGAATATTTCACGTATTTTCCATAGAAGTATTCTATGCTAACATAGGAAAATGATGCGTTTCATAAAGCTCTTTACACTCATCTATGTTTTGACAAACATTTGCTACGGGCAAACTGGTGCGCGGTATTTGATAATAACCCACGATGATTACTACGATGCCTTAAAACCACTTGCCAATTGGAAGACGCAAAAAGGTGTGAAGGCGAAAATCGTCAAGTTATCTGAAATAGGCAGCGACTCTACTCAAATACGGAGTTATGTTATTAATGCCTATAATTCGTGGCAGGTAAAACCTGAGTTCTTGCTTCTTGTCGGTAATCCAGATCAGGTGCCATTCCCGCGTTATGATTATCAGGGCAATATTGGCAATACTGATAATTACTATACTAACGTAATTGGTGATTTCCACAATGAAATCATGCCGGGACGATTCTGGGTATATGACACGATTGAGGCCCAAACCATTGTCAACAAAGTCTTCAGTTATGACGAGTCGCCGAACACCGCAATTCAATCGTGGTTCAAAAAAGGCGTGACTGTAGTAAATGAAGACCAGGACAGTTTTCCAGCCGATTCAGTCTACTACGCAGATGCCCGGTACATGCACAGTCTAATGAACAATGCAGGTTTTGTACATATAGATTCATTCTCTGAATATGCCGGTCATGACAGTTCACATGTTATCAACGCAATAAATAATGGACGGTCTTATATACTTTACCGCGGCGTCGGGTGGGGTTTTTGGGATTGGCCTTTTTGGGGTATTTATCCATATCTGATGCATAACAGCACGAAATTACCGATCGTTATATCGGCAACTTGTGCAACAGTTCATGGTATAGGTTACTCATGGCTAAGCGCGGGTACGCCTGAACAACCCAAGGGTTGCGTGGGTTTTTTTGGCACGACAACCGGGCTATATCATGCCGCTGAGCTTCGCAGCGCCTTAGCAAGGGGCACCCTGGCAAGCATATTCACTGATAGCCTGAGCACTCTCGGAAAGGCAGCTGAAGCAGGTAGATTGAATTACTATGCTATTTTTGAGAATACTCTTGAATATGACTCATGGACCTGCCTGGGTGATCCAGAAATGACTGTCCGAACAACCATGCCGCGCCATATCGATGTCGATCATGATTCTGTACTCTGGATATCAGCATCCAGCGGTAGAGTAGGTGTCAGTGTTCAACACAATGAGCTGCCTGTGGAAAACATACTTGTCTGCGTGATGTCAAAACAAGACACCTCAGTCTACAATTATGGACGGACTGATAATTTTGGAAAGATCCAGTTCGTTGACACATTCAATATCCCTGGAGATTCAATATATATCACAGTAACCGGGCGGAATATTAATCCTTACACCAACGTTATCAGGGTTAATTTCAGCGGCGCGCCGTATGTTTTATTGAACTCATTCGCGCTCCTTGATACCCCAGGTGGTAATAATGATAGTATTGCCAACCCTGGTGAAGATATTGAAATCCCTGTATGGGTTAAGAACTGGGGTGATTCAACTGGATACAATGTCGTTGGGATACTCCAGGACATAATACCTGATTCATTTATCACCCTATATGATACAATTAAGTACTTTGGTGATATCGGGGCTTTCGATTCTGCATACACATCGAGCAATGGCTATAATGCCATTATTGCACCTAATTGCCCAGACAGCCATCAGGTCGGTCTACGATTACTATTAACTGATACCAACGACTCATCTTGGATCTCCGATTTCAACTTCACAGTCCATGCACCAATCCTTCAATATTGGGATCACCATTTCCCTGGTTCGTTAAAATACACAGGCATTGGTGACATCAATCAATTAATAGTTGATATAGAAAACATCGGTTCATACAGCGCAGAAAATATCATCGGTAAGATATTTTCTGATGATTCATTCTTTATCGCGATTGATTCTATTTCTTCATTTGGAACGATCTATTCCAATAGTACTGGGTCTAATCAAGCCGACCCATTTGTGATAGCCACTATGCCTTCAACGCCACCATGTTATTCAATTAATGTAATGGTTGAGATTACGGCCGGTGTTTATATCGATACAATGGGCTTTGCAATATATGCCGGGCAAAAAGACTACCTGATCTGGGACAAAGACGCGAGCAATTCGAGTGGTCTAATCATCAAGGCAGTCTTAGACTCACTGAATTTTTATGGTGACTATACAGATACCCTGCCGGTCAATGATTTTCTCTCCCTTTATAAATCCCTATTTATATGTCTGGGCACATACCCTAATAACCACGTAATAACTGACACGAGTCAAGATAGTCAAGAAATCGAACGCTATTTATCTATACTCGGCGGTAAGGTTTATATGGAAGGTGGTGACGTCTGGTATGCTGATCCGCACTATAATCACGGTTACCAGTTCCATGCACTGTTTTCACTATTGCCCATCTCAAATAGTGTTGGTCCCCTATCTAGTGTAACGGGTAAAGACAGTACGTTTACCCGATCAATGCTTTTCAATTACCCGGGTGGAAGCAACTCTATTGACCGCATCGATGCAGATAGCCCGGGCATCCAGATATTCGAAAAAACACAGAACGGGTTTGGCTGTGGTGTGGCAGCAAATCAACGAACTGTTGGGGTTTCGTTTAATTTAGGTGGGCTTGAGGATGGTTCTGCGCCGTCTACAAAACGGATCCTCATTGATTCAATAATGGTTTATTTCGGGATACTGCCGACCGGGATACACAAATACGATGAACGAATAAATTCTCCAGGTATAATCTTTTCAATATACCCAAATCCCTCCAGGAAAAATACAAATATCAAATTCCAAATTCCAAATAAGTTCCAAAACCCAAATGTACAAATACCAATTACATTAAAGATCTTCGATGTTTCTGGTCGTCTGACCAAAAATCTAAAGCTCTCTACTGCCCACTCCCCACTACCTACTCTTGTCTCCTGGGATGGCACTGATGAAAACGGACGCCGCGTTGCCAATGGTATTTACTTTATTAGCTGCGAAATAAATAACCGAAAGATGGTCAAGAAAGCCGTCTTAATAAAATGATTTGGCTCCTTTTCATATTAGCGATTGATCCAAGGTACCATACATTTGACGAACTCGCACATGAGCTTGACTCTATTGCTCTTCACTATCCAGAAATAACTGTGCTTGACACGATTGGTTATTCAACGACTGATTCACTACCCATCTTTGCAATGAAGATCTCGGACAACGTTAAAGTTGATGAAGATGAACCTGAAATCCTGTATGTTGCATTGCATCATGCTGAGGAACTTCTTGGCCTTGAACTCTGTATGTACATGATTGACGAGCTTGTCACGAACTTTCATCTCGACTCAACTATAACCCATTGGATTGATGAACGGGAAATTTGGTTTGTCCCACTACTCAACCCTGAGGGACACAATGTAGTAATGCAAGGTATTGATACAACCTGGCGCAAGAACAAAAGGGACAATAACAATAACGGAATATTTGACCTTGATTACGACGGCGTTGACCCAAACCGAAATTACGATTTTTATTGGACCGAAGGCGGCAGTTCAGATCCTTCCTCTGAGTATTACCGCGGCCCAGCACCATTTTCAGAGGATGAAAATCGTGCCTTAAGGGATTTATGTTTAGCTCACAATTTCGCATTAAGTAATACCTATCATTCAGCCCGCACTGGTCTTGGCGAGGTGATCTATTATCCATGGCGTGCAGCTGGATATTATTCACCAGATTATCCATTCATAAGACAGGTCGCCGACTCGATGTCAAAACTCATTGTTAACGAAGCTGGCAATGGACATTATTACGCCTTGCCAGGTACTGGAGTTGATGGTCGAGCGCGCAACTGGATTTATGGAATCTGCGGTACTTTCTGTTATTGCGTTGAAATCTGCACAACGACCATAATACCGGGTTGGATGGTCGATGACGTATGCCTGAGAAATAGTGTTGGTTCCTATTATCTATTGGACCGAGTAAATAGTACCGGTATTAAAGGATGTATCTATGATTCTCTTAGTGGTGAACCACTCGACGCTGAAGTAGTAATCAATGGCTATTACGATCCAACACTCCCCCCAAGGATGAGCGACCCCACGTACGGACGTTTCTTGAGAATTCTTAATGAGGGCACTTATGATATCGAAATACACAAAAGCGACTATGAATCTTTGTATTTGAACGATATTGTTGTTGAACAAGGAAAAATGACAGAATTTGATGTGCTGCTTCAGAAAAAAGAAACAAACAGCATGGTTCCGGCTAACAACCCTGAGATAATGATTTTTCCCAACCCAACAAGGAATGCTATGACTATTTACGTGTCGAATCCCAGCCATTTCTCATCGCTGAGAATATATGATATATGTGGTCGCGTATTAAAGGATTTCGAGAACCCATCATCGAGCACCTTGATATGGTTGGGCAAAGACGATATTGATAGAGACCTGGCAAACGGTGTATACTATGTAATCGGTCAAACGAACGACGCAAAAATTGTAAGAAAAATCGTCATAAATAATTAATACGGCACTAAACACTAACCAAAATAAGAATACACGAAACAACCCACAAGACCAGGCATATCTGTAACGGTACATCAGTAAACATAATCTTTTCAGGAACATCTGCCTTGAGCTTGCTATAAGTAATGTACAAGTAGCGAAAAACACCATAGATAACAAACGGAACAGTAAAGATGAGGTTTCTGGTATTGAATTTGGTCACTGTCTCCGGGGCAAGGGTGTAGAGACAATATGACACGATGCACGCTGAAGTGACGATCGCAATCATCTGGTTAAGCAGACTTACTGGATAGTGAACAAGAATCTTACGGTGTTTTATTGCGTCTTCACCGAGCGTCACGACTTCAGTCCGTCGTTTAGATAATACAAGGAAAAGTGCTAAAAGTAAAGTACACAGTAGGAGCCATGAAGAGATTTCGACGTCAATCACCATCGCCCCGGCAACTGCCCTGAGAACGTAACCCAAAGCAACAAACAGAACATCTAAAATCACTATCTGCTTGACCTTCAAGGAATATAATATCATCAGGACAGTATAGATTAGACAAATGTAAAGGAATCGCTCGTTTAGGACCCACGCAAACACTAATGAAGTTATCAGTAATACAAAAGAAATAACCCAAGCCTTGTTCCTGCCTATCTCTCCGGCGGCGACTGGTCTTTTTGCTTTGATAGGGTGAACTTTATCTTCCTCAAAATCAAGGATATCATTAAGCACATAAACACCACTACACAACGCTGAAAACACTAAAAATGCGTAGATCGTCGACAGAGTATCTCCAACATTGTAGAACTGTCGGCTAAAAATCAACCCGGCAAAGATAAAAACGTTTTTGATCCACTGCTGCGGCCGGAGCAGTCTTATATATCTGGTCACTAAAACTCAGTACCGCTTGTGAATGCGAATGAATTTATCTTGATCCCGGGGGTAACTGCACCTGTTGCGAACCTGCCACCATAACCCGGGTCTGAAGCAACCAGAACACTGCGTCGACCAATATCGCCGACCCTATTAAAACAATCAATGATATTCTCGGTAAATCTGAAGTTCTTTAAGCCTCTGGTGACGCAACCATCCTCAATAAGGAATGTACCATCTCTTGTCATCCCAGTAAAGGTTAGTCGGTAAGGATCGATAATATTAGTGTAGTGGAACCTTGTCACGAGAATACCCCTTTTTGTCTCTTCAATCATTCTACCAAGACTCTTTGTCCCGCCTTTAAGTACAAGGTGCATTGGGATAGGTCCAAACGGATTAGGTGCAGCCAAGGCATGACCAGTAGATTTACTCCTTGTCTTGGATGCAGTCAGTGAGTCCTGAACAAGGTTCTTGGCAATCCCTTTGCTAACCAGAACGAGTTTCCTCTTGGGCACACCCTCAAAATCAAAGGGAAAAGCAAAACCTTTAGCCAGAAAAGGGTCGTCGACTATGGTGATCCGTTTGTCGACGATTCTCTTACCAAGTTTACCGCCGAGAAATGATCTGCCTTCGTTGTATATCTTTGCATTGAACGCATAATAACCAAGAAAATCCAAAAACTCGCGTGCTGCTAACGGCTCAAAAATTGCGGTGTATTTACCAGGCGGCAAGTTAATCGGGTTTGCCGACTGGACCGCTTTTTGCGCAGCAACTTCTGCGAGCCTTTCAAAATTAATATCCAGGATATCACGAGTCCCTGCTTGAGTGTAACCCGTTGAATCACCACCAGACATAACAACGTTACAGAAAACATCATTACAAGATGCGTAAGCCAATGTTCCCAGAGAATTACCGATACAGACTTCAGCAGTACCGTTTGAAACTGAACCGTACGTCTTGAGTGAATACTTGTCAGCAACACTTACAATTTTTGCAACCGCCTTGGCGCGGTCAGTATTGGTAATACCGGCGGTCATCTTAGCAAAGGTCTTGACCGTGTGATACTGATTTTTTCTTACGCTGGGCAAAGAAGTAAAATCGTTATTATCACGCTGCAACTCAGCAATCTCCTCAGCCCATTTAAGGGTCTCTCTTATTTTCTTGGAATCGAGCGAATTTGTTGAAGCAAAACCTATCTTCTTGCCAAAAATTGCTCGTATGGAAATACTACTGTTTGATTCATTCACATTTTGATGGATATAGTTATTAGCAAAACGTGTCAAAGACTGTTCGTGATTGAAGATCGATACCTCAACCTGATCAGCTTTGCTATGTTCATAAACCATGTTCAGCACTCTTTTGGCTTCTCTCTTACCAATCATATCACTCCTTTGTATTTACAATTGTAAATAAAATGCCTTCAAAATTAACTTTGTTCCTGTCTTAGAAGATGTTCGGCATAATCCTCAGTTTTTATCTTCTTTTTCCTTTCAATATTCTTGATTGCTTTAGATGACAGCTTTTTCAATAAACTCCGGTCAATTGATTTGAGCTCGTTTTTTATCGAATCTTCAGTGATTTCTTTTGTGCTAACATATTGCTTTGTTTCAAATGCACGCCGGATGTCTCCACGCCTATAGTACACACGGAGCAAACCGGCAAGTGCATTGTTTATCTCGCTTGCGTGTTCAACAGCAATAGCGGTTTTCATACCCTCAGCAAAATACTTTTCAGCGACTGGATATTCTTTGGCGCGATAAGAAACCTCCCCCCTGCGCACAAGGGCTTCGGCAAATCCTCGCTTGTGATCGATCTCTTTGTAAATCGCTATGTTTTCATCACAGAGCTGCCTTGCCTCTTCAAAATTTCCCAAATCCAGGGCAAGATTAGCGAGGTTGTGAAGCACTGCAGCATTTCCAAGGCGATCACCCAACTCTTTCCGTATTTTGAGACACTCGCCATATATTTCCCTGGCGGTATCATAGTCCTTGAGCCGATAATATGCCATCCCTAAGTTATTGAGTGTATTCGCAATCTGGCTTCTATCGCCGAATTCCCGTTCAATGTCCAGACATTGTCTGAGCAGTCGTTTTGCTTCATTGTAATCACCCAATTCGTGTGCGACAAGTCCTAAATTTCCAATAGCCATTGCCTTCATTTGCTTATGATGAACATCGTTGCTTATGTCAACACTTTCCTCATAGAGTTTCCGTGCCTCAGCATATTCTTTTTTGTAATAATGTATAACCCCGAGGTTATTGAGTAGACCTGCAATGTTCTTCTTGTCATCAATGTCTCGCCATATTTTGAGAACCTCTTCATAGCGCGTTGTAGCGTTGTCATAATCGCCGAGTATAGCATCGATGTTACCAAGAGTCATCAGAGTTTGAGCAATTTCACGTTGTATACCATATTCTTGCGAGATGACAAGAGATTCCTCTAACAACTTGCGAGCCTCATCGTAGAAACCCATACTATACCGGAAAATGGCATAACGTGTTGCGAGTTTTTCGTATACAACCCGTTCCAATTGCGTTTTCCTCTTAGAAATTGATTCAAGAGCATTCTGGTACAGCCTGTCACCTTCGTGATACCATCCATAATGATTGTACACAAAATACATTGTAATCGCAAATTTATCCAGGTATTCTACTTTCTTACGATCGATAGCCCAGTTAAGAGCCTTTCGTACGTTTTCAATTTCTTCCTTTATTTCGGAATAAACCTCTTTACCTATTTCACTACTTATGCTCTTCTCACGTTGGTACATGAAATCAGCGTAGTACTTACAGTGTAGGCACTCTACCTGTTCATTCTCATCTGCCTCTTTGTTCAGTTTTTCACCTGTATATTGCCTGAGTATTTCGAACATATTGTATCGACCATTGGCTTCTCTATATAAAAGCGATTTGTCTGTAAGCGAAAGCAAATCGGTAAGTGAAGCACCTGCAATATTCTCAGCTGCCTTCCTTTGGAATCCTCCTCGGAATACTGAGAGCCTCTTTAGTACCTGCTTCTCTTTATCAGATATCAATTTCCATGAATACTCGAACACTGCCCGTAGACTTCTATGTCGCGCCGGAACATCGCGCAAGGATGTGGCAAGAAAATCGAAGCTCTTCTCGATTTCTTGCGCAATTTCCTTACAGGTTAAAGTGCGTAACCACGATGACGCTATTTCGATACCCAACGGCAAACCCCCGACGAGCTGACAAATCCGGGCGACATGAACCTTGTCTTCACCAGATATAGAAACTTTTGCCCTCACACGCTGTGCATTATAAAAAAACAATTGTACTGCACTGTAGCCTTCAACGTCGATCCTCTCACCTTCAGGAACATCCATGCCTTTTATCTGTAGTATCCACTCACCTCGTAGATTTAACAGCTCACGCGATGTCACGAGGATCTTAACCTTGGGTGCAGCGCTTAGGATATCGGCGATAATACCAGCTCCCTCAACGAGGTGCTCAAAATTGTCGAGTATCAATAGGACCTCTTTTTCACGCAAATAGTCAAGGAGCTGAGCTTTTTGGTCCTTTTGACCATAAAATGAAAACCTCAGTGCTTCGGCAATCGTGGACATAAGAAAATCCATTGAAGTCAATGGTTCCAGTATTATGAAATAAACGCCGTGGGCAAAATCTTCAATTTCTTCAGCTGCACCTTGTATTGCCAGACGCGTCTTGCCAATACCACCAGGACCGATTAGGGTTAATAGCCGGCACGAAGGATCACGAAGGAGTTTACCGATCTCAACCAGCTCCTTTTCTCGACCAAGAAAAGGTGTGGCCTGAATAGGCAAATTATGAGGTCGCGCAGACAGAGAGCGTAAAGGCGGGAATTCAGTCAATGGTAATTCAGGGTGCACCAGCTGATAGATATTCTGCGGCTCGCCGAGATCTTTTAGCATATGCACGCCGAGGTCTTCTAATATTGCATCTTTTGGGAGCTTTACTGAGTTTTTAACTGAGGGGGTTAAAATAATCTGCCCACCCCAAGCAACACTCATAACCCTGGATGTTCGATTAATCACTGGACCAAAATAGTCGCCACCGCGTTTATCTACATGACCAGCATGCAACCCTATACGCACCCGCAACTCACCTAATTCACTCCAGTCCACCTCGGCAAGGTACTTCTGAACCTTAAGCGCACATTCGAGGGGTTGACCGTTGTCAAAGACAGCAAACACACCATCGCCCGTATGCTTTATTATTTTGCCGCCATGATTCTCGACGCTCTCCTTAATGATCGCGTCGTGTTTTATAAGACACTGCTTCATCAATTCGGGATATTTTTCCCATTTCTTAGTAGAACCTTCGATATCAGTGAAGAGGAAAATTGCCATGTACCTATTTTATTTAGAATCTATTAAGTGTCAATATCGACCTTCCAAAATTTCTATCATGCCGCGAATACCTTTTTTTCCTTTAGCAACACAAAGATACCTGGTATCAAAAGCAGCGCAATCATTGAGTATCCAGCGATCTTAAACCCTTGAGCAAAATGATCGTATACATAACCACCGATTATCGGTCCGATAACTGCCCCCAAATTAGTCAACATATTCAAGGTTCCGATGTTTGAACCTAGTTCTGTGCTGATATTAGTTGCATAAGCACGGGAGATAGGAACAAAAGAACTGATTGCCATCCTGAGCACGAAGTATAAGGCAACAAAGACTATAAACACTCGCACAAAAGGCAACAAGAGTGCTGCTACCAAACAAGGAATAATCACAAACCATAGTGACTTATTGGTACCGATATTATCGGTGAGGTGAGAAGAACCATACATCGCGACAATGGTTATCAAATCTAGGCCGAGCAACAAGATGGCAATAGCCAATATCGACATGCTGTAGTATTCATTCAAAAACACGATTGAGATAGGTGCCAATGCCATCAGGGCGCCAAAAATAAAACCCAGGAGAAAGATTGAATACGGTGGTTTTCCTTTATTCTTAATCCTTGGTGCTTTCTTGTATTGGGGCACAAAAAGAGTATCAAGAAAACCGGCCATGAGGAAGATGCCGGCAATGATGAAGACAACCCGAAACGAACTCAACTCGTTCAACCCAACTCGTACAGTAATAAGAAGAATAAGACCCAATAGTGCGCGACTTAAGAGACCGCCAATCCGTCCTGTTATCTGATATAGGGAAAGCGCTCTTGTCCTGTAATTCTTATCTGCTTGTTCAACAACCATGATCTGCGTCGCTGGCCACATAAGACCTGAGCAGATACCTTGACAGAACCTCAAAAAGAGCAACCCAAAATATGAATCAACAAAGAAGTACCCAAAAGCTATCATAAAAACACAGAAAAATCCTATTCTCACATAGATAGTGCGTCGACCACTTTTATCAATGTCTCGGCCTATTGTGAAAGCAGTAATAGCCCTCGCCAACATGAATCCCGAAGTTAAAAGCCCAACCTCGACACCGGTTGCGCCAACGCGACGGGCAAAAATAGGCAGGATTGGTTTGAATAAACCGTTCCCCAGCATGCCCGCTCCGGCAAGCCCGTATAGCATGAGTAGTTTTTTGTTAAATAACCTATATTTTAGCATTGAAAAACAACGGCTATTTTATAGCGGGATCTCAAATCCCGCCATTTTTATATCTTGATATAGATGTTAAAAGTCGTGCCTCGATCTCGTTCGCTTGTAACTTTTATTTCTGCATTATGATCATTAATGATTTTTTGAGCAATAAAAAGCCCCAATCCAGTACCTTTTTTCTTCATGGTAAAATAGGGCGTAAATATCCTCTCTTGTTCCTCTGTATCCATACCTTTACCATTATCTATTATCTTGAATTGAATAAAATCGTCGTGCTTAGTAAGGTCAATAGTAATAAGCTTCTTCCTACCTTTGATACCAGAAAGTGCATCCACGGCATTGAGCAGTATATTGAGCACTGCCCTTTTGAAATCTTCCATGTTTCCATATATTTTGACATCTTTTTTAATGTTACACTTTAACTCTATCTTATCCTTATTTGCCTGTCCTCTTATAAGGTCTATTGTGTCTTGGATCAATAAAGACAGGTTAAACTCCTTTTTCTCCTTTATCCTTGGTCGAACCAGGCTCAGAAAATCATTGAGTATTTTGTTCAGGGCTTCTATCTCTTTCTTTATCGTTGTTGTGAGACGTATGTATTCCTTATTTTCCTGACTGAACTCCTTTACCAATCTCTGAGTGGCAATAGATAAGCCATTCAAAGGGTTCTTTATCTCATGGGCAAAATTCGCCACAAGGTTACCGAGAAACTTGAGGCGCTCGGTCTCCTCCCTTTCCTTTTCAAACGCTTTCAATTTGGTAATATCACGCAATACTGAAATGGCTCCGCTGATTCTTCTTTTCGTATCGAGCAATGGATAAGTAGAATACTGGATATTGCGTTCAAACACACATTTCTCATCGATAACCTTGGTTCCTTGTTTCAGTGCCCGTTGTATATCAAACGGGTCATTCTTAAATATCATGAAGTAATTGTGATTTAATATCATTTTTTCATCAAAGGAAGACAGACGACTAAATGCTTCGTTTACACCAATAACAAGTCCTTTACTATCTACTGTCAGAATACCATCCTCTACTGCACCGAGTGTCTTATCAAACAAACCCCTGAGGTCCATGTATGACTGATACTTGGCAAAGAAGTAAAAAAGCACAAACCCCGCACCAAACAATATAACAAAAAGTACTATTAGTTGTCGCTCAGTTGCTCTCACATGGCGGTGAAAACCATCTAAGCTAATGCCGATCCTGAATAAACCCAGATTCTGACCACTTACAATAAAAGGTCGGACTAATTCAAGGATATTTTCATCTTCAAACTCAGTTATTCTACTCATCTCAATATGTTGCTCGTAGACACTAATTAATACTGAATCATCCTCTATTTTTGTAATGGTCTGGATATTAGGTGTGGCAAAGATAATCCCCTTCTTATCTTGGAGAACGAGATATTCAACTGTTGGGTTCATTGATAATTGGGTGATAATCTTATTGATACCGAATTCTTCTCTGAATCGTTGAACTTCCTCTGCAGAAATTTCAATCTGAAAAATATTCTTCTGTGTCTTGTAAACAAAGTGCATATGCCTTTTTTGACCAATATCAAAGTACTCGTAAAAGATCTTCTCCATTGCAGCCAACGTACTGCTTGATATCTTCAAAGGGTTGCCAGAACTGAACACCATCGTCTTGGTATTTATGTCAAAAATTGTAACCGAATTCAACTGGAAACTCTGTCTTATTTTACTGAGTGTTGTTTTGTTGATACCTGTTGCTTCAAGATAATGGCAAACACTTATCAACTTATCAATGATTTCATCCTCATACTTGCCTTCGGCAAAAATAGCATTTTCCTGGGTGGACGCAACGACTGAAAGGAACGAACGCGCCTCTTCTTTGATCAAATGCATCATTTCACGTCGGCTGTTCACTATCCCGAGGGTCATAAAAATGCCAAGAACAATAAGCAAAATAATCGCAATCAAGATGTATCTTCTTGGCTTCATAATAACCCTTGAGCTAATATTGCATTAAACACGGTCTATGATAATCGAGAAACCGATTAAAGTCAAGCATTGTAGAAGTAGAAAAGGTTGTCATTCCCGCCCCGTATCAAGTACGGGGCGGGAATCCAAAAAGTATACCAGTACCGTTTCAAATTGTTAATGTTCGATTTTCCAATTCCGTACAAATCTAAAACACGAATTATTTGAAACGGCACCAGAGGTGTACTCACTTCGCAAATCCTCATTGACATACTTACTAGATAGATTATAATTTCATGAAGGAGGATATGTTATGGGTTGGCATGGTGAGTTAATAAAGATAGACAACAATCGGTACAGGATTCCAAAAAGTTATAAATCGGGCATGAGAACAGACGGATTGATCTACGCATCGGAGAGCATGGTGTCCGAAATCAACCAGGATCAGGCTCCTGAGCAGGTGGCAAATGTCGCAACATTACCGGGTATTGTCGGTTACGCGATGGCGATGCCTGATATCCACTGGGGGTATGGTTTTCCAATCGGAGGTGTTGCTGCATTTGATATGAATGATGGCGTAATTTCGCCTGGTGGTGTTGGTTATGATATCAACTGCGGGGTACGGCTGCTGCGTACTGATCTCACTGAAAAGGATGTAAAAGATAAAATCAAAGCATTAGTGAGAGCTCTCTTCCACAATGTACCATCAGGCGTCGGTTCAAAAGGTAAAATTCGTATTGATGATAGAGAAGTGAAAGAAGTCCTTCGTAATGGTGCACAATGGGCATTGAAAAAGGGTTATGGCTGGCAAGAAGATGCTGACCGAATCGAAGAAAGGGGTGCGCTCCAGGGCGCTAATCCGGACAGGGTATCAAGGAGGGCGATTGAGCGCGGCCGTCCGCAATTAGGCACCTTGGGCGCAGGGAATCACTTCCTGGAAATTCAAGTGGTTGATGATATTTATGATCATGAAGCCGCCAAGGATTTGGGCATCGAAGACATTGGTCAAGTTACGGTTATGATACACACTGGTTCACGAGGACTCGGCTATCAAGTATGTGATGACAACGTAAAAATACTCGGTAAGGTGACCATAAAATACGGTATCGATATCCCGGATCGGCAATTGGCGTGTGCGCCTATCAAATCGCCCGAGGGCAAGTCGTATTTTGAGCAAATGGCATGTGCAGCGAATTATGCCTGGGCAAATCGCCAATGCATTATGCACTGGGTACGAGAGGCATTTGAAAAGGTATTGGGTAAAAAGGCAGAAGATTTAGGTATGAACCTTATCTATGATGTTACCCACAATATCGCCAAATTCGAAGAACACGTGGTGCAGGGCCAAACCAAAAAGGTTTGCGTCCACCGTAAAGGAGCTACTCGGGCATTTGCACCAGGCCATAAGGATATACCGGAAATCTATAGAAACCTCGGTCAACCAGTCATCATCCCCGGTGATATGGGAACCCATTCATACCTTCTCTTGGGCACGCAAAAGGCTATGCAGGAAACCTTTGGGTCGACATGCCATGGTGCAGGCAGGCTAATGTCACGTTCTGCAGCAATGCGTCAAACAAAAGGACGGCGCATCGAACAAGAACTCGCAAAAATGGGCGTTTATGTTCTCTCGGCGAGTAATGAGGTCTTGAGACAAGAAATACCTGAAGCGTATAAAGACATTGACATGGTCGTCGATGCCGTGCATCAAGCTGGCATTTCACGAAAAATAGTAAGGATGAGACCGATCGGAGTAGTGAAAGGATAAATACCTAAAAAACCAAGGTTTTGTTAATGAACAAATTATTTAACGATAAAATTAAAGGAGCTCCGCGAGCGCCTGGTGTGTATCTGTTCAAAAGCAGCAAAAACAAAATCATCTATATAGGAAAAGCAGCTAATTTGAAAAACAGACTCACTTCTTACCTTAACAAAGAAGATCACCGCAATAGAATCTTATTATCCCACAGCACAGATATCGACCTAATCATCACGAATTCTGATACTGAAGCCCTGACCCTTGAAGAATCACTGATAAAACTCAATAAACCCCGTTATAATGTTCGCTTAAAAGACGACAAGAAATTTCCCTATTTAAAAATCACCATTAAAGAGACCTTTCCAAGGATTTTATTCACCCGCGATATTAAGCCCGATAGCTCATTGATCTTCGGACCATATACCAACGCACGCGCACTTCGACAAACAAGAGATGCCCTGTGCCGTATTTTCAAACTCGTCTCTTGCACTAAGGATTTAAGTAAAAAATATTCACGTCCGTGTCTTGAATTCAATCTCGGCAGATGTAGTGCTCCATGCGCAAGCAAGATAAGTAAAAAAGAGTATGGAAAACTCGTTAAAAAAGCAGTAAAATTCTTAAGAGGAAGCTCAGACGAACTGGAAAAGGAAATCGAAAAAGCGATGTGGCGGTGCGCTGAAAAGGAGAATTACGAAGGTGCCGCGCAGCTTCGTAATCAATTGTTCGCTATTCGACGAGTGTCCCAGCGTCAACGTATCGTTACAAGCACAAACATTACTCGAGATATCGTCGGTATAAGCAAAAGTAAGTTTGTTTGCGTTGCTTGTCTATTTAGAATTAGGGAGAATCGTCTGGTTGCTAAAGAAATCTTCCATCTACGTATCAACGCCCAAGTCAATGATGCGGAAATAGCCGATTCATTCATCCGGATGATCTACACACACGTGTCCTTTATCCCAGAGGAAATTGTCATATCAGCACGACCGATTGATTGGAATACGCAACAAAGATGGTTCCACGAAAAAGGCTTTAAGGTCAGGATTTCAACTGGGAAAAGAGGTGAGTCAAAGCGCCTTTTAACCTGGGCAAAGAAAAATGCAGCAAGCGAGCTTGCCAAAAGAATCTTGAAAAAACGAGCACATCCAGCAATCCTCGAGCTCCAGAATACTCTTCATCTGGAAAAACCGCCACGCTGGGTTGAGGCATTTGATATTTCAAACTTGAAGGAAAAGTTTGCGGTAGGTGCTTCGGTTGCATTCTGCGATGGGAAACCAAACAAACAACATTACCGACACTATAAGATCAGAAGAACCCAGGGACAAAATGATGTCGCCATGATCCATGAGATCGTTGCGCGACGCATACGGGATTTGAAAAAGAACAAGGAATTGCCTGACCTTTTACTCATTGACGGCGGCAAAGGACAATTGAATGCAGCGCTAAATGCTATCAAACTGATTAACATTGATATTGCGATTTTTGCCCTTGCCAAGAAGAAAGATGAACTTTTTGATAGAAGAGGCAATGTTGTCACAATACCAGGTATATCAAAAGGGTTTTTCTACATAAAGAGAATCCGGGATGAAGCCCATCGCTTCGCAATCAGGTATCATCGAAAAGTAAGACGCAAGAACCTAACCACGTCCAGGCTCGACAATATCAGCGGTATCGGCAAAAAAAGGAAGCTTGCCTTGTTGAATTATTTCGGCAGTGTCGATGCGATTAAGAAAATGAGTGAAGAGGACATCGCAAAGGTTCAGGGGATCGGGAAAAAATACGCAAGGATAATCTACGAAGCTTTACACTCCTAAACCTCACTCTGTTCGGTCAAATCCCAAATTCCAAGCACCAAATTCCCAATAGTATCGTTGGAAAAGTTTGTTTGGTTAATCTGGTTTGGTTTATCTATCCTATTTAGTTGCTCCCATACTCCGTTACACCGTTACTCCGATACTGTCTATTTGATTCTTGGTAAAACAGTTATTAAGTAACTAAGTAATTAAGTTATTGGAATTAAACACCACGTGTTTGGATCCCAAGGGGATTGGAAGTTAGCACTACATGCTGGAAAGGAGCCTACGGCTGGAAGTTAGCGCTTTGCGCTGGAATTTTTTGAATCATTCCATTCGAAGAATCCATTCCATCCCGCACCCCGCACTTTATTATTTGACGGGTGGTTTACTGCAACAGAATTTATACTACGTAGCAAAAAGTGCGAGGGTGCGTGGATCATTTCC
>JBARXC010000184.1:0-2343 GCA_049647125.1 bacterium | reverse complement strand
AAGTTAGCGCTTTGCGCTGGAATATTTTGAATCATTCCATTCGAAGAATCCATTCCATCCCGCACTTTCAGCAAAAGTGCGTGGATCATTTCCATACGAAGTATCTCTTCCATGCGTAGCATCATTTATTAAGTAACTAAGTTATTGAGTTATTTAAGACGTTTAGTCCGTTTAATTCGTTATTATCGTTTAGATCGTTTATCTGGTTCATTTAGGTATTTAGGTATTTGTTTATTTCTAACGGGGTTGACATTTTGTTTAGATTTATTAAAATATACACAGATACGGAAATGGTTATGTTTTATCTCTTAGTAATTTCAATAGTTATCAGTAGTAGTGGATATGCTGGAACAATATACGAGATACCGATCAATGAATTAGATTACACCGTAGAAACAATAGACGGTTTTGCGCGCTTGAGAATGTCAGGCGCGTTTGCACCTTTTGCACCAGGAACACCAGAACTACCCGCGGTTGCGTTTACTTATCTTCTACCTCAAAAGAAGAAGTTGAAACAAGTGGAGATTATTGAAGCGCAATGGGAAAAGATCCCTGGGAGTTTCTACATATATCCAAAACAGCACGAAATTGTAATCTCTGACGAGCGCGAGTTTGCCGGTCCGGAAAAATCAATATACAACTCTGATAATGTCTTTCCACCAAAGGTAATCATCAGCGTACATTCTGGAAATACCCGAGGCTATCAGCTCGGTCAAATTGGTATTGTTCCATTTCGGTATTTTCCTAAATCAGGAGAACTCCACAGACTCAAGAAACTCATTATTTCCTGCGCACTTGAAGATTGTGAACCAGGTGTCTCACCAACCCGGCAAACCAGGTTAGCTCAACAAAAGGTAAACCACTTTTTGTCGCAGGTTGTTGTTAACCGTAGGTCGATCCGTGATTTGGATAAAAGCCCACAATATTATATTCAAGACAATCCGAACGATTTATCGCCCACTGATTTACCTTCATTACTCGGTCCACCAGTTGATCTGCTCATTATCACAACGGAGACCCAATTTGCCGGGTATGTTAAGCTTGCTCATTTAAAGAAAATCATGGGGTATAATACCGCGGTAAGAACCGTTACCTGGGTGCGTCAACATTATACCGGGGTTGATGATGCAGAGAGAATCAGAAAATTCATCGTTGATGCCGTGGCAAATTGGGGTGTTCTCTATGTTCTTATGGGAGGAGACGTTCTGGATATCCCTACGCGCTGGGTATGGATTGCTCCGCTATACAGTGAGTGGCCTGTACATATTGTAACGGATCATTACTATGCTGACCTTGATGGAAATTGGAATGGTGATGGCGACGAGAAATACGGTGAGGTTGATGATTCCTTGGATTTATACCCGGATGTCTTTGTTGGCCGTTTGCCCACAACAGATAATTTCCAAATCAATGACTACATCGACAAACTCAGAGCGTACACGTTTCCGAATAATACTGATTATCAGACAAAGGCACTCTTTTTCACATCGGATTTTGATGTGAGTAATGACGCATATGAAATGGCGCTCAGGTTGAGCGATCACTTACCGCCTTACTTTACAAAATCTTTTATCGATGAAAGACCACGTGGTGAACTAAAGGATTCGATCCATTCAGGGTTTGGTTTAGTATTTGGTTTGGGCCATGGCGATATAAATAATATAAGGGTCAAAAATAACCCACGGGAGAACGCGACGAATTATTTTTTCGACTCACTTGCCAATACAGATTACTATGCACTGATGCAGGTAATAACCTGCTATACCAATACATTTCAAGCAGACTGTGTGAGTAAACATTGGCTTTTCAATGCACAGGGCGGTGGTATCGCCTATATTGGACCGACGAGTTTTAGTGAGGCTTATCTTCATGAAGAATACACTGCGGTATTAATTGATTCCTTTTTTGTATGTCCTTTAGCCGCATCCCTTGCCAAGTCAAAAATACCGTATATATCCCAGGCCCAATGGGAGAACTGGTATCGTCTTTACCAGTTCTCAATTATGCTCTTGGGTGACCCGACACTTGCGCTCTGGGATAGTATACCATTGTCCTATAGTGGCGTAAATGTCAACCCGGATACCATTTGTGTTGGTGTGGATTCAGTGAATGTCAGTGTCGTGCCAGATATGGCTTTTAATGTAGTTTTTTACAAGGCAGGGGAGTGTTTTGTGCGTGAGCAAGCCAGTGGTGGGGTATTGACAGTTGGGTTGCGGACTGAGTCTGCGGGTTATCTAAAGTATGCGGTAATGGCGCGGGGTTATATTATGTATATTGATTCGGTCTGTGTGGTGCCGGTTGAGCCGTATATAGTGTTTAGTGATTGTGTGGTCATGGATACCT
>JBARXC010000183.1:0-1713 GCA_049647125.1 bacterium | reverse complement strand
ATACAAGGTGAAATGCCGAGAGTACTCGGAGGTCATCTCGGAAACACGGCTAATCGTCCTCCAACTATTTATAGGATCAATGTAGGATACCAGCTTTTCATAGTAATCTTTGCCGAAGAAAACCTCTTCAGACGTATCCCCGTTTATGTCAAGCGAAAGGATTTCTCTGACCGACCCGAAACTTGCCACGTTTTCAACTGTCAGGTCTCGCCCATCGAGAACGTACAGGTGGCCACTATTCGTTATTCCATACCCCCATTCGCCTCCCCGAGAGATGTACTCGTATGTTCCCAACAGAATCTTGGGTAAGCTGTCCGGACCTCGTGGAGACATGCCCGCGGATAGTACCGCGTCATCGAAACCGGACAAGGCGTGAACAGAATCGAAGTCAGGTTCGTCAAAAACCTCTATGTATCCAATGGAGCTATCAGAGCGTTGTCCTCCACAGACAATATCAAGGAACCCGTCCTCATTTCTGTCTCCGGCTGCTACCGCGTGAAGGGTACCGCCAAAACCGGGACTTTGCCACACCCAGGTTTGATTAACTGGATCTAGTGCTCTGTTAAATAACATATGTTCTTTTTTGTAATTTTTTCAATAGTGAATTATGGCGATTGTTGTTTCGCCATTTCAAATGTTCTTTAATACTTTGTTCCAGTTCTTTATGGTTTGCAGGATAAGAATTGTTTAGCACAAAATAGTGAACCGATCCAAACTGGGCCTCAATTCTGTTCATCCATGAGGCGTTGGTTGCTGTAAATATTAACCAAACGCCATTTATACGACACCATTGAAATACTTCTTCCTTTTTATGTGGAGAAAAGTTATCCAGAATAATGATCAATCGTCTCTCCTGGGGATAACGCCTACGGATTATCTTAAGAAAACTTAAGAATTCCTTCCATCTTTTGCGACAACGGATAATACCAAATAATTTATCTGTCTTAAGATCATAACCTGCAAGCAAATGTCTAACTCCATGTGGACGAGTGTAGGTTGCTGGCAGCCTTTGTGGTTTTTTCATGGGTGCCCAGCATGTACCAGCGTAAGGACGAATTTCTAAAGGCCCAAATTCGTCGGCACATATTACCCGGCAACCTTTTGGCTGTTTTTCATACAGTCGTCTTATTAACCGTTTTTTTTATCAAATTGGGGATCATTCGATTGCTTCCAGGTCTTTGTTCTTTGATAAGTAAGTCCAGCTTCTCTCAAAATAGTGCGGATGGTTGGACGACTAATATAAGGGATTTTCTTCTTCTTAATTAAAACCAACTGGAGTTGCGATAAAGACCAGCAAGAAAGAGGATATCCCCAATCCTTAGGTCGGCTTTCAGCAAATTCTACTACTACACGACGCTGTTGTTCGGTGAAAATTGGTGGGCGACCACCCCGGTATTGAGGTCTGATTCCATCAATACCTTTTTTATTAAAGGCATGAATAATTCGCCGAACCTGAAGCTCTGAATATCCCATGACTTGAGCAATCTGTTTTACTTTGGTTGCGGCATCCGAAGATAAAATAACTTGTGCCCGTCGAGCAAACTTCACATCACTCCCATTGCGGGCAATGTTATTTAACTCAGCACCTTCTTGGGCTGTCAAAGAACGAACATATAAGCTCATGATACCCTCCTCTCTTTAGAAAGAAGGATATCATAAAATACTTAAAATGTCAAGAGCAAATGTATCACTTATTATTTAACAAGGCACTAG
>JBARXC010000182.1:0-9277 GCA_049647125.1 bacterium | reverse complement strand
AAGTTAGCGCTTTGCGCTGGAATATTTTGAATCATTCCATTCGAAGAATCCATTCCATCCCGCACTTTCAGCAAAAGTGCGTGGATCATTTCCATACGAAGTATCTCTTCCATGCGTAGCATCATTTCTCCCTACGCTCTACTCTTTACGCTCTTTTCCCGCACGCAGTGCCGTAACCGTTCACGCTAGTGAACTATAACCGTCCGAAGGATCCATTACCGTGCTGAAAGCACCTTTCCCGTACCCAGTGCCATTTCCCTTTGTCTTCAGCTTTGCATGCAAAGCCGTGACTTCATCCACCGAGGTGGAGTGTTTTCAGGTGAAGTGTGTGGTCTTGCTTGACTTATTAGGGTTTGTCCATATAATTGCACGGTGAATGATTTACTTATTGAATTGAACAAAGAACAGCAAAAAGCAGTCAAGATAACAAAAGGTCCGATTCTCATCCTTGCCGGTGCAGGGAGTGGTAAAACAAGGGTTATTACCCATCGTATTGCACATCTGATCAAGAAAGGGTATGTTGATCCTTGGGGTATATTAGCGATTACTTTCACCAATAAAGCTGCGGATGAGATGCGTACCCGCCTTTATAACCTGTTGAATAATCCCGGTAATATGTGGATTAAGACATTTCATTCAACCTGCGCAAGGATTTTGAGGGAGGTATTAGCAGATAAGAAGTCAGTTAAAGATATTGCTGGCGTGTCCGGAAATTTCACGATCTATGACGAGCATGACCAGATGGGTTTGATAAAAGAATGTCTCAAAGATAGGAACATAGATCCTCAAGTGTTCTCTCCGTCTGCAGTAGCTGCTTATATCAATCGGATAAAACAAGACCTCCGGGCAATAGACGATATTGACAACGACCTTATGAAAACATTATATGAAGACTACAATAGCAAAATGTCCGTTTACAATGCCTTGGATTTTGGCGATTTGATTATGCGGGTTGTCAGGATATTCCAAAAAGACAAGCAGACTCTTATTGATTATCAGAAACGGTTCCAATATATCCTGGTTGATGAATATCAGGATACGAATAATGCTCAATACGTATTGACAAAACTCCTTGCTGAGAAGCATCGTAACCTGTGTGTTGTTGGTGATGATGATCAGTCGATCTATTCATGGCGTGGTGCTGAAATAAGGAATATCCTTGATTTTGAGAAGGATTTTCCTGATGCGGTGGTGATAAAACTCGAACAGAACTATCGTTCGACAAAAACGATTCTTCAAGCTGCTTCAGCAGTTGTTATAAATAATGAACGCCGCAAGCCCAAGGTGCTCTGGTCAGATAATGAAGAGGGCGAAAAGATTGAGTTCAGCGCCTTGGATGATGCCTATGCAGAAGCAGCTTTTGTTGCCCGTAAGATTATCGAATCCAAGTTCCAGGGTATTGAGTTGGGGGACATGGCGGTTTTTTACCGCATCAATTTTCAATCCCGGGTTTTTGAAGAGGCGTGTATTAGATTCCAGATACCCTACGAAGTTGTCGGTGCATTGAAATTCTACGATAGAGCAGAAATAAAAAATGTACTCGCTTATCTCAAGGTTATTGAAAACCCGCGGGATGCAGTGAGTCTACGCCGTATTATCAACGTGCCGGCACGCAAGATAGGGCATATCACTTTGGAAAAACTGGTCGCCCATGGCAAGCATGCCAGGCTATCTCTTTACAATGTATTGAAGAAAGTTGATCAGGTTGAGGGTATCGCTAAGAAAATGAAGGAACGTATTAGTGAGTTCGTAAATATGATGGAGGGGTTCCGGAAAAAATATGTAACTATGCGCCTTTATGAATTTGTTCTCATGGTTGTAAAGGATTCAGCTTATCTGGACAGCTTGGATCCAGAGAAAAGTGAAAAAGACTACACCCGGCGCAAAAATATCGAAGAGTTGTTGATTTCAATTAAAGATTATTGCAAACAGAACCCTGACGCGACGCTGAACGGGTATTTGGCAGACGTTTCACTGCGCAGTGAGATCGATGAGTGGGAAGCCTCAGCACAGCGCGTTAGCCTGATGACTTTGCACAATGCCAAAGGGTTGGAGTTTGATACCGTTTTTATAACGGGTCTGGAAGATGGTTTGATCCCCCACTACAAATCAAAGTCCGAGTTGGACCAGTACGAAGAAGAGCGGCGCTTGTTGTATGTGGGCATCACGCGTGCCCGCAAAAAATTGTTCTTGACCAATGCCAAGCAGCGACCCACCCTGCGTGGTGGTTTAGTATATACAATGATTTCGCCGTTCTTCCGTGAGATACCTATCGATGTCATGGGATCAAGTCTTGAAATTTAAGATTGGTGAAAGGAAAATCAATGAATTGCTCGAATCTTAAATTTCAAGACCTGACCCTCATAAGGAATCTTTTTCCGATAACGAATGAATTGATATATTTTAATCATGCGGGGACAGGTCCTTTGTCCACGCCGGCCAAGAAGGCGATTGATGACTGCCTGGCAGTATTTGCGGCGCGGGCAGAGTTCAAAGTGGAAGATTACTTTGCAAAAGTAAAAAACTGGCGTGCGGTTGTGGCAAGTTTGATAAACGCCGCGCCTGAAGAAATCACGTTTGTCCATAATACTTCAGAGGCTTTGTATATTGCACTTGTTAATATCCCTTTGAAAGACGGTGATAAGGTTTTAGTGATGGATGAGGTTTTCCCAGCAATAAGGTATATTGTGCAGTATAATCTGCCTCAAGTAAAGAAGCTTTTTGTACCATTTTTGGGTCGAGATCCAATTGAGGTCGTTAAAAAGAACTTTGATAAAAAGCTAAAAGTGATTGTGCTTGAGCATGCTCACTATCTTACTGGAGAGATGATAGACCTTAAGCCATTCGTTGAGTTCTGTAGGGAAAAGGGCATCTATCTGGTCGTTGATGGTATTCAGGTAATCGGTGCAGTAGATTTTGATGTCAAGGAGACTGGTGTGGATTTTCTTGCTTGCGGTGCTGGGAAATGGCTTTTTGGACCGACGGGCGCGGGTTTTTTATACGTGAACAAAAGACACTTCAGGATTTTAAAAGGGCTACATGCTGGTTGGCTTGGCGCAGAGTGGAGTGGGTTTGAAGACTGCCAAATCAGTCCACCACTATACTCTGACGCCCGGATGTTTGAATTAGGTTCAAGAAATATCATCGGCATCAGTGCTTTGGTTGCAAATATCAATATTTTGTTGAAGTTTGGGATGAGGAGTGTCCAAGAAAAGATTCTGAGTTTGAAAAATGAAATGCGTAAGAGATTTATTACAATGGACTACAAAATAGTGACGTCTTTTGAGCCGCCTCAGTCTGGGATTCTGACGGTTAAACCACCGCGAAATGCAAAGGATGTATTTAATCGCTTGAGCAAGGCAGATATCGTTGTTTCGCTACGCAGCAATTGCCTGCGTTTTTCCCCACACTTCTACAATACTGAAGAAGAAATAGAAAAAATATTCAAGATACTTAATCGTACTCGTGAATCGTAAGTCGTACTCGTAAAAAAACGATAATAACGGATCTAACGGACGAAACGCTCTAAACGTCTTGCAATAACTGATTTGCTTCCAGCGTGTCTATCTGTTACCGCAATAAAATTGCCTTCCGGGTTAGACGATGTGTATCAGTTTCCAATTGCACAAAGTATATGCCAGCTGGAACTTTTCGGTTTAATTCGTCCGTGCCGTCCCAGCACACAGACATCGCAGATTTATTCAGATTACTCAGATTAATAGAATAATTTCGCACGAGTCTGCCAGTTGCATCGTATATTTTTAGCTCTCTGCACTCAGCACTTTGTCCTATGCTAAATGTGATATCCGTTTTGTTTCGGAAAGGATTAGGATGGACCGCTAACATGTTTGGATTGACTGTCTTCGGTGTGTATTCTTCAATGAGGGTTACATATTCAGCATTGATATCATCGATATAAAAACCTTCGCCAACGCCGTCGCCGCCATCACTGATAAAGGCGATTCGCACCTGGATTGTATCGCCGGCTGGGTATGAAGAGAGTTCATATTTTTGTTCAAACCATTCGCTTTGAATACCGCGACCACCGAGCGCGCCACCAGTGCCTATAAAATCAAGCGTGTCAGCAAATCCATTACCCATGATTATTACGTATATCCCATCAGTTCCGTATAACGGAACACTGAACCATCGGTAGAATTTTAATATTGAATTAGCGTTTATCATAAACGGGATTGTCTGTATATAGCAATCCATGTTATTAACATACTGACCACTGCTTTCATTACCGCAGTACCACGCGTGCGTGGGTGAGAAACTTCGTCGGGTTGAAATGTGCCAGAGGTTATTAGTACCAGCCGTCGTCCACAAACTCGAGCCTGACTCCATATCATCAGAAAACCCGGTTTCACCAACGATCAGTAGGAAGCCTTTACTGGTAGCATAGTCATCCGCTATAATATCAAGTAGAAAAGTGGGATGATGTCCTGCTGGACAACTCGAAGCGATGCTAACGGAAAAAGATCCGAGTAATACTTTTGTCTCGGGTGGTATTTCACCACAGAATACACTATCAGTGAGTATCGTCACATAGGGGTCAGATGTTGAAAGTAAGGCATAGGTATTATGTGCAAATCCGTATCCTGTGTTTGAAATCTCAAGACTGATTGATTCAGTATCTCCGGGCAGCACAGGCGGTTGCGCAATGATGACTTCTTCAAGATTCAAAACCGGCGTGCCGATAAGCAGGGTTGGTTTATAATTAAGGGTTCTTGCATCATCAATGACTTCAAGGTCAAAGTGTATGCCGTGACCATTTATCGCAGAACCTACGCTTATATAGAAGGCATTACTGATGTATACTGAATCGCCGACATTCAGTGAACCAAGACTTTCCGTACTATCCTGGATACTGGTGAACGGGTCCTGGGAACGCAAGGTAAGCAGGATATTGTTCGAAGTAGCGTTGCCGTTGTTCTTTATGATGATGTCCAGGAAAATATCCTCATTAGGGTTGGCAATACCATCGCCATTACCCAGTGAATCTTCAACTGCCCAACCGAGATAATTGACATATGAACCATTCACTACTGGGATCGTTGATTCTTGAGGGATGTAGTTATGTACGGTTACGGTTATATCGAAATTACCAGTGCTTGTTGCACTGGCATTGAGGAAGATCGTACCTGCCGCGTCAGTATATCCAGCCGCGTATGATTCACTACCCTTCATCAGGCACACCAGGGCACCTTTGATAGGCGTTTCTGTATTTTTATCCTTGACTGTTACAAAAACACGACTATTGCCTTGAGGAATTGATTGCGGATAAGAAACCGTCAATGTTTCAGGGATGTCAGTCCAGATTGGCATTTCTGGGTCGCCGAGCAGATTGAGTTGGTATTGATGCCAGCGGTAGACATTTTTCTCTCTTGAATAGGGGATGAAATGGACTTTGCAGGAGGCAAGCATGTCACCGGCATGGTATTGGTTTTCCTTGAGCAAACCATAGAACAGCCGGCTATCAAAACGGTCTGAATAGCCAAACCCTGGATTGCCAGGTGAACCCCAACCATAACTCGAATTGCCGAAAAATACGACACCACCACCATTGGGGCTGTTAATATATGATTCAGCGATGCAGTTGAAATCATAAGCTGTGGTCCAACAGCCAATTGACGCCAGGACACCAAATTTGGGCGCATTGGTCAATGTGTCGAAATCTGCATTGCGCAGATATCCAGTTCCTGCACCCATAACATCAATCCAGCCGTGACCGTCGTGATTAGTAAGACCTTGGCCCTGACGTAGTGCATTCTTAAATGCGGTTGGACTTAGATTACCCTGGCTATGGTATAGCTTGGTAATATTATAATAACCCGGAAAGGATTCGTTTTCGATCTTATTCTTATGCACAGCCATGTCAGTGTACGGGTTTGACCACAGAACGTCTGCTGAAAACATTGCATTATCCTGGTAAGTCAAGTCTGGTGTTTTCTCATAAACCAGTACCTTGTTGACAAATGTCTGGGCTTCGCTAACGCTGTTTACCGGTGCCCTGCCGACCAAGAGATCAGGGTAAAGATCTATGCTGTCTTCGATTTCACCATAAGAGCCATCATTATCATAGTCCCATGTTCCCTGCAAATCTCCATAATAGAGATCACTCGGCATGGTATCTTCCCGACCAGGATACATCCCCGCACTGCATGCCATGGCAAAGGCAAATCGGCAGGGTATCACATCAGTATCACCACCTAAGAGTACGTATTGGACATTTGAATCAGGCAGTGTTTTTAGATAATTTCTTATTGCTGCGGCATTGTCTTCACCCGTATAATTGGCAAGTATCCAGGTTACAGTTCTGATTTCAGTCTTGATGCCTTTCTTGGTTTTCCAATCAGCTAAAGTCTGAAAAGCCGTCTCCATCTGTGAATTGGTGATTATCAGATAATCAAAATCTGAAGTTTGTCGGTAGTCTGGGGCTTGTGTCACAAACCCTGGGTTAATTACTATTTCTTTTAGCCGATTACTCGTTGCCTGTTGTTTTTGACCACCTTCATAAGTAACCGAGAATTTAATCGAATTATAGATTTTCAATTTCTTTGCCCGGGGTAGGTATTGAACAGGGTAAAAAAGGAGTTCACATATCTGGTAATTGTCATAAACACTACTGCCTTTGAAGACAAGGATGTTTTCCGGGTAAGGTGTGTTTGATGAGTATATGGCTTGGTCTGCGGTAGTCAGTTTTTTCGCATGCTTTAAAGATAGTATATAGGGTGGCTGTACAAATGTGGGCAGGTATTCCCCAGCCAATTCAGCAACTTCCTCGCTGATGATGTGAATACCAGTTACCTGCGCGCCGTAGGGCAAGGCTATGCGGACTGCCTTGACTGGTAGTTCCGGCGCACCGACTTGATCAGAAAGATCATAGCCCTTCATCATGATCTTTGTGTATTCCATATCAACTTGCAGTATTAAATCATTACTATTGACTGCAACATCGTTAATCATAGTGTTGTTCACGAACATCAACATAAAAATGACTGGTATCATTTTCTTTACTCCTTTCTTTTTGAGGCGAAGTTTACACAATCTCCGCCTAATTGCTTTGCTTCGTAGCAAGCATCGTCAGCAATTTCTATTAAGGTGTTTTTGTTATTAGCATCCTGGGAAAATGAGGCAATACCAATACTCAAGGTAATGCGCGGCTCAATAGTCTGGGCGGCAATTGTTTTTCTCATACGCTCGGCAACTTCAAGCGCGAACGTACTATCAGTTTCCGGCAGCACAGATATGAATTCATCACCTCCATAGCGTCCCAGGAAGTCAACATCTCTTATTGTTTCTTTCATAAGCTGACAGCATTTTTTTAGTATTTTATCGCCAGCCGGGTGTCCAAATGCATCATTATATTTTTTAAAATTGTCAAAATCGATCATCAATAATGAGAAAGAACGATGATACCGCCCCGCTCTTCTGATTTCAGCCTCAATAAACATGTCAAAACTGCGGCGGTTGGGCAGTGAAGTAAGGGGATCGGTTAGTGACAAGGCTTTGGTTTGTTCAAATAACTGAGAATTATAAAGAGCAACCGCGATTTGAGCGCTTAAACCAGAAAGAAGTTTCATGTCGTCTTTGGTAAAACCCTTGATTTCCGGACTTTCTACATCCAATGTACCGATAACCCGGTCACCGAGCATGAGCGGGAAGCAGAGTTCACTCTTTGCCTTATCTGTTCCCACGATATAATACGGGTCTTTTGATACATCAGGGCAATAATACATCTTCTTGGTTTCAGCAACATGACCGCTTATACCATCCCGACCGATTTTAAAGCGCAGTTTTTTGATATGGTCAGGGTAATTGATATAGGAACGAGGGTACAGTTCATGTTTTTCTTCATCAACGAGCATTATCGCTAAATTCAGATAACCAAATGTGTTTTTCAAACGCTCGAGGATATTGATAAGAAGTTTGTCAAAATCCAATGTTGACATAAAACTTTGACTAACTTCATATAAAAGCGTCATTTCTTGAGCTTCCCTGGTTAGTTTTTTATAAAGTTCAGTGTTATTCAAGGCAATCGCTGCCTGGTTGCACAAAATGACCAGGTAGTCAATTTCATTTCTTGAAAAATCTCTTGGTGTGAAAGAATCAACGTATAAGATGCCAATTGGTTTTCCTCGGGTTATCAAAGGTACAGCTACGGTCGCGGCTCTTTTTTTATCAAGACTTACCGGATTGATATTTTCCCATTTGCTTAGGTCCGGGATGACTACTGGCTTCCTGTTTTTTATTGCTTCGGCAGAAATGCCATTAGTTAGACGCGCGGTTGAAACATATCGCTTTGGCATATCTGAATCTTTGTTATATTCAAAGGCATCCAGGACTTTGTTTCCTGTATCGTCAACGAGAACAAGTGCACCAGCATCAGTATTAGTGATCGATACGGCGGTAGACAGGAATACTTTCATTATTTCATTGATGTCAAAAGAGGACGTTAACAAGAGTCCGACTTCTTCGAGCACGGTGAGGACTTGCGTTTTATCTTCACTTTGATGGATTAGTTTTGAATGCTCGATAGATAATGCGGCAAGTCTTGTAAAGAATTCCATCGCACTTTCATTCTGGAAGCTCTCTTGTGTTTTACGGTAGTAGACATTCAAACACCCGATCGGTTTGTCTTTTAGAAGTAAAGGTGCACAAACCAGAGAGACAAGTCCCTCTTTACCCGCCCATTCGACTGTAAAATCATCGCTGATTTCACGGAAGAGTTCAAGTACATCAGGTATGAATCTTGGTTTTTTGGTTTCACAGACCTTACCCGCAACCTCCTGACCGCGTCGGACCTTGACGACCTTCAGATAATCAGCAGAGAGGTTATAAGAACGCGCGATTGTCAGGTATTCTTCCTTTTCATCGAAGAGCATGATTGAGGACGCTGAGGCATTGAAGAAGGAACAGGCCATCTTGGCTATTGTATCAAAAACACTGTTGAGGCCTTTCTTTTCGAGAAGAGCTTCGGCAATTGCGGTTAAGTTCTTATATAGCCCATTTTCCATTTTATAGAATTATATTGCGAAATATTGAGTTGTCAACGCTAATGACGCTTAGTCATTGAGTAATTAGTAAAACAGTTATTGAGTTAGTAAAAGACGTTTAGTTCGTTTAACTCGTTATTATCGTTTAGATCGTTTCGATCGATGGTTGAATCCCAAGGGGATTGGAAGATGGTAAAATACGAAGCTTAGAGGCTATGAATTTCAGAAGTTGGGAAAAAGAAGAGCTTTTTTCATTTCCATAATTATCATCATCTTCA
>JBARXC010000181.1:0-4287 GCA_049647125.1 bacterium | reverse complement strand
GGATCTTCGACATCCTGGTGAGTCGAAAGAGTTATTGACTGCATCCTGGTACATGATATAATTGAGTATCGTTATAAATAAAATAAATCCTATCTATAAAACCTAATTTTACACTCATTTCTAATCAATCTATTTTATTAATTGGTTTTCTACACCGTACTGTTATCGTATTCGCATCTTTGCTGGGAGGATCATTTGATTGCCAGTTCGTTGTTTTTATGTCTTCAAACCCAGCTTGTTTTAGAAACTGCACTACTTCCTTAACCGTAAAGAATCTACCAATTCTTTGATTTCCTTCGGTTTCAATCAGTTTTCCATCAACATATTTTTCAATTATTAAAAAGCATTCCCATATATTTGGATTATCTGGTAAATCTTTAAAAATCTGTCGATGTGCATAAATAGCACCATTTGCACCTTGAAACCAGTTACCAGACCATTGATTTTTCCATTTCTTTTTATTCTCAGTTACTTGCTCAAATTCAACTACAAATAATCCACCTGGTTTTAAATGATTTCTGACACAACCAAAAGTTGAATCTATGTCCTTATCATGAATCAATAAACTCAAATTCCCAGATCCAGCAATTATTAAACCAAAAGTTTTAGGAATTTTAAAATCTTGCATTGGTTGATCATATAAAGTTGGTTTCAAACCCATTTCTTTACATTTGTTTCGACACCTTTCCATCATAAATGAAGATGTATCAAGTCCCGAAATATCAATACCATGCTTTAAAAGTGATATTAGAATATAACCAGTGCCACATCCAAGTTCAAGAACCGGTCCATTCGATTCTTTAACACATTGCAACCAAAAATCAAGTTCCTTTCCAGTTACTTCTGATTGTCCGTTATCCTTTATTCTGGTATACTCCATCCACTCAGCCATTAATTTTAAATATTCTTTATTTTTCATAATTAACCTTTGCTATTATTTTTTGATATATCATATTCCTATCTTTTTTACCTTAGGTTTTGTTCTTGACGAATACCTTAAATTCTTCCAGATTATCAAATATGTTCAGGCAAATTCCTCGCACCTCCAAAATCTTTTTGAGTTTTTCATCAAGTTTTATAATAGCATTTCTTAAGACATCAAGTTTTCCTTTTTCAATTATCCCAGCCAAATTTGGTAAATCAAGATCGCTGTAGATTCTGCCGGTCTCGCAGTATGTGTTAAAATCAGTATATTTAATCCCTTCTTCAACCATAGCAAGAAACCTACTGATTTCATCCTGTATGCCGGTTGATATAGAGAGAGCATCAGTGTAATCATTCTTCTCGCACGCCCTAATTATTTTGTTGAATAGTGACTTTATCTCTTCGTAATAGCCTTTAAATACGTCAGAGTACGTGTATGACTTCGACAATTTTCTTTGTTCTGAAATCAGAAGTTCTCTGGTTCCACTGACAAGTTTCTCGCATGAGTTTTTGATTCTATCAGGATTACGCTCTTCAAGAATGTCATTTATCATTTCGCCCAAGCCGCTTGGTTTTAGTTTAAGAGCAAGTATCTGCTCCATGTTTTGTGACCAACCTGCTTTAAAATAGGTTTGGTTTAATAAAGCACAGCTATCCAATACAGCTGTTATTATTTTGTCTGCTTCAATTCTTGTTATGGTAAGATTGTTTTTAGATGTCGGCAGTTTCATGTTGTAAAGATACATATAACAGTCTTTTAGATATTTGAAGGCTTTTTTAAGCATGGGTCTTCGGTTTTCTGGTTTGCACATCTCAGATATCTTGTCTTTTAACTTCATGAAACGATTCAAATCAGCCTCTGAACGTGAATAGAGTATTTTTGATTCAGCTATGACAGACACCTTACTTTCATTAAACGAAGCCATATTTTCTGCACGTTCCCAGGTTATGGGCCAGAAATCGAATCCAATTCCAGCTAAGATAAACTGAAAGCTTGCATTTAGACCCCTCTCATTATCAGGAATATAGAAAATATCCAAATCGGATGTCTCAATTGCTGTGCCCCGTGCATAGGAACCATAATAGGCTACAATTGCAATATCATCTGCATATTTGATTTTTACAGCATCAATCAGTATTTTTGCTACTTCAAAAACATCAATCATATGATTTATTATAGTAGAGGTCTTCTATATGTCAATGGGGATTCTCCTCACCACCTCAAACCGCACCCTCAATATTTTGCCTGTTCTTTAGCCATAACATCCTGGGGGTTTGGACAATAGGTAGACCGACGGACTGCTCGTCCGTGGTGTAGTGTATTATAATGACCCTGAATGCTATCTCAAATTGACTTCCCTTCTGTTTCATTTATACTTTGGATGAGGAGATTAATGTGATCCGCAAAATGCAGAAAAAAGATTTGAAAGGTGTAAAGTTGTTAATACAGTCTGTTCCTGGTTTATGGCATGATATTTATACAGATGAAACCATAGCTCGCGCTTTTGTATCTAGCGAAGACCTTGCGTTTGTATATGATTCTAATGGTCAAATAGTAGGTGGTATTTTTGCCCATGACCTTGGATTCAAAGGGTTCTTGGGTATGCTTGCTGTATCTGAGAAAATGCAATATCATGGTATTGGTAAGCAGCTTTTGGAGTACGTTGAGGATATACTACGAAAACGGGGATGCGAGTTAATCGTATCCGATGTGTGGAAATCAGCAGAAAATTTTTATAAGAAATGTGGCTGGGATTATCCACAGACTGTGTTATTGCGAAAAAAGCTTAGCGATAAATAATGAGTGTCGTTTGTTTCCCAAAAGATTCATTCAATTACTAGACACTCCCCATCATCTGTAAGGTAGTTTCAATATCTTACTACCTGATTGTTGTCTATAACCTTTCGGCCTGCTCAAGATCTACGACATCCTGGTGAGTTGGGTGGTCTTTCACTTAATTTTCTTTCTTCAAAAAGAATGCCTTTTCCAACAATTTATAGTCTTCTTTAGATAAAATGGGTTTGCTTTTTTCTTTGTATTCTTTTGTTTTTTTAAATGTATTTTTCAATTTCTTGCATGCATATTCTTCACAGTATCCACAATTATCTATATTTTTTTCTGCACAACATTCTTTAATCCTGTATCTACACTCCTTAGCAGATGAACATCCGGAACACTTCATCTCATCAGGCGTTAATATTCTATCTCTCCAACCCACTTTATACCAAATTTCTGCCGAGCTTTCTAATTCATCAGTATTATTATTCTCTGTACCTATGTATCGAGGGCAGAAATTGCAATCATTGCCACAATAAGCTAGTTTTTCCATTTTTTGTTCTTTTAATGATATTATAAATTAACCATTGCCTTCCAACTGTAAATTTACCATTCAAAGATTTCTTTATTAGGATATATTAACTTGATTTCATTGTCAATATTATTATCTATTTTTTCTATCCAATCATATATATTTTTGGCGCTATCACTTGCATCAGTATCAGCCTCTATTGAACCCGATTTCGTCTTTAATTTTCCTGGATGTAGTGCAAACACTTTGATACCACTGTCTTTCAGCTCTTCGTGCAGACAGATTGATAGCATGTTTTGTGCTGCTTTTGCAATTCTGTATGAATATGAGAATTGCCTATTGATAAATTCGCCTGAAGCCATTTTTGATAATGAGCCAAGACGAGAAGAAATGTTAACTATTTTTGGGTCTTCTGATTCTACTAGATAATCATAAGTTGCTTTTACAACTCTTATTACTGCCAAACAGTGAATATTAAAAAGGTTATAAACTTCAGCTGTAGTTACATTTTGAATCTGATGTTCTTTACCAGGCATTCCAGCGTTATTAATTACAATATCAATATATTTTGTATTCTTCCCCAAGTAATTTCTTATTATCTCAATACAATTATCATTGTTCAAATTAGCAATGATAGGATAACATGCATTCTTAAATGTTCTCTGCAGCATCTCTGAATGACTTTCTTTTCTTACTACAGCATATATATCATAATTCTTGATATGGAAAATCTTTGCAAGTTCATAACCCAAGCCTCTGCCTGCTCCTGTTATTAAGATCTTCTTATTCATTCTAATAATTGCCACATCTTACGGCTAGCGGTTGTGTATCCCAACTTTTCATAGAATTTGATTGCACTCTGATTGAATTCCCAAACGTGCAATTCAATGTGTTTTATTTCTTTGCTTGAAATCCATTCGTGGGCTTTTTTCATTAACATCTTTCCCACACCTTTACCACGATGTACATCCAGGACAACCATCTTGTCTATAACAACATAATGGCGAGGAACCATAATGTCGATATACGGTGCTGTTCTAATACCTATGTGAAC
>JBARXC010000180.1:0-10402 GCA_049647125.1 bacterium | reverse complement strand
ATTTAATAGAACAAACTGAAGAATTTACATTTAAATCTGTACCGTCTTTTCGTTGCTGGGTAATTTCACCCTTCCAGTATCCTTTTTCAAGGATCTGTCTCAAAATCTCTGACTGGGTACATGGATATTTTGACGTGGTGACCTTATCCAAGTGCTTTCCGAGTACCTCATATGCTTCCCAGCCATACATAGTCTCTGCAGCCCTGTTCCACGTACGGATTTTCGAATCAAGGTCAGTAGAAATAATCGCATTTGACACATTTTGAAGGAGGTCAGCCTGATAATGAAGTTTTTCGTCTACCTCCTTGCGCTCAGTGACGTCTCTGATGATGCCCAGAGTTCCAAGAAATTCCTTGTTTTTTTCATGTACATCAGTGTTATAGTACCCAGTGGAATTCACCTCGCCAAAAGCAATTACCATGCCGATAACTTCTTTCGTTATTCCCTTTTGTTTATTTGGTATTAGATGTACTATAAGGTCCTTTGTTTTTCTTTTTCCGGTTCTTCTTTCATCAAAAAGTCTTGGCGCGTTCGCATCACCAGTTATTTTGCCCTTGTATTTAGGTAAAATATAATTTCGACTGAAGCATTCAACATCATCTGGATGTAGAATCTTGCTGAAATGCTGTCCAATAAGCTCTTCTGGCTCATAACCAAGGATCCGTATAGATTTATTTAAAAATGTAAAATGACCAGTAGGGTCGATTTTGTACACAATGTCAGGTAGTTCTTCTAAGATAGCTAAGTATTTATCCTTGCTCCTTGTTGGCGTTTTATTATACATCTGTACTCTGCTTTAATACTCCCTTTTCGCAGATACTAATAGCAATTCCATTGATTTCCATCCAATACTGTTTTCAAAAATGATAAAACGTATATTCAAATACAGTATATCAGGTCTATGATCGCTTTGTATTATTTCAACACCTTTATAAAAGCCTTGACTATTTCAGGATCAAACTGCTTTCCTGAAAATTTCTTTAGCTCTTTGATCGCTGCTTTCTTTGTTTTTGCCTTCCGGTAGGGTCGGTCAGAAGTCATTGCGTCGTAGGCATCGGCAATACCAATGATCCTCCCAAAAAGAGATATATTTTTACCAACAACACCCCCTGGGTAACCAGAACCATTATAATGTTCATGATGATTTCTTACACCCTCTAAGGCTCTTTCGAGTTCTTCAAAACCCAGCAATATGTAGTAACCCCTTAACGCATGGTTTTCAATTTCGGCCTTCTCATTTTTACTCAGTTTACCTGGTTTCAATAACAATTCTTCATCGACACCGATTTTACCTAAATCGTGAAGTAGAGCCGCAGCTTCAAGAGTGACCATATCCTTTTCAGATAGACCCAGTTGTTTCCCTATTTTAACTGAATACTCCGTGACCCTTAATATATGCCCATCATAATAAGGTATCTGTTTGTCAACTACATGAGCGATGTTTCTGAGTTCAATCAATGCTTCATTTGGCTTATGATGCAATATCTTTGCGACTTGCCCTAAATAACGTATGATTTCATCAATATCTAAATGCCCCATTTTTATTCTTTCGTTGATTATTTCAGTTTAATTACGATACCTTAGCTTTGATTTTTATCTATTGAATCCATTAATTCTTTTACGGTTTTCAAAAGCTCATCATGCTCTTTCTTGAGTTCAAAATAAAGCTTTCGGTAATCTTTTTCACCTTCGTGTACTGTCGCATCTTGCGGTTTTCCGTCTTTCTCTGACCTTTCTTTCTCCGTTGCTTTTAAGAATCCTTCTTCATTCAGCCATTTGCGCGTGTCGATTAAATCATCAGTTTCTGTCTCTTTTAGCCATGTCTCATTCGCTCTTTCAATATCAGCGACCACCTCATGATAAAATCCTTTTATTATATGAATATAGCGCGCCGGAAAATCAGGATCCTTTTCATTGTATTCAATAAATCTGCATTGTTTGTTCTCCCGTTCCAGTTTAGTTTTTATTTTTTCATCTTCTTTGCTGGAAAAGCCCAGGATAGGCGGTGTTTTGATCGACAATTTTTGACCTAACCTGAAAATGGTTTCAGTCGAAAAAAGTTCACAGAGAAAATGGACATTAGCTATTAATACCCTTATCTCATTTTTGTATTTGCATATCATTTCTATAGCTTGCTGAACAGAATCGATACCAATAATTCTTTCTTTGTTGAGCAGGTCGCAAAGCTTCTTACGGGTAACCCGGTTCGATTCCAATGAGAGAATCATGACCTGCTCTTTGTACAGGAAAAAATCTCACAATCCATGTGTTTGTTTAATTCTCTTTCTCTCATCTAATATTTTTATAATCCGCATGACCAGATATTCACTAAAGATAACCTTTTGATCATCGGTCATGCGGTAAAATGTCAGGTTTTCACATTCTAATGGTCTTTTGTTTATATATAAGGCGAAATTGCCATCTTTCTCGACGATGTCAGTGAAATAATCTACAATACTGTCCCTTGTCATATTCTTGCATACCTGGGGCACGATAAATTTTTCCTCGACGAGCTGTTTTGTTTTATCTGGTTGTGAGGTATCAAATGTAATGGCAATTGTTTCAAGGCTCGAACCTGAATCCTGTATTTTGAAAACAACAGGATATCCAAAAGTTGCACTGTGTTTAAGAACGATTTCTGCTTCAAAGTAACCTTCATGGATCTGTTTGTTCTGAATCATCTGCATCGTATCGAGTAGATCGCTACCCCTGCCAGACATATCCGGTTCAGGGTTTTCTTTTTCTGTATTTCTTTTATCCATAATTCACTATTCTCGAATCAGAGTACTATGATCACATCACCCTCAATTTCATTCTCCCTGAATACTTCTTTCACAAAGTTCCTTTATAATAGAAGATGTGTTTACAATCCTCGCATTTAAAATCATATACATCTGTGTTCGATTTTCGATCATAAACCAAGAGATTCCTAGTTTTCCTGGAATAACCCAGGTAGTGAATATTATTGCTGCCGCAATACGGGCACTGTTTCTTATCGGTCGTTTTTTTCTCCCTCATATGCACCACTTTTCCCGATTAATTTTTTGTATCTCGTTTCCTTATTAGTGATTTGAGGCTGTAATAGTTTTGTGCCTGAGCCCAGAGGTAATCGAACAGAATCTTTCCTGCACGTGCCAGAGGTGGGTGCTCAATGACAAACATGGTCAGCGGTGATGCACCAGGTTTTAAATTCGCTAGTGCTACAACAATGTATTTCTGGTCAAAGATATATATTTTTGCCGGGACACTGCCAATAACATGTGCTTTCTCACCCCTTTCAACGCATTTTTTTATGTAGTTATAGATCCATTTAATCTTTTTAACAGGTATTTCGTACAGCATTCTTACTTTGACGCCTTTCTTTATTTTCTGGAACATCATCTCATCCTGTTCACTCAGTTTAAGCTCATTATATTGATGAACATAGGGTGGTTTTACCAAACCGACAAGCTCCTTTTTGGTATTCATCAGCAGACTGACGTATCTTTCATGAATTGATGGCTGATCTTTAATGATCTCAACGGATTGGGAGATATCTGCACTCTGCATTCCACGAACATACCCAGCCGAATCGATTTTGTAGACTATGTCCGGTAGATGATTCAATATCGCCAGATATTCGTCCATGTGCCTCCTTTCAGCATTCTGCTATGATAAGTATTTGACCATAAAAAATACTAACAAAGAACTAAGCGGTTCATAAATCTCAGCTCCGTGTTTTCCAGGATTCCCAAGAAAACCTCGACGATTTCAGGATCAAATTTTCTTTCTGGGAAATCTCTCAGTTATGCTGATGTCCTTCTTACTTTAGCTTTATCACCTTTAATGTCTGACTACTGGTTTTTGTATTAACCTGTAGGAAGTAGATACCGCAATTCAATTCATTAACAGAAAGACTTATTTGCCGTTTTTGAGCAGGAATTATTGCATTGATGGTTTTTATTGATCTACCAAATACATCGAACAGTGAGAAAGTTATGTCATCATTGAAATTGGCAGGTAAGTAAATAACCAAATTGTCCTTTACTGGATTGGGCGAGACCCTGATGAGATCAGTTGACAAAAAGCCAGCTATCTTGTTTTCTAAAACGCCTACTACATCTGGTGTATATTCTTGATTAACATCAAGTATCGGTACACCACCAATTGCATAAATTTTACCATTCATTGGCGTCGCACCAGTTAAGTAATATGTTGCTGTTAACATCGGTGTTTTTGTAGTCCAAGTATCTGTTACTGGGTCGTATTCTTCATTTATATCTAATGCGCCATAATAGAGTCCACCAATTGCGTAGAGTTTTCCTGCAAGCGGAATTACTATGTGTCTACCTCTACTTGTTGGCATAGGATTCTTACTGGTCCAGGTATCATCAGCAATATCGTATTCCCAGTTACTATTATCATTATAGGCTCCAATTGCATATATATTACCGTTTCCTGGAGCACCAGCATCAAGGTCTACCCTAACTTGCGGCATTGGTGTTTTGCTTTCCCAACTATCGGTAATGGGATCGTAACTTTCATTGACTGCTAAATAACTGCCAGATTCATGCCCGCCCAAAACATAAATCTTGCCATTTTCTGCGGCTACTACCGCGTGACCACCTGAACGTGCTGTAGGCACAGACGCCTTTGTTTCCCATGTATCAGTAATTGGGTCATATTCTTGATTTAGGTTTCCGAAATTTCCTCCTATTACATATACCTTACCGTTAACTACGGCCGCCTTACACTCATGCCTACTATTAGACATTGGAGACTTTGTGCTCCATGAATCAGTAGCAGGGGCATACTCTTCTACGACATTTAATGAACCGTCATAACCGTAGCCGCCGAAAACATAGATTTTGCCATTAACTGCTGCAGCCGCAGCCATTCTTCTTGACGTTGGCATCGGCGCGTTCAATGCCCAGGAATCAGCATGTAAAAAACTAATCATTGAAATTACGACGACTGACAATAATTTTATTTCTTTCATTGTTCCTCCTTTTTATTTATTTTAGGATAACCATCTTTTTGCACAAAGATCCTTGGTGAGTCTTAAGTACTAAAAAATAGACATCAGCAGGGAGACCCATAATATTTAGGATAGCAAGATGCTGACCTTTATCCTGATAGCCTACTGCAATTTCCCTAATTCTCTGACCCATAAGATTGTATAGGTCTAAGGAAATGTTTTGGCTTTGATTCAATGAATAAGAGATTTTAACATTCTCACCACGCACAGGATTATTTGACAAAGTCAGTGAAATACCAAGATTTCTATAAGCAGCGACCTTTTCGTTAATCCCTTGGGGCGAAAATACTTCGTAGATTTGAACACCGCCATTCCAAGCTGCTGCATATGCAAGACCATTTTTAGCGGCTACACCGTAAGGTTGGCAGTCTGGAAGCTCTATATACCCGATGACATAAGGAGAATCAGGACTCGCAATACTTATCACGACCAGTTTGCCATATCCAATAGTTACTACATAAGCTAAGGTATCTTCAATTGCAATACCATATCCACTTATATCGTAATCAGTGAGAAATATCGTGGACTTTTCAATAAGGGAATCAGGATTTGTGATATCAACAATTTGTAAGAAGGGATTGCTATAATCACCACCGACTATATATGCATAGTTACCCGAGATTTGAATACCATTATCCTGAATATAGGGTGCAGGAAGAAAATCCACTTCTACAGGAGTCGCCGGGTCTGAGATATCTATAGAATGTAGCCCCAAGGTACTAGCAAGAAAAGCATGATTGTCAAAGACATCTACGTCCCGCGCTGTATGTTGACCAATACTCAAATAAGATACTTCTTGCGGTAATGCAGGGTCAGAAATATTCAAGATAACCAGACCACCGGGTTCGCTCCAAAAATCACAAGCAAGAAAAGCAAGTGTATCTTGAACCTTTACATTCCAGGTTACAACAGAATGTCCATTATAAGAACTGATTTCCACCGGGTTTAAAGGATTCGCAATATCCACAATTCTTAAACCACCTACTACCATTGCTACACAGGCGCACTGTTCATTCATTGAAACTGCAAATGCCGGAGAAAGAAGGCCAGTGCCTGAAAGTCCGGTATAGCCAACCTCAACCGGACAATAAGGAATAGTAATATCCAGAATACGAAGACCTGATTCAAAACTTGTTATATAGGCATATTGACCATAAATACCGACATCAGTAATATTGGTAGCGATGTCTGGCGGTTCTATAAGTGTAAGGGTTACAGGGTTGGTCGGGTCGGTAATATCTGCTATCCAGCAGGACATCTGTGCAGAAACAAAGACAAGATTTCCAGAAGTCTTAATATTGAAACCCCAGGAAGAACCATTAATATCTGCAACTCTAACCGGATTAGCGGGATCTGAGATATCAACGACCGGTGCCCAATCCCATGAAGTGGTAAGATAGGCATAATCCCCTTGAATTTCTACTGAATATATAGGACCATCGTCAAAATAGAGGGTATCTACCAATTGAGGATTAGAGGGGTCGGCAACATCTAAAACAAGAAGATAACCAGTAGTTCCATCCACATAAGCACCCACATAAGTATAGTTACCTTTCACGGCAATACCATAACTAATTCCAAAAGAAACATTATCAAATCTTCCTGCAAGGCTTGGAGATGAAGGGACTGAAACATCTATTATTGAAACACCATTCCCTTCTGCGGTATAAACATAATCTCCAGAGACAGTAAGATCCCAAAGATACCCGGGAAGTTCTGAAACAGAACCGATTTCAGAAGGGTTTGAAGGGTTGGAAACATCCAGGATACGCAATGAAGACCCATTACCAAGATAAGCATAATCACCTTTAACACATATTGATGTTGCCTTGCCCTGTGTGGAGAGTTGACCCAGACGATATGGTGCGGTAATGTTCTTTGTATCCCAGATTTCAAGTCCCATTGAGCCATTAGCAATGTATAAAAGACTATCCCAGGAAGTATAAAATAAAGGATGGGAACTCGGGTCGCCGCGAACCCTTATATCTTCATTTATTTTTACCGGATTTGAAGGGGTTGAGACATCTATTGTCCAGATACCACCAGGCCAGAAATATAAAAACATAAGGTTGCGTAGTGAATCGCCATCAACATCAAAAGGTGTGCAAAATGGCCAGCTCCCTTTATATCTAACATTGAGCGAATCGAACTGAAAAAGTTCATACGGGGACGTTTTTTTTGCAAGGGCTTGCGGCAATAAAGGCTTGGTTTGATTCATTGCATTGCGCATAAAAGGCATATCGCGGTATTTCATTTCAATCTTCTCTTGATATGGCTGGGATATTCCATCAAAAGATGGAATATCCTCTGTTTCAATCCTCTGCCCATAAATTAAAAAGGGCAAAAGGATCATCCATACTAAGCACAGATTCAGTTTCATTTTTCCTCCTTTTAAATATTATAAATGGAATTGTGTCTCTTTTCTCAACAAAGAAGGGCTTAAATGACACTCTATCCTTTAAAAGTTGCATTATTTTCTATCTGTTGACAAGAAAGATAATTTCTATATAATGTTTCCACTATGTACAACAAATCGGTAAATTTACGGCTGAATGCCGTTCGCCATTATTTAGAAAATGGCGAATCATTAAGAAAAACCGCTAAAAGATTTAATGTTAATTACTGGAATGTTTTTAAATGGGTTAAACTGTACAAGACAAAAGGCAAAGAAGGGATTTTGTCCACTTACAATAGGCCACGCTGTAGAACCGCGAAAGAATTAGAAGAAAGAATTGCACTCTTAAAAGAAAAAATACCGACTTTAACGGTGCGTGGAGCAAAGAAGATACTTGAGAATGAAGGAATTACAATTTCTATCAAAGGTATCTGGGGTATCTGGAAAAGGAATGGTTATGCTGGATTTAAAAAGGAAAATATGACCAATGAATTTATAGAATATTGTCCATGGACAAAAGAAGCAAGAAGCAAATTTGAGAGAGTAAAAGAACTCATGAACTTAGGAAGACTGAAGGAATCATCAGAAACAGTGAACTCTATTCCCATTTTACCAAAAAATGATACTATTCTGGAAATACCCGATGACCAATTGAATGTAAAAAGGAAGGTAGAGAAGATTGAATCCTCATTTGGTAAAATACCTATTCACTCTTATTTAAAAAGAACAAAGGAACTATATTGTAAATTAAGAAAAGAAAATTTAAATTATAGTGCATTAAGGGTAGGAATTTCGGAAGTAATTGCATTATCATGGCTTAGCAAACCAGAGCAACAGTTAAATAAGATAGAAGAACTAAAAAAGCTTACTTCCATAATAGATAGCCACAATAAACAAAAAGGTTCATATGTTCTTTTTGAACCAAGATTTACACTTCTCATTAACGAAGGAATCTCTTATGCATCACTTATGAAAATAGAAAAAGCAAAAAAAATAGCCAGTAAATGTCGGCAATTATTGAGAAGCAAAGAAAATGTTTCACCTTATTTTATGTTTAATATTGGCCGTTTATATACATATTTAGGAGAGTACAAAACAGCCGAACATTGGCTTTTAAAAGCACTTGACAGAGTGGATGAGTCAATAAAGAAGCATATAAAGGGTATACTTGCTAGGATATCACTAAGTAAGTGCGAATATAAGCAAGCAAATGCTCTTGCCCGCTCTGCCGAATTTGGTTTATGGATACCTAATTCCTATGTGCTTATTTTTCGTTCACTTTTATGCCTCATGAATGGCATGGCTCAGAAAGCAATTATTCTATCTTTGAAATCACTCTCTCAATCAAAAAAGGAAGAACTTAACAATGCTATATTCAGTGCTTCCCTTATAATAGCAAGTGCACATTGCAGTATGGATGATAGAAAAAGGGCGGTTTGTGTTCTTGAGAGAAGCCTTCGTCTTTTCTCAAAAAATAAACTAAAAAGAGAAGAAGTCATTTTTAAGATTCTTATTTCCTTGATGCAAAGTACTTACAATCCCTATGTTATAATGCCATCAGATAAAAACCTCTTACCAACTATTAAACTTGCACTTTTAATAAAAAGCGGGAAATATTTCAAAGCCTTATCCTATGCAAGAAAGAAATATCTTATGCACTATTTTTACAATTACATCTTTTTTGCTCCAGAAATTATTACATATTTAATTAAAAAAGGAAAAAACGTAGGATTGCCAAAGGCAATTTTAAAATTACCACTTTTTAATAAAGAAGTTCCAGTTTGTCATATTAAATTTCTTGGTTCGCTAATTGTGTTTAAAAATCAGCAGTATTTAAAGACAAAATTGAGACCAAAAGACATTGCCTTTTTAATTTATTTAACCGTTAAGGCAATGGAACCAAAAAGGTCGGTAAGGCTAAATGAAGTTTATGCAAATTTCTGGTCAAAAAGTAAAAATCCTTCACGCAATCTTTCGCATCTTTTAGTAAGAATAAAAAAGGCATTGCAGATACCGAGTCATCTCTTGACCATTTCATCCAAAACCGCTTATCCATCTTTGATAAATGAAGGTATTCATTTTACAACCGATTATCAGGAATTTGAGCAGACACTCACTACTGCCCATGCGCTAGAACGAGCAGATGAGTGGAGTTTTGCAAAGAAAGAGTATCTGCGGGCATTTAGGTTATTCCGTGGCGAGCCATTTAAGAAAATTTATGATCCATGGTCCGAGTATATGCGGAGGGTGATCTTGAACAGCCTGGAGACCGCAGTAGTCTGCTTTGCCAGAAGTTGTTTGGAACATAAGAATAAGACGGATGCCAGAGAGGTGCTCAACAAGGTATCGAAGATAATTCCAAACTCGGAGGAAATAAGAGAAATGGTTAAGGATTCATGATGGGTCGTGATGCGTTCCAGGCAAATTGCAGGTAATCGTGAATCTCGTTCCTTCCCTTCTGAAGATCTTGATACTGCCATTGAGTTGATCCACCAACATACATACCAACTGCAGTCCCAAGGACTCCGTGTTTTGGAAATTCAAATCCTTTGGAAATCCTATACCATTGTCCCTGACAACAAGCTTCAAATAACCCTTTTTGTCTTTTGAAAATTCTACTTTGATTTCCAATTTTTTGTTTTTCGAAAGTTTAACAAAAGCATGTTTCAAGGCATTGGAGACAAGCTCGTTAATAATCAAGCCGAGAGGTATTGCAGTATCGATATCCATGGGAATATGTCCGATACGTGTTTTTAGGTTAATTATGCCTGTTTCGATATTATAAGAAGCGAAGAGAGATTCTGAGAGCTCTTTTATATAGCCAGTAGTGTTTATGCTCGCCAGGTCTGTGGATCGATATAATTTTTCATGCATGAGCGCCATTGAGTTGATACGATTCTGGGTTTCTTTGAAGAATTGAAGATAACGTTTATCATCAATGTATCTTGATTGAAGACTTAACAAGCTGCAAATGATCTGTAAATTGTTCT
>JBARXC010000179.1:0-1612 GCA_049647125.1 bacterium | reverse complement strand
GGAGAAAAGATATTAGCGCCGACCATTCCGTGTTTGCGAAAAGACGGAACAACATTTTATGCCGACATCTGTACGACCAGACTCCAGCTTGATGGAACAGAATGCAACGCAGGCTTTTTCACCGATGTCACCGACCGCGAGCAAGCCAAGAGCGCACTGCGGGAGAGCGAGAAACGGTTCAAGAAGCTTTCAAACCTCGCCTTCGAGGGGATATTGATCCACGACATGGGCGTGGTTATCGATGTAAACGAATCTCTCACGAAATTACTTGGCTATACAAGAGAGGAAATGATTGGCAAGAATATAGTTGAGCTATGTGTGCCACGGGAGTATCACGCAACTATAAGAGAGAATATCGTCAAAAGATATGCGAAACCTTATGAAGTGACGGCGAGAAAGAAGGATGGAACGCTATTTCCAATAGAGCTCGAAGCAAGAAGCATAACAGGTAAAGATGAAGAGTTCCGGGTCGCAGCAGTAAGAGACATCACAGCGCGCAAACAGGCAGAGCAGGCGCTGCGCGAGTGCGATTCACGATACAGACTTCTTATTGAAGCCTCTGGGTCAGGTATCATCCTTCTTGACGGAGAGGGGAATTTTCTTATCGTAAATGATCGTGCAGCCGAGACTTGGGGAATGAGACCAGAGGACTTGATCAATAGAAACGTTAAAGAGGTGTTACCTCCGGAATTTGCAGACGAAGCATTGAGTATTATTCGAAAGGTGAGTGAAACAGGAACAGGACTCGAACAAGAGAGATTTATTGAATCTATTGGTAAACATTTCATCGAGAATATCCAGCCTGTATTTAATGATAAGAAGGAATTACTCGGTGTTCAAGTCCTGACGTTTGACATCACCGAGCGCAAGCGGGCCGAGGACGCGCTGGTGCGGCGCGCTGAATACGAACGGTTGATCAGCGAGGTATCTTCGGGCTTGGTGGGGCTGGGCATGGACGAGTCGGACACCTGTATCGAAGGCGCTCTGGCTTCCATCGCGACTTTCTTCCGTGCCGACCGCGCCTATGTGTTTCTGTTCAGGGATGGCGACGCGCGCATGAACAACACCCACGAGTGGTGCGCCGAGGGGGTGGAACCCCAGATTGGGAACCTCAAGAATATCACGGTCGGCGACGAACTGCCCTGGTTCACAGAACGCATCCACAACGGCGAAGTCGTCCACGTGCCCGACGTTTCGACCCTGCCGCCCGAGGCCCGACTCGAACGTGAACACTTCAAAGCCCAGGACATCCAGTCGCTCATCGTTGTGCCCATAGCGTCGGGTTGCCGCCTGCTCGGTTTCCTCGGCTTCGACTCGGTGCGCGAGCGCCGGACCTGGACTGACGACGACCAGGCCCTGCTGCGCATCATAGGTGAAAGCTTCGCCCACTTGATCGAGCGCAAGAGAGCTGAGGAGGCGCTGCGAGAGAGTGAGGACAAGTACCACTCCTTGATTGTGAATATCCCGGATGTTGTATGGACGTCCGACCAGAATGGCAAGACCAGCTTCATCAGTGAAAACATAGAAAAGGTATACGGATACACTCCGGAGGAAATATATCAGGAAGCTGATCGCCTCTGGTTTGGGAGAATACACCCGGACGACGTTGATG
>JBARXC010000178.1:0-2304 GCA_049647125.1 bacterium | reverse complement strand
CAATTCAACAATTTTGAGTTTAAAAGACCAAGAATATATTTGTATTCGCTTTCATCTTCCAATTGAATACCATAAACACCTGCATTTCCTCCACCTACAAAATAAAATATTCCTTTGTCATCCAATGTAAACGAATTAAAACCACTCAAAACTGTGGTCATTATCTTGGGTTTACAGAATAGTGTCAAATTTTTAGGATACGGGTAACACCACCAAATAGACTTGTTCAAACTGGCACGCTTTAATAAACAGGGCTTGCACTCTAACAGATATTCCCAAATGTTTGGAAAGTCCTTTCTCATAGTTTTTTCATCAATCAAAACGGCTTTGCCGTCCTTAAGGGAATAAGGAAAAATTAAAATGTCTCTATATGAAGGTTCTTTGTAAGGTAAAATATCTGCACCGCGCAGGAGAGGGTAAAAAATTTGTTTTTCCAAAAGATATTCCTTCTTGGTATGCTTTGACTGCACTTTAAAATATTCGCCATCTTCGCATAGCATCCTTAAAACAAAAACGGGATCAGCACTCGTTTGAAGACCCACAAAAATTTTTAGTCCCAGTTCTCCAAGCTTCTTATTCTCATTTAGTCGGTTGAATAAACGAACTTCATTGTCCAAAATAAAATTCCAATAATCCTTCTGAAGACCCTTTTTGCTAACTAAGCCGACTTCATAGTCCTCTTCTGTTTTCAGTCCAGTATTTGAAATAAAAGATGAAAGGAGATTTGTAAGATTGTTTTGTTCAATCTTTGGGTTCTTCACTCTCAAATATTGCACATCAAACCCAAAATTATCCTTTTGTAACTTGATAATGCAGGTATTAATGCTCGCTTTGTCAAATACATAGAACCCATCAAAGTCGAAAATATTACTTAAAGATTTATTTTTCGCTAAGAAATTGCGCAAACCCTCACCGTAATCAGTCTTGAAAAAACGATGCGGCAAAATGAAGGAGAGAACCCCGTTTTGGTTAAGTAGATTAAACCCTTTTTCAACAAACAAGCAATAAATATCGTAATTACCAATTGCTGTCCTGTATCCACGGAAATAGTTCATTTGTTGTTTATCTAAATTTTGTATCCTCACATACGGCGGATTCCCAACCACACAATCGAACCCACCACGTTTCATAATCCGTCCAAACCCTTTCCTCTCGTCATTCCAATCAAACACATTAACCCGCCTCATCTCCGCTTCATCAAACAGCGTTTCCTGCTGCCCAATACCATAAAAATCCGGTCCAATCAACGAATTCCCGCACTTGATATTATCCTCGAGATTTGGCAGCACACCCTCCAGCCCCAATTTCACCTGCTGGTCTATGCTCTCCCTGCTTTCGTTCTCAAGCACATTCAACAGCAAACTCAATTTCGTTACCTCAACCGCCTGCGGGTCAATATCAACGCCGAAAATATTATTCAGCAGAATCCGCTTCTTCTCTGCCGTAGTCAAATACCACTCGTTCTCGCGAACCTGAAAAACCGCATCCTTGTGCTTCTTCGGGTTGTTATTGGTGTACCAATCCAGATGATACCTCAATAAATACGTGTATGCACCGATAAGAAAGCTTCCAGAACCACATGCCGGATCTAATATTTTCATTTCCACAATCTCTTCCGGCGTCTCCCCCTCTATCAGTTTACCAACTGTGTTTTTGACAATGTAATCAACGATATACTGAGGCGTGTAATACACGCCGCCTGCTTTTTTAACCTCCAGCTTCGTCTCCACCTTTGCTTGATGCCCTGCCGTCAGCCGGATGACCTTACCCAAGAACTGCTCGTACACGTTCCCTAAAATCTCTACACCGAGCACCGAAAACTCATAAGGTGACTTCGGGTAATACAGACTCTGAACAATCGCTTTCAATACGCGGTCGTCAATTCTCAACGCTGGCGTTATCCTATCAGTATCGAAATCAAATATACCACTGTCATATTTGGATTCCGCTAATTTGAAATGGTTCCGCAAATGCGTGTACACGTCACCAGATTCCGCCTTCGTCTGCAACTGCCCATAATGTTCGATTCCACGGTCTTCGCAAATCCGCAAGAAGATTATCCGGTCTATTATCTTCTGCACTGCATAGTTCAACTCGTAAATAGACACTTCGGGATTGCGAAGTGCGATATTTTTAGCCAGCAGTTCACGCCAGCTTTCTATCTCCTTTAAAAATTCGTAACTACCAAGCCCCCACAAATTTATTGCTGATAAGGCTTTATATTATCCATCACAATGGTTGTAAATAAAACGTTTCGATTGATGGAGGAACAATGCGATGAATATACCTACCCGTGATGAAATT
>JBARXC010000177.1:0-2805 GCA_049647125.1 bacterium | reverse complement strand
TTGATTTTGGGGGAGAAAGCAGTAATAAAATTTCCGTTCTCACTAAAGAGCAAAAGGAGATTATCGAAAAGTTGGGGTTTGCGGATAGGCTTTTCGGGTTGTAGCCTATACAACTCTGAAAGTCAGGTTTTAACCTTCAGTTGGTGGCATCTGACACCGGTTATTAGGATTGCTTTTTTTTCCTTCTTATCGATCCTTATTTCGACTGAGTTTTCATCCTTAGAGATGTGAATGGTTTTACCATCATCATTATCGCTTTTGATGATTTTTGCCTTTTTCGCCCATTCAATTCCAAACTCGTCTCTGAGGTACTTTATAAGTTTTCCCCGATCGCTTTCTGTGACATTGTCCCAGGTAAACAAACACCCCCCATCACCATAATGTCCTGCGATTACTTCAATAGATTTCCAAAAATCAAGAAATGCGCTGGGATTGCCATCAGATTCGGCATTTAGACCATTTCTATAGTGGCTTAACGACCTTTGAAAACATTTATAATCGTCGCTGTGTATGAGATTCGACCCCCACTTAGCAGCTTCGATTAATGCATCTTCATCGATTGCTGGGCGTTTCAATTTTATTGTAAAAAATACCATCTCCTGTAGAACCTCTCCGGTTGAATTTACAATGGGTACGCTAACCTGCTTGGCTTTCATTCCATTTTTTACAATTCGTATAGATGCACCTGTTTCAAACGCTATTTTATCAAGTACTCGATTTACGTATTTTATGGCTTCATTTTCCATATCCTCTGGAGTACTTTCTACAACGATTTTAGCTAGCACCCCCTCTTTCTCGAGATGAAACTTAATGTTATCTATTTCTAATCCATCTTTTGCAAAGGATATCGATCCTTTGATAGGAATCTTCACTTCCCATAAACTTACACTCCGATATCCACTCATAATTTTTCTCACTGATAATATGTGTGTTACACTCTTTAATAGAGCTATTTTTATTTGACGACACAACCTTCACTCTGAAAAAATATAGTGCCCGAAGCGGTTATAGTCCCCTTCAATAAACCGTTTTTTCAATTGTAGCCCTCATGATTATCGGATTGTTTTCTTTTTTGTGCTTGACCCGTTTGTGACCCCTTTATGACCCCTTTGAGCCCTTTGTGACCCCTTTGAGAGCCCTTTGAGCCCTTTAGTAATGAATAATAAGTCCCTTTCCCGGTTACTCCTTGTTTTTCTAACAAGTTCAGCACCACCAATGCAGTGAGTTCCCTTGTAGCTGTTGGCTTAGAAGTCTTTCCTATTCCCTGATATTCACTATTCGTAATTTTGCCTTTTTCTTTAACATACATCACTGCTTTTATCTGCCTCTCATTGAGCCCCAGCTTGGCCAAATATTCTTCATTATAAATATCTTTATGTAACGTTACCTGAAAGCCTCCGTCCAATTCTTTAAACACGGGCTCCGGGAAACCTAATTCATGGCATTTGTCAAATATTCGCTGTATCCCGCTACCATAGTTCTCGATAAGCCCTGTATCATAGAAGATCATCGCAATCAACTTATTCCTCGGGATGGAATTATGATTTGGATCCACGAGTCTTTCAATCGACATTCCAAAGGGAAGACCACCTGGATTCCAGATGACAAACCGGTCATCAAAGATTTTTATCTGAATCTGCGCAGGGGATGAATAATCACGATGACAAACCGCATTGGTCACAACTTCACGAACAGCATCTAATGGATACTCCCAAACCTCCTCGCGTTTTGCCTTCCCCGAAATTGTATAGGAAAGTTCGAGCACCCGCCGCATATAGCTCATGACCTCCTCGACCTGATCGATAATTGGCACCTCCACAACAAAGTCGTCCACGATCGTAGAAGTGCCGCGTATCTTCCCACATTTGACCTTCGCCTGCTGAGGTGGTCTTTTCCCAAAAGCCAAAATGGCAGCCCATGTGGGTGCCTCATCTTGAACAATATCCAACTTTCCCAGCAGGCTCGGTAAGTCTTCATCGTCTCGAAAGTGCCGTCTACCCGTATTTTGTGCTCTCGACAAATACTCATGCACAATGTTAAATTCGATGTCATCAAGAGTACCAGTAGGGCATGGAGTAGCGTCCCAGGTCGTGCCCATAGATTGTAGATGCATCTCAGAAATCTCTGCAGGAGGCATCACCCTATTACTATTACCTACACGTCTATAACATTTCCCCCGAATAGCAACCGGTTTTAACGGATAATCTTTGATTGAAATAATCACTACAGTATCCCCCTCAATGTCCATAGATTGAACATCAGGGATCAGAGTAGGTTCAGAAACTTGTGATATTTGATTTGCCCAATCTTTAAGGGTCTCGTTGGTAATTGTGGTTCCTACAATTACGCCTCTGCTTCTAACACCAACAAGAATTAAACCACCTCGCGTATTAGCAAAAGCGCCGGCAGTTTCGATGGTTTCGTGGTCGTAGCTCTCCTTGAACTCGAGCGTTTCCGATTCATCTTGGTTTATCAATTCCATCAAATCAGTAGTAGAGATAATCATTAATTAGCTCCCCCTATTAGTTAGTCGTTCTTTGGGTATAATGTAACCAGTAGCATAGATGTCTTCATCCACTGTGAATGCTTTTGCTGGGTTCTGGATTCTCCCAAGTTGGGGCTCCGATGTGCCTGCAAAGGTTACAATATACAACCAGTATTTATCCTGGAATCGTTTGGCTTTCTTCCATTCATTCGCCGAAATACGTATAGCACCATCTTGTGCTCTCGCCTTTGCCTCTATGTACCGTATATCTTCAAAGTTCCCGTCCTCACCGTACTTTACGGAACGAATATCGAAACCAA
>JBARXC010000176.1:0-2028 GCA_049647125.1 bacterium | reverse complement strand
GTAAAATGGAGCAAAAAACTGCCCGCCCTCTATTTTCAAGCCTTCAGAAAGGTTAATTAGGTCGAGGCAAAACAAAGTTAATTGCATGATCGTCACAGATACCATCTTGACGAGGTGAATGCCATAGCCGTGACCTTAGGCGGCTTCAACCCCGACGTTTAAGGCGTTTAACGCCCCTGTATGATGGGTTTGACCTCCGGTTGCGGCGACAAAGATGAGGACCTGATTTTGGTCAGATCCGAAGTGGGCTTTGGCGCTAATCCCCAATTCCAGTCGGTTTTGTGGCTAAAATACTCCGACTGAAAATTTAAATCCGGTTGATCCTGCCGGACCCTACTGCTATCGGGGTGGGACTAAGACATGCGAGTCGAGCGTCTCCAGCTATGGTGAGACGCGGCAGACGGCTCAGTAACACGTGGCTAACCTACCCTCAGGACAGGGACAAACCCGGGAAACTGGGGCTAATACCCGATAGGCGAGGGCGCCTGGAATGGTTCTTCACCCAAAGGGCTTTGGAAGCATGCTTTTCAAAGTCGCCTGGGGATGGGGCCGCGTCCGATCAGGTTGTTGGTGAGGTAACGGCTCACCAAGCCTATAACCGGTACGGGCCGTGAGAGCGGTAGCCCGGAGATGGGCACTGAGACAAGGGCCCAGGCCCTACGGGGCGCAGCAGTCGCGAAAACTCCGCAATGCACGAAAGTGTGACGGGGCTACCCCGAGTGCCGTCCGCTGAGGATGGCTTTTCCCCGGTGTAACTAGCCGGGGGAATAAGGAGAGGGCAAGACTGGTGTCAGCCGCCGCGGTAATACCAGCTCTCCGAGTGGTAGGGATGATTATTGGGCTTAAAGCGTCCGTAGCCGGCTTAGCAAGTCTCCTGTTAAATTCAGCGACCTAATCGTTGAGCCGCGGGAGATACTACTAGGCTAGGAGGCGGGAGAGGTCGACGGTACTTTCGGGGTAGGGGTGAAATCCTATAATCCCGGGAGGACCACCAGTGGCGAAGGCTGTCGACTAGAACGCGCTCGACGGTGAGGGACGAAAGCTGGGGGAGCGAACCGGATTAGATACCCGGGTAGTCCCAGCCGTAAACGATGCGGGCTAGGTGTTGGGGTGGCTACGTGCCACTTCAGTGCCGCAGGGAAGCCATTAAGCCCGCCGCCTGGGGAGTACGGCCGCAAGGCTGAAACTTAAAGGAATTGGCGGGGGAGCACCACAAGGCGTGAAGCTTGCGGTTCAATTGGAGTCAACGCCGGGAACCTTACCGGGGGCGACAGCAGGATGAATGCCAGATTGAAGGTCTTGCTGGACAAGCTGAGAGGAGGTGCATGGCCGTCGCCAGTTCGTGCCGTGAGGTGTCCTGTTAAGTCAGGCAACGATCGAGACCCGCGCCCCTAGTTGCTACTGAGGAAGTTTTCCAAGGGGCACTCTAGGGGGACTGCCGTCGATAAGACGGAGGAAGGAGCGGGCCACGGCAGGTCAGTATGCCCCGAATCCCCCGGGCTACACGCGAGCTGCAATGGCAGGGACAATGAGTTCCGACCTTGAAAAGGGGAGGCAATCTCTAAACCCTGCCTCAGTTGGGATCGAAGGCTGGAACCCGCCTTCGTGAAAATGGAATGCCTAGTAATCGCGCGTCATCATCGCGCGGTGAATACGTCCCCGCTCCTTGCACACACCGCCCGTCGCTCCATCCGAGTGGGGTTTGGGTGAGGCGTGGTCTTCTTGGCTGCGTCGAATCTGAGTTCCGTAAGGAGGGAGAAGTCGTAACAAGGTGGCCGTAGGGGAACCTGCGGCCGGATCACCTCCTAAGTCAGCCAAAACCGGCTGGATTGAGGGGACGAGCGCCAAGCCCACTTCAAGTCTTAATCTAACTATGTTTAGAGTATTCTAATTGTTTGAAATTTTTGCAGGGTTGTTGTTTTGTTTATTTTCATTTTTGGTTAGCAACATCGACACGAAGCGAAAAAGATTAAAGAAGTATGCTGACTTTAGTTCTGCAATACAAAAAGCCCTCTATGACCTAAATCT
>JBARXC010000175.1:0-1523 GCA_049647125.1 bacterium | reverse complement strand
GGCTAAAGGAGCTATAGACGGTGGACAGGATGCTTACATCAACACCACCCTTAATGGTATTGGAGAGAGAGCCGGCAATGCTGACCTAATAGCCACGGCTCTAGCTGTCACCAAATCCAAGGGATTCGCTAAAAAATATCAACTGGGAAAACCCATAGACCTGACAAAGGCCTGGAAAGTAAGCAAATTCGCCAGCTATGCTTTCGGGGTCCCTATTCCTATAAACCAGCCTGGCGTTGGAGCCAATGCCTTTGCCCACAGCTCTGGTATTCACGCTGACGGAGTATTGAAAGACCCCGAGAACTACGAGTTATATAGCTTCAACGACCTGGGTAGAGGTGAACCGGAGCTTGTAGAGACCGGCAGGGAGATATGCTCAGGGGAATATAGCGGGATATCAGGCTTCAGGCATATAATGGGTCAGATGGAAGTATCGTTTGACGATGCCAGGCAAGCTGAAGAGATTCTGGAACTAGCAAGATATGGCAATGTGGAGGCGCAAAGGCCACTGGTGGAGGATGAACTGTTCTTCATTGCCAAATATCCCAAAATTGCCAAGAAACTGTTGACACTTATACCACCAGAGTAATCCGTCCTTGACATTATTGCCCCTCCCGCCTGATAATATAGTTAATTGCGGGTGTAACTCAGCGGTAGAGTGCTTGCTTCCCAAGCAGTATGGGAATGACTATTCGGGGTAGATACTCTGCAGAACACCTTAACACCAATAGCCATTACAGCACTCATGCGGGAGTAGCTCAGTGGTAGAGCATCTGCTTCCCAAGCAGAGGGTCGCGGGTTCGAGTCCCGTTTCCCGCTCACTTCCCTTTTCCCTATCATAACCACCGAGCCAACTGCCAACTTCACGCCTGCTATTCCGCCACTTCGGCATCTATTTCTCTACTTCAAATTCTTTCTTTGACAGGGATATAAAAATAATTGCCGGTATCCCCAAAATCAGCCCTCCCAGGACCCAAACAAACCCTGCTAAAGACACGCCAAATAAGTTCATGATTGCATTAATGACTGACGGCAGCAGGCAGCAAATGGCCCCGGCTAAAGACCGGCCAAATTTTTCCCCTCTCATAGCCGAGACGCCACCTATTATTGCGACTATACCCATAGCAACAATGAACACTCCCGCACTAATCGGCCAAATAATGCCCGGGTAGGGATAAGGAGACGCCACTCTGAGCAGCTCTCTATGAGCTATTGTTAAACCCACCATTATTACTCCACCAGTTGCCTCAGATGCCCCACCTACTATGCTTAATATTCCGCCAGCATTAAGCAACCCGCTCCTATTACTACCACTAGATGCCATTTTCTTTTTTCTCCACTTCAAATTCTTTCTTCGACAGGGAGACAAAAATAATTGCCAGTATCCCCAAAATGTTTGATGGAAGGGCACAGATAGCCCCGGCTAAAGACAGGCCAAAACTTTTCCTTCTTATGGCCGAGATGCCACCTACTATGGCTATTATGCCCAGAACAAGAATTGGCACCCCCACAATAATCAACCA
>JBARXC010000174.1:0-1537 GCA_049647125.1 bacterium | reverse complement strand
AAGCTACGCCAAGCACCACGAACTGACCTACACTAAGGAAGCGGTCACAGCTTCCGTCAAATACGCTCAGCGATATCTCAGCGATCGCAACCTGCCCGACGTGGCTCTGGACCTCATCGACGAGGCTGGATCGGAGTTCAGCGTCAAAGAGGAATTGGCCAGGGAGAAGATTCCTCAACTGGCCGAGCAGGTTACATCGCTCGAGAAGATAATCAAGGCGTGCCAGGCGCAAAAAACGCCGGAGAAGTGCGAAGAGTTTGAGTCCCTCAAGGAAGCGTACGACGACTTCACACGCGACCTCGATCGTTTGCACGATTCGTGGGGTTACCGCGTCGAAGCGGCGACAGGAGCAGGGCAATGAAGATCGACAACATGAACCTGGCGGACATCATTGCTGATTTCAAGAAGCGTCAGCATCAATTCAAGGATATTCAGAAGACGGTAGAGACGGCCGAGCGGGTGATCGACGATCCCGATATCGGCGCGGTGGTGGCGCGACGCACCGGCATTCCGCTGTCGAAGATGATGACGGCTGAGAAGGACCGCCTTGTTAAGATGGAGGAGTTCCTGGCCGCCAAGATCATCGGTCAGGAGAATGCCATCAAGGGGATTGCCAACGCTGTGCGCAAGGCGCGCGCCGGCCTGAAACTACCCAATCGTCCTGTCGGTTCGTTTCTGTTCCTGGGCCCCACCGGCACCGGTAAGACCTACCTGGCCAAGCTGCTGGCTGATTTCCTCTTCGACGACAAGAACGCCATGGTCCGGCTGGACATGTCGGAGTTCATGGAGCCCCATTCCGTCGCCAAGATGATCGGCGCCCCGCCCGGATACGTGGGCTACGAAGCAGGCGGCGTGTTGACCGAAGCTGTGCGGCGTAAGCCGTTCTCGATAGTTCTGTTCGACGAGGTCGAGAAAGCCCACCCCGATGTCTTCAATGTCCTCTTGCAACTCTTGGACGACGGCCGTCTCACCGACGGTCAGAACCGCACCGTCGATTTCTCTAATTGTGTGGTCGTTCTCACGTCCAACTATGCCGCCGACAAGATTCTTGACGCCGATCGCGAGGGCAAAGAACTCGATATGGAGGAGGTCCGCTCCTTCCTGTTCACCAAGTTCCGCCCCGAATTCCTCAACCGGCTGACGGACATAATCATCTTTCATTCGTTCACACAGGAGCAAGTACAGAAAATCGCCGGCCTGGAGTTCAAGGAACTGGGGACACTGCTGGAAGATCAGAACATCCGCGCGACGCTCTCGCCTGAGGCACAGAAAAAGCTCGCCACCGACGGCTACTCGATTGAACTGGGCGCGCGTCCGATTCAGCGGATTATCGAGAAGGAAATCGTCAACAGGCTTTCCGTGGACATAATCACCGGTGAGGTTTCACCAGGTGATCACATTACTATAGATATCAAAGACGATGCATACGTCTTCACCGTAAAAGAAAAAGACACGAACTGAAACAATCGAAAGATACGGAGGAATAGATGGCAAAGTTCATTCTCGGCGCAACTGAGAGAGTGGTGCGTGACGATTC
>JBARXC010000173.1:0-2019 GCA_049647125.1 bacterium | reverse complement strand
GTCCTCTACTGCGCGCGGCAATAGTCGGTAGATTTCGGGTTGTTGATACTCAGGTACCATACACGCAAAGCACTTATTGGCTGAGAACGGACGTGATCCGCTCCAGCGCCGCCTTGATGGCGTCTGTCTCCGCCACCAGCGCTGCTCGGATGAAGTCCTCACCCGGGTTTTCGCCGAAACGATCCGGTTGAGCCAAGAATGCGCCAGGGAGCACTCTGACACCTGCGCGTTTCCATAGGGTTACCGTAGTGTCGACGCCGCCACCAAAATGGGCCACATCCAACCACAAGAAGAATCCGCCATCGGGTCTCTGGTAACCATAGCGGCCCTCCAGAACAGCACCGCAAACGTCAAATTTCCGCTGATATGACAATCGGTTAGAGCTCACATGACGCTCTTCCGCCCAGATCGCCGCAGACGCCATTTGCGTTGGTCCCGGCATTTGTGGCCCGATCAGGTTGCGTATACCCGTCAAGCGCTTGAGAAACGCGCTATCTCCGGCGGTGAAGCCTGATCGGAGCCCAGGAACGTTTGATCGCTTCGACAGCGAGTTGAATATAACGAGGTTCTCGTAACCTCGATTGGTCCGTGCCGCCACTTCAAGTCCGCCGACCGGAGGCGCATCGTTATAGATCTCCGAGTAGCACTCATCGAAGAACAGCATGAAGTCGTATTGACGCGCCAGTTCCAGCGCTCGCGCGGTATAATCGGCCGACGACGCCACCCCCTGTGGATTGGACGGCGAACACAGATAGAGTGCCGCCGCCCGCCGAAGCAGCTCTGGCTGCTCAGCCAACTTGTCGAGGTCCGGCAGGTAACCCGAAGCGGCGGTGGCATTGAGGTAGACGGGCTCGGCATTGGTCGCGAGCGCAGCGCCGATATAGGCGGCGTAGTAGGGATTGCACATCAAGATTGCGGGACGCTCGTCTCCCGCCAGAACCTTGCGCCCAACGGCCTGCAAGGCGGCGAAAAACAGTCCCTCACGCGATCCGTTACTCGGCAGGATCTCGGTCTCGGGATCAACCGCCACGTCATATCGGCGCTGCAGCCAGGACGCGATCGCGTTGCGCAACTCCGGATAGCCATTGATCGGCGGATACTTTGTAAAGAGCGCTTCCGACTCTTTGATCTTGTCGGCAACAAACACCGGCATCGTCTCGCTCGGTTCACCCAGCGTCAGATCAATCACCGGCTCCAGCCCCGGCGAATAGGGTGCTAGCAATTCGCGCGTGCGGCTGAAGGGATAAGGGACATCGCCCGCTGCAAGGTGGCCGAGGCCGTTAGGTCGCGTTACCAAGAGTAACCTCCTGTTGATCCAGGTCCGCCTTGAGCCCCAGGCTCAGGCTTTCCTTGGGATATACGGCGATCTAGGCAACAGGTGCGAGATTTGCGGCTCGTATGGAAGATAAAAAAGGGGCGGGCAACCTCGCCCACCCTTAAACGCCTCATCGCGCGATGGATCGCGTCCTGACAGCCATCAAACCCGGCCCATGCGCACATCCTCTTCCGGATTGGCCGAGATCTTGTGGAACTCGAGATCCGCACCGCGCCTTTGCGCCTCATCACTCATGCGGAAGCCCAGCGCCCTGTCCACGATAGTGTAGATCGCAAGGCCCGCACCCAGGCCGAAAGCCGAGCCCAGAACCGAACCGACAATCTGGCTACCAAGCGAAACACCGCCCAGGCCGCCCAACGCTTCCGTACCAAAGATCCCGCAGGCAATGCCGCCCCATAAACCGCACAGGCCATGCAGCGGCCAGACGCCGAGCACGTCGTCGATTTTCCAAACGTTCTGTGCCAGCTGGAAGAGCTGCACAAAGATCACCCCGGCCACCGCGCCGGTCAGTAACGAACCCACTGGATGCATCACGTCGGAGCCGGCACAAACCGCCACCAGACCCGCCAACGCCCCGTTGTGCACGAACCCCGGATCGTTTTTCCCAGCCACCAACGAAGCCAGGATGCCGCCGGCCATGGCCAGCAACGAATTCATCGCCACCAGGCCGGAAACCCCCGACA
>JBARXC010000172.1:0-4546 GCA_049647125.1 bacterium | reverse complement strand
GTTCTTCTCATCCTTCACCTCCTTCCTTTTATTCATCTTATTCCTTTTTCCGTAAATGCTTTTGCAAAGCAAAAGAGCCCCTTTCTTAGTAAAGTGTGGGGCTCTGCCCCACAACCCCGCAAGCCCTGTAAGGGCTTATCTTTCTTTAGAAAGAAAGTTTTTTACCAGCTCAACTCCACTATACCGCTATATTCATCCGCTGCCTGACCTGCTGGCACCATCAGTATTGCATCGTAGTCCACGGTTGCGCCGGCGGGCAGCGTGGAAATAAATCTCTTTGTTGTAGTGTTCGTCAATGCCGTTTCGTTTCCATCCGGTCCTAACCCGAAGTTATCACCCGGTATGATGTCTGACCCGGTTCCATTCAACCCGTATATTTCGCTAACGTTCGTCTTAAACACCGCATATATATCAGCAGGAGCATCGCCAGTGTTGTTTAATGTTAGCGAGATATATATTTCGGCAGTATCTCCAGCGAGCATGTTTCCGAAACTGGTATTATGCACTGTTACAACAACGTTTTCCACGCCTGTCACATCCCATATCCATGTCTGCATGTCAGTTCCATTTGCATTGCTAACGATTGCAGAGACATTCCAAACACCCGCGGATGCGCTTGTATTTGTGTAGGAAGCCTCTGTTTCGCTTGTATTTGTCTGAACCTCAGTTCCATTTATTTGCCAGCTCACGTCTACTATTTGATCAACAGTAATGTTAAAAGTTCGAGAAGCTCCTTCTGTATCGCTTACGGGAGAACCAGGAGCATAAGAAGTTATGCTTGGCTCTTCTGTCGCTATACCCTCAACCTCAGCCTTCAATATCCATACGTTTCCCCGGTAGTTGTAGTCGTCAGCTTCAGAGGGAATGTATTGGTGCACTTGCGAGTTACTTGTCACCTTATCAGTCGGCACATTGTATGCCGCACAAACTGGATAGCCGCCGGTATCGGTTGTGACCTCGTATCCATTAAAATCTACTATGTCCGTGAGAGTAGCGTGGCCAATTATACCGTAGTAGTATAGGGTTGCATTCGTGACTGTTCCAGCCAGGTCGCCCGTGAAGTTGGTATAACTGTGCATTGCGGAACCACCGGTTTTATGACCGCAATCGCAATTCAGACCATCCGCGTTCAAATTAATGTAACCCTGGTTTATCCAGTACTGTGTGTAGTTAAGCGAAGAGTTCTCGTAAACAACTACGAGAAAACAACCATATAGCCGGCAGGTGCTGCCTGTGACTATTTTAAAGTTGTTCGGCTCGCCCATGTTTATGACTCCTGCTGCGTTAGTAAGGTTAAGAGCAATGTAACTGGCACCGCAGCCACTAACTCCGACTGAGTAGCCATACTCTTGGAAAAGGTCCTTTCTGGGGCTTGGATCTGTGCAGCCGGGGCACTCGCAGTCCGCTACACAACATCCACAGGTATGTTTGCCCGGCTGAAAATTTAAGTCTCCGCCCTCAAAGGAGACATTGCCCTTGCCCGCAATCAGAGGCATTACATTCTGCCCATTTATCTCGAGGTGGTGTGTCCCCCCGATACATTCGCCGTTTTCTCCCCATTCGCCATAGAAGTAGTATGCACTCTTCAACGTTCCGTGGGGCAATGTCCACGTCTGGTTTTTGGCATAATTTTTTGTACTGAAGGTTCTATTCCAGGCTACGAACACATCACCTTTTAGCGTTCCTTTTTCGACCTCGAACATCGGCCACCCTCCATGGTCTTTAGTGTAGCAGTCGATGTATAGAGTAGAGAAGTTTAAAAGCAGGTTAGGCGACTCGGAGTAGCCCGTTGTATTGGTGCTGGGACTATACTCGAGACCTTCGCCATCGAAAGAAGCCTTTATAGCGTGCCAGCCCGCATATCTCGGATTTTCGTCCGCAGGATTCCATGAATAGTAGTAGGAACCGTCGGATTCGGTTATAAGTGATGCGAACTGGTGCCAATCTGGATCATCAGGATCAATCTTATCATACGCAGCATCATACTGAGAGGCAGCTCGAAAAGAAAGATTTACCTTCTTACCTCCGAATCCAACACCTTCTGAAGTCAAATAACCGGTTATAGTCGTTGATTCACATCTCTTAAAGTCTGTCGGGTCACAACTAACAGTGATTTTCGTTATATGGTTATAAGATGAGGCGTAAGTCACGTCCACATATACTGTTGCCACCATCACATCATCATCCTTAGCGGGGCCCCCTTTGCCCGCAGCATTTCTGGTTAGCTTGACCTTCAAAGCATCCAGGTCTGCCTGAGTCCAGGTGCCGTCAAGGCTTGCAGAATACCATGTCCATGTGGTCGTCATCGCTTTTGGTTGAGCAGTTTGGTAAGTTCCGCCCATGTAGACATTCATATCCACTGTGTCACATTCACCACCATTACAAGCATCTGATTTGGCATACATCCACACCTTCACATTAGAAACTGATTCCACGCTGCTGATAATCCCCATATCAAATTCCTCCACTTCGCCAGTAGAACCCTCTGTGCCGGTATAAACATAATCTGTCGTATCACCGGCAGTTGGTTCAGTCACGGCATCATCTACCTCGGTATAGTGATACGTTCCAGTACTGCCTGCCCAACCGGTAGTAACGTCTCCATTCGGTCGAACAATATCAGTAGCAGCAGAGGCAGTAGCCGACATTGTAACTATTGTAATCATTATCACCGCCATTAAGGCGAACAATGCTGAACCTTTCCCTTTCATCTTCATTCTTTTTTCTTCTTCACCACTCACCTTCTTCCCTTTTCACCTCCCTTTTTCGCACCAGATTCATCGCTTTTTTTATCCCCCCCCGCCGCGATAAGAGTGGCACAATCTAAACTTTTATCATACTACTTAAAAACTTTTCGGTTTTTATTTTTATTCCAAAAATGGAAAAAATAAATAGTGAGGGGAAAAACCCCTCACACTCTTATTTATTCCTTTTCGCGTTTTCACTGCTTTTCGATGGCGTATCACTCAGGAATTCCCTCAATTTCTGAGTTGACTATCAGGAATGCGTTGCGTGCCTCGAAGTACTCTTTTATGTCCTGGATCTCCACTAAATTGCCGTTAGGGCTAGTTTTTACAAGACCTGATACATCATAGCAGTTAACGCTGATGCTTCTTGAGCCCAACGTCCACTCTGGTGGGACTGTACCAACTTCTTGTGTTCCAACTGCGTTGCCATTGAAATACACCATGCTCGTATCTACTAGAACTGGTGGTGGACTCACTACGGGTTTAGTCGTCTTTTCCTTATTAATTGCGGTGGAGACTATGCACAGTTGTGCGGTGTCCTCATATCCCAAACCAGGGGGGTACGCAGCACCTTGGAACAGTGCGCTGGTGGTAGCCATCTCAGGAGTTATGCCATAGTAGCTGCTTGCATAGAGGATATCGTGTCCCTCGGCAATCCAGTACGTGCTGGTCGGCTTCCCGGGAGACGTATATACGACAAGCAACCCGAAACCATAGGTACAGAAGCGCTCCTCCGGATTCGTTACTTCTTTTGCATTCGCGATAGTGGCTGTATAGGTGCCGCTGCCTGTGACCATACCCGTCACGTCCCATGCAAATGTTCCACCAGGAGCACGCCACGTTGTACCATACGTGAGATCTTTTATATCCCAGTACTGGACGACATCATTGCTGTAAGAAATTGGGTTCGGACAAGGGCAGTTACCACTGTCACAGTTCGTGAGGTCCGTGCATATAGGGGGGTTCAGACATGTCTTGGTCTCTGTTGCACCTGTTGCTGTGTCGGTGAGAGTCAGCGCTGCATTCGCAGGAACTCCGGGCTGATACTTATCTGGGCCTGGTCTGCTCCATGTGTAGTAGTTGTAAAGTGTGGCGCTCTTAACAGTCGCACCTTCAGGTATAACCACGTCAAGATCCTGGGACAACTCAGGTTCATAATCTGTGCCTAAGCATGTGTATAACGACCCGCTTTGATCGGTGACGAATATCACTCCGCCGTCAATCATCCCATGTTGTTGGGACACCTTAAGTTGATGGTCACCCGAGTATGCCGTCGCTAATGCTGCCATCGAAAATACCATCAATACCGCCATTGCAATTCCTATTCCTGCTTTTCTTTTTGTGTTCATTTTTTTTCTTTTTCACCTCCTAAAACTTTTCTTTCTGCGAAAGAAACCTTTACTAAAGAAAGAATTTCTTTCTTTACCTTCGCTTTTTAGCGCTTTAGCGCTTCGCCCCCTCGTGGATTCAAACCACGTCTTTTCTTTCCGCGAAGCATTTTTGATCAAACTTTTTCTAAAAGTTTGATGCTCCGTAAGGGGCATTTTTTCTTCTCGCTTCTTTACTTCGCCACCACCCGCGCACCAAAAGGCTTCGCATGCCTTCCTTCTTTACAGATTTCACGCTTTTTGCTTTCTTCCCCCATCGCGCATACTCCGCTTTATTTCGTCACTGAAAAGTAACATATTTTTTATAAATGTATTCATTAATAAAACTACTTTCGATTTTTTGTTATCTCATGAGGTATATATCTAAATTTTTCTTTTAGCACTGTGGGGCTCTGCCCCACGACCCCGCAA
>JBARXC010000171.1:0-2734 GCA_049647125.1 bacterium | reverse complement strand
AAATCTAAAATCTACAATCCTAAATCTTAAATTTCTTTAATATTACCCCTTGACAAATTAAAAATTTTGATTATAATATATCATGAACTTAAAAATCTTAAATTGTCCTTCATGTGGGACAAGAATGTTAATCAGTGAGCTAAAATGTCCCAAGTGTGATCTTAAGGTAAAAAAAGACTTCTCGCCGTGCGAATTCTGCCAACTCTCTGAAGATGATCATGAGTTCTTGCAGATATTCCTACGTACCCAGGGTAGAATAACTGATATTGAGAAAATACTCAATATGTCCTATCCAACGATCAAGTCGAAAATCGAGAAGTTGCTCAAGGCTCTGAACCTATCACCGATCCAAGGGGGAAAAGACCCGATCCAAGCGCTTGCCCAGGGTGAAATCAGCGTTGATGAAGCAGTATCAATATTAAAGCAAAGGAGGATAAAATGAAACATATTTTCTATAGGATGTCCGGCGGTATCCTACTCATCGTTGTGGGCTTATTATTTTGGCTAAGCAACCTTGATGTTCTTGATATTGCGTGGCACCGCGACTGGCCTATAATCGTTATTATTGTTGGATTATTAGAATTAGTGAAACATATAGTTAAAAAAAGATAGTCTTATGGTTAGGGTTAGGATGCTGGAATCTAGCTTCCAAACGCTTCTCGCTACCAAACCCACTAACCATCTGTATTTAAGGAGGTATTATGTCTGAAGAAAGAAAGAAAATCTTAGATATGGTCGCTCAAGGTAAGTTAACACCAGAAGAAGCTGACCGGCTATTAGGTGCCATAAAAGAATCCCGGGAAAGGGCGCGGTTTTTCCGCGTGCGTGTGTATAATGAGAATAAAAGCAAACCAAAGGTGAAAGTGGATATCCCGATCAGTGTTCTCAAACTTGCGTCAAAGATCGGCACGGCATTCAAAGGGGTGGTGCCTGAAGGTCACAAGGTGAATATTCACGGCAAGGAAATAGCCCTTGATGAGTTCTCCCCTGAGATGCTTGATGAAATCGTCGAAAGTCTTAGTGAAGGCGGCAGATTCAAACTCGTTGAGGTTACAGATGAAGAAAAAGGTGAATTTGTGGAGGTGTACATTGAATGAACGAATGCGGATATTGAACTTGCTTGAACATGGCAAGATAAATTCTGACGAGGCAGCAAGACTGCTCGAGGCATTATCACAGCCACAAACAAGAGCCAAAAAGGTTAAAGCGAGCATCTGGAGCGCCCTTGAGAATATCCCTGAAGTTATTGCCCTGGCAATCTCTGACTCTTGCAAAACCTCGGGCAAGAGTTCGGAAATCGAAGAAACTCTGGAGTTCCCTGCCAAAAACAAGATCGAATTCAAAGGTATTAGTGGTGACTTGATTCTCCTTGGCAAAGACTCTGATACTATTGAAATAGAAAAAGACGGCTTTGTAAAAGTAAAAGAAAAGGGCGATGTGCTTGAAATCAAAGCATTAAGTGGCGATATGAAAATAACTGCCCCGCATTCCACTAATTTCATGGTCAAAGGTGTATCCGGTGATATGGATCTATCCCATCTTACTGGAACAATAGATATCCAATCAGTATCCGGTGACATCACTGGCAAGGAATTATCAGGTAAGTTCTTTGGCGACTTTGTATCAGGCGACATTGACCTCCAATACGAGAAAGTCGAAGCAATTGAAATAAAATCCAAGACCAGTGACATAATACTCAGGCTCGATAAGAAAACCCAAGCCGAGCTTGACATCAAGACTAAAAAGGGCACAATTGATTGTGATTTCGAACTAAAAGACGAAGAGAAAGAAGAATTAACGCTCAAAGGGATCATAAACAAAACAAAAGCGAAAATACTGATTAGTAGCGAATACGGCGATATTGCGATAAAGAAACGACAGTGAAGATGGTTGTCAGGTTTGGGTTAGGATACTGGAGTCCAGCTTCCCCGGCCTCGCTCCGCAAGGCGGGGCGGGCAAAACCCAAACCCACTTACCATATTGACAAGGAGGTCTTATGGGCTGTGGCATATGGTTTGCCATACTTTTGATCGTTATCGGTATCTGGATATGGGCATCTAATTATGGTATTACAATATTCTCGTTTTACCGTGATTGGCCCATCCTGATCATTCTGCTCGGGATATTGGTTTTCCTAAAACTGAGGCGACGCAAATACTGGCGCATAAAAAAAGACAAGGAATAAGCGAAAAACTGGTAGGGTTTGGGTATGGATGCTGGAATAGGATAAAAACCCCGCTTCTTAACCCAAACCTCTCGCCCATCTTTTCCTATTGACATATCCCCCATTTTCACTATAATAATACACGATTTTGCTGGTGATTATTGATCACTTGGCTGCCTCTCACTATACTATCCCACGTGCTAATCAAATCCCGAGATTAGTCGATATTTGCTGATATTTGCTATTGACAAATCCGAGATTGTATATATAATTAGTGTTTGTCTTAATCAGTTTGAAGGTTAACAATTAAATGGTTGAGTGATTTAACCATTTAGCGAGTTACCTGACTTCGATTACGGGATGGTCGCGAAGATGACGGTGATATGTTAAGATACAGTTTATCTCTGTAATCTTGTTTTAATCACTGTAATCGATAACTGAACGAAGTGATGTTATAAGGAGGAATTATATGGCGAAGGAAAAGTTTGAGCGGACCAAGCCGCATGTTAACATCGGGACGATTGGTCATGTGGATCATGGTAAGACGGCGTTGACCGCGGCGATTACCAA
>JBARXC010000170.1:0-10499 GCA_049647125.1 bacterium | reverse complement strand
TTAACGATAATAACGATCCAAACGCTGATATTTACCTCATCGAATCCGGCGATTTGCTCGAAATCATCATCCTTGGTGAAGAAGAACTTTCCCGAACCCTTATGGTTATGCACAACGGTACTGTTTCATTCCCTCTAATTGGAGAGGCGAAAATTGCAGGTTTGACCACAGAACAAGCAGCCGAATTGCTTGCTGAAAGGTTGAAAAAGTATTTTACGCAACCGGTTGTGTCCATTATTTTCAAAAGCCCAACCTTACCATATGTATCAGTGTTTGGCGAAGTTTTGCGCCAGGGCGCGGTTGAATATCAACGGGGACTTAGAGTAACAGATTACATCGCGCTTGCCGGTGGTCCAACTACTAAAGCAAATCTAAGTAAGGTTAAGGTTGTGAAATTCCAGGGGGGAGTCCCTCTTGCGACAACAATTAATGTCGATGACATTATGAACAAAGGCATTATCGAGCAAAACTTCGAACTCAAATCCGGTGATTGGATACATATTGATAAGAAATTCACCATCAACTGGGGCACGGTTCTCCAATTCGCCACCCTGACACTTACGGCGCTAAATCTCTACATCACCATCGACCGGCTTAATGAATGAGATGGTAATGAGCATAGAGCATGGAGCAAAGTGTGAATAAACGGACTAAGTTCAGATTTGAAGACCTGGAAATATGGAAATCGTCAGATGAAATCGCAGAAGTGTTATTTGATATTGCTGATGAGCTTGAGGAGAAAAAGCTGTTTAGATTTGCTGAGCAGCTGAGAGGGGCAGGTATTTCGATGCCCAATAATATTGCAGAAGGCTCTGGCAGTCTGTCAAAGAAAGAATTTGTTCAATTTTTGAATTTTGCTCGCCGATCAACTTTTGAAAATGCAAATATGGTGATTATGTTCAGCAAACGCGGCTTTATTAATAATGGTAAGAGTGATGTCATTCTGCAGAAGTTGGATATACTGTGTCGTAAAATCACGAATTTTCAAAAATCCTTGAGATGATTATGTTAACGAAGCCTTTGCGCTCTGCCGTTAACCCTTTGCGCCTTGCTCTTTGCCATCAACCCTATGCGCCGAGCTCTTTACGCCTTTATTTTTACGCTCTGCTATTAACCCTATGCGCCGAGCTTTTTGCGCCTTGCTTATTATGCGCAAAGCGTCATGTCTCCAGTTGCAGACGTGACATCAGGTAACCCATGTCCAAAAAAGATATTCTCTTGAAGGAAATAGACGATATGCCTGAGATATTGCTCGAAGAACTGATCGATTTCATAAGGTTTCTAAAATTAAAACGCATCAAGGAAACCTATAACACAACAATCGTCAGCGAACCATCGCTTAAGAAAGACTGGCTGAAACCAGAAGAGGATGAGGCATGGAAGAATTTGTAAAAGGAGACGTTGTTGTGATTCCGTTCCCATTTTCCGACCTCAGTCAGGCAAAACGACGACCAGCCTGTGTGGTAACTGTTCTTGAGGGTGATGATTTGATTCTATGCCAAATTACAAGTCAAACTGTCAAAGATCGATATTCTGTACAAATTCAGGATTCCGATTTTGTTGATGGTGCTTTGAAATTGATAAGCAATGTACGTCCCAATCGATTATTCACTGCTGACAAAGCTCTCATTTTATATCGAATTGGGAAGCTTAATAGAAGCAAGATTACTGGAATAGTAGATAAGATTGTGGAAATTATACGCAATTGATTATGAAATCTCAGCTAATACATAAAATTAAATCTTCAGTAAAGCGTGTTTCCAGATCGTCGAAGACGAGCGTGTCTTCAGACGCAAAGCGTCATGTCTCCAGCTGTAGGCGTGACTCCAGGTAACGTGAGATCTATGAATGAAATGAATAGAGTGAACAATCATTACCGTGAATCGGACGAGGATCGTCCGATAGACATTCACGATCTCTGGAACAAGTTTTTCCGTCGCCGAAGGCTCTTCCTTTACATCGCCATACCTATTTTCCTCGGCATAGTTATTTCCCAACTTACAAAAGCCTATACTCCTATATATCGAGCAGCCTTTGACATAGGTGTTACACAGGAAAGGTCTACTGGAGGATTCCTTGCCGGGTATGAAGAAATCGTTCCCACAACCCAGATAGGAACCGTGACTCAGCGGGTCATTTCAAATCTACTCAGTGTTAATCTGGCAGAAAAAGTTGTTGATAGCCTCGGCCTTTATGCGCATATAAAAAATCATAATCCTGCAGTCATCAAACTAAGAGCGGAGATCAAAAAGGATTTCAAAAAACCAATTGGACCATTGAGATTGAAGATTGAAGCTTGCCCCGCTTCTGCTATTGGATCTCATGGAGAACAAGCTGAGGCGTGGGATGGTAGATTTGAGATTTTCAATAATGGCGAAAGGCTTAAACAAGGCAGAATGAACGAGACTGTCGATTTTGAATTCTTCGATCTGAAAATTGTACCGCTTACTGAAATTACCGGCAGGAAAACCTATGAACTTACCATTTACCCAAGAGACAGGATGGCTATTGCATTAAGAAATTCTATTTCCACCAAAGTCCTTGAAGCCGATAAAATAGACAAAGAAATCGGGTCTTCAGGTGTTCCTTTTTCTGGTGAAGGTGCATCGGAAAAGCTTGTAACTGCTAATCCAAGAGTTTATGATACAGATATCGGTATTTTAAGGATATCAGTCCATTGGGGCAATCCTGATGACGCCTTAAGCATCGCGCAGGTTCTTGCGGCTCAGATGATTGAACAGGACAAAACAGAAAAATCTCTGCAATATGTGCAGTCACAGACATTTATTGACACACAACTTACAGTCTACCAGGAAAAACTTACAACCCTCGAAGACGAAATTAGATCATTCAAACAAAGAAAAAAGATTGTCGACCTTAAGGCATCAACTCATGCATTGATTACCCAGATATCCTATCTTGAATCCCAGAAAAGTCAGAAACAAATTGAACAGAAAATACTCAAAGACCTTAATACATACCTTACAAGTGAAAAAGGAAGTATTGACCAGGTGCCAAATTTTGCGTCGGCTATGGTTTCAGACCCAGTACTTCAGAATTTCTATTCTCAGCTTCTTCAGGTTGAGGCTGCATTAAAAGGAAAGTTAAAGGAATATTCGAGCGGACACCCCAAAGTCCTCGAAATCAAAGCGAAACTTGCCGGTCTCAAAGATCAAATGAAAATTGAAATCACCAAGAGAATACCAACCATGCATGCAGAAATCAGGAGTATAGATAATCAAATAGGTAGTTTGCAGATGAAACTTGAAACTGTACCGGATGATGAAATCCAGCTCGCCAGACTTGAAAGGGACAAGGAAACAGCCGAAAAGCTATATACATTTTTTGCCGAGAAGCTTGAAGAAACAAGGGTTCAGGAAGCAAGCGTAACCTCAAATTTGAGAATCATAAATCCTCCACTTGTTTCTACAAAGCCTGTTACCTCAAGAGGACGTCTAAAAGCAGGTTTTATTGCACTACTGATAAGTCTATTAGCCGGTGGTTTTGGTGTATTCATTGCTGAATACCTGGATAATACAGTTAAAGACCCGGATATAGTTTCTGAAAAAATCGGTTTGCCAATATTCGCCTCGATACCGAACGTTGATGCACCAACTGCAGAGGGCAAAGAGCAGAGAGCAAAGAGCAAAGACCAAAGCGCAAAGCGCGGAGAGCATAGTGCAAAGAGTAATGAATCAGTTAAAAAACGCTATGCTCTTAGCCCCATGCTCTATGCCCATAAGTTAAAAAACCTATTGTTTTCTATCGCACCACTATCTGACAGCGTAAGGAATGGTAGATTATCTGACCGCATAACTGCCATCGACCCACAAACCTATTCAGCTGAATTCGAGGCATTTAGGAAACTATCAGTTAATCTGGAATTCGCCCATCCTGAAGAAAGATACAAAGTCATATATATTACTTCAACCGGTCCTGATGAAGGTAAAACCTTTATCTCGTTGAATTTAGGATTGACCCTCGGCACATCCAACAAGAAAGTAATCGCTATTGACACTGATTTCAGAAAGAAGCGAGGACGTCTTACTGATATCGCAGGGTTGAAAAAGAAACCAGGTCTGTTCGACGTTCTCCAGGCTAAATCCAAACTCAAAGACGTCATTACTGAATTCACGCCTCAAGATGGCTTACACTCTTCTTCTGACGCCGTACGCTCTACGCCCGACGCCCTACGCTCTTCTTCTGACGCTCTACCCACTACGCCCTACGCTTTACGCTTGCTCCCTGTGGGAGCAATCCCGCCCAACCCCTTCACGTTCCTCGATTCAGTCAATATGCAAGAACTAATTGCTGAGTTAAAGTCCAATTATGACTACATATTAATCGATGGCGTTCCTCTGGTCCTTTTTGCCGATGCTTCTTATCTTGCTAACTTCTCGGATGGTGTATTTCTGACCGCACGTTACGGAAAAACAAATTTCAAAGAGCTTGAATATGCAAGAGACATGCTATTGACGTCTAAATCCAACATCATCGGCATCATCATGAACGGTGTCCCAAAGACCCGTGAAGGCTATTATTATTATCATCATTACTATTATCATAAGTATTATCCTAAATATTATCGAAAAGAGGAATGATATTCCAGTCCGCCACGTCTTTTGGCGGGCTCCCTTCCAGTCAGACATGTTTTATGGCGACTCATTTCCAATGCGTAGCATTAGATTCCAGCACTCTGTGCTCAAATGGCTACCACCATTATTATTACCACAAATACTACCCGAAGTACTACAGGAAAGAAGAGTAAAACCTTCCAGCTTCAGCTCAAATATCTATCGAACGGAGTGAGACCCCGCACTTTTTGAATGCATTACGTTTATATACTAAAGAGTCAGAAGTGCAAAAACAAAGTATATATCGGTTATACATCTGATTTGAAAAAGAGATTATCGTCACATTCGGCTGGTAGTACATATACAACACGTAGGTTTCGACCATTTGAATTAGTATACTACGAAGCATTCAAATCAAAGATCGATGCACAGAAGCGAGAAAAGCAACTAAAGCATTACGGCAATGCATTAGGACACCTTAAGAGGAGAGTCGTTCATTCTTTATGCTCGGTAACTTAAAAGTGCGGTGGCCCAAAATACTATCGAAAGGAAACAGAATAACAGTCATTAAGTTATTAAGTCACTAAGTCATTAGGTAATTGAGAACTACTTATAGCTACGGAGTGCAGTAGCTTGCTACTGCATGCAACGGCAAGCCGTTGCACTCCATCTACTCTCGCCGCACTTTGTATAAGTGCGGTGGCCAGTCCAGCACGCAGTGCCGTTTCTCTTGACTTTAAGAATAAGTGTAATATAATAAATTAATGGAGAAAAACATGCGTAGCGTTACAATAAAAGGTGACAAGCCACTTATAGTTATTTCGGTTGAAGAATATGAGAATATGAAAGAGACACTTGAGTTACTTGCTCTCCATCCTGATCTGTTGAAAGAATTGCAGGAGGAACGCAGAAAGATTGAAAAAGGTGAATTTATTACCTTGAGAGACTACAGAGCAAAATATAAAAAGCGTTGATGTTCAATGTCATTCTTTCACCTAAGGCTGAAAAGTCTTTGGACAACATTAGCAAGAGTAATCGCAGACTATTCAATCATGTAATTCGGGTATTAGAACAAATTGCGCAAGATCCTTATTGTGCAAAATCCTTGGTAGCAAATCTTAAGGGATACTATTCTTATCGTGTCAGCAATTATCGAATAATATTTGAAATTGATAAGGATAAGTCAAAAATCTATGTGGAAAAAATCGCGCATCGCAGCAATGTCTATAAGTGAAATATCTTCCAGCTTCAGCTCATATATCTACCGAACGAAGTGAGACCCCGCACTTTTGCCAAAAGTGCGGTGGCCACAAAGTATTATCGAAAGGAATGAGAATAACAGTCATTAAGTTATTGAGTCATTAAGTTATTAGGTAATTGAGTTTAAAGACAGGAGGAGCAAAACCATGTACAAGAAGAAGCAAATAGTTAGAACATTTGAAGATCTGGAGGTTTACAAAATAGCAAGAGAACTTAGCAGATCCATTAGTAAGCTCATAAAAACACTGCCGAAGTGTGAGGAGTATAATTTAAAGTCGCAGATGAGGAGGGCAAAACTCTCAGTGACAAATAATATCGCTGAAGGATATGGGAGATATCATTATCAAGAGAATATTCAATTTTGTCGGCAATCCAGAGGTTCTATATGTGAATTGATAGATGATTTCAATGAAAGTTATGATGAAGAATATATTGATGAAAAATATCGAGACGAACTCAAAAATGATGCATATCACTTAATGAAAGTCCTCAATGCCTATATCGCATCGATCAAACGTCACAAAGATAAAATGACCAAATGACTAATGACCATTGACCAATGACTCAATCACCATTGACCAAATGACCATTGACCAATGATCAAGGAGATTAATCTATGAAAAGTACTTTTGTTATTATATTAGCCGCACTGTTCCTTACAGGATGCAGTACTTCTTTAATGAAGACCAAGGGTCTTAGTGAGGTCGGTTCGATTTACGGTTTTGTTACAAATGAAGCATTAGAGCCGATTAGTTCGGCACAGGTTACGATCGCCGGAGACAACGAATACATAACCTTTACTAATACGGCTGGATATTTTATTCTCGGAGATCTCATTCCCGGTACATATAACATTGTCGTTACCAAAGGCGGTTATGAGGGCAAGAATTTTTCGACAAAGGCAAATGCCGGTAAGTCGAACGAATTCAATGTTGTCCTGGAAAAAATGCAGATGGGTAAAGGCAAGATCTATGGTATGGTCGTGGATTACATTTCCAGTGAGCCGCTTGTCGTTGATGTTTCAATCACTGATCTTATGCTGACTGTGGCTTCTGATACATCCGGACATTTTGCTTTCGAAGATCTCGAACCAAAGAGATATCTGATGAAATTTCAGGCTTTGCAATATGTAACGTCTTATACTGATGTTATGGTGCTTCCTGATGAGACCGTAGATATCATGATGCGTATGCTCAAAGCCGGGACCGTGATTACCTTAGAGGGTATCGAATTTGAATTCGGCAAGGCTGTAATCAAGCCCGAATCCAGTCCAGTACTTGACGAGGCTGCCGCGATTCTAACCAATCACCCTGAAATCGAGGTCGAAATCCAGGGGCATACCGACAGCATAGGTGGTGATGAGGCAAATCTCAAGTTATCTCAGAAAAGGGCAGAGTCAGTGCGTGAATATCTTATCGACGTCCATATGATCGAGCCGGTGCGCATGATACCCATTGGCTACGGTAAGAAACAACCAATTGCCGACAACGCCACTGAAGCCGGTCGGGCAAAAAACCGCCGGGTCGACTTCCTGATCCTTGAATAACAAACTGGAGTAGGGCGTTCACGCCCGTGAAATGGATTTTCCTTTCCTGTCATTCTCTGGTTCGATATTCAATTCCAGTGCCCAGCACTAACTTCCAGCCAGAGGCTCATTTCCACCCCACACCTTTACTTATCTATTTTCGGAGCGCACAGTTTGCACTATGTACACTGGTTAAGCGCTTGGTTATCATTAGACAGACTAAAAAAGGTGTGTGGGTCCCTTCCAATCCCCTTGGGATTCCAGTCTCGTGGAGTCATTCTCTGGTTTAACCAGGGAATCCAGTGTCTTCAAGAACGTTTCCCCCAGTCTCCGATTCATATTCAATTCCATCCGCGCAGTGAATGAATATGTCCTGAAATTTAGTTAAAACTAAACTATAATACATACTATGAACAACCCAACTTATAATTCTTTGCAATTAAGAGAGATATTCCATTTAGAATTCTTGCGTTTATTGGGCAGGAAAATAAAAAGTGAACATTACGTTCTTAAAGGTGGCGTTAATTTGCGTTTCTTTTTCAATAGTTTCCGATATTCAGAAGATATGGATTTGGATGCGCATGGCATTACTGTAGAAAAACTCAAAGAAGTTGTAATGAATATACTCGGCGCGGCGTCTTTTCAAGAAAATCTCATCCCTTTCGGAATAAAGGAAATCATTCCACCTGATATTGATAAAGCCAAGCAAACCGAAACCACCCAGAGATTTAAAACTCATCTGATAACTACTGAGGGACTGGATCTTTTTACAAAAATCGAATTTTCACGCCGAGGGTATAATGGTAAGATGATTATCCAATCAGTTCCAAATTCCATTTTGCGTATTTATAAATTACCGCCTTTGATAGTCCCTCATTATGATATATCGTCGGCAATAGATCAGAAAATCAATGCTCTTGTTTCAAGAGCAGTTACCCAGGCAAGGGATGTTTTCGACCTATATATATTAAGTTCACAATATAACCCCGATGAACAAAGAAAATTAGAGATTAAAAAAAATAAATTGACAAAAGCAATAAATAATACATATGATATAAGCTTTGTTCGTTTTCGTGACACTGTTTTGGCTTATTTGTCTATTGAGGATCAAACAGTATATAATTCATCAGCGCAGTGGGATGAAATCAGACTGAAAGTTGTCGATTTTATTGAGGAGTTTAGGAAATAATATGACCGAGAAGACGATACTATCTTATATTAAACAATTACACCGGCCGATTTTTACAACATCTGAATTATCCTTACTTTCCGGCAAATCATCTTCAAATGTAATTCAGACGCTTAATTATCTACAAAAACAAGGTCTGATTTATAAAATCTATCGTGGTATCTGGGCTGAAACTGACCGCGACAGACTTAATGTCTTTACTGTAATTCCTTTTCTGTTTCCCCAACATCGCGCCTATGTTTCTTTTGTCAGTGCCTTGCATTATTATGGCATTATCGAACAGATTCCTCAAGTAATAACGGTTGCGTCAACTGCTCACACAAAAACAATAAGAACGAAAGTCGCTACTTATTCTATTCATCGTATTCACCCCTCATTTTTTAAAGGATTTACATGGGAAAAAGCAACTAAGAGTTTTTTGATAGCCGAGCCTGAAAAGGCATTGGTTGATAGTTTTTATCTCTCAGCACACAAGAAAAAATATTTTGGCTATTTCCCAGAGTTGCATTTTCCAAAATCATTCAGTTTCAGAAAAGCCAAATTCTGGATAAAAGATATTAATAGTATGAAAATCCGAAATTACGTTCAGAAAAGATTGAAGGAGATAATTGATGAACAAACCAAACCCCGTTAGGATTAAATGGTTTCCAGCGCCAGCTCAATTCCATCCCGCACCCCGCACTTTATTATTTGATGCGTGGTTTACTGCAACAGAATTTATGCTAGGTAGCAAAAAGTGCGAGGGTGCGTGGATCTATTCCAAACCAAAGGTTTAATGTATTCTATTCCAATTAGTCAGAAAAAATATCCAAAATGCTTTAAGTGTTCATGGAGGTGAACATATGTTCATGCTGATGAACAATAAATCTTCGCTTAATGTCCTGAAGTTCCTCATTGAAAACAAAGGGAAATATCATGTGAGACAGATCTCACGAGAGACAGAACTCAGTCTGGGTTTTGTCAGCCGTGTTCTGCGTGAACTTTTTGAAAATGAGTTAATATTAGTCGAGAAGAAGGGACGGATGTTGCTCTATAATGTCAATGATAAGAATCCAGTTGTTAAACAGATCAAAGTACTACTGACGATGATGCAACTGTATCCATTCATCAAAGAACTCAGCGTAATTGTGCGGCGTATTATCCTTTTCGGAAGCGCCTCTCGTGGCGAAAATATGCCTGATAGCGATATTGATCTTTTTATCATATCTAATGACTCACAAAAAATTAGAGCAGTGATCCGTAAAAATCCAAAGATTGTACCTATAATAATGAACAGTACAGAATATACAAATCTCAAAGAAGCTGATTTTGCTTTGTACGATCAAATCAATCGTGGTATTGTATTGTGGGAGAGAAGTGAGTAGCGAATTTCAACGCTGTATTGACAGCCGTAAATTGACGCTCTTCAAAGCAACGACCAATATGATTGAAAAGGAACTTAAGGCTGCAGAGTATGACTCAATGCGCGCTAAGGGTTCGTTGCAAGATGATGACCCAAAATGGGCAACTATCCAGGGTTATTATGCTATGTTTCATATAGCTCGGGCATTAATATTTAAACAAGGATATCGTGAGAAAAGTCATCGTTGTTTAGTCATTGCAATTCAGGAATTATATGTTGATAAAGGCAAACTTCCGGTAGAATATTTGGATTCTTTTCGAGAGGCAATGGATCTTCGTGAGAGTGCGGACTATGGTTTTATCTATTCTAAAGATTCGGCAAATAGTATAATAAGATCAGCCTCTAAATTTTATGAATATGCAAAACAACTTCTACCTAGATCATAATCTCCTGTCGATTAAGTATGCTCTACGCACTTTGCTGGATAAATTACTCAGTTACTCAATAACTTAGTAACTGCTTTGCCCAATAACTCAATGACTGCTTTACCCAATTACCTAATAACTCAATTACTCAATGACTGATTTGTTGAAAAACAAGCGTGTTTTA
>JBARXC010000169.1:0-9087 GCA_049647125.1 bacterium | reverse complement strand
ACTACACCAGCAGGCGATACTCTTGCGCCAAACAAATCGTATTGAGATGACTCCAAACGAGAATCCTGCCAGACGACAAGAAAATCTTTACCATTGAATGCCACTGACGGTTGGGTTCGGCTGTTTGGTTGATTAATACATATCGGTATTCCAGCCGGGTCCAAAACCTGACCAGAAGAATCCACCCGGGCGCCATGAATTTCTGATGAACCTTGATCCCAAACGACAAGAAAAGTATCACCAGAACTTGCCACGCCATGCCATTGCCCACCCACGCCAGGCAGTGAAATTTGAATTGCTGGTGAATCGAGCACAGTACCCTGGAAATCTACCCTTGCCCCTTCGATATAGTCATCATAACTATTCCATTGCCAGGTAACCAGAAATCCGTTGCCATAAGGAGCAACCTCTGGCCAATATGGGACACCAGGACTATTATCCCTTATTAAGATGCCAGAGGGATCAAGAACTTGACCATCGGGGGTTATCCTTGTCACTTTGATGTTCCAGTCCCGTTCATATGCTACCAAAAAAATGCCATTATTATAGGAAACTGATGGCGGAATATTGTCGCTGCTAACTATCTGAAAGCCATTTGGGTCAAGCACTGTACCATCAGGTAGTATTCTTGCTCCCCAGAGACAATAACCAGCTGTTGTAAACCATACACAAAGATACAATGAATCGCCAAAGGCAATTGCAGGCAAAAATCCTACATTAATAGGAAATCCTTCCGGGTCTAATAATGTGCCATCCTGCGTTATTCTTGAACCGCATATATCGCAGTTATAACCACCTCTTCCATCACGGTAAACAGCCAAATAGTTTGTCCCATCAAAGGCAACTTCGGGTTCGTATTGGTGTTGAGAACCCCCAATATTCACCACGAATCTTGTTGAATCCATAGGATTAGCATCGGGTGCGTATCGCCGGGCATAGATATCCCAGTTTACCTGATCTTCCCAGATTGCAATGAAAGTGCTGTCGCCATAGGCAACACCTCCATAAGCCTGCCAGCCAGGAGAAGTATCAACAGGAATCCAGGGATTATCTAAAACATTTCCGCTGAAATCTATACGAGTAACATAGATATCCACAGGACCTGTCCCTTTTATTCCCTTTAGCCAGTGAACAGAATCACCAACAGCAAGTTCGGGTATCCACAATCCAGAGCTTCCTGGCATATTGTTGATTTCGCCAAAAGGTACGCCATCAGGCGTGACCCAGGCTGCGGAAAAATCATTTAGTAGCCAACACCAAACAACAAACCAATTCGTACCGTCAAAGTCAACAACAGCATTCATTGCGCCATGTTGTTCACCTATTTGGAATCCGCCGGGGTCCAGGTTTGTTCCATCAGGTGTAATTCTACTTCCCTCCACAATACCGTCGTCACACCAGACTGTTAAAAAGTTAGTGCCATTAAAGGAAACATTAGGAAAATTTCCATCTGCAATTACAAATTGAGAAAAAACAGTGCCATTTGTATCGACAAGAGCAGCTCTGACTGTACTGACTCCCCATGTGATAAGATAAACACCATTACCATAAGCAACCCCAATATTATAATTACCATTAGTCGCAATAGAAAATCCATTTGGGTCAAGCACGGTGCCATCAGGTTTTATCCGTGCGCCATAAATATCCGCCCCCGCGAGCCAGGCAACAAAGTAGTTCGTGCCATCAAAAACCATATCTGGCATATCACCGGAAACAAAAGAAGAAATAAAGAAGGCTGGTGTATCAAGAATAGTTCCATCCGTAGCGATGCGTGCGCCAACTACTCCTCGTTCATAATCCATCCACACTGCCATAAAGTTCGTGCCGTCAAAGGCAATAAACGGATACCGCTGCTGGCCTTGAGCCCCTACTTGATATCTCGATGTATCAATCAAAAATTCAGTAAGAGAAAAGGGATAGAAATCAGGTTGTCGTGGTGAATGCGAGAGTATCTCGGGCATCGGTTCTCCCCGAGGGGATCCAAGAGACATTGCTTGCCCTTTTAGTTTTTCAATCCTTGCCGCCGGATCTTCAGCATAAACCAGCAGACTGACCAGCACTGTGCAAAAAACCAATATTTTTTTCATTTTACATCTCCTTAAAGGTTATTCACAAATAAGGAATTTCTCGACTTGCCTTTCCCCGTTAACACTAACAGCCAAGAAGTATATTCCTGAAGCTAATTTCTTTGTTTCTGTGCAGGTATGCCGTCCGGTTTGAAGTTCTCCCATATTCTCGCGCGAGATTTCTCTGCCGAGCAGGTCGTATAGAGATAGATTAACTGTGCCGGATTTGTTTAGGACAAAAGAAATCTCAGAACCTTTTCCTAAAACAGTAGGAGTAATTTTGAATAATGATACTGGGAATGAGGTTTTTGGCGTTTCTTCAATTCCTGTCGTAGTGTTCCGATACATCTTAGGCGAGAAACTGCCAACCGCAAGGTCCAGGTCCACAGAGTAAGAATACTGTAAAAGAATTTCGCTACCATTCGCTGGAGGATTTTTTTGAGAAACCCATCCTGCAACAGGGTCAAAACAGTAATCCGACAAAAGAACTGGTGACCCATCCACTGTTACACCCTGGAAGACATGGGCAGGAAAATGCGAAAGGTAAAATAGTTTTCGTGTTCCATTACCCGTTAGTGTGTCTGTCTTATTTATCACACCATCATTATCTACATCCACCCAGGCAATACCATAACTCGTGTCCACAATGGAAGAACTCCAGGAAGGGGATGTTTCCAATGTCCCCTCCGTGTTCAAATACACGACACTCACTTCTCCATAGTAGTTCGCGGCTGCTAAATCCAGATATCCATCACCATCTACATCGCCAAAAGCAACACGCCAGGTCATAGAGTTATCCCCGGAAATCCAGGAAGGACTGGTTTCGAGTCCTGACACAGAATTAAAATGCAAAAAATTTGGCTCGTCTTCAACACTACCACCACCACCAACTGCCAGGTCCAGCAAACCATCGTGGTTAACGTCGCCGGCAGCAAGCCCTACGCCACTATGTACGAGTGGTGCATCAGGATGCCAGGAAGCAACCGTCTCTAAGGTACCATTGTTATTGAAATAAATCCTGTAATCCAGTCCAATTGCTAAATCTAAGTCACCATCATCATCAACATCAAACCAGGCGCCTGCCCAATCCCACGAGTAACTGTCGGTCGCGCGCCAGGATGGAGTTGATTCTAGAATTCCATTATTGTTTAGGTATACTGCCGCATCATTAAATATATCTACTGCCGCAAGGTCCAGATCGCCATCGCCATCCACATCGCCCCAGCCACACCATATTGCACCAGTGATCCCTGTCCAGGCTGGAATAGTATCAAGAGTACCGCCACGATTTAAGTAGAGCCTTACATATTGACCAAAGAACCGAGTATATCCTGTAGCTAAATCAAGGTCACCATCATTGTCAACATCACCAAATGCTATGCCCATAGAACGGGTATCGGGTAGCATCAAAGATGGATAGGTTTCAAGGCCACTGCCGCTGTTAATATATATATATGTCGCATGTCCTTCAGGTACCTCACTGCTCACCGCCATATCAAGGTCACCGTCACCATCAATATCACCAAAGACAATGTCACATGTATAAGCAGCTATTTCTGACACCCAGAAAGGAGTCGTCTCCAGAGGAACCTGGGCATTGAGAAACAAAAAAAGCCCGGTCAACCCAACAACACTTAAGTATCTTATCATAACTCCTCCTTTATGTATATTATAATAAACATTGTGTTCGTTTTTTGTTTATGTTCTACCCGTAAACCATTGTTAGTACTGTATCCTGTGTTAGTTGGTTCTTATCTTGACAAATATGCCAAATTGTGTACAATATTTCTGCGTATGTACATAAGACCAAAAGTGCGCCTTGAAATTGTTCAGTATTACTTAAATAACAGAAACACATTGATGCAGACCGCTTTCAAATTCCATGTAAATTACCGGACTGTCCATAAATGGGTCAAGTTATATAAAAAAGAAGGTGAAACAAGACTTTTAGGAATATATAAAAAACCCTGGAACAGAACAAAGATGGGGTTGGAAGAAAAAATCGCGCTTCTTAAAGAAAGAGACCCTGCTTTGACAACTAGAGAAGCAAAGGAAATTCTTGAAAAACAAGGAATAAAAAAATCAATTAAAGGAATATGGTCGATATGGAAAAGGTATGGCTATATGGGTTTTAAGAAAGAAGAATTTTCAATAGAGTTTCCAACTCACTTCTCCGATACACCTGAGTCAAGATATGGTTTAAAAAAAACAAAAAGATTTGTGAAACAGGGTAATTTTCACCGGGCAGGAAAGACCTTGAATGAACTGCCTTCTTGTCCCAAAGACGGAGTCTTGAAGAATATTCCTGAACAATATCTCTCTCTTAGAAGAAAATTGGAAAAATACTACTCTCTTTTTGGGAGCATTTCCTACACTCTTTTATCACAAAAGTTAATAGAATTGCGAATGAATTTTGAAAGAGAAGGATATCTTTATTCAGCCCTTAGAACAGGACTTTTGGAAGCTCTCGCCTATGCAGGAAGTGGAAAAATAGAAAAGGAGCTTGCTTTGTTTGTTCATCTCAGAAAAATTTGTCAGGAAGAAAGATTAGACCCGGCTTTGAGGTTCTCCTTTTATTGCATTAAAGGCATTGCCCATATAAGGAATCTCCGCGTTTCAGAATCTGTTACTTTTTTGCAAAAATGTGAACGACTCATCAAAAAGTACCCAACTTCTAATTTTATACTAAACCTCCTCATTTTCTATGATAATCTTGGATACTACCGAAAGATTGATCACATTCTAAAACTATATGAAAAAAAATTGGATGAAGACAATGTTCTATTTTTAAAATCCCGTTTATATATCACCCAGGGAAAATATAGAGATTATAGGACTCTTATTCGAAGATTGGAAAAGAAGGATAAAAAAATAAATCCTTTATATGTCCTTCAAAAAGCCCAGTATCTTCTTCTGGAAAAAGGGGATATTTATAAAGCAATGAATCAAATGCAACTTTTTTTAAAAATCGTAAAAGAAATAGAACTTAGAATATATTGGGGCTTCGCATCATTTTTCCTTGCGGTTCTATACTCAGCCCAGGGAGAGGGAAGAAAAGCCAAGAACTTATTAAAGAAATATTTTCCTTTATTGAAGAAGTTCGGAAATAAGAAAGATATGCTCTTATATAAAATTATTTTAAACGAGCCACCAGTTTCTGAAGATATAAAGAAAATCAATCAGAATTATCTCCTTCTTTTGTTGAAAAAAAGCTGTTCATCTCTGAAAATAGGTGATTATAAGAAAGCATACCGATACGCAGAGAGGAAGGGTTTGCTTGGAATTTTGCATCGCGTTGTAATTCTATTTCCTGAAATTATACTATTCCTTATTGAAAAAGGAAAACTAACAGGATTACCAAAGGCAATTTTAAAGTTGCCGGTTTTTAACAAGGAAATCCCGGTCTACCATATTAAATTCCTAGGTCATTCTATTGCTTACAAAAAGGGGAAATACCTGAATACAAAATTGCCACCGAAAGATACCGCATTTTTAATCCATCTTGCCACTAGGGCTCAAGAAAGAAATAAGGCAATCAGACTAGAGGAAATCTATAAAACCTTCTGGCCGCGCAGTGCCAATCCATCTTACCATCTTTCGCATCTGTTGGTGAGAGTGAAGGAAGAACTGAAGATTCCAAGCCATCTGCTCACGATTTCCTCAAGAATGGGTTATCCGTCTCTTATCAACGAGGGCGTTTACTTCACCACCGATTATCAGGAATTCGAGCAAACTTTGGCACAGGCAAAGGCTCTGGAGCGGGCGGATGAATGGGAATTCGCGAAAAGAGAGTATCTGCACGCATTCAGATTGTTTCGCGGAGAACCATTCCGAAAGATGTATGATAAGTGGAGTGAAGACATGCGGCGCAGGATCCTGACCGAATTTGAAACCGAGGCAGTAAATTTTGCAAAAAGTTGTTTGGAGCACAACAACAAAAAAGACGCAAAATGTATGTTTGAGAAAGCCGCAAAAATAATTCCCAACTTTGTTGATAATAGAACAAGCCTGAAAAAATGATTTTGTAGCGATATGTTATTATCTTAGCAGCACCGCCTTTTCAACTTTTTGGTAATCACTGCTTTTAATACTGATAAAGTAGACGCCAGCAGGAAGTTTGCGACCAGCATCATCTGTTCCATCCCAAAAGATTTGATGGATTGAAACATCAGTGAAATGGTGAATGGGGAGATTACGGACCAATCGACCACTTGCGTCGTAGATTTTTAACTCTGTACTCTCGGCACCATGCCTTATGCTATACGCAATATACAGCTTATCACTGAATGGATTTGGATAAGTTTGTAGTAGACGTGAGGCGCCATATGTAGATTGTAAAGTGGTCTCTTCGATTCCAACACTCGGATATAATTTACCCCAGATACGCATTGTGTTTGCAGGATGCCCATTGATGTAATCAGTCCAACCAGAATAAGTAATAAGGAATTGATCATCTGATCCATGTGCCAGAGCAGGCGTAAACTGGTTTCCTGACTGGAGAGAAACAGCAAAGGTATCAATTACGCTCCCTGCAGTACTCACCTTGGCGCCGTATATGTCGAATTCACCATTGCGTTTATCTCCCCAAACCACTTGATAATCTACACCGTCAAAGGCAACCGACGGACGCCATTTGAAAGACGTTGCCGTGTCGATGGCAATCCCTGAGGAATCTAAGACCACACCATCCTGATTCACCCGGGCACCGTAAATCTCCCACCCAGCGGCGCTGCGACTATCCCGCCATACCACCAGATAGTTTGTGCCATCAAAGGCAACCAAAGGATCTAACTGAGCAGCAGGATTATTTAAGGATATACGAATAAACGATGGATCTAAGACCACACCGTCCTGACTTACCCGCGCACCGTAAATTTCATACTCATAAATCGAACCAGCGTAAACATGCCACACAACCAAATAGTTGGTTCCATCAAAGGCTATTGAGGGTTCACCGTAGCAAACTACACTTGTATCAATGGCAATTCCTGATGGATCTAAAACTGAACCATCCTGACCTACTCGGCTACCATAAACATGCCAAGCCCCATTACGATAGTCTATCCATACCACCAGGTAGTTTGAACCATCAAAGGCAACTGCAGGATACGCTTGGTGAGATGATGCATTGGATATGGCAATTCCTGATGGATCCAAGACCACACCATCTTGGTTTACTCGGCTACCATATATATCATAATACCCATTACGCTGATCATGCCATACAACCATATAATTTGTTCCATCAGAAGCAACTGAAGGAGCGTTTTGGTCGTAAACAGCGGTTGAGATGGCAATCCCCGATGTATCTAATACCACACCGTCCTGACTCACCCGGGCACCGTAAACATCATCCTGAGAGCCTATGCGGCGACCGTCTGCCCACGTCACCAAATAGTCTGTTCCATTAAAAGCGACTGAAGGAGACAATTGGTAATATGCAGCTGTAGAAAGGATAATCCCTAATGGATCCAAAGTCACACCGTCCTGAGTTACCCGGGCGCCATAAATATCATGGTGATAATTTCCGGAAGCAAGATTGCGTTTATCTGCCCACGCCACCAAATAGTCTGTTCCACTAAAAGCGACTGTTGGCTCCCATTGGTAGTTATCGGCTATGGAAATGGCAATTCCTGCTGGGTCTAGAACCACACCATCCTGGTTCACCCGGACACCGTAAATGTCATAAGACGAAGACGGATTACGCTCGTCTGTCCAGAAGACAAAATAGTCTGTGCCATCAAAAGCGACCGAAGGATCATATTGGTGATTACTGGCCGTAGAGAAAGCAATTCCTGATGGATCCAAGACCACACCGTCTTGGTTTACCCGGGCGCCATAAATATCACAATCAAGACCATTGCGCATATCTGTCCATGAAACCAGGAAATTTGTTCCATCCCAGGTAATTGCGGGAGAACCTTGTTCATCTTCTGCAGTTGATATCGCAATCCCCGATGAATCCAAGACCACCCCGTCCTGCGTTACCCGGGTACCGTAAATATCAGCAGTCCCATTGCGATCGTCTTGCCACGAGACCAAGTAGTTTATACCATCAAAAGCAATCGCAGGATACACTTTATAAGATGTTGCTGTAGATATCGCAATTCCTGCTGGATCTAAGACCACACCGTCCTGGTTTACCCGGGCGCCATAAATGTCATTGACCGTCCACCCTGACCCATTGCGCTGATCGTGCCATACGACAAGATAATTTGTGCCATCAAATACAATGGAAGAGCAGAATTGATTAGAATCTGCGGTTGATATCGCAATTCCTAATGGATCTAAAACTGTACCATCCTGACCTACTCGAGCACCGTAAATATCAAAATACCCGTTACGATTGTCCTGCCACGAGACCAGGTAGTTTGTGCCATTAAAAGCAACTGAAGGAGCGGCTGCATCAGAAGTTTCAATGGAAATGGCAATTCCTGCGGGGTCAAGGACCACACCGTCCTGCGTTACCCGGGCGCCGTAAATGTCATAGACCCCTGACCCATTGCGCTGATCGTGCCATACGACAAGATAATTTGTGCCGTCAAAAGCAACATTTGGATTAGTTTGGTTACTGGGAGCAGAAACATACACAATATTCGTGTCAATTAAAAACTCATCTTGCCTAAGTAAGGCTTCTGTAGGTAGTCGGTGGTCTCCACGCGCTGATATTCCTGCCTCCGAGTATTCTGAAAGGTTTGACCGTCTATTCTCCAATGGAGACATTATTTTACTTTCTTTCACGCTTGTTGGATATTTCGTCTCTGCTCTTGCCACAGTACACATAGTTAGTGCAAGCAATAAAAAAATGCCGGCTTTGATTCTGGTGCTATCATTAAATAATTTCATACTACCTCCTTTTTTTTGCCAAAGGGCATTGTGTCTTTTCCTATATTGTTTTCTATCGAACTTTTACTACTTTTAATACCTGGTCTTCTTTTGCAGTGTGAATTCGTAGAAAGTATATGCCATTGCTTAACTCATTTGCTGGAATATTAATTTGCCTTTCCGTCTTAGTCAAATC
>JBARXC010000168.1:0-1811 GCA_049647125.1 bacterium | reverse complement strand
ACTTATATGAATTTCTCCATTGAAAAAGCTCCCAAATAATGGACTTGTTAATGCAAATAAGGTGTAAGAACAGGATTTAAACATGTGAAGGATAACGTGTAGGTGGCACACGCCCTGCTGTTCAGGATTATATTATATGTATAAAACGATATACATCAGAAGTGGAGGAACAAAATGACCGGGACAAAGACATTGCATGCCGTTTTTGATGGTAAAGTACTGAAACCCGAGAATGCGGCTAATTTGGAGCCAAATGTTCGCTATCTTGTAACCATCGAGCCAGAGCGTAAAGAAGAAACAGGTAAGCAGAGCCTTTGGGATGTACTTAGCGAGTTCTCTGGAAAGGTTGAGGGACCAAAAGATTGGTCAGAAGAGCATGACCATTATTTATACGGCACACCCAAGCATGGGAAGGGACAAAGATGAAAATATTTTCAACAGGCAGGCTTCCGAGCACTGTTACGGGAAGATATGTAACATAAAAAGAACAAAAAAAAATACAATGTAAAAAATCATCAATTATCTGCCAGGAGGATAAAATGCCAACCCACGATATAATAGACAACCGTGAAGAAGTCCTGTTAGAGCACGTGAAAAACCTGCTCAGGAATTCCGTTAGTGCTAAGTTCGCAGTTGGCTATTTCTTTACCACTGGATTACAACCGCTCATGGAAGAGATACAAAATCTGAACGAACTCAAGATTCTTATTGGTAATGTCTCCAGCAAGAGAACCATAGAGCAATTGGCAGAAGCACACATGAATTTACTCTCTGCTAAACAGAAACACAGCGAACAAATGTTCATGAATCCATCGAAACGAAAACAGGCAGTATCCGAGACAAAGAATGGAATAAGAACCAATTTGAGTTTGATTGACCAAACCGACGGCAATGAACAGATGATTCGTCAATTGAAAGAACTCATTTCAAAAAACCTGCTTGCGATCAGGATTTACACGCTCGGTAGATTGCATTCCAAAGCGTATATCTTCGATTATCCCGAGGGTCATCACGATAAAGGCAATGCCATCATAGGTTCAAGTAATCTGAGTTTAGGTGGTTTAACTGATAATACAGAACTAAATGCTCTAATCCCTGGTATTGGCAACCATGAAAAAATAGCTGAATGGTTTAATAGATTATGGGACCAGTCAGAACCTTTTAGAAACGAACTCATGGAAGAATTGGATAAATCATGGGCATTAAATGAAGTCCGACCTTATGATGTTTATATTAAAACACTGTATCATCTTTTGAAAGATAGATTAGAAGTCGAAGCTGCAGAAGAATTGCTCTGGGAAGCAACAATGCCCCCCTTAACTACTTTTCAAATCGTGGCGGTTAAACAAGCACTGCAAATACTGAAAGATTATGGTGGAGTTTTTGTCGCTGATGTTGTGGGAACAGGCAAGACATACATAGGAACTGCTCTTTTGAAACATTTACAAATGCTTCACGGTGATAGACCGCTGATAATCTGTCCCAAATCGCTTGTAGATACCTGGAAGGACTTTTGCCGCGAGTATGGAATACAAGCAGAAATACTGTCCATGGGAATGATAAGCCAGGGAACCGTTGATTTGATTAATGACCCTGAATACAGAAATCTAAACACAGTATTAATTGATGAAAGCCATAATTTTAGATACCCCAACACGGACCGGTATAAGAAATTGCAGCCTTATCTATACGGAAAAAAGACCATTCTTGTAACCGCAACGCCGAGAAACAACACCCCTGAGGATATATATCATCAAATTAAATTATTCCATCACGACGAGGAGACGATAATACCGATTGAACCTTCAAAT
>JBARXC010000167.1:0-14835 GCA_049647125.1 bacterium | reverse complement strand
TAACAAAAAATGGAGTAGCGAGACTTGTCTCGCGCAAAAAGAACAATGTCCAATGTCGAGATTTGACCCCAGTGCTTCTTGGTGTTGACTTTTCTAAAGAGCTGAGTAATATAAGAACACTTAATCAATGTCGTTTTACATAAATAATTAGATGTAGTTGCCTCTGCCTGAGGCAAACAGGTGATTTATCAGGCATTAAGACTTAACTGTAGTCGCTTGATTTATCAAGCATTAAAACTTAAGGAGTTATTATGGCAATTATGCTCGATGGTGAACATTTAACAATTGAAAAAGTCGTCGACATCGCGCGGCATAACGAGAAAGTAGAAATATCAAGCCAAGCTATGGAGCGAATCAAGAAGTGTCGGGCAATGCTGGAACAAAAAATTCAGGCGCGGGAAATCATGTACGGTGTCAATACTGGAATCGGCGAATTTTCCGAAGTGATACTCACTGATGAACAAACAAAGCAGTTTCAAAGATATCTGATATACAATCACGCCGCTGGTATCGGGGACCCGGCACCTATTGAATACATTAGAGGAGCAATGGCGGGTCGAATAAATGTTTTTTCCAAGGGCAAATCAGCTTGCCGACCTGAAATCCCGCTGACCTTGATCGAGATGTTGAACAAAGGCGTCACGCCGGTGGTCTGTCAAAAGGGTTCAGTCGGCGCGTCAGGCGATCTTGCACCCATGTCCCAGATCGCTCTCTTGCTTATGGGCGAAGGTGAAGCCTATTATAAAGGCGAGCGCCTGCCTGGGAAAACTGCGATGGAGCGCGCTGGCATACCGATCCCCGGTTTAAAAGCACGCGACGGCTTAGCCACGATCAACGGTTCCAATCTCATTACTGCAATGAGTGCGCTCCAGCTCTTTGATATCAATCGCTTCCTAAAACAGGCAGAAATCGCCTGTGCCATGACCTTAGAAGCGCTCTATGCTAATTTGAAACCGTATGATATCCGGCTCCATCAGGCACGCGGCTTCTCCGGTGCAGTACGTTCGGCACAAGCTATAATGAAGTGCATCCAGGGCAGTGATTTGTTAACCAAAAAATTCAAGATAAAAGTCCAGGATGCGTATTCTATGCGCTCCTCACCACAGGTTATTGGCGCTGCTCATGATGCAGTCGCCTATGCCAGGAACCAGGTGGAAATTGAATTGAACGGAGTTGGCGACAACCCTGTTTTCTTCCCCGAACATAACCTAACCATAACCGGCGCAAATTTCCAGGGTACACCGGTTTCTTTACCCATGGACATGATCAGTGCTGCAGTAACTATGGTCTGCGTGCTTTCCGAACGAAGGTTCAATCGGCTTAATAACCCGGCGCTCAGTATCGGACTCCCTGCCTTTCTCACCAAAGGCGCGGGCATGATGTCCGGCTTAATGCTCAGCCAGTACACTGCTTGTACCCTGATTACTGAACAGAGAATGTTGTCGGCACCAGCCTCAGTCATGTCCATACCCGCGGCTGCTGACCAGGAAGACTTTGTCTCTATGGCAATGAACACCGCGATAAAAAATTCACAGATTCTCGATAATGCCTATGGCATACTCGGTATTGAATTTATGGGAGCGTCCCAGGCCCTGGATTTCCGCGACTTTACCCCGGGCAAAGGCGTCGGTGCGGCAAGACATATCGTGCGCAAACACGTTGCGCACCTTGATGAAGACCGACCCCTTTATGACGACCATACCAAAATGAAAGCCCTGGTCAAATCCTGCGAAATCCTCGAAGGGGTGGAAAAAACCGTCGGCAGTCTGGGCTAATACTCAACAATCTGTCACATAAATCAAGCAGCTCCCAGTTTCAAGGACATGTTTAAGCTCTTCATGCGGTAGACGCTGCGTACTCTCGTAGATCCCGAAGATCTTTATTGAGGGGAAAATCCGATTCTACTGTTTTTCGCAACTTTCGAAATTACGAATCAAATCAAGGAAATGCAAGCCAGTCATGGATTTTAATCATTCTGACCGTTATGGGATTTTCTGTGTACTACGGTTCGTTTTGGAAAATAGACCGCACAAAAATAGCACAGTTAATAAAAAAGGGGTCGGTGAAAACCGATTCCTTTATTGTACCTAAATAATTCACAAGACGATATTATATAATATACTACCAATATAATTGATTAATATCCCCCCACACACAATAATATGTATTCGGTTCTATTGGTCTAGGATTAATTTTGAGGCTAAACGTAAAAAGAAAATTATGTTCCCGCCGTTTATAATCTTCATAGTAGAGATAAACGTGTAAGAATGCCTTACTCTTCTCTATTAATTTCATAATGGAATCTGCTGGTAATTCTATTGGTGATCCTTTGGTGTCTTTGTATGTTAGTCTTTGCTGTTTTTCTATCACTTTTTCATCGTCAGGGAAGAGTGAGAAATGAGGAGCAGTCGAATCTGATATGAAGCAGGGAAATTTATCATAAAAATTAAGCTTCATCCCAGCGTTACCATTAAATGCAGGTGATTGACCTTTATTTTTAAAGACAACACCATAGATTATCGAATCCCCCAGTATTTCTACTTTCCCTATTGGAGCAGGTAGAAGCCAAGGTTGTAGTAGGCGTTGGTTGTATTCACTCTGATTTTTTATACTCACACAAGTAAAAATAAGAGTTGTCAGTAAACATAATCCAATACCAATTTGTACGATAGATCTAAACCAAGTTTTCTCACAATAACTTTTAAAAACTGACCATTTCTTGCTCAACCATACATCGCTGTTCTTATCTATCTGCTTGATTTTTTCCATGAGTTGCCTAGCATAAGTAATCATTCCGGCAAAGCGAAACATCTATTCCTCCTTTACATTTCAAAACAATAAAAGGTCTGCCTGACTTATAAGATTGTGTCATCGAGGACTTCAATAATGGTCCTCGAGTCATTAAAATATTTCACTGCATCCTGAAATGTTACGCTAATCGGGCTGCCATGTGCTAAGGAGTTCTTGTTGTTTACAATACTATCCAGGGCAGTTCTACTTTGATTGGGTAGTTTTTTGAATTGTTCTTTCCAACTGTCATTAAATTTCCCTAGCAACTGTGTGATATTCTTGCAGCATGGATTTCTAAACCACTGATCTATCGTTTTCTGGACATACTGGCTTACATACGGCGCGTTTAGATATGCAATCTTTTCATTAATAATAGTTTCAATCGCCTCCTCGTAGACACCGCTGATAAATACAATTAAGTATCCGGTTAAATAAGATTTCTCAAGAGCACTAATATTAGATAAGCTTTGTATGTTATTAATAGCTGTATCTACAGAATGCAACAATTGTTCAACTGCTGTGGACTTCATTTTGAAAGTATCGAGTCGCAAGGCTTATTCTTTGAATCACTTTGTCCTTGTCAGTTGTATGCACAGAAACCAGATCAATAAAATCTGTATCTGAAATTAATAACTCGAAGTTTTCTTTAACATCCGATAAGCCTGATAAATCTAACTTAGCCAAAGAAACGGAAATCGCATCAAAAACAGCAATATTTATTCCTGTTCGGATTCTGAAAGCACGCGGTCCTATTTTTTCATTAATAAAATCCATTGTTTGTTTGAATATCGTCTCATAGTTACTTTTTTCATCTTCAGATAAATTCTTCTTTCCCCGCATGAATAAAGTGAGGAAATCTTTCATCGGCTTTGAATAATTATCTAAATTATCATACAGTGCAAAGAATCTAAGAATCATCTCGATGTCTCTCATTCTCGTATCGATTTGCACGTTGCCAAATAGATTTCGCCAAGTTGGATAGTTGTTTAAACCTTCCAAAAAACTATTGATATTACCACGAATAACACAGTTCCTTATTTCCTGCTCTCTTAAAGTCATACCACCGGTGTTCAGGCGTTCAAATACTTCAAAAATACTAGAATTGTCATTTGGGTCTGTCTGTTGGAAGATTGTTGCTCTCAGTATACTATCTCTCAATCGTCTTTGTTCATTTGCCTTTAGCTCGGTGTACTTCTTTCCTTCCCACTGCTGTTTCACATTAAGCAGACGAAATGCTCGTTCTTTGAATATTTCGTTAAAGAAATACTGAATCGTTCTCAGTCTCTGTTGACCATCAACCACAGTTAAGGTTTCAGTATCCACTTCCTTATAAAGAAAGATTTGCGGTACGGGCAATCCCAACAAAAATGACTCAATCAACTTGCTTGCCTTAACTAACGGCCATATATATTTCCTTTGGAAGGGGGGGACAATAATATCTTCTGCCTCTAGCTTGTCTACCAAGACTTGCAGAGTATAATCGGCACCGTATGTGATTAATTTGTACGGTGCAAGATCAGTTTCCTTGTCGTCAATCTCGGATTGTATTTCTTCAAAATTATCCTCGTCATCATTTTGATCTACTGGCATTTTGCACACCTCCGTTGTCTGTAAAATGTTTATACATTAATCTTCATCAAATACGATCAATCCCAGAGAGGATTTATGAAAAACATCCATTCTCACTCCAACCATAATACAAAGTAGGCATAACTTACATCAAGCAAAAACATTTTTAACTACGAGAACATCCTGGTTCTTTCAGTTAAATAGACACTCTTGCTTCGTTCCCATAAACTATAATCGAAAATAGAATTACAGTCAACACCTAATAATACTTGCACTCATACCTCTCATACTCATAAGGTGTTTCCCTTACTCCAGTACAATCACATGCATATCTGATGCTTGTTACAAAAACCTTGTGTCCATTCTTTGAATATTTACAATTTCTCAACTCAATTTCCACAAGCTCTGAACGATAATTCCTTGTTACTCGTAGATCTCCTTGATCGTCATATTCATAAGTTTTATAAGCGATAACCTGATTATCATAAATATGTTCTTCTTTGATCTTCTGTCCTTTTTTGTTATAGGTATACACTTCTCCACATTGGAAGTTACCTTCTTCATCATATTGTCTTGTTTCTCTGAGATAATCCTTTCGATCATATGTGTATTGATAAACTGTTCTCTCTCCAATCTCATGATTAATCGCTTTTCCTTTTCTTCATATATTTCCTTGTTTATTCTAAAGATATCTTTGCGTGAAGGTCTATTATTGAAAAAATCTTTATAAATATCCGTTTTACTAAAAACCTGTTGCTTATAGTAGTACCGCCATAATTCTTTCATTTATACTCCAATGTTTGCACTAAACGTACGTTAAGATACCAATATGGTATTACAACGCACATTTTTAGCAAATGATTCAATCTCTCTGTATTCTACCTGAAAAATTCTATATTGTCAATGTTCAAGTCTGTCGTGATGTAGATGCTCATAAACCATGTATTCATAAGGTATTTCTCTTGCTCCAGTACAAACCTACAATCCAACGCCCGGGTTGCCATTTCTAGCTTTGTTTATCCTATGGGAAGTCGTCAATATCGATTCTCATTTTGCTATATTCTAATCTCTATTATTTCTTAATCCGATCGCATGTTAGTTATAGTTTCTTGTTCGTTTTCACAATTTTAGGCTTCCGCCTTTTTTTATGACCTAACTTCCTTACCTTTTTTTTCAAAGAACTGATATAATAACCGAAGAGAAGAATAACGAAAGCGAGTATAACAATAACTACGCCCGATCTTAGGTGTCTCTGGATGGTAGATAAGGAACTGGAAAACGCGTGCCTGCCGCCATAAATGAGCTTTACCAAAAATCCTATTACCGTAATGGTTTTGAAAAAAATAAATTTCCGCAAAAAACCAAACAGAAATAATCCACAAATCAGAACCCAAAAATATATGTTGTAGAAAATACTGTATTCGTAGCCAATGCTCTTTAGAAAAGCATGAATAATAAGAAAAATCACGACAGAAATCTGCAGAAAGTATTTATTTGTGATGTTAGCTTTCCAAAAAACAAAGATTAGCCAAAATCCTGCGGCCTGCCAGAAAACGAAGAGGCTTAGAGATCTATCAACCTTATAAAATATGTTTAAGAACATAAACAGATAGAATAGACTGGCAATTGCGGTGTAATTCCATCTTTTTTTTAGAATCGCTAGAACAGAGAAGATAATTGCCAAGAATAAGAGAAGCGGATAGTTCCCCATATTTTCAATAATGTTTCCTATCGTATGCCCACTAAAGAAAAGAGTTCCATATATAAATGATGCAATATAATAGCTTCGTTTGTTATATTTCTTCCAAATATAAATGCTAAAATATATGTTAGCAACAAGAACAAATCTTAATGGAGAGAGGTAAAAACCTAATATGGTTGGATAAAGAAATTTATCACCTGTGAACATGGATGTCAAAATAGCTAAGATCGGAGCTATCCAGAGGAATTGCTTACCATTTGCCGTGTTGACCCATTCCGGTTTAAGCTTTATTAGCAAAAAGCAAAAAGCGATTAGAAAAGGTGAAATATAAATCGCTCTGAATGTAAGGCCATAGCCTATTAGAGATTCAATAAGATGAGAAAATACAATCCAACTAGAAATCAATACTATAGCTGAAAAAAGGTTTCTTTTTTGATTTGCAGTAATGCTGAGTTTATTTGTCATTTTCTTGACCATCAGATCTATCCGAGGGACAATTACGGCCAAAATTAAAGGCACCCAGCAGAGGAAATAATAAAAATAATCTACGTCTATTCTTTCGAAACTCCTGCTTAAGATTGCTGGGTAGAGGTAGACAAAAATAGCTGTTATAAAAAGGCAGAGATTTATTCTGTGCGAATACGGTAATTTCCCTATCTTAAGTAGAACTGCATATTTCACTAACATGAATAATAAACAGAAGAGGTTCACAGTCAGTCCTATCGGTAAATTGAAGGCATAAAAGGCGTTATTAAAGAATGTTGGATCTAAAAATAAAACAATTTCTATACCAGTTAAAATCAATCCATCTTCAACAACAGATAATTTTCTCAATACAAGAAGACATATGACAATTAGTAAAACCTCATAGATTTGAAGGATCGCATAAACCTCGATATACTTTGTTAAAGGATCTTTGCTCAATACGGGCGAGTGCATCAGCAGGTACGCTCCCAGTAATAGTAGAGCCGCACTCAGAAGATAGAGGCAATTCGTAACCATGAAGAAATGGATTATTTTGTCTCGCAGAAATTTCATGGTTTGCTTAAAATTTGATGAATTGTCTTTTTTACTTATTGCTCTATTACTACTATCCATGATTATTCCTCCCTACAAAAAATTATATCGCACTGCACCCCCTTATTTTGGACAAAAAGGGACTTGATTTCCTCCTGAGGCGGACTAAGGTATGTTACATATTTTAGCTTTATTGTCAAGAGCCATATTCTGTAACTCCCATACCTGCTTCGGGGTCTGATACTCCAGACTCTGGTGTACCCGTTCAGTTTCATACCAACTCCGATATAGTTCCCAGCCAGCCTTGGCTTCAGCATTATTTTGATATTCATTGCGATACACCTCCTCGACTTTATACTTGACATTGACCGACCCCTTTATGACGACCATACTAAAATGAAAGCAGTGGTCAAATCCTGCGAAATCCTCGAAGGGGTGGAAAAAACCGTGGGCAGTCTGGGCTAATACTCAACAATCTGTAGGCAGTGTGGGGTCTTCTGTTTTTAAAACCACATTGCTATCTTAAGGGCAGCGGTTTTCAAATCAACTATCATTCGCTCCAAAATAGAGCAATCAGACGGCGCAGAAAAAGTAAACGCTTTGTCACCGTCTGTAATAACGTACTGAACATCTTGCGTGGTTGCTTTAGATCGATCTCCGTAATTCTGTGAATAGACCTGCCGGTCCCGGTATTCTATTTCCAGGTTCTGCCCTATTCTGATCAGCATTTGTCCTAGGGTAATACGCTGTGTATGCAGTACATCGCCATATTTAAAAAATCTCTCCGTTACCGGATAATAGAAACGAGGGGCAATCAGATAATCCAAATCAGTAATATTATGTTGGCTCAAGAAACGCGCTGTGTTCACACTCGAGCACTTAGTAGTCACGAAAACACTACTTTGATTAATCGTAACTAGAGCACCAGATTGCGCTGCTCTGATAACCATGCAATCGGTAAATCCTGCAATCGAAAAGAAAAATGCCATACATATTATGCAATAAATCGCCCATCTTCTGGTCTTGCGCGCAAACAGCAGGTAGCAAAACGGCAAGAAAATTGGTGATATTGAAAGTGCGAGTGTAGAAAAAGGTAGATCAGCGAAGAATCTTGCAATTAATGTCAGAAGAGAAAATAAACAAGAAACAAAGAAAGTAAGATAATGAACGCAAAACAAAGAAAACGTGCTTGCGAGCAGAATAAAGAATAGTAGAAAAATACAAACTGACGCAAGTGGCACAATAACGAAGTTGGTGATTACGGCCAAGGTTGGTAATCTGTGAAAATAGTAGATGAGTAAGGGGGCTACAAAAACCTGTGCTGAAAATGAAACAGCGATTGGCATTAGAAGCATCCTGTATGTCTTGATTAGTACGCGGTCAATTATTTTGTTTTCCAGCAAAGGATAAATAACGAAAATGCCGTATACTGCAGCAAAAGACAATTGTGCGCCGATATCAAAGAGAAGTGAGGGTTCAAAAATAAGGAAAATTAAAGCGACGATATTAGCAACGTGTACACGATCCACATTCCTTTGAAGAATCAGTCCCAAGCCAAACAGGAAAGCCATTATTGTCGCCCGACAGACACTCGGTCGAAAACCAGTAATGCCTGCATACAGCCCAAGGATAAACATTATTATGATAAATTTTGATCTTGTTGAAATAGGAACAAAAAATAACAAAACACCCGCAAAAACACAAACAAATCCGACATGTAACCCTGAAACAGCCAAGATATGTAGAATACCAGCGCGGCTCAAGATATCTCTGAAATCACCCTTGATGCGTCCACTGCCGCCGAGGATCAAACCCAGTGCTAATTCACGCTGTCCAGTACCAAACATATTTCTCAGGACACCTATAATGTAATGTCTGATTGCATATATGATACTGCCCAGAAACATGGGTTTTTCTTCAACGTCAATAATATTACCGACGAGAATATTTGGTTTATGTGGACTCTTAGACCCTCTGATAACCCCGTTTATGCAAATTCTTTGGCCGAGCAATGTTTCAGTTTCTCTCGTGTAGAACTCCACTGGCATTGCAAGTCCAACCACCTTGTCATTCACCAAGATATGTTCTATGTTTATCTTTAGTTTTGTGTAATTAGCACGTTGGTCCTCACCTATGACATTACCTACAAAAACCATGGCTCGACCACAATGGTCAAATTGAATCGGTTTGTGCAGCAATGTATTCATCATAGACAGAACTACGATGGCAACGTATAAGAACATTTTCTTGTACAAAAACAGTGCCAAGCTTAGCGTACACATACAAAGAATAATGACGATGTGAAAATCGAATAGATTTTGAACGACGATGCCAGCGACAATAGACAATAGTACTTTAGCGCCTATACGTTTTATAATCCCCCCTTAAAAAATCTACGTCGTGCTTATTTAAAGATTATTACTCAGGATAAATGATCTTATGGATCGTATCTTTTGCTTTGTTCAGCTCAATTCTGGCAACGCCAGGGTTTGAACCGGCTGATTTCAGACAGCAATAAATAAAGTAATCCTCGCCTACCGGGTGTATAGTAAAGAACGAATTTTCGGTAAGCCAGATGAGTTCTTTTTCATTACCCAGTTTCAGGCTATTTCTTACTTCTTTTGATGCCAGCATGATGGACGAAAGTTCAGCATCATATTGATTGATATCGAAATTTGCATCAATCGAGTGCTGGACTACAGTGATACCATCATAACCAACAAGACTGACAAAACGGCAGCCTGGAATCTTCTCAGCTATTTTCCTGACTTCTTCTTGAATATCTTCAGCCATTAAACCTCCTTAACACCGCGCTACGCGCGGTCAATTTCTAATTTCAAAATTCTAAATGCTAAACAATATTTAAATTCCAATATCAAAACCCAAAACATCGTTTAGAACATTTGGATTTAAGTATTCGGGTTTGTTTAGGATTTAGTGCTTCGTATTTAGGATTTAACATATTACGTTCTTTCCACATATTCACCGGTTTCTGTATTGATCTTGATCATATCGCCGACTTCAACAAAAGGTGGCACCTGGCAAGTATGACCGCCTTCAACCTGGGCAGGTTTTGACTGCGCCTGCGCGGTCGCTTCCTTGATATATACCTGTGTTTCAACGACTCTCAAGGTTATATGTTTCGGCAGAATAATACCAAAAGGTTTGCCCTCATAAAATTCGACCCTTACCTTTGTATTGGGTTGGAGAAACTTTCCTGCATCTTCTATAAGGTCAGTGTCCAAAGGTATCTGCTCATAGGTTTCCAGGTCCATAAAATAAAACAAATTATCAGCGCTGTATATATATTCCATTTCCACTAATTCAATCTCAGTTTCTTCGACCCGCTCATTGGAGCGAAATCTCACTTCTTTGGAAAACCCGCTTTGAAGATCCCTCAGGACGCACTGCACAAAAGCTCTGCCTTTGCCCGGGGTTATGTGGGAAACCTTCAGGACGATATAAGGTATATCATCCATTTTTATAAGCATCCCTTTTCTGATCTGTGTCGCGTTGATCACTTTGCCTCCACCCGGAACGTACTGACGTCTCCCTTGTCAAAAATTTGAATACCTTTTTGCGCAAGACGTTCTCTAATAAAGTCGGCAAGTTCGTAGTTCTTTTCTTTTCTAAGCCGGTTTCTGATTCCCAGAAGCACATTTACAATATTCGGAAAGAAATCATCGCTTGACTTTATGCTCTCGAGCTGGTTCCAGAGATCCTGCGCTGCGACATCCAATAAAACGCTTTTCTCATCTCTGATTTTCGCCTTGACATCATGCAATACTTCCATGACCTCATCAATCGGCTGCTCGGGTTCGTCTTGGGCAAACCCCAGGATGTTCAGATAGAACACAACACTTGCCGCGATGTCCGGACTTTCTTTTTCATAACCCTGTTTTATCAAATCAAAAATAATACCCAGCGCCATAGGCGTATTAAGGTCATCGTCCATTGCTTCAGTGAACTCCTTAATGTTCAAGGGTTCAGTTGTTTCAGGGAGATTCTCAAACCCATGGATATAGGTTTGTATCCGTAAGTAAGCTGCTTTTGCCTCATCAAGACGCTCCCGGGAAAATTCAATCTGATGACGATACTGGGTCTTTAATAGATACAACCTGATAATATTTGGTCGGTAATCTTTGAGTATATCTTCAATGAGAAAATAATGGCCGGTCGATTTCGCCATTTTTTCGCCACCTAAGGTCACCCAGCCATTATGAAGCCAGTACCGGGCAAACTCCTTACCGGTTCCTGCAACTGACTGGGCAATTTCATTTTCATGGTGTGGAAAAATTAAATCTTCGCCGCCTGTATGGATGTCAAATGTTTCACCCAGATAGTGCATGGACATTGCCGAACATTCAATATGCCAGCCCGGCCTGCCTTTACCCCATGGGCTGTCCCAATACGGCTCACCTGATTTTGCCGCTTTCCAAAGCGCAAAATCCAGAGGGTCTTCTTTGTGTTCAGTAAGAGCGCAGCGCGCACCGGAAACAAGGTCATCAATATTCTTTTTAGAAAGCTTACCATAATCGGGGAATTGGCGTACCTTAAAATAAACATCTCCTCCCTTTTCATAAGCAAAACCTTTCTCGATCAATTTGTTCACTAATTCTATTATCTCCTCGATATGTTGCGAGGCTTTTGGATAGATATTTGCCCTGATAATATTCAACTCATCGCATGCTTTCATATATTTGGCGATATTCTCCTCAGCGATAATGCGCCAGTCTGTATTCAGTTCTTTCTGCTTCTCGATGATTTTATCGTCGATATCAGTGAAATTTTCCAGGGCAATGACTTTATAACCCGAATGAAGAAGCCACCGGATAAGGATATCTCGTGACACTGCGGCGCGTATATGACCCAGATGCGGCGGACCCTGAACTGTCAATCCGCAAGTATAAATACCGACCCGATCTCCTATTGGTTTAAAATCCTCTACTTTATTGCTAAATGTATTATGAAATCTCAGTCCCATTATTCGACCTGTAAATAAGCTGCGGCTGCGGCGATTTTAACGAGTGGATTTGGCGCTTTCATGAGTTCTTGAAATAATTTGCGCGATGCTTTTTGGCGATACTCTGCCAATGCCTCAATCGCCACAACAGAAACATTGATGTATTCATCCTGGGTTGCTTTTTCCAATAACTCCTGGGCTTCGCTTATTCGGTGCTTGCTGAGAATCTGGACGACCTTAACCCTAACAAAAGGACCTCCTGTTTCTAAACCTTGTTTTATCACGTCAACGCCTTGCTTATTGTTCATGATCAACAAAGCCTCAGCCGCAGCAAGGCGCAGTTCCCATGGAGCATCGCTTAAGGATTCCTTTATAAAATCAATTGCCGACGTATCACCCATTTCAGCCAGGGCAATAATACCGTGTTTCCAGATCTCAAGATTGACTTTTTCCATTTGTCGGCGTACAAAGTTCTCCATATCTTTTTCACCGAGTCTGCCCAGCACCTTTGCCGCAGCGATCTTAACGAGAACATCGATGTCATGCAGACCACTTCTAATAAGTTGTTTTTCTTTGAATTTCTCAAGCCCAAGATAAGAAAACCTTCTTATCTTGGCTACTCTGTCCTGGGTGCCCTTAATCAAAATATCCCGGCATTCGGTATCTTCCATGATCGAGATTAGTCGGTAAGCTTCTGCCCGCACTAAAGGATCACTGTTTTCAGCCAGTTTAATAATGACCGGCGAATAACTGGTCTCGCCCAGATCATAAAGTGCTGCCAAAACAGCGACAATACCATTTTTGTCATCGCCGCGCAGTGTTTCATAAAGCATTTTTGTACCCTGTACATCCCTTATTTTTTTCAAGCCTTTTGCTGCATTGACCCTTATAATAACTGATTCGTCATTTATACCATTTTGCAGAATTTTCTGCGCCTGCTGCTTGGGCAGCAGCCCACACGACAAGCACAATACCACAACGCCTGCGGTCATTGCGATCCAGTACTTTATGCAAAGTGCTGGACAAGCAATCTCATTATATAATAGCAAGATGCGTTTTCTCATCACCCGAATTATATATAATATCGGTGCGAAGTCAATAATCCCTCAGTAATTATTGACAAGAGAGTCATTTTCGCATAGAATAAGAAAATTGATAACGAATACGATTTATCAGACAGAAGCAGTGGTCGTACCCGATAAATCGGGGGACTACAATTAAATACACCAAAGATGTAGTTGCCCAATTCATTGGGCATTTGGATGCAAGGAGGCGTGATGAAAAAATTCGCTTACAAACCAGTCTCTGCGCCACGCGGCACAGAGATTTCATGCAAGAGTTGGCAGCAAGAAGCAGCCTTGAGAATGCTCCACAATAATTTAGACCCCGAGGTTGCAGAAAACCCGGAACAATTAGTTGTCTACGGCGGCAGCGGCAAGGCGGCAAGGAACTGGGAATGCTTTCATGCAATAGTTGATTCATTGAAGAAACTTGAGAATGACGAAACCCTGCTCGTTCAGTCGGGCAAACCAGTCGGCGTTTTCAAAACATTCAAGCATGCGCCGCGCGTAATCATCGCAAATTCGCTCCTTGTACCAGCCTGGGCAAACTGGGATTATTTCAGGAAACTTGAAGCCTTAGGTTTGATAATGTATGGTCAGATGACTGCCGGTTCCTGGATTTATATCGGCACCCAGGGTATTATCCAGGGAACCTATGAAACCTTTGCTGCCTGCGCAAAAAAACATTTTGATGGTTCGCTCAAAGGGAAATGGGTGCTGACCGGCGGTATGGGTGCAATGAGCGGAGCCCAACCCCTGTCAGTTACCATGAACCAAGGCGTTATCCTTGATATTGAAGTCGACCCCAAACGCATTGAAAAACGCATAAAACAAGGTTTCTGCGATGTCATGGTGGACAATTTAGATGAAGCGCTCAATCTGGTCTTTGACGCGGTAAAAAACAAAGTACCGCGTTCTATAGGTCTGATCGGCAATACCTCGGATATTGAACCAGAATTGGTAAAACGCAATATTGTTCCTGATGTGTTGACTGACCAAACTTCAGCCCATGATGAACTCAATGGTTATGTACCCGGCAATATGAGTCTTGACCAGGCAATTGCCTTGCGCAGCAAAGATCCACAAGAGTATAAAAAACGCGCATTTGAATCAATGGCCCGACAAATGGAGGCAATGCTGGAGCTTCAGAAAAAAGGCGCTATAGCATTTGACTACGGTAATAATATACGAGGTCAGGCAAAAAAAGCCGGCGTTGAAAACCCGTTTGCCATCCCGGGTTTTGTACCCGAATATATCAGACCTCTTTTTTGTCGGGGTCGCGGTCCTTTTCGCTGGGCTGCTTTGTCAGGCGACAAGAACGACATCTATGCCACTGATAAAAAGGTCTTAGATATGTTTGGACATGATCCGTCGGTCCGACGCTGGATTGAATTAGCGCAAAAAAAGGTGCCTTTCCAGGGTTTGCCATCAAGAATTATGTGGCTTGGGTATGGAGAACGGGATAAATTGGGCTTGGAGATCAACCGCATGGTAAAAACCAATGAACTCAAAGCGCCGGTAGTCATTGGTCGCGACCATCTTGATACCGGGTCAGTCGCCTCGCCTTACCGGGAAACCGAAGGTATGCTCGACGGTTCAGACGCCATTGCTGATTGGCCCATATTGAACGGGCTTCTCAATACTGCTTCAGGAGCTTCCTGGGTTTCTGTGCATCATGGCGGTGGTGTGGGCATCGGGTATTCAATACATGCGGGTCAGGTTCTGGTATGTGA
>JBARXC010000166.1:0-99468 GCA_049647125.1 bacterium | reverse complement strand
CTACATAAGTCACAAAGATCGAATCATTCACAACCTTGGGACACGCGGTCATGTAATCCTCATCATCACACGCACCAGGACCAGCACCCGGCGAACGCGTACCGGTCAAATTACGATAGTCGGTCCAGGTCCCACCATTGTCATACGAAATCGCACCGTAAATCTCGCCGTTGATAAAACCATCTGCCGCATAGTCATTGTAATCATCATTACCACCCCACAAACAATACAAATCATCATTCGCATCAACAATCAATTGAGGCTGGTCTGCCGGCAAATGCCAACCACCATAATCACCACCACCAGTAGCTTCAATCCACCAAGGATCCGTATAAAAAATACTCGGGCTATTAACTTTCGTAATATTACCAGAAACCTCGTCCCAGTGAAAGATATTTGATGCCTCATAGTAATTATCAGTGACCTTGCGACCAGTCCATACTATATGCAGGTTATCATTGTTGTCAAACATCGCATTGACATTATTATATGCACGTACTGTATCAGACGGCTGATAACTGGTTAGATTAACTGGTGATCCCCAGTTCACACCATTGTCAGTGGACAGCAGATACCAAATATCATTATCCAATTGACCGCTGGCAATACTATCGGTAATGAACTTGTTCCAGCAAAAGACAACCTTGCCTGAACCGGAATTACGTGAAGCACGGACAAACTGCGATATCGTAGCGCAGGAATCAACACTGAAAACCTCAGACCACGCGCTACCCATATCAGTCGTTAGATAGAGATATATCATATTGCTGCCAGGTACTGGCTGGACGTGTGACGCCAGAACAATATTATTGTTATTACAGATTGCTGCATATGGCCAGATATGGTCAGTGATTTGAGGTGAAACCGGGTTATTGGGCCAAGCACCCCACCCCTGCCCACCATCTATATCAACCCAGGAATAATAACCAGCACCCGGGTCGAAGTGATAGCAAATCACGGTTTTCTGCGAATCAGGATCGGCGTCCTGGGTTATATCAACCTGAACATAACCTGACCAGGAATTTGAAGCCTGAGTCTCACCATAATATGAACCATTAGTATAACGAAAGTTCCAGGCACAGTATCGGGTACTCTGACCTGCATTCATCCACATCCAATCGATATGAGCTTGACCATTGTCGTCAACTAGAATCCTCTGACCATAACCTCCATTAGCTTGGTAATCGTACCATGTAATCCCAATCTGATCACCTGGACCACGGCCGCCAAGATAAGGGATACCTTTTCTGGTCTCCAGTTGCTCGTCGCCAATAATACCTGTACATGGTTCAGGATCGGCGATTTTTACGCCAGTTGCAAAGCAGATTCCAGCAACTAAGGCAACCATGATGATGGTTTTGTACATATGTTTTTGTTGTATCATATAACCTCCTTATTCTGTTCTGATTTGGGTCCCAGAAACTCTGCTGGGATACCTAACACCTAAGAAATTATAGCCAAAAAAAACCTGTCGTCAAGACCTGCCATTTTTGCAGGAATATTTCCTGCTAATATGTGTAATCAATAATAGAGGAGGAAAAATGAACAAACTCTTGCTTATTTTCCTTGCAATAACATTGTGCCTTTATTCGCAAAGCAAAGAAGAAGTTGTTGAGAAATATCTCGCTACAGTAAAAGTCGGCAATGCGGTTGAATACAAAAACCTGAAGATCTTTCCGATAGTCAGCACCAAGGTTTTATCCACACAGAATTACGTAACTTTGGATCAAGCATCAGATAAAGGTTGGTTAAAGATAAAGGAAATCGGTTCGGGTCAGGTTAATGCGGTCGAGATAAAGAACACTGGTAACCAATCGGTTTTTGCCATGACTGGCGAAATGATAACCGGCGCTAAGCAGGATCGCATGCTCAATCAAGACATCCTGCTACCTCCGAAAAGTGGTTGGGTCAGGGTTCCTGTATACTGTGTGGAACACGGCAGATGGGTATCAGTCTCGTCTGAATTCAAATCTGGAGAACTGCTCGTGCCCAATGCAGTACGATCAAAGGCAAAAATACATGAGAGTCAATCCGAAGTATGGGATGAAATCGCAGCCAGTCAGGATATGCTGGGTATTGCCTCTGGTACCGGTGCAGTCCGGGCGAATTATGAGAATAAAGATATTCAGGAAAAGGTCAATGAATATGTCAAAAAATTAGGGAAAATACCAAATCTCTCAAATTCAACAATCGGTGTTGTCGTAACCACTGGTAACAGAATAATCTGTTTTGACCTGTTCGCAAACAACAGTTTGTTAAAAAAGCTCTGGAAAAAACTGATAAAGTCATATGCCATGGACGCCATTCCCGGGACAACCGGTTCGATCGACAAGTCCGATGTCGAAAATTTCCTTGAAGCGTTCGACCAGGCAAACTACATCTCCACAGGTACATCTGGACTCGGTCAACTAATGAAAATCGAATCAGACTTTGGTAAGGGTTCTGCTCTCTTGTACAAATCCGCGGTTGTCCATATGGACTTCTTCCCTACTGAAGGTATTATTGATGACCACGGTTTGAGGTTGGATATCCGCAGGAATCAAAGATTAGAAGACTAACACAGATGACGTATTGACAAAACTGTTGTGTTGGATATAATGAATTTACGATCGCGGGGTGGAGCAGCGGTAGCTCATTGGGCTCATAACCCAAAGGTCGCTGGTTCGAATCCAGCCCCCGCTATTTGAGCGGGAGTCATTCTGATTCCCGCTCAAATTCTAAATATTCACCCCGTTAGATATGCGCCTAATTTATTTTTGAAACATTTATAGGATCGTGAAGATATTTTAGTGTGTATATCTCTAATAATTTGTTTTATCTAACGGGGCAGGCAAATTCTAATAAACAATTTCAAATTTTCTAAACAAGAATGTTTCGAATTTCAATATTTGGATTTTGATGTTGTTTAGGATTTCGAATTTAGATATTAGTATTTGATTACCGATGATAAATAAAGTTTGCAAAACGCGAACCCTATTAGATCTGACCGTAGGCAGCGAGTATTTTGGCAATCCCTACGATCGCTGCTGTTTCGCTACGTAAGCGATTTTGACCGAGCGATAATAACTGCACACCATTACCTTGAAATTCCTCGAGCTCGGCATCATCAAAACCTCCTTCTGGACCCACTATGTAAAGCACTGAACCAGCTCCCCTGGGTACTTGCAAAGAGCCTTTGCGATCAGCCACAAGAACCAGGTCAAAATCAGAACACGCCTCAAACAGAGCATCAATATTCTCACTAACGATAATGTCTGGCAGGTAGTATTGTTGGGACTGAAGCATTGCACTCACCGCAATTCTCTGAAGACGTCCTGCTTTTTGTTCAGTCATTTGAGGGACAACAGAATATTTAGATGTGAATGGATGGAATTTTGAAACACTGAGCTCTGTACATTTCTCAATTATGATATCATTACGCGAGCTTTTCAAAGGAACAAATGCCAGTTCAAGGTTAACCGTACTTAGTCGTTTCACGTATGTTTTCTCAAGAATATGAGCGGTTAATTTGATCTTTCCAAGCTCTGTGATTTTGGTTTGATAGCGCTTTCCAGAACCATCAGTTATCCACACTATATCGCCTTGTCTTACCCTTAAGACATTTCTTACATGGTGAAGTTCCTCTCTATCAATGGTGATTTTGTCGCCTTTTATCTTATGGGACGAAGCATAGAAAAGGTTGTGCATACTATTCTCCATAGTTGGAGTGTATTAATAACAGGCTTTTCTAATTTCTCTTTTTGACCGGGACTGACGAACCTTCAAATTCCTTGAGTTCCTCGATTATTTTCTGCACGTGCTTGTTCTTTGTTTTAAGGGGCATAAGGTTAAGCTCTACATACAGATCGCCCCGACCACCATCAGGACGCAGCATGCCTTTACCGCGCGCCCGTACGATTTCCGGTGCACCACTACCTTTTTTTATCTTGACAGTCTCTTTCTTGCCATTTAAACCAGGAACATTCACCAGACCACCATTGATTAATGTCGAATATGGAATATTGACTCTGATATACAAGTCGTATTTTCTTCGCTCATAATATTCATGAGGCTTCTCCTCAAACTCGACAATGATACCACCTTTGCCGCCGTTGGCATAATGCCCCTCACCATTTAAAACAATATACTGCCCATGGGCTACGCCCTGTGGTATCTGTATTTCAATAGACCTTGCCTTTTTTATTTTTCCGGCGCCGTGACATTTGGTGCAGGGGTTCTTTACAACCTGGCCTTTTCCTTGACATTTTGGACAGGTTGAGACACTCGTGAACGTTCCAAAGATGCTGCGTGTTTGTGTTTGAACCTGACCACGTCCAGCGCACTGTAAACAGGGCATTAGACCATGACCGCCCAATCCGCCACACGCTGAACAGGCTTCATAGCGATTGATTCTGAACTTCTTTTTAGCCCTTGTAACAATATCTTCCAGGCTTACTTTCAATATGACATGAACATTACCACCGCGTCTTGCCCGTTGTTTTGTGGATCGCCTCGAGATGCCGAACAAGTCCTCAAAAATAGAACCGCCAAATAGATTCCCCAAAATATCCTGGAGATCATCACGATGCGAGAACTGATCCCACGAAAAACCACCACCGCGAAATGTCTGTGATACACCGGCATGCCCATACTGATCATAGAGTTGCTTTTTCTTGGGGTCCATGAGAACTTCATAGGCTTCGGAAATCTCCTTGAATTTCTCTTCAGTTTCCTTCTTATTCTCGGGGTTCATGTCAGGATGGTATTGTTTTGCCAATTGTCGATAGGCACTTTTTATTTCATCAGGGCTTGCACCTCTTGAAACACCGAGTACTTCGTAATAATCTTTTTTCATGGTATAGTATTAAGTATTTGAATTTTGTCATTCATTTGGAATTTATCATTTGTTATTTGAAATTTCCTTACTCGTTATTCTTCCTTCTCTTCTTCTTCATCCACTATTCTATACTCAGATCCACCTGCTTCCTCTTTTTGATCCTGGGGTTCTTGTTCAGGCGGTTCCTGGGGTGCTGCTGGAGCCTCGGCCTGCGTCTGTGCAGCATCTTTATACACTGCCTCGGACAATTTATATACTGACTGCTGTAAATCGTCCATGGTTTGCTTGATACCATCCGTATCTGTTGTGTTCTTCTTCTCTTTCAACACATCAAGCTTTTTGTTAATTTCACTTCGGTCCTCAAATGATATCTTTTCACCATAATCCTTGAGGGTTTTCTCCACTGAATAGATCGCCGCATCTGCCTGATTTCTAATATCAATCAGTTCCTTTTGCTTCCTATCTTCTGCAGCATGTTCTTTAGCCTCGACAACCATGTGGTCCACTTCATCTTTTGACAATCCGCTCGAAGCAGTAATCCTGATCTTCTGCTCTTTACCAGTGCCCATATCCTTTGCCGAAACGTGTAGAATGCCATCAACATCTAGATCAAAAGCAACCTCGATCTGCGGTATGCCGCGCGGCGCTGGCGGTATTCCATACAGGTCAAACTTACCGAGTGTTCTGTTTTGTCCGGCCATGGGTCTCTCGCCCTGGAGAACATGAACAGTAACAGCAGTCTGGTTATCCTCAGCAGTTGTAAATATCTGTGACTTCTTGGTTGGGATGGTCGTGTTACGTGGAATAATCGGTGTCATGACCGAGCCAAGCGTCTCAAGTCCGAGGGTCAACGGTGTAACATCAAGAAGCAGGATGTCCTTCTTGTCGCCGCTCAGCACTGCACCCTGGATTGCCGCACCAACTGCCACAACCTCGTCAGGGTTAATGCCTTTATGGGGTTCTTTGCCAAAGACGTCTTTGACTAGTTGCTGAATCTTGGGCATCCTTGTTTGACCGCCGACGAGCACAATCTCATCTATATCCTGAGGACTAAATTTGGCGTCCATAAGTGCTTGTTTACACGGTGGCACTGAACGCTGTATTAAATCCTCAACCAATGTTTCGAATTTCGCCCGCGTCAACTTCATTTCAAGATGTAATGGTGTCTTGTCTTTGTCTGAACCGATAAACGGCAAACTTATCGTTGTTTCCATGAGTGTAGAGAGTTCGCATTTTGCTTTTTCAGCCGCCTCTTTTAACCTTTGCAACGCGGTAAGGTCCTTACGTAAATCGATATCGTGTTCCTTTATGAATTCTTCGGCAAGGTAATTCATTACCCGCTCATCCAAATCATCACCACCCAAGTGCGTATCGCCATTTGTGGATTTAACCTCAAAAACCCCTTCACCGATTTCAAGTATTGAAATATCGAAAGTTCCTCCACCAAAATCATAGACTGCGATTTTTTCATTCTTTTTTTTCTCAAGCCCATAGGCAAGTGAAGATGCAGTAGGTTCATTAATAATACGCAACACATCAAGACCAGCAATTCTACCTGCATCTTTGGTCGCTTGACGTTGTGAATCATTGAAATATGCCGGCACCGTAATAACCGCCTTGGAAACCTTCTCACCCAAATAAGCTTCGGCTGATTGCTTAAGGTATTGCAGCATCATCGCAGATATTTCAGGCGGTGAATATTTTTTGCCACCAGCATCAATCCAAGCGTCACCATTTTCATTTTCTGCAATTTTAAAGGGGAAACGCGCGATTTCTTTTTCTATCTCGCTGAATCTTCTACCCATAAAACGTTTTATTGAACTAACTGTATTTTGGGGATTGGTAATTGCCTGCCTTTTGGCAAGGGGACCGACCAACCTTTCACCCGTCTTTGTGAAAGCAACCACGGAAGGTGTTGTTCTACCTCCCTCTGGGTTAGGGATGACGATTGGCTGACCGCCTTCCATCACGGCAACACACGAATTTGTGGTTCCTAAATCAATCCCTATTATTTTCGCCATTTTCTTGACCTCCTTCTTTCTGTTTAGAAACGAGAACCTTAGCCGGTTTAACTACACGATCGCTAACAATGTAACCTTTGCTAATTTCCTCAACAACGATATCTTCAACTTGAATACCATCTATTGGCACGGTTCCCACGGCTTCATGCCGACTAGGATCAAAAACTTCACCGAGTCCAGAAAATTCCACCAGACCAAGTGATTTAAGAGCATCCTTCAACTGTCGATGGATTATCTCAATGCCTTTGTAAAATCTCTCAAAATTTTCATTGAGCTCGGCGCCACTCAATGCTCGGTCAAAACTGTCAAGAACTGGTATAACTTTGTTGAAGAATTCAGCCTTTATCAACAGTCGATGGTTTTCCATTTCTTTGTGCATTAATTTACGACCGTTCTCTAACTCAGCGAGTGCCCTTAAGTATTTGTCATTGAATTTCTTGATCTCTTGCTCTTTTTTTTCAATTTCCTCTTTTAACTTCGTCACCGGCCCTTTTCTCTTCATTGTTTCTCTCCTGAACAAACCATAAATCTATTCTGCAATTTAGACATTATTATATAAGTCAAAGTTTATCCTGCCCCTCGCTGATGGTCTGGATATATCCTCCCCATCAGCTGTTAATAACAATCTCAGCGTCCGGCCAATAGCCGATCAGCAAGCACCTCAGGTAACCCAGCGTCGATTATCTTCTGTTGGGCAAGGGGAATATTGTAGTCCAATCGGACGATTTCAACTGATCTGCAATTACCGTCATATATTGCGTAACTCGCTCTTGGATCGAGATCTCTCGGTTGACCAATACTGCCGGTGTTAATAATGTAGCGCCGACCTTCAATCAATGGGAAAGGGTTATCGCTGATGAAATCAGCATAACCATTCGCATCCTGATAGATAACACTTGGTACGTGGGTATGACCAACAAAACACACTTGGGTCTTGAAAAATCCGAATTGACATTTTGCTTCGTCAAGAGAAAATAAATATTCCCATTGCTCAGGTTTATTAGGTGAAGCATGGACTAAAAATATATCCTCAATACTACTGGTTAATTTAAGACGCTGCAGTTTGCCAAAATTCCCTTTATTTAACTGCTTTTGTGTCCATTGAATTGCCTCGGCAGCAACCGGGTTAAACACTGAAATATCGGTTTTCTCAACTGCTGCCCAATCGTGATTTCCCGCAATGATAATTTTCGCTTCGGATACGCACATCATAATACATTCATTAGGGTTAGCGCCGTAACCCACAATGTCCCCAAGACAAAAAATTCTCTTTATACGTCTTTTCTTGATGTCTTTAATGACCGCTTGTAACGCTTCTAAGTTTGAGTGAATATCACTGATTATCGCGGCTTTCATTGTTCCTCTTCACGGCATCGAGTATACCGTTAATGAATCGACCAGAGTCTTTACCACCGTATTTCTTACCGATCTCAATTGCCTCATTTATCGAAACCTGGGGCGGTATGTCCTCAAGAAAAAGTACTTCACAAGTACCTAAGCGAAGAATTGTCCTGTCAATAACTGAAATCCGCTTGATGGACCAATTTTTCAATACTGTTGTAATCTCTCGGTCGATTTCAGGTAAGTTGTTCATTGTTGTATCAACCAAGGTCTGGCAGAAAACCTTATCGTTAGTAGCATATTTTTTTCCTTCAGAGATATTAGAAATAACCACCGGCAAATCAGTATCGCCCTCTTCGTAGCGATAAAGGATCTTCATAGCAAGTTCGCGTGCCAATCTACGACTCATCTATCTAACCCCCCTTAGACAATCCCATAGTCTGATCATAATATAACGTTTTATCCACGTTTTCTAACGGGGTTTTATCTTCGTATAAAGGTCGGCAAGTTCCAGCCCGGTCATTGCAGCATCCCAACCTCTATTCCCCCGCTTTGTACCGGCTCGCTCAATTGCCTGATCAGTAGTATCTGCCGTAATAATGCCGTACACAAACGGCAGCCCTTTCTCCAAATTAAGGGCAGCAATACCTTTGGTTACCTCATTCGTAATATACTCAAAATGAGGCGTGTCCCCTCTTATAACTGCACCGAGACACAGTACGCAATCATATTTAATGTCCTTCAGCCTACATGCCACACCCGGGATTTCAAAACAACCCGGGGTCCAATAGACTGTAATATTCTGCGTGTCAACGCCATGTCGCATGAGACAATCGACTGCGCCGTCGAGTAATCGCATCGAGACGAATTCGTTAAAACGGGAAACGATTATCGCGAATTTCTTCTCTTTACCAACAAGATTGCCTTTAATTTCTTTCATGTGCTTTTCCTCCCTTTTGTTTTTCTCTTTGGGATTTTTTTCTTTCGTTCCTGGTACATAACACTATCAAGTATTGAATCTGGTATCAAATGACCAAGTTTTTCTCGCTTGGTTCTCAAATACCGAACATTTTTCTTATGTACTCTGTAGATCGGAATTTGCTTGGTGATTTGCAGACCATAACCTTCTAAACCAATAATTTTCTTGGGATTATTCGTCAAAAGCTGGATCGTTGATAAACCCAGATCCACGAGTATTTGCGCACCAATACCATAATCTCTTAAATCAGCAGGAAAACCCAAAACCAGGTTAGCCTCAACTGTATCAAGGCCTTTATCCTGCAAGGTATATGCCCTTAGCTTGTTCTTAAGACCAATCCCTCTACCCTCTTGGCGCATGTATAGAAACACCCCTTGTTTACGTTTTGCAATGAGTTTCAAAGCAGCATCCATCTGATCACCACAATCACACCGCAGTGAATGAAATACATCACCCGTAAGACACTGAGAATGAACCCGGACCAAAATATCCTTTCCGCTTTGCACATCACCAAGGACCAGGGCGATATGGTGATCTTTAGTAACCGTATCTTCATATAAAATAAGACAGAACTCCGCATATTTCGTGGGCAGTTTGGTTTCAAGGATGCGTTCAATCAAACGCTCTTTTTGACGTCGGTACTTAATTAGATCTTTTATTGTTATTATTTTTAGGTTAAAACGGCGCGCGATTTTTACCAGTTTTGCAAGACGTGCCATATTCCCGTCAGAATCCATAATCTCACAGAGCACGCCAGCCGGGTAAAAACCAGCAAGCTTAGCTAAATCAACACTCGCCTCGGTATGACCAGTCCGGCGCAAAACACCACCTTTTACTGCGCGCAAAGGGAATATATGACCAGGTCGTGCAAGATCACTGGGGTTGGTCTCTGGATCGATCAATGCTTTGACCGTAGCCGCTCGGTCAAACGCTGAAATACCAGTTGTCGTACCTTTTTTTGCATCCACACTTATTGTAAATGGCGTACCATGAAGCGCCGTGTTATCCTGAACCATTATCGGAATATCGAGTTCTTGAAGCCGTTCTTGTCTAAGCGGCACGCAGATAAGACCCCGGCCATGTCTCGCCATAAAATTTATAAGTTTTGGTGTAATCCTCTGCGCCGCAGCAATGAAATCACCTTCATTTTCGCGCTTTTCATCGTCGACAACAATAACTACCTTGCCCTTTTTTATATCTTCAATACCCTGCTCAATAGTCGATATCATAGACAATATTCTATTAAATTTAATAGAAAAGTCAAGGGAAGAAGATTGATCACTCAATGGTCGTTGACGATCGGGTTTTTATGAGTATACTGAATCAATGAACATTCTCGTAACTGGTGGCTGTGGTTTTATTGGTTCACATATTGTTGACGTCTATATTGATTTGGGGCATAGCGTATGGGTAATTGATAATCTTTCAACTGGCGCTATTAAGAACCTCAACCCAAAGGCAGACTTTATTGAAACAGACATTACTGACCCCAATATCGAAAAGATCTTCAGATCGGTAAAGTTTAACGCCATCAATCACCATGCCGCTCAGATCAACGTACGAACATCAGTGAGCGACCCCGTATTTGATGCCAAGGTCAATATTTTAGGATCGCTTAACCTGCTCGCCCTCGCGGTAAAATACCACGTTAAACGATTTATCTTCGCCTCAAGCGGGGGTACAGTGTACGGAGAACCTGCCCAATTGCCGATAACTGAGGAATTTCCAATAAATCCCTCGTCTCCCTATGGTCTATCCAAGGCAACTACTGAAAGATATCTAACCCTCTATGCCAATATGCACGATTTTAACTATGTAATATTGCGCTACAGCAATGTGTACGGACCACGCCAAATAAGCAAGAGCGAAGCCGGGGTGATTTCTATCTTCATCGAACAGATCTTGAGGCATGAGAGATGTACAGTTTTTGGTGACGGCAATCAAACTCGGGATTATGTTTATGTTAAAGATGTGGTCGCAGCAAATACTGCGGCACTAAGCTGTAAAGCTAATATTTTAAATATCGGCACCGGCATTGAAACCAAGGTTAACGACTTACTAAACATCCTGGCTGATATCATAAATCATGATATAGCCCATGAACACGATGAACCGCGGTCCGGTGAGGTTCTCAGGAATGTCCTGGACAACACCAAAGCAAGATCCGCCATCAAGTGGCAACCAGAGATATCTTTAAAGCAAGGTATCAGAAAAACATTTGAGTATTTCCAAAAAATATCTTGACCCTGAAGTTCTCGCCCGGCTTTCAAGGTTAGACATCAAAGCACGACTTGTCGTTGAAGGCTTTATGAGTGGCTTGCACTCAAGTCCTTATAAAGGATTTTCTCAAGAGTTTGCTGATTACCGTCAGTATATGTCCGGCGATGAACCCAAGCGTATTGATTGGAAGGTTTACGGACGAAACGACCGTTTCTATATCAAGGAGTACCAGGAAGAGACAAACCTGCGTTGTTATATCTTGTTAGACAAAAGCGGCTCTATGGGGTTCGGAGAAAAAATCAGTAAACTTGAGTATGCAAAATATTTGAGCGCTAGCCTGACCTATATGTTAATCAAACAAAAAGATAGTGTTGGCATCGCGACGTTTGATGAAAAAATAGAAGAAATCATCCCGCCTTCAGTTAAAAAAAGTAACTTCATAGAGATCTTGAAAATCATTGATAAGGCAACTCCGAGCGGTGAAACCTCATTATCAAATATGCTTTACCAATTAGCTCAGAAGACAAAGAAACGAGGCCTGATTATCATTATTTCGGACTTACTCGATGATCCTTCTGTTGTGATCAAAGCACTGCGGTCATTTAGATACCGCAAACATGAAATACTTGTCTTCCATATTATTGATATTAAGGAATACGAATTTTCTTTTGACAAAGCGGCATTGTTTCACGACCTCGAAGATCATAGTGAAATGGTAATAGAACCAAGTGTGATCCGTACTTCATATCAAAGAAAATTCAAAAACCTGCTGCAGTTCTATCGTCAACAGCTACTTGAATCGCACATTGACTACGAAACCATATTCACAACCACACCGTACGATCGTGCTCTGTTTTCTTACCTGCAGAAAAGAGGTCGCCTGACATGATTTTTCTACAACCGATTTATCTCATAGGATTAGCCCTTACTGCGGTACCGATTATCATCCACCTTTGGTTCCGAAAGAAATTAGACAAAATACCTTTCTCCACCTTGAAGTTTTTGAAAAAATCAGAAGCAAGGCGCTTCGGTTGGTTGAGAATCAGAGAAATTATGGTGCTTGCCCTTCGCTGTATGCTCATTGCTCTCATCTTTCTGAGCCTGGCGAGACCGCAGTTCAAAGCCGGGTTTCTCGGATCAGGACATTCGGCTTCCGTCGTTGTTATCTTTGACAACTCATTTTCCATGGCTTACGGTAATAATTTTGAGGTAGCTAAAACGAGTGCCCTGAAACTCTTTTCCCGGTATTCATCAAAATCAGAATTCTCTATCCTGTCACTATGCCGAACCGCGGGTGCTTCTCGCGTTAATCAGACATCATGGGTGAACAAAAAATCAGCCATCGAGCAGATTCACCAAATCAATGTAGCCGATAAGACAGGTACGATTAGGGCACTATTTCCCTATTTTGTAATGGACAAAGCCAAATATCCAGTGGAGTATATCTATATCGGAGATGGACAAGAAAACGTGTTTGATGATTTTCCGCAGGAATTGACCGTTGAAGAGAATTTCTATTGGGTAAAAATCCCAATGGGTAGTAATCTGGGGATCACCAAGGTGTCTTTAAAAGACCCTATTGCCATTTCGCTCGATAACTATATCCTAAGTGTCACCGTTAAAAATTATGGATTAGATATGTGGCAGGGTAAGATTACTCTGCAAGCTGAGAATTATGTACGGGAACAAGAATGTGAAATCCGATCGGCTAATGAAAAAATCCTGAATTTCACTTTACCGATCGCCTTAAACCACGGCACAGTACACCTCTATGATGATAGCTTATTACCTGATAATATCTACTATTTCTCAAAATCATTGCCTGAAAAGATGAGAATCCTGATTATTGGAACAAAACGCTTCCTGGGCTCAGGACTAAACCCAACGAATGAAGTTGAGGGACCTTTTTCATTCGATGCCCTTGAAAGCATCGGCAGTGCCAATCTCCAGCGTTATGGTTTAGTAATCATCAATGGCATTGATGAAATTTCAAAGCACGATAAAATAAAACTCGAAACTTTCTTAATGAAAGAAAATAAGGGTGTTCTGTGTTTTCTGGGTCAAGCAGTTGGTGACAACCTCAACAGTTTTATAAACCGATGCTGTCGTGCTGAAGAATACGTTTCTGCCAAAGGTTATGTCACCATGGATTGGGTGGATTACGACCATCCTATTTTTGAGGTTTTTGAACATACTGCAGTACTCAAAAACATTAAGTTCCACAGTTTTCATAAGCTTGATGCCCGTAAGAATGTTATTGCAAAACTAACTGGAAACAACCCATTTATTGTCGTCGATAACGGGCTCTCGGTTGTGGCAACACAGTTCTTGCCCCAGTATACTGACATCGTGTACAAAACTGCATTCGTACCCCTTCTCCATCGACTCATTGTAAATACAGCACACCCATCACACGACCGCGAATTGTACGTGGGTGACCAAGCTCTCCAATTTGGCAAGTTAAAAGCGCCGACTGGTGAATACATCTTACCAGAACAAGTGCTCCTAAAACCCGGCTTCTATACGACGGTACAGGGTACGCTTGGAGTCAACGTAATCGCAGCTGAAGGTAATTTAAAAATGCTGGGCAGTAAAGCCACAAAAACTATGCATATTGAGGTAATCAACTTAGAAAAGGACTTCAAACAAGACGACATGTCTACAACTCTACTTCTGTTCGCTCTGTTTGTCTTGTTCCTCGAATCACTTCTACTTTTGATACGTTAGTATCGTTTAGAATGCTGTTTCTTCAGCATAGCGTGACTCCAGCTGCCTCAGGCGGGCGTGTCTGCAGTTCATCATAGATGAACGTGTCTTCAGTGAAACGTGTTTCTGCTTGCCTCTTGTTTCACCGTATCGTGAACCCGACAATTGCGTTGTGCGTTTTATACGGCGAGATATTATAGTCATAGTGCAAGTATAAAAACCCGAGTTTGAAGTTAAAACCAATCATAATTCTGTTGTGGTTCTTAGCTTTTATTTCCACATCAATATCGCTGATTTCCGAAATACGGTCTTGGGGGACATTATTTATTGTATCAGGGATTTCGTACTCAAACTCATACTGAAAATACACCTTGGTATCTTCAATACCTGCACCAATGACTGGCTCAAATGGTCCCAGGCGTTTTGAAACAAGAAATTGCGCGCACCAGTTCCGAGTGTTCACTATCTGCTCGCCGAGCGAATCTTTGATGCCAAAAGTCTGAAACGCACCGCCTATAGCAATCGCTACGGGCAAGGGTATATTTTTCATAAAAGGAAGTTTGTTTATTTCCTGCTTCGCGCCGATGCCGAGAAATCTCATACTAGATCCCTTATATGAAAACGGTATGAACCTTATGACAAGCTCTGAACCCATAACAAGTCCGACATTCAACTGCGGCATAACAAACGGCACCCCGGAAACATCAAAACCAGCCGGGATATAGGGCGGAATGCCAACTGCATTCCCATGCGCCGGGATATCGGGTTGTTCTTCAGGACCGAATATCGTACTAATGCTGTTCAGGTCTACCTCATATGATACTAATTGACCATTGGCAAGCGAACAGACCACTGCAGCATCATTATAGTATTTTGCCGAGTTTGGTATCTGTATGTACATAGCCCGGACACTCAGATCAAAACCTAAAAATTCATGGCTGTATGCACTGTGGAAAAGACCGGTTGAGACACCCGTACCAAAAGCCGTAACCAGTGGTTGAGCATAACCTTCAAGCAAACCTTCGCTGATCTTTTTTATCTTTTCAGCAAGTGGTTCAATAGGATCCTGGGCCCCGAGAAACGAACACATTATACTTAAGGTAATCACATACTTTATTACTTTCATAGATAATTATATCTGCGTACGGTCAGCTGTCAACCACTTGCCCCTTGATTTCCCGCACATTATTGTTATAATCCTCCATGTCTCTTATTGTTATGAAGTTTGGTGGAACTTCTTTAGCCACGCCTGAGTTGCTGCTCAATGCTGCGAGAAAGGTCGCCCGTGCAAGAAAAAAGAATGATATAATAGTCGTTGTATCGGCAATGGGTAAAACAACTGATAAGCTTTTCTCAATGTCAAAAAAAATAAATATGAAGCCAAAAGCCCGTGAAACCGATATGCTTCTCACTGCTGGTGAAAGAATCTCAGTCGCCCTACTATCCATGGCGCTTGGTCGACTTAACCTTGAAGCGGCATCCTATACAGGTTCGCAAGTCGGTATCATTACTGATAATAAACACACTAATGCACGGATCCTGAAAATAAAGGGTGATCGGATAAAAAATGCTCTGGCTGAGAAAAAAATACCCGTGGTTTGTGGGTTCCAGGGCGTGAGTCAGGATAAAGAAATAACGACCCTGGGACGCGGCGGCTCTGACACCACGGCACTTGCTTTGAGCGCGGCGTTAAAAGCCGAAAAATGTATGATTTATACAGATGTCGACGGCGTCTTTGCAGAAGATCCCAATGAATTCCCGGGTGCAAAGAAAATAAACCGGTTGTCTTATAATGAAATGTTAGAGCTATCGAGCCGCGGGGCTCAGGTTCTCCACCAGCGCGCTTCGTGTATTGCGGCTAAGTACAAAATTCCAGTTGAGATACGTAACAGCCTCAACAATAAATCAGGTACTCTCATCACTGATCTTGAAGGTATCGAAAAACCAAGACCTAAAGCCATTACCCACAACAAAAGGCTCTACTTGATCACCCTGGTTCAGGTGCCAAGGAAACCTCATTATGTCTCACAAATTTTGACTGAATTGACCAATGGTGGCGTGCACTTGAAGTTTTTCTTCCACGGTGTTTCCCATGCAAAGAAATTCGATCTTTCTTTTATTACCCCGCTCAGTGAATGCGAACAAATTAAAACAATCCTCAATAAAGCAATTAAACGAATTGGTGTAGATCACATTGAGGAAACTCTGGATATCTGCTCGCTCAGTATAATCGGCCGAGGCGTTGGCTCGAACCACGAAATACTGTCTGCGACTTTCAATACCTTAACAAAAATACATATCGAGCTCATCACCACTTCTGAATTGTCGATTAACATCTTTTTGAGAAAAAAAGTATTAAACAAAGCAATAAGGGCATTACTAAAAAAATTCCACTTAAGGAAAGCTCCGGGATAATCGGCGGATATTCAGCGCCTTCAGTGTATTTTTAAGTTGACCGCAACACCGAATTGATTCACGGTATACTCGACCCCTTCATTATCACCAAAGAACCAATTGCCCTCAGGCATAATTGTGAAATCGTCTCCAAAAGACAGACCAATACCATGGCCGTACTGAAATATCTGATGCGCTTCGCGCGTCGAGTGCTCCTGACGATCCCTCGGGTGTATAGAATAGATTATCCTAGGTACGTAATAGACCCTGACCTTTTTGAAAATCTGCTTGCTAAAAATTAATGTTGGATAGAAATCAAAAACATAATCAGTAATAAAATCAATCCGGGTGCCCTTCATATAACCAAAACCCATCTTAACTGCTGCATCGATGACCCCTGCATAGCATTTGTATTTACCCGCAATAACACCCGCTGTTGGAGAAGAGAATTTGATTTCAAACTCGGCATTTCTGAATATACCAAGTTTGGCAAATATGTCAAACCTTCGGGTGTCATAGGCAGTTGAATCATTTGTATCGCTGTAAAGTGCAAAGTTATCAATCGCGAACCCCAATGAATACTCACCCGGTCTATGTACTTCAGCAATATCATATGTGCAATATGACTGCGACCACTCGAGAGGAAGATGCTGACAAAATAGATATATATTCGATAAAAGAAAGAGCAATAAAGTCGTTTTTATCATGGCTGGATTATACTATAATTACTTAATAACCCCGAAGTTTTTATATCAGTGTGCCCCTTCTTTTTTGAGTACCGTGAGCACAGTTTTTAAGAAGATCTTGAGATCAAGTCTCAATGACATATTATTTATGTACCGCAGGTCATATTCAAGTTTACGCTTAACGTGTTCGACTGACACATCATAGGCATGTTGGACTTGCGCCAAACCAGTAATGCCTGGATGAATCGTCAATCTCAGAGTGTATAATGGAATAACCTCTCTTAGCTGTTCAACAAATGCCGGTCTTTCAGGACGGGGACCAACAAAGCTCATATCTCCTCTAAGAACATTAAGCAACTGAGGTAATTCGTCTATTCTCAAAGGTCTTAATATCCGCCCCATCCTGGTAATTCTTTGGTCATTCTTCTCAGCCCATACCGGTCCAGTATTTTTCTCTGCATCGCTGATCATGGAGCGAAACTTGTACAAAATAAACTCCTTACCACGGAACCCCGACCTTCTTTGTTTATAGAAAATAGGCCCTTTAGAATCGATTCTTATAAGTAAAGCAATTAACATTAAAAAAGGTGCTAAAAGAAACAATGCAACTAATGAAAGAATAATATCCACAACCCTTTTCAAAAATTGATCCCAGTTTGATAGAGGATGGAAGATAACTTTTAAAAATGGTGAATCAGGTATCTTCTGTACAAGGAAATATTGATAGATCACGGGGTAGAGTTTTGGTGAAATAAATATTTCGAATTTTGTATTGGCAAGTCTGGATATTACACTCAAAATATTCTTCTTGTCGCTGCCATTGCTTTCAATAATTATACCTTCAACATTATCGTAGTTTAAAACAGCTTCCGAAATAGTCGGATTTACTTTGTCAAGTTTTATTTTCTTGACCACATTAAAATGATTGTAGTTATCGAGGGAATCTCCATTCTGGAAGATCAGAACTTTTTCCGGCAGCGCCTTTAGATATTCACCAATCAGACCACGCCAGAAAAAACGCCAAATCAAAATTGATGGCAGCATCACCAAATATGACGGTACGAACCCATGCGCTTTCATGAAATCAATGTTGATCAAATATGCCAAACCAAAAATTATCAATAATCCTATACATATAACCCTAAACAATTTAAAGAGTTCATTTATTATCTGGATTTTGTGGCGGGACTCGTACAGATCAAAAGTCTGGAAAAGAAAAAGCCAGAAGATCACTACGATTAAATTACCGAGCAGCGAGTGCCAGCTGGTTAATGAGACATTGATCGCCGACGCCTTCCAGCTAATGAAATAGACCACGGATAAAACTGCGGCATCACCAAAAATCGTGAAGATTAATTCATTTCGATGGGACATCAAACATCGTAAGTGTCGTTAAAAACCTCCTCGAGAACCCGTCATTATATCCTATATCAAAAACCTGTCAAGAGGGAATTTTGCCCAATCTTGGGAAGTAAGAAGATGGGAAGATAGAATAAGAAGGAAGTTAGGAAGATATGAAGTTGGGAAAATGAGAAGACACGAAATTGGGAATTGACTTTTACCTATTATTTTCTATAATTAATTATGCGTATTGACCTTCTTTTCAAAAATATGCTGATCTTCAAGAAAAGAAATGAGGCAAAAGAGATGTGTCTTAATAATTCAATAAGGGTCAATGGTCAACATATAAAACCCTCGAAGAAAATCCGGGAGGGTGATATCATAGAGATTGAAACAACTCAAGGTATACGTAAAATAAGAGTACTCCAAATACCAAAAGGCAATATATCCAAGCAAGATAAAAGTCAGTACTATGAAGAGATTTAGCAATGAAAATAGCCATTACACTCGGTGATCCAGCTGGCATCGGCCCAGAAATAATTATAAAAAGCATACCTCAATTCCGATATCTAAAAAGTGTTCAGATTTTCGGGAATAAACAAATACTTAAGAAAACCGCGCAGGATATGCGTGCGTCAAACAAGTACCGACTTATCAGTAATATGATTTGTGACTGCACAGACACTGTACAATACAAATATGGAAACCCAACCGTGAAAACTGGACAAGTAGCAATGCAATCATTGGATTGTGCGCTAAATAGTAACCCTGATATACTCATAACCCCACCGATAGTAAAAGATGTAATCCGTCAATTCCTTCCTAACTTTACCGGTCATACTGAATACCTTGCCAGCTTTTTCCAAGCCAAAGAGTTTGCCATGGTTGGCGTGTGGCGCAACAAAAGGATCATGCTTACAACAACTCACTTACCTCTACGTCGTATCTTTAAGAAAATCACGCCCAAAACGGTCTTGTGCAAAATCATGCTCCTTGAACGCGGGCTAAGGCAATACTTTGGTGTTCCACGCCCCCATATTGGCGTCAGTTCGCTCAACCCTCACGCGCACGAATTTAGCCTCGGTGAAGATGAAAAGATAGAACAAGCGGTAAAAGCAGCGCAGAAAAGGCATATCAATTGCCATGGTCCTTATCCGGCTGATTCCCTTTTCAATCGAAAATTCGATGGGTTTCTAACCATGTTTCATGATCAGGCAATGATCTATTTAAAATCAAAGAAAGATGGCTTGAACTTCACTCTCGGTTTACCTATAATACGCCTGTCACCATTATATGGTGCAGCATTGGATATCGCTGGAAAAAATCGCGCCAAAGTGTCAGGATTGACGGCGGCGATCAAAGTTGGTGTCATGCTATACAAGAATAAGAGGAAATATGATCAAAAATGCAAAAACATCAGTGATTAGATACATTTGTAAACTGGGGTTTGCCTTTATAATTATGTTAGCGGCATTTTGTTCGCGCAAAGATGAATTGCAAAAAGGGATTACGGCAATTGAAAAAGGCGACTATGCAGCAGCGGTCAAATCTTTGCAGAACGCATTGAAGACTGATTCTTTGAATCCTGAAGTGCATTTTAGTCTGAGCCTTAGCTACGCACACCTCGACTCAATCCAAAAATCTTTTGTTCATTATCTAAAAGTATTCCAGCTCGACACGACTTCGAGTTTCAAGAACAATGCCCCCTTAAGAGAAATGTTAGCAACCTTTTTGAAAATAGACCCGTATGTATGGAAATCAATACCAATGAAAAAAATGAATCAGTTCAAAGGTGCGCTCAGCCCGGATGGTAGAACAATCGCAATCGCCGCCGCAAAAAGAGACGTGGCAAACATCTATTTAGTCAAACTCAACGGTAAAGTCATTAAAAAAATAACCTCAAGCGGCATGAATACTGATCCTTATTTTTCACCCGCTGGTGACAGAATCATTTTTGTGTCCAATGCTGATGGCGACGATGAATTGTATATCTATGATATAAAGAGCAAAAAGGTAAAACAAATAACCGACAACACAGCACAAGATTTCTCTCCTGCCTTTTCTCCAGATGGTAAGGAAGTCGTATTCGTATCGAATATGGATGATCCTTATAAATGGGAGATCTATAGACTAAATATCGAAAAGAAAAAAGCAAAGCGGCTGACAAAAAATAATTACTGGGATGGGTTCCCTAAGTTTTCATCAGATGGTAAATCAATCGTATTTTCTTCTAAAAGAAATGGCAGCGAGAATATATATACAATGAAGAAAAACGGTGGTAGGGAAAAAATACTCTATGAAAGCGATGCTGATGACAACGATCCACTATTATTAGACCAAACCCTGTTTTTTAAGTCAAACCGCGAGGGCAAATGGGAAATATACCGTTTCGATTTGAAAAGTAAAAAATTATTCCGGCTCACTTATAATGCGGTGCCTGATTGGAATCCAAGGCTTTCTGCAGATGGCACAAAAATTGCCGTGGCAAGAAAAATAAAGAAAAGATGGCGTCTGTATTATATCGATTTTAATAACCCTGTCTCAGCCGATATTCTCGCCGCCAAGATAGAAAAGAAAATCGACGCCAAGAAATAATTTGATAACTCCATTGAATCTGATGAGACTTAAATCCGCTGGTGTATGAAAATTACCTCTTGACAAACTTTTAATTATATATATAATTGCAAAATGGAAAAGGAGGTAAGATGAAAAAGCTTTTTGCTATAGCAATAGCTGCTTCAATGTTAAGTGGTTTGTATGGTCTTACGCTTGGTCTCGGCGTTGCGTACGAGGATGTCGCAGAAGATGGCCGTTATCTTTGCATCAAAGGTGATGCACGTATTCCGATTCTTCCAGTCCTTGATGTACGGGGTGAATTCTTGAATGTTGCTCTTCCGGATGGCGGTAAGGTAATACACTTTGGTACGTTTTTTGGATCTGACATGCTCATCAAATTCCCGATGCCCGCTGCATTCCAGCCTTATTTGGTTCTGGGCGTATGGTTCAATATGGGTCTTGAAGATGCACCCCTTGATTATATGAACCTCGCACTGAAAGCTGGGCTTGGTGGTGAATACGGTTTTGGAGGTTTTAATGCTTATCTAGAAGGCGGTCTTAACAAATTCACCTATGTAAAAGATGCCGACCCATCAACCACGAATCCTATTTACGTCCAACTCGGTCTGACATTCCCGATTGAGTTGTAAATAGACCATTATGTTGAATTCAAAAAGGCGGGCTAAAGCCCGCCTTTTTTTTATCAACAAAACTACTGCACCCGATCAAAAATCACTTATTTATTGTTCGAGCTTGCCCCGTTAGAACTTGCCATAGAATCTTATGTTCAATAAATCAATGAATTAGAACATACGGATATTTGGTTCTAACGGGGCTTGTCGAGAACTTCCTCATTGAAGGAGTGCGCAACGAGTTTTTCGTCGTAAAAAAAGGATTATTTTATCGGCCATAATCACTTCTGTCATTGCAATCCGCCTTAGGCGGAGAAGCAATCTCAAATAATACTGTAGTCGCCCGATTCACCGGGCATAACTAGTCCCCAGCCCAATTTAAGAAAGTAGGAAGTTAGGAAAATAAGAAAATATGAAGTTAAGAAGATCAGAACCTCCTATCTTCAAATTTTCCCTCTCCCCCTTGGGGGAGAGGATTAAGGTGAGGGGCTAATAATATCTGTGTAATCTGTTTTTCTAATCTGTGTCATCGATGATATGCAATATCACTGTAATTTTATCCGTATATCACTGTAATCGACGCCACCAAAGGTGGCGGAGAGAGAGGGATTTGAACCCCCGATCCGCGTTAACGGATACACGATTTCGAATCGCGCGCCTTCGTCCACTCGGCCATCTCTCCATGTTTCGCACATAGTGCGAAACGGCGTATAGCTTATGGTTTATTGCAAATTAAAAAACCATAAAGTCAGTTTGGTCAACATTAACCATTGATCAATTACATAACATTTAATACTCAATCGACCAATCATCCCCAAATCCCAAATATTACTGTTCGAGTAAGTCCGCAAATATTTGCGGCGGACGTATCGAGAACTTCCTCATGCCTGCCCCGTAAAACGAAGTTGTACGGGGTCATTCTCCGGCTTGCTGTAGTCCTGAGTTACATATCGAAGGAACCGGGGAATCCAGTAACTTATCACATCTAAGCCCCGTCATTGCGAGAAGCATAGCGACGAAGCAATCTCATCATGTTCTTACCGCGCGTCAGCGCCATAACCGCTCAGCTTTGCTGAGCCAAAACCGTCAATCTTCTGATTGACCTTTAACCGCTGCATCTTTTGCAGCTGTCTTTTCTCTTTTTCTTTCAAAAAATCTTTTCATCAAAGAAACGGCTTGTTCTTTTAGCAAACCTTCAGTGACTTCAATTTGATGGTTGAGTTTCTGTTCACCGACAATATTAAAAACAGAACCGCATCCGCCAAATTTTTCATCGCGTGCGCCAAATATGATGCGCTTCACACGCGCTAAAACCAATGCGCCTGCACACATAATACAAGGTTCAACCGTTGTATAAATATCAACATTTTCTAAACGCCAAGAGCCGAGTGCATTCGCCGCTGCAGTTATCGCGATAATCTCAGCATGCGCAGTTGAATCCTGCAACTGTTCGGTTCGATTGTGTCCCCGTCCAATAATCTGATTCTTATACACGCAAACCGCACCGATCGGCACCTCATCTGCTTCAAAAGCCTTCTGAGCTTCTTTAAGCGCCTCGTTCATGAAAAATTCATTATTCATGATTTTTTCATCGATTCCAGTGATTCATTGCTGATTACAATGATTCAATAACCGTCTGACAACACATTTGCGATTACCAAAATTCACTAATAATCCCACCTGAAGACCAGAAGCTTTTAAATATGATATTAATTGAGACTCAAATATCTTTGGCATCACTCCCTCAACAGATTTTAATTCAACGATAACCTTTCCTTCAACTACCAAATCGGCTCGAAACTCACCCACTTTTTCACCACCGAATGAAACGGAGTATCTCTTCTCAGCACTATAATCCAGCCCAATCTTCTTAAGTGCAAGTTTAAGTGCATTGAGATATATCTTCTCAAAAAATCCCGGACCTACCTTGCTATGAACCTCATAGCAAGCCCCGATTATCTTTCTAGTTAAACGATCATCAATGTAATTACTCTTCTCTTTCACATATCCTCTAAAGAATCATCACTGTAATCATATATATTTTATCACTGTAATCGATGCCGCTAACAGCGGCACATACGCCCGAGGCGACTCGAACGCCTAATCTGCGGATCCGTAGTCCGCTGCTCTATCCAATTGAGCCACGGGCGCGTCCATATTTTTCAACGCTTTGCGGAACCAGCACTTTTTGCATACCCTGATTGTGCGGTATTTGTGCGGTCCGCAGAACTACTATATTCAGAAGAACTAAGCTTGTCAACGGCTTTTCTCAAATTCTGGTCTGAAAGATGACTGTACCGCATGGTCACTTTAATATCCTTATGCCCTAGTAATACCTGTACGGTTCTGATATCAACACCAGCCATGACAAGACGCGACGCAAACGTATGCCTGAGATCGTGAAATCTGAAGTCCCTTATTCCAGCTCTCCTAAGTGCCGCCATAAAGCCCACCTTGATGTCACGATAAGGTTTACAATCGCCATTGGAAAACACATACTGGTTACCAAACTGTTGTCCCATTAACCTAAGAGTCCTGTATAGTATATTGTTTACCGGTAATATACGAAGTTCATTGTTCTTGGTCTTTCGTAGTGTAATCGTCCGGTTATGCATGTCAATATCAGCCCATTCTAAATTGAGGATCTCACCTTTTCTCATGCCCGTATTCAGTGCCATCATCACAATCGGCTTAAGATGATCAGCACATTGCCTTAACAGCTTCACGGATTCGTTCTCGCTCAGATATCGTACACGTCCTGGCGGTTCCTTGTATTTCTTGACAGTTCTCAAGGGACTATTTGCCAGATATCCCCACTGGACAGCCTTGTTGAACATGTGTTTGATGCAGGATAATTCACGGTTTACCGTCGCCGGTGTCACTTTTTCCCTCCTTTTATTCATGTACTGTTCCAGAGCGTGAGCAGATATTCTGGTTATCAGTTTGCCTTTAAAAGCCGAAAGCATATTCTTAATACTCGTCTGATCCCGTCGGTGAGACTGTGTAGTCTTGTTGGCTTTGGAAAACTGCAGGTATTCCTCACACAGTTCTTCGAATAAGAGCTTTTTCGCCTCAATAATCCCCAGGTATTCACCTTTGGCAATATCCAAGTTAATTTTCTTTTCTGCAAGCACAGCAAGTTTCTTCGATGTCCCGATTGTCTTTCGCACCCATCTTCCATTGAGGGAATAACCTATGCACCACTTATTATCTCGCCTAAAGACGCTCATAGGTTCCCCCTTTGATTGGCTATTTTATTACGTGCATAATGATACAATAAATGCACGCAATGTCAATAACTACAACGTTACTGTCCTACTTGCTTCCTGTTTTTTGACATTAAGCCAGTCTTGGATCTCCTTATATTCAAATCGCACAAGATGGCCAATTTTATAATAAGGTATTTCATTCCTGTGCACCCAGTCATAAATTGTCTTGGGTCGAACAGAAAGCAACTCTGACAATGTCTTAATGTTTATTAGTTTCAATTCTTCCTCTGGCTGTGTATTACAACTGCCGACAGACAGAACAGCTTCTCCATGCTTCTTTAATAGTCGGTTGAATGACTTCAAAAGGCCGTGTGAAGCAGGATGTATTCCGCAGATAATAGAAGCCTTTTCCAAGTCCGCTGCTTATGAATAACAGATTGCGCCGATGATCTAGTAAGCCGGATATTTCGCATTGCTCTTTGCGCAAAAGAAGCGCAATGGCATATTGCTCGGCAATATCTGTAACTTGGTTAATGGCCGCATTGAGCCCCGGCTCACCCATATAATCAGAATGATACCGAGCCAAACTGTAATCGTATTTCCGCGGACCTCTCTGCTGTACAGAACCACCCCGAAGGCATTCATAGCAGATTATTGTTTTCCCAGGGACCACATACAGTATCTCACCCGCCCTTGCCTCATCATAACAGCCGGTAAATAATCCTACAATATTCCTGTTGAAACACTCCTCATTGACTTTCATCTGCACTGCCTTCCTGTCGGTCGATGATATCACCAAATCAGCACCAGTAAACATGCTTTCTTTGGCCTGTTCCTCGTTGAAAACATCACAGGGGAAAGTCAAGACTTCGGCTCCGGGATTGATCATGAACATTCTTTCTTTGACCGCTTCAACCTTATATCTCTCAAGATCGAGTAAGGTGCATTCATGCCGGGAAACGTTTTCGACTGCGAGCCGGTCAGGATCAGCCAGCCTGAACCGCGAAACACCACTCCGTGCGAGGCCCACAGCCATCCTACTACCTCCGGAACCTAGGCCAATAATCGCAACCACTGATTCCTTTAGCCGATCCATCAATTTCCGTGCAAATGGCGTTCTTTTGTATACATCCTGTTGATCAATTACAAGCTGCTCGGTCATTTGCCACTTTTTATTTTCCCGGTAGTAAAGCGTGAGATTGCCATTTTGTACATGACCACAAAGGATACCCTCTTCAGGGAATAGGTAGTCAAATCTCACAATTCCGAGAAACGGCAGGTACTGATGTTCGTCACCGATGTTCAAAATGTAAGCCAGGTTTTCCTCTTTTCTTACCAAGCCATAGATGGGTAATGACTTTTCTGGTTTTACTGAGGAAAACACAGCATCGAGAGCCTGTCTGTGTATGATGACTTTCATGATCTCTCCTTATTATTAACCTTTCCTTGGAGCTTTTCTGCACAATATCAATAATTCCCATGCTGGAATTCCAGATTGGCAGTCGATAGTCGATTTCGTCTTTGCCCCGGAAAAGCCGCGGTGGATTCAAAGGATACTCAGGAGGAAGTACGCATATCATTGTCTCCTTATGTTTGCTTAAAGTCAGATAAAGATGCTCCCTGGCATAAGCTTTTACTTCAAAGCCATGGCTCTTTAACTCATCGACTTCCTGCTGCAGCCGTTCAGACCCGGTTTTGGTCAGGTAGAACTGAAAACCAGGATCATCCCAGAAATTGATCTTTTTCTGTTGTATAATCGACGGCTCCAATTTCAGGGCCTTCTTAATCTCGGGAGAATTATCATCAATGAGTTTAATAGCAACCACTGCAACTCCAGAGTGCTCCTTGAACATATAACAATATAATTTCACGTCATTGCCGACAACGTTTGTGATCATGAAGAATACTGGTCGATGATCTCCCTGTCCCTCAGCTCTTCTGATTATACCGCGTGCTGTTTCAGTATCCATTGCGCTCAACTGCGACATACTCCCAGGGTGCTTGTGCCAGTAGCCCACAAGCTTGACTTTACCGTTATACTCTCGCATTGCGGTCTGCAGGTATTTGTTGTCATGAGCAGCATCATTTGAATACGAACACGTCGAAAGATCTGCCAAGCTACCAGCTCTGGATGTCTTGATTACAATCGGTTGCCTGAGCGTACCTATCAAAATACCTCCGGTTTCGGTTGTAAGTCTGAGACTCTCGTTTCTTATCGACTGATAGGCACTTTTCGTTATTTCCAAGATCATTGCTGCCCCCTTATATAATCCGGCCATCGGATTCCATCCAGCCAGTTTTCATATGTTTTTATCCAGTTTATTGACCAATCAATAATTATCTTACCGCTGAGATTAGGTGGTTCTGCATTCCCTTTGATACATAAACTGCCATCCAACCACCTATGTAAGGCATCTTTTATCCTCGGTTTTTTTATAAAAGCTTTAGGCTCCTCATAGGGGAATTCGCTCGGATACACAACCTTAAGCAGATATGAACCTTTTCTGCCCTGGAACATAAGGAATGCAATTAAGTAACCTCTTTCAATGTCAATTTGTGCAGCAGGATAAACTTGTTTTATTGTTGCTGTTTCCATTATGCATCTATTTGGCTTTGCTTCATACCACTTCATACAACCTCTCCAGAGAGGGTTCCCGAATAGAGCAGAACCCTCTCCTGAAATGTCCAATTATTACGTGTAAAATGTCTCATCCAGTATCTGGTTGCGGTTCTGATTCAGATCGAGTTCATGAATATCGTTTCTATTTCTCCTGCCAGAAGTATCCTCATCGGCCATTGTATATTCAGCCGGCAGTGCTTCCTGTTGAGGCACAAGAACCTGTCTCTGGCCAGGCAACTGTGCTTGATTGAGTAGTTGACGAAACAGCTCTTCGTCAACGAGTACTCTTCTCCTGTTTTGATTATTGTACATGTTAACCTCCTTTTATTTAATCATCAGGATCAAAGATCCTGCCATATCTATCTATTCTTATCTGACAACTTACCCTTTTACGTCGCTTTCTATGCCGGGAATGCCGTTTCCGATAAGGTCTCCCGCTTCTGTTAAATAGCACATAGCCATGAATGATGCCTGTGAAAATACAACCAAGAAGAGTGGCCACAAGTATAGAAAATTCATGAAGTAACCAGCCATATAATGGCATGGTAAATATGCCAAGAGACATTCCCAAAAACAAACTGCCTTTGAATCCAAACATGCTATCCCCCTTTTTCAGCTAAATACCTAACCATAGTTTCAATGGCCTTTTGAACCGTGCATATCAACAGTTTATTCTTCGTATCTCCAGAAAATGCATCAGTAATCTCCTGCACAGCAGCCATGATTTTTCTATCTTTACAGGCAATGATTATTCTATCGCATCCGGATTCGACGTCTTTCGCAACGTTTTCTTTCACGTGAGCCTGAGACATTTCAATCTCCACAGCAATTTTCTCGTTCTCAGTTTCAATGAGTATGTCGATAAACTTGTTCAAAAGCCGTCCCTCAATCGCGACTTTCTTAACACTTTGGTTATTCTTCAACTTTTCTGAAACGTAACACTGCCAGAATTCATGTTCAAATCCAGCTCCTTTACCAATACCCGGTCTAGGTTTCATGCCAATTGCCTCGTGACCTTTCTCAGTCAACTCAAGAAATTTTACACTGCCACCACGACCACCAAGATTTATTTCATGGACTTTAACTAAACCTTTTTGAACTAATCTATTGGTAATCCTTGTGCCTTTCCCTGCAGATATCATTTTAACCCCCTAAATTAATAGTTTCGTAACGCTCAGTGATTGAAACGTAAGGCCTATTGTAAATATCCCATAGAAAAGACGCCTCTTCGTCAGTCACGTCATCCTTAGATTTATGCCTCTCGTCACCCGGCGTGATTCGAACATGGTTGTCTCCAATATCCTCGGCCTTCAATGTAATCACCCTTATGACTCTTTCGTTATTCCTCTGCACTTCTTCATCACTAAACTCTTTGAAACTCAATTCCGGCACGCGTGCAAGAAATGCTTCTTGATATCGACTGGCAAATTTCACAACTGTTTCTCGACGATCAAGCTTCTGACATCGTTTTATCTGTTCTGTATCAGTGATGCCCATGTTCTGAACCATGCATGAAATGTCTCTGGTGTTCGTTAGATTCATCAATATTTTCGTAAAGGAATTTGAGTGTACCGAGGTACTTAGTTGACTTGGAACCTGGCTGACTGCGAAAACATTCACCTTCGATTTTCTTATCGTCGAGAGTAAATCACTAATTACTGGCACACCTCTGTCAACCCTTCTTTCAAACTGGATATCGAACAACCAGTGACAGTCATCCACACCAACAAAATGAAAATGAGGCACGTCATTATTAAGTTTGTAAAAAAACAAATAATCCAGAAGTAAATTACTCGTAAGAACTTTCTGTTCTGCAGTTAGTGACTGAAGCTCAAATACCAGATGCTTATCCATAAAAGCGTCGAAACTGATGATTGAGCAAAAACTCGTGCCTAGATCGCTAAAGAGAATGGGTGCAATTCGGTTAAGCGCCGACTCTTGATAACGGGAAAATCGACTAAAGGCAGGAAACTTTTTAGATTTAATGTAAAAGTAGAGATCCTTTATGGTCGGAACCTTGTTTTTTTGAAAAATTTCATGAAGAATTTCGATGAGAAACGATTTAGTACCATCATACAGACCCATTGATTGAATGAACACATCACAGAAAGTATTTATCCAGGCACTTAAACTGACGTTTTTTGCCGGCAGTAATGGGTTAAATTCAATTTTGCCATCAAAGGAGTTAACGAGAATTTCATTTGAAAAGGCAAGTAATCTTCTACCCTCTTTGGAACGCGAAAAAAACCAGACTCTGGCATTGCTCATAGTCTTACTCAGCATGTGCAAAAGAAGATGCGATTTTCCGCAACCACTCTGTCCTGCTATTAAACCATGTGGTTCACATAAATAAATGCCTGCCTCAAGGTTATTCTCAGTCGTACAAAAATTAATCAGCCCTGTGACAGAATCGTTAGCTTGTCTAAATATCTTAGGGTCAAGAATGGCTGTTGGTTTCAAATAGTTAGAGAGATTGTTTAATGCATTTGACTTTGACAACGCGGCAGCTATTATTGTTTCGCGCATCTCTTCGTCATCCTCGCCAGCCAGCCTAGCGTTTTCCAGAATTTTCTGAATATCGTGCTCACTATACCTCATTGTCGGTCTCCAGCATCTTTGAGATTTTTGCTGTATTAAAATTAACAGCCTTCTGACTCACCAGACTTATCAGTTGTGCTACTGCACTCTGTATCGCACTGTTGGTTGCACTAAATGCAGTGACTTTGTCATCCGAGCCAGTCATGATGTTGATCAGTTGCTGCACGTCTGCCAGGGCATGTTCATTTGCTTTCTTTTCGATTTGTGCAGATGACGTAAATCCCAGGATTTTCTTCAGTTTCTGGCTCTGACGGTATTCCTCAACTCTTTCCATATAGAAATTACGTGCTATTTCTTTCATCTGAACCGACGTCTGGCTCATGATTTTCACTGCTTCAATATTGTGCAAGGAGAGTTGTTGGATTAACTGGGCAAGGATTTCCTTGTCCCGCAGTCCTGATGTAATGTCCATGGCATGTTTAAATACTTCTTCCATATTGAGTCTGATATCAACATTTCTGATTGTTATACTCCTCTGCATATTACCTCCTGTTGGTTAACCATATATACACACGACTGATGATCGCTATTATCAGAGACAAAATTATCCAGTTTATGGTCAGGTCGTTGAGATCTACAGAATTATGTAACAAATAATATACTCCCAGAGGAAGTACTGACGCAATACAAACCAAGAGACATGACACTGCGAGCGTGTCGATAATAAGATTACCTAGGATTTCAATTCTGTTGAAGAATAGAAAGCCACTTCCCAGAACGGCAATGACAAATGCCCGCAGCGATGGCTGGGCACCTTCGACAAATGCCGGCATACCTTTTAGCATAAAGATAGCTATGGCAGCAGCATTCATGGAAAACAACAGGAACCAACCACCAGACCGCAGATCAAACTCACTGCATGTCCTTTGTATATACCCCCAGCACAAGAGTATGACGAAAAGATACGCCAGTGTTAAAAACATGAATATGTTTCGCTCAATTTCAGTCATAATACCTTTCAATGTCTCCTAATCACTAAACGTTTGTTGCTCCATCAACTCAATTACCTCGTAGTTCTTTTTAGTGCCATGTAGTGAATCCATGCGCCTGGCGATTTTTTCACGTAATCTGTGAAGAGAATAAAATTCATCCTTTTAATATTCTATTGGTACCGAAAGAAGCACTGGTGAAAATACTAATAAAAAAATTCACCAGCCTTTCTCCGGTAGACGAAAAAAATATAAAGATGGGTTTATTACAAAAATAATGGTGTTAATTAGTTTAAATAAAAACAGAACAATGTTATTAATGATAGATGGCTTTATGCCAGATTTTCAGCAATTAAAGAAGAACTATAATTTAACCGAGATAGTGAACAAAAATGACAAAACGAGAATAACATCGGTCGAGCCGAATAATATTTATTACGAGAATCAATTGTTGTTTAATAAGATTACTGATATCCTAAGACATGATTTTTGTAGTAATCAAGAGTTAACTTCGAATTATGAAAATCATGATTTTTGCTTTCAGAAATGTCTTAATTTTCATGAGGTTGAAAAAATGCTTACAAATTACAGATTTAAAAAAAATGAATGGATGAATCTAAGTAAGCACCTACCTATTTTATTATCAGAATACGAAAATGATCTAGAAAGGAATAGAAAGGATATCGTTTACAACATCATTAAAATTAACAGGCCCATATGTTCCTATGCAACTGCAAAATTATGTTGTCAGAACTGGGTACGAAAAACGGGCTTTAAATTTAAATCAAAAGAGAAGTATATAGATTACAATAAATTTGTTTCTGCGTGGCTCGATATTATGAATAAAATGTATGGCTCCTCGTTTGTTCGAGTAAGAGGCACAAACTTAATATAACTTTTTAAATGTTATGCAAAATGGCATTCCTTTTGTATTCAGACCAAGACTTCTACCTGCGTCATAATGAATATAGGTTTCGAGTAGACCTTTAGAGTACTTTAATAACTTGGAAGCCACTTTGTTAATGCGTTTTCTTTGTTCTTTTTTGTAAAGATACTCATCACCTGTATAAATTTTAAAGACTTTGTCGTAGGAATGGTACTCTTGTTCCTTAAGAAGAAATACTATTAATTTTCTGAATCCGGGGCTGTTTTTGCATGGTTTTTCTGTGTCACCTTTTGCGAACGGTTTACCGAACAGGAAAACTTTGCCATTCTCATAATTCATCCATATGAAATACTCGTCTTTATTCTCCACTCTCTTATCGAATTCAGATTCATCAATCCATTTATAACTTACCTCTTTGTAAATTTCGCATACTTTTCCTGTATTATCCACTCTTGCATTAGTCAAAATTTTTAGATCTTTTTCTTCTTCTTTTTTTAATAATTCTAACTTTATCATTTCTCTAGTTTCTCTTAATTCTACCATGATTTCATTCTTGCCTTCCAAAAACTGAGAAGAGATATTTTTCATAAGTTCTAAAGCAAAGAGATCATTTGCAATTTTCTCAAAAGATTGAAATAAGATCTTTAGCAACACGGCTTCTTCCTCACTACCAATCTCATCAATCGAGCGGTTATTCATTTTTTCCTTAAAAGCCTCTAGGTCATCGAATATCACGGTATCTTCTCCGAAGTTTGACGAGTTCAACATAACTCTACCCAATGCCGACGTTAAATACAATAAATCAATTGTCGGAATTTTGAGACTTTGGCGAATTGCTTCAAATATATCAAGGTACCTTTTTCCAAGAATTTTCAAAATATTATTCTTCTTAATTTCGTCTATATGAGACCCTGTTGCTGGCAAGAATACATTTTTCATTCTTTGGTAAAAATCATCACCCATGACCATATTGGGCCAATTTTTTTGTAGGAGCAAATTTAAATACTGCAAATAAGCAAATTTAACATAGAATGGTGATGCTACTGCTGCTTCTGGTGTAGGAATGAAGAAAAGCCGAGAAGAATCCATAATAGTATACATCAATGGTTCCATGTTTTCTATGATGTTTGCTACGCGGTATTTCAAATCGATAAAACTAATAGATTCCCTGAGGTCGAAAATCCGCTTGTCTATTTCTATTAAACGAGGAAGGTATTTAAGAACCTTGTAGCCATGTTTTTCCAATTTATCATTTATCAATTCAGAGCATTTAAAGAAATGTTTATATATTTCCTTTAAATTATCCTTGTAAAACCATTTTTTTCTTTCTTGATATTTTAACATACCTCGTGAGAATTCATTCATTACTATTATACAACTTTCAATAAATGAACCTTTCGGTAATAACTCGATGGCCTTCTCGAAGTATGATGAAGAAAGTTCATAGTTAAGTTCCTCCAAATATTCAAATCCAAGGGAGTAATAGCCAACAGGGTTATCATGGTATAAACGTATCTGTTCCTTGAGTATGGAGATTGCATTCTCATGTAATCCTTTTGTTTCATAAATAAAGTACAGACAACTATAACAAGCAGCGGGGAGAAAATGAGGAGGTTTTATATTCTTAAACTCCTCTATTGTAAGTTCAAGAATTTCGCGGGCCTTTTCATAATTATTTTCTATCTTTATACTAATTAATACATCCCTCAGCTTTGAGAGAGCGACACCAACAAAGAGGACTGCTACAAGAAGCACTCCTTCCTCTTTATTCATGTTATAAAGTTTTTCATCAAATTTCTTTCTCCATTTTTCGCATCTAGAATCATTTATTACCAGGTAGCATGCAGCAAGTAGACAATGAATATATGGGTTATCTTTATCTAAAGCTACTGCCCTTCTTAAGTGGGATAATGCTAAATCAATTCTAACATCTGACCACAAGGGTTGAGGAAAATCAATAAATAATTTGTCTGCACTCATTCTTGCTTTTGAAAAGTAAAAATAGGCTAATGTAAAAAAGTAATCAGCACACTTTTTATTTTTAAAAAGATGTTTAAGACATTTAGTTATGGACCTAGTATTGACGTCGTAGTATCTTACCGGTAGATTGATAGTCGCAAATGAATGTACATATCTAATATTTTTCTTGCGAGCACTTTTCATATTTCTATTATATTCAGCAATAAATTTCCCATTTTCAAATTCGTCTGTTTTTACTTTCTTTTCATGATCTCTCAGCATATACATTATCTTACCGCGTTTTCACAAAGTTGTCAATTAGTGGTGCAACTATCCTATTTATGCATAATTATATTCTGCACTTTGATTCCTTTACCTATGTTAATGTGTAAATTATTACGAGTTAGTCTTGGAAATAGGAATAGAAATTATGGGTATTTTCATGTTTTGTTCACTGTTTTGGTTCTCACGGCATTAGCTGTGCCCTGGCTCTCTGCCCTATTTTTGTTAACACAAAACAACATTCCATCTCTCGATTTTATCATTGTGCAATTCTCTTCTTAATAAACAGTTGTGAGAAATCGCGGACATTGGTTTCTGAATTTCGTGTGTTATACTGTTGGGCACTCTCTCTGATTTCTTTCAATGTCGCAGACACGTCAAATATCACAGCTTTGTCAATTAACGTCTTTTACTCTTAGTTCATACCTTTCTTGTTCTGTTTCTATTCATAGTTCCTGACCAAAGCGGGTGTTCGCATAACCACATCACATTCATCAAGGAATTCTCGTTGTGCCTTTTCTAATTCAGGATTCCTGCTATTGTTTTCTGTGTTTTAATTGCTTTCCAATCACCATTCCATCACTTACCCGATTCCACCAATCATATTCATTTGGCTCAGTTTTAATTGCTTCATAGATATTCTCATACCGGACTTTATAACTATCTGGTGCCTTGCCAACGGCAGGCGGCGAGCAAACACACTCGACATTGACCCATTCATCAGGCTCAACCTCAACAATGACCCAGGCATGATTCTTGTTGCCAACAATAAGGACATTAAAACCTTCGTTCTCAAGATAATATTCAACAAAAGAAGCTCTTTCAGAGCAATTAAACATACCTTTATCATATTCGATAAGCCAATGAAAATCAAGTAATTTCATTAAACTGTCCAGACCATAAATCTGTTCCTCTTTATGATAATAATCGAATTTATATACCTTGAGCGTTTCCGGTAATTTAAACGATATAATATCACCTGGATAAGTCAAATCTGGATTACCACTTCTTGTTTTTATTGAATTTACAATGTCGTATAGAGTCCCTTTAAATTTGAACATGCCTTGATGCCCATTTGTTTCTAAATATTCATTTATACATTTCTCAACTATTCGCGAAAGACAGTCACCCTCTTGAATCGTAATCATAATCTTTTCTTCATTTGTTTCAATAGTGTTTTCAGTATAATCTGGGATTCTTACTGGAATTGGTTTGATTTTTTCATGATGTAAATAGTGTTTGGAGCACAGTGCGAGAAGTAGAATCCCTATAATTAAAAATATTATGACCTTCATCATTTTTACCTCCTGCTAAAAAGCATAACATTTAAATATCATTACTACTGCAAAATGACAGCGTAACAATCCTTTATTTTGTTATTTATGAGTTAGGCTGAAGGAAAACGGGTTGATTTCTGACTGGTTAAAAGAGGGCTTTCGTCAGAAATCTAACTCGCCGTTGTTTCAGTATATTCATTAAATATTACGCTGGAAAAAACTTCCCATGAAGCGAACCTTGAGCAAGCGGCAAAGCGCTGCTCTTGAGGTGATGAGCAAGCCGAAAACATTTACTGAGTTGCGAGAGCAGATCGGTCTTAAGACAACTAGTAATATAAGCTCAACTCTAAACGAGCTGATAAACCTAAATCTGATTTATTGTATTACTCCAAGAGTAAAAGTCGGTAAATTATATGGTTTGACTAATAAAGGCATAAGATACCGGAAAACAATACTCGGTAAAAAAGGACTGATCTACCAATATACCCATCCTTCCGATGTAAACTGGAAATTATACAGTTGGGTGATCTGTGGACGCCAGCGGAAAGCAATTCTCAAAGGATTATCAACTGCCATGCCATTAAAGTACATCAAAGAAAGAGCACAGCAATACAATCCCAAGATATCAAGAATGAATTGTCATGATATTCTGGAACTTTTTGTCAAAAAAGGCATTGCTAGAAAAATACAGTATAAAAACCGAGTTAATTTTGTACTCACAAAGAAAGGCAAAAAGATCCGCAATCAGTTATTGGAGCTTTGATTTATGCCTTAGAAATATTTTTAACTAAAGATCTGTCAATGTTTTTAATTACATTGAACAACTTGTAATACTTTTTCTTCAAATCCTGGACTTCTTTTTCCAAATCTGCTTTTGTGATATCATCATACAAATCATCACTGGTTATCGTATCTTTCATCCCCAAAAATTCCGTATAATAATGTATCATGTCTGATTTTTTCCATCCGAATCTGTACTTCAGTGCACTCTCACTTTTATATTTAGGAAGCCAAAAACAGGCACTTGAATGACGGAAATCATACAGCGTGAGATTCTTGAATTTAATTTGAGAAGCACTTAATACTTCCTTTCCTAATTTTCTTAATTCCTTATTTATCATTGCAGGGCTTTTTTGAGCTAGGAAATCATTTTGTTTTAATCCTATTTTATTAATATACTCTCTTATTTGTTCTGAACATAACATCAATTTGATTTTTCTTCCAAAGGTCTTACTTGTTTCCTCTCTAATGTTCATTTCCCTGTAATCATTTGAAAAATCTGAAACCTTGATGTTTATCAATTCATTAACCCTCATGCCAGAATCAAAGGCTAAAGCAATAATGGGTTTAAGATCATAACTGGCAAGTTTAATGATCTTCTTAAAATCTTCTTTAGTAAAATATACAAATTTTGCCTTCTCTCCCCTTGTATCTAAATCTTCTGTTATATCTCGTATTATTTTCCCCTTCTTTTTCATGATTTTCATATGCCAATGCCAGAATGTCTTAAAGGTTTTAACATAATCTCCTGTGCTTTTATACGGAGTTCCATATTTTGTAGATACTTTCCCAGAACGCATATCACTAAACAATTCATGTAATTGATTTGAAGTTACTTTAGCTACATCTTTTATTTTTCTTTCTTCTAATTTCTTTAGAATAAATATTAGTTTTTGTCTTAAATGGTTTAACCTTGTAAAACTTCTCTCTCCTTTCTTACTTTGGTTTGAAATATTTATACCAATTCTAAAATCTTTTATCCAAGAAATAAGCAAATCAGAATTTATTTTAGTAAGATCTTTAATTTTTTGTTTTTCTACTTTCTTTATCCACTTTTCAAATTGCTCTTTGTGATGATATATATCTCTCATAAATGAACAATAGAATTATGACTATATAAATGTATCCCCTTTCAGTAATCAAACGCCCTAGCCGAGATTTGAATTACCGAACGGGTATTTCAATTTTGAGAAAGCAATATTGTTCTAACAAATCAAAATCCCTATTCCGGACATGTCTTTCTTCTATATTTATCAATTAAATTTTCTTTTATGAACCTAGACAAATTGGGGAATTCTTTCTGAAAAAATTCAGGAAGATACAGGTCTTCTTGTTTTCGATTCTGGTCTTTTTGTGTCGATAAATCAGTATTTTCCATCTTCAGTGTTTTGAATTCATTAAAGAAGCCATTGTATTCAAATAATTGTATGTTTGTTTGAGTCTTTCGATGACATGATTCAGTTTCATATCCATATCCTTCAACATATTCAGTATTTCTCTGCTATTATTTTGATATTGTTTTATTTTTGTCATCTTATATCGTACTCCAACGCATTTAAATTTATTGTACTGAAATTATTACATGATTTCAAAAAATCTTGGCAGATAACCGGCCCTGTTATCCTTTAACAGACAGGCGTGTCTGACCGGCATTTCATTCTTTAGCATTTGGCTTGAGGTATTTTTCAAAGCATTCTCTACAATAAGCCATACCATCCCATACCGCAACCGGGAATTCGGTAATTTCCGCATTGCAGCAATCACATAGAACATCACTGTCCGGTACGTCTATTGTCGTTTTCTTTTCAGCAGGTGTGTGTATTTCAATTATCCTGCCTTTGAACTTTTCCTTATTCCACCACTCGATCTCAATGCCTTCTACTTTCATGTAGCCTCCTTACATGCATTCGTTACAGATGTATTTACCGTCAATGATATCATTTGCTGGATTTTTCCCGCAGAAATCGCAGGCTGGCACGAATCTGCCTAACAGTAGTCCCATATCATCGTACTCATAAAATATCCTCTTACCCACAAAAGGTTGTTCGCTGGCTGTTCTACCAGACTGCATGACACCGCCATAACAGGCATCCAGGGCGCGCACGGTCGCGGTATTCTCACAGGGTATTTTTTTTGTTTTCCCTTTACTGTCCTTTATTATCAGTATAGCGATACCACTGGACCAGGAGCCCATGAATTCAAGAATGGTTCCTCTGTTCATTTTTACCTCGCTTTGAAGGGATGGGTCGGAATCGAACCGACATATTCTGAGTCATAGTCCAATGACTCTTACTTTTAAGCTACCATCCCTTAAGGAAGAAAACTTCTTCCTGGGTTCTGAAGATTTTTTTTGAAATTCTGAGCCTGTGATGTATCCTGAAGTTATTTAAACTATCATGGAAAGCACGTTGGTGGTTGAACGCACCTAAAAACGCATAGTCTTTTTGCTTCTTATTGCATTAATCGACCCGTCCGTCATAGCTCCATGATCGTATCTGTCGATTGCGAACTGCAAGATACCATTCCCGACCATTGCCCAGTTTTAGCATTCTGTGTTGCCGGTTGTCGTGCCGGACTGTACCACGACAGTAAAATCCATAAGTTATTCTGTATCTGGCATCTTGGTTTTTTTCTCTATCAAACAAAGTTTCGAGATCGTTACCTATATATATCATCCGGGTTGCTCGGTGATGGGGTCGTGAGCTATCTCCGGAAGGCAGATACTCATGTCTCATAATGATTTTATCCATGGTTCTGATTCCTTTATTGCATTTGACAGATTTGATAAATGATTTTTGATCCATCTTTATGAAAAACCATTCACCATGTCGTAATATTGAATCCAGCGGAGCTTTCCTATTTTCCATTGTGCTTTCGAATTGTTTAACAAGATGCGGTTTCAGAGATTCCAAAGCATCTTCAACCGTTGTAAGCGGCTCGGTAAGTTCGGTTAAAAAATAACCATTACCCCAGGTTGCTGTAGGATCATTCGAGCTTAGAAGACACCGGTTGCTGTATCTGATAACCGAGCCGCCAAGCAGGTGCTCGTGACGCACCTTCTTTGTGCCGTCTTTGTCAGTGTATTCAACGTCCCGGTAATTTTCTTCGATTTTATCGATGATTTCGATTTGTTTTACCGGTGTCAAGTCGGCATTATTCAATACCGTAAAAGGGATGACCGCAAATCTTAGATTATTGTCTTTACAAGCATCCAAACAAACAGATCTGGTGAGACTCTGGTGGGATGACGTGGTGCTCGAATAGCGATCACCGTTTAATAAAAAGCCATTGTCGCAGGGCATGGCAAGGGGAAAATGATCACCATAACTGTATACTGCGTCTTCATCAGCATACAGGTGACCATAACGGTGACGCCTTACCTGCTTATTCTTCACCTTAACGTCAAACCACGATTTAAGAAATTCCTGGTTATTCATTTTTTATCTCCTTAATGGGCTTCCAGCTCCTTTGCCAAAATAAAAGCTGTGGTCTGGTGCCATTATCTCGTTCCATACATTATGATAATCGAGGTATTCTAAAAAATCCTCGACATTGTAATCATCGGGATTCTTGTCAATATATTCGTTCATGAGTTTCAGGAAGTCGTCCGGATGTATTTTCGCAGATATCATGCAGGAATTGGCTTTTCCTTCGCTACATTTGTCCCCGTTTTCCCAGTATAGTTCGTATAGATATGCTGTATCGCAGATTCTGATGCCACCATCACAATTGGCATTAGCTGGTGCTGGTATTATTTTATATTCTTTTTCAGCCAGCAAATCGTACATGCAGGAGCCACATAGCGCATTACCGTCCTCTCCCATCTCTGCAATTTCCTTGCGTGCATTCTTTTCGGTGTCTGACATCCAGTACAAATATGTGACTTCCCAATTACAACAGCCACATTTGCTGTAATTCGTCTCCGCGCTTTCGAATCTGAATAACTTCATAATGTCCTCACTTTCGTAGTTTTGCTTGATCAATCAATCTGCGTGCTTTCAGAGCTCTTATGACGTATCCAATCCCTTTATCCTGGTAGATCATGACTATTGCCCTGAGCACTCTGGCTAAATCGATCTTCGAGCCGTCGTGCTCCTCTTTACCTTCATTATCGAGGTTATCTATAGCCTGAATCAAATCATTTAACATATTGACCTCCTGATTTTCTTAAGGACAATGACTTTCCCATTTTTCAATATCCAGTGCACTCCAATGGGCAAGATAACCTGAATCGTATAGATACATGTAGAAATCGTGCATGGTTTTGTCGTGGTAATCAATCATTTCCACATAGACATCGCTGTCCCGCCAGTTCATTCGCTTTATGAGATCGTTTATCTGCTTTATGTCTTCTCGCCATTCCTGCTGGCTGACATAAGCATAGAATGCCCAGTAGTCCTTGTTCCAGTCACTTGCAAAGATTAATATATAATTCCCTGCCGGCTTTGGATTGACGGCATTGAAATAGCCCTTGGACTTTAATTTTTCAGATCCCGTATTAAGCGATTTCATGATTCCTCCTCACTTTGTCCAATTTTATCAGGCATGACGATTGTACCATCGGCTTTCTGAATTTCATTTATTTTTTCCGGGATATATTTTTCCAGAGCCTCATTGACCATTTCAGTCATAGGTTTCCTGATACCGATTAAAGCGAACGAAACCTTTAGGAAATACAATTTTCTGACCTGCCTTTCATTTATCTTCGGACTATACATGTTTCCTCCTTAAAAACAAAAAGGGGTCTTGGGTTTTCAGCCAAGACCCCATATCCTGTTTAGTTGTTTTCTAATCCAGCTTAACAGTCATAGTCTGTTCTGACAAGCTATCGAGTTCTGATTCAACGTCACCATCGTCGGTGAAATATACCGTAAAAAGCCTTTTCCTGCTCTGTTTAAACCTGTTTTCATTTTCTGAATTGACATAAGAAAAGCCGTCAGTAAAGACAACGCCAGCGTCAAACTCGGAACCGAGCAGGTGTTCGATGACTGCGTCGAAGGACGTGCTGTATCCTTCCTCATAACTGCCGTTGGCAAAATCATCGAGCGATATTTCCCTGACATCGTTGGCAAAACAATGGATTTTTGTGGGAAAGAAGCCTTTCAACCTGTCAATGAGAAAGACCTCTTTTTCCTGATAGCACTCCATGCTCGGAGAAGTATCGACATAGACCGCAAGGTTCTTTTTCCTCGACTCAGGTGTTTTGTTCCAGAATATCGGTAGTCTCTTGCTCACGCCGCAGGCAACGTAGATTATGCCGATCCTGCTCAGCTCATATGGATAGAGCTGGCGCGAGCTTTGATTATCCAGGGCAGTAATTATCCTGGCGCTGATTTCTTCAAGTGTCTGCCTTGATTCCAGCTCGGAAATGAATTCTTCCACGCTCCTGCTGTCGAACGACTTTTTGTTCACGAAGATCTGCCTGAATGCTGCAGAAAATTTGACCGCAGAAAAACCATTCCCCTGAAATTTTTTCATCACGTCATCGACAACTTCTGATGACAATTTGCTGAGTCGGTCATCTCTACTGTCATCGGGTATCTGTCTGAAGATTATCTTCGTGCAGATGATGCCGTTGGCACTGAACGGGTTGTTCTTTATCCTCACAGGCGAAGCGATCTGATAATATAGTGAGGCTGGTGACGGTATTTCCGGATTATGCCAAATGGCCAGCCATAATCTCTTATTTGTTTTTAGATCATCGGGATTGACGTCAGGCCGGGCAAGCACGAGAGTATTTGCCCTGGTTTCAGGCGGGTAGATTCTTCTGCATAGCGCCTTCATTTCTCTTTCGTGCACAATTGTCAGAATTTTGTTGATGACTATATCGAATGCGATGTTCGCCCGGACAAAGTCTTTTGCATACTCTAGGTTCCTGTATCCGGCATAGTGGAGAATCTCGTGCTTTAGAATCAGTTGGATGTGCCCGACCGGCAGTCTTAAAACCCTGGGATTGATGTAAATATAATGTTTTTTCTTTTCCAAATCAAAACCCCAGCACGCGACATCAGGATATTCGCTGATCTGTACGAATTTCGATATCTCGAGCAGGTTCAGGCCCAGTCCCCTGCATGCCTGGACCAGTTTCTGTCTTATCAACATCAAAACCTCCTTTTCTGACGAACCTTAATATTTGTTTATAGTCGATTTCGTCTTTGAAGATCAGTCTCTCGATTTTTCTATTTAGAGGGATTTTTTTAAGCTTCTGCATAAATGCTCTTATCTTATCAAGCATCTCAAAGTCCTTGTCGTTCCGGATCCTGAAGCGTGTAACGTGTTCCTGGATTTTATCCACTATTTTTATCTCGTGGAAAATAATCCTCGCCTCGACAGCCCTTTTCAGCTCTTCGTGGCCTTCAATTTTGCCAAGCACATCGCGCAGTACGGGCAAATCCTTGTCATCGCCATGTTCTATGATCTGGGAAAGGAGCTTTTCAGTTTCATCAAAGGGTAGATACTTTTTTATCCTCTTTATGTTCCTTGTAACGTAGTCAGTGAGTGATTCGTTGTCTGGTATCTTGGCAAGCTCTATCCTCGTTTTTTCAACTTCGTCGACAGATTTATTCGTGAGAAGCTGCTTTAGGTTCGAATGTATCTGCATCAAAACTTCGGGTTTTATCTTGAACGGAATCCCCAATACATAGGTAAGTGCGATCCGGGCTGCCTCGACCAAGAAATCACTCAGGTTCTGGAGTTTGAAATACGAACCAAGTCCGAGGATTTCTTCGACCAGATGGATGGTCTTTCTCGGGCTGATATAAGTATCTATTTTACTAAACAATATCTCCATATAGTTCGCCACGTACTCACCCACGGCATCGACAATATCCTTGTTGTTATGCAGAATCCTATAGGTCGATCTTATCCTGTTTATTAATTTCTTCATTTCATCCCTGCTCAAGACCTGTTCTCTGAGATTCATTTGTATGACTTTTTTGAAAGTCTCGCTCGTCGTGCCTTTTTGCAGATCCGGCACAGGCACTACTGCATAGAACCGGTCGAGCAAAGCTTCGTCGAGTTTGAACGTTGCCGCGTAACTTTCCGGGTTCATCGTTGCGATCATGGCCTCGTAATATAACTTCCTACCAAAACAGGTTTTCTCTTCGAGTATCTCAAGCCAGAGGTTCTGGTTTTCCCGGTTTGCCCTGGTCAATTCGTCGATCACAATGACCTTTGCTTTCCAGATACTTCGGTCATGTTTGGAGAATTCCAGTTTGCCCTGAGCCAGTCTCTGAGGTATGGGTATGCCCGCAATCGAGATCAGATCGTCTTTCGTCGCATCATAAAACCTGAACGACTTCTTACCATAAATCCCGGCAATTTCCTTGGCACAGGTCGTCTTGCACGTGCCGTGTTTACCGAGTAGGATAAAAGGATTGCTAAGGGCAATGTTTACAAGGAATACCGGCTCTATCTCTTTCCAGCCAATTACTAATTGTTCTAACATGATTCCCCCTGTATTTCCACAAAACAGAATGCACGCGTGTCTTTGCTGTCACCCAGCAGGTCCCACAGAGCAGTTATTGTCTCCTGCGTTTCTTCTCTGGCGACTTTACACAGAATTTTACTGTCCTTCATATATTCGATCTTAAGATTCCATGCAAGCAATTCGAATAGTTCTTTGCATAATTCAGTGCCACTGTATACCCTGCAGTCGTCCGGTGCAATGATAAACTTTCTGCCGAGATATTTTTTGACCGTCTCAGGATCTCTTCTCGGCCTTAAACCTTCGCTAAAAGTCTTGAATTTTGAGCCCTTGCGCAGGCCAAAGTACTCAGCGAGGTCGAATATGCGGATCGAATACTTTATCGCATTCGCCCTCTTTATTTCTAAATCATCACCACTTATTGATTTAAATTCACAGTGGAGGCCTAATTCAGCTCCGTTGCCCTGATGCTCAGTGAACTTTCTCATGATTCTGAGTATGACGTCATCATTGTCTTTTAGATTGATGGTTAAGTCGTCTCCCGTTATTTCTGTTCTAATGTCCCGGCTCAGCTCGTAGCTGTTATGCTCATTACTGAGGCGCCAGTACTGCGGATAAGCTTTGCCTGACAGTTGTGTACATTTAGAGCTTAAGGCAAATGCCAGTGTCTTTGTCTCGTCTGAAGCCGAGGGCAGAAATATCTTGTCTCTCTTGAAATCGTTCCATTTTGAGCAGTGTTTTTCGATGTAGTCCTGCTTAAAGAACCTGAAAAGAAATTCTCTGTTCGTTATTATCCTCTGGACAATTTCTCCTTTGGTGGTTGAACTGATAATTTTTATTGCTGAGCCGACCCTGTCTGCCAGATCGTCCCGTAAGTATTCGTCCAGCAGATAATCAAGGTTTTTATCCAGATGTTCGAAAACGTATTCAAATTCCTGTTTTGTAATCAGATTACTTTCTGTATAAAATATCTGATTGTGGTCGTAGATATACCCGGGCGTTTTGCCTTTCTGAGCCATAAACCTTATTATTTTTAGCAGATCCTCGGGCTGAATTTCCTGTTTAAATTGGTATAGATGTCTGGATATTTGCCGGCCTGTTATTATGTTCTCAAACTTCATTTTGCCTCCTGTTTCTAAACGAAACATCAGGTAAGGGAATCCTGTGACCCAGCACATTTTTACCGGTATTGATAATCTGCTTACCACCGCATTTCTTTGTGTGTCGGTAATTACAGTCTTTGCATGCTTCCCTGCCCCAGATCTGAACCTGCCAGCATTCAGCTGACAGCTTGTTCTGTGAGATTACTCTGATCTTCATGACGACCTCGCGAGATTAAGTAACACATAAATTCCTTTTATGATTTCAATCCGGTCAGTCGCCCACCAGGGCTGGTTTGACAGCACATCCTGTCCAAGCTCGTTGCACAGCAGAAAACGCTTCAGCGACGGAATATCAGGGTAATGGCTTATCCATCCATGTTTATCATAGTAAGCGATACTCCCACAGCACAGGTGAAAAAACGCATACAGGTAATCAGACAAGGCGGTCATGCCGTACTTCAGCAGTTTATACAGATCATTTAGGACCCGTGTTTTACTCCATACAGTATTGCCGTCCCAGAGGATCGTTGCCTTAAGGGCATAGGTATCAATAAGGGACTGGATACAAAGCCTTGCTTCTGACTCAGTACTCGTGACCAACCTGGAACACTTTTTCAGAATGCAGGATGCAGCTGCTACATTTTTTTTTGAACCACATATTCTGATTTTATTCATGATAAAATTCATGGTTTTTCTCCTTTTCTTGAATTTTCCTGGGGTTACTGCCTTTTAAATTCCTCCTGGCATATGCATTGGTCGTCGGTGAACCAGATGCAACAACTTAGAAGAAACCACTGCACCCAATTCTGATAACCATTATTATAATACTTCACAGATCTTTTCAGGTTAACAACTTAATTAACCAGACAGACCAGTGTTTTCAAACAAATCCTTGCTTTGTATGGGACCTTTGCATGCTGAGCGATAGAACACATTCTCGTCAAATACTTTTTCTCTCTGGACTTTAAGGTTGTGGTGTTTTTCATTGTCAAATGCAAGGTAGCTGGTGATATTTCTTTTCACATATAATTCACGAAGCTCCTGGCCACAAGCTGGACAAACGGGAATGCCTTTTTCTTTGTTATACAACAACATAAGTCCTCCTTTCTAAACCCTATAAAAATGAACGTATTACGGCTTAAATATCCTTTATGCAATTTCGCAGAAAATAACAGATTACCACCTAGAACTAATTCATGAACAAGATAAACAATCAATCGGATCAAACTTATTGGGTATGCATTGTGCATACACTCGCGTAAATTGTATTAACAATACAAATAAATGATGGATTATTATGGCTTGGCTTATTTATATAGGTTGTACTGATTCTTGAATATATACTGGTTACTCAAATGCCCTCACTGTTGTTACCTTAATGCGTCTGATTTTGTCGAGTTTTCTTTTTTTGAGTTGCTCTCTGATTTTGTTTTCAACCATTTGATTGGTTGCCACTGATATGATCACATCATACCCTGCTTTCAAATCCTTCAATATATTGCCAATGAAGTCTGACGTGCCTGTTTCAATCTCAATACCGATGCTGACATTACCTTTCTTGACTGCAACGTCGACATTGCCATTTACTTTTTTCTCAATGAATACCTTATAGCCCCTTCTGTGATAATAGTTGGCGATCTTCCACTTCCAGTATCTGTGCTCCATGCCGTTTCTGTCCCGCCTCACCCAATAGCCGAATTGCTCCAGATACTGTTTTGCCTTTTCTGTCAGTTCCAGCAGCATTATCCTGCCCGTGCTCAGCTTAATCTGTTTTGGCCCGATATAACCTTTATTAATTAGCTTATCCTTAATTGCATTACCCTTTCGTCTGTTTATGTTGAGCTTTTCATATCTTGTGGTTATTGAGCTGAATGGATGCTTCAGTATGTCTATTAGCAGAATCTTTTCTTCCCCTTCTATTTCAGCTGATTTTGAAATATGTGTAATATCCCGAGTTAAGGTCTGATTCCCTTTCAAATAGCCGAAATACCCTATCATTTTTTCTCGCAACATCTCATCAGTAACTGCGCCTTTTTTAATCTCAAATTCAGGGACTTTTACTAAAAAGGGCTTCATAATCCTGCCCTGAAGCCTGACAATCGCTTCACCGACTTCGAGGTTGCCAGGATAGTCTTTCTCCGAACTGTCGAGCATCATGCACTGCGCGATTGCACTCACATCCTTTTTATGTTTCAGATTCATGACGATTGTTGTGTAGGTGTTGCCTAAAGCAGGCAAAGAAATCTGGCAGGGATGCTGGTCCAGGATAATGAGCGATTCGCCAAATTCCCTAATTTCACGGAAGGTAGTCTCCATGATTGACTCGCCGCCGGTTAATCCTGTTTTCTCACCAGACAGAATGTGGTGAGCCTCTTCTATGATTACTGCATGCTTGAATACCTCCCGCTCTTTTTCTCTCAGACGGTAGTGATGAATCCATAGAAGGAGTGATTCAATGAAAAAAATCTTGTCTGACTGCGTAAGTGCATCGAGTTCTAAAATTACTCTCTTACTTAACAACTCCTCAATCTGCTGATTCCCGGTATTGGTCAGGCGGTTCATCTCGCCAAAGCAGATTGTTGATATAGCCCTCAATGTCGAACTCAACCAGTTTGCCTCCCTGCCTTTGGCTTCGTATTTATCAAACCATCGTAAAACATCCCGGAACGTAGGATACTGCGAAACTTTTCCGTCATATACACCGAATCTTCTGTATACTGAATTAATCGCCTTCTGGAGTAGGTACATGACCCCTTCACCGAGGAAATATGAATGTGCAATCACCTCAATGATTTTTTTCAGCCAGGTATGAGGATCAGTGCCCTTGGGCGGTATTAATGGATTAAATCTAAAAGGGACAACATTTCTTCCTATGGTCGCGACCAGCAGGTCACTGAATCCTGGCAGAACAATCAGATCACGGTAGTTTCTTTTCCAATCGAAGATCATGAAGGGTTTATTCTTTTTAATAAGCTCTAGCACCAGAGAAAATCCGAGGTTTGTTTTTCCGGCACCAGACCTACCAAATATACCCGCGTGCTGGATCCATTCCTTCTCGCGCAGGGCAAATGGATACAGGCGTTTTTTATTGTATAGTACATCACCAATATAATACTTACCAGAAGCCATTTCTCCTGACGGCGGGAAAAGAAATATCTCATCCTTTTCCAGCTTGTCTGAAATAACCGAAGCTGAGAGCAGTTGTAAATATTCCTCAATCTCCTCCTTGCCCTTATCGTCCTCGATAAGATAGGCCTGCCAGATCTGGTCCACCCTAGTGCCCACTATTGGTTTTAGTTTTCGGCATAGCTGCTTAACGCGCTCTGTTTTTGTCTTAAAAACATCCATTTTATTCCCCGGGAAGCAGTACCTGCGCTTTTCTCACAATTGCCCTGTATTCGGCAGCGATTTTCAGTAAATTCTGCCATAATTCTAGTGTATCTTTCCAGCAGTCGATTTCTTCCTGCCTTTTCTTATCCTTGAGTTCTGATATTGCCCGTTCAAGGGTGCCTTTCCGTTTATTGTCAGGTGCAATCGGGTACCAGTGACACTGATAAACATACAGCTGTGACTGTAACCCCATGATCTCTGAAACAAGAGCTGCTATGTTTCTCTGTTTGGATTTTTCTCTCTCAGATATCAGTTTAACGGTCTGAACCAACGTTGCCTTTTGGAACCGAACCTTTTCCCTGAATACATCCACGGCAAGATTTCCCTGCCCAGGAGGCCTGAATAACAGGAATTTCTCCAGAAAAGACATATTACTGTCTTCTGAACTGAAATAACGGTCCTGGAGCATCTATATGGGGAAATAGAGCCATTTAAAACAATTGTACTGAAAGTTAGGTATTTTACATAATCCATGTTTATTTCCATTTCCCGTGTTCATTATCCCCTCTCTCACCCGGAAACAAATAAGAATCAATGAAATTACATAACTTATAACATAGAAACATAAAGCGGACCCGGTAAATACCGGAACGAATAAAAATACCCAACAAACATATCATACAACAGACCCCTAAGTCACTCCCCTGGATTAATCCATCGAATCCTTCCACCCCAACTTACTCATCAAGAATGAATAGGTTGCGTAGGGAAGCCTTTCAGGGTTACCGAACTTCTCCAACACACATTAATAACAGAACAAAATAACCCATGACATAAACTCATACCGATCACGCATACTTATCGTAGCGACCATATATAGTCAATAGATGCGACCTCATGTCGAGATGGAAAACTGACCTCCATTGCTCAGAGTGGAACGAAGTGACCTCGAGCAATGAGAGCGGAAAGGCTTCCCTCGACGAGCGGAGCATCAAGAAGATAGGAAAACTTAAATGGCTAGCTGAACACATGAAGCGCCTTTTATGTCTTCATTATCGAATCAATAACAAGAATTTTAAATCCGAAAGATTTATAAACTCTTATATTCATATATATAATATGAAATCACCACTACTCCTGTATAATCCCACTTTAGACAGTGTGCTAATGGTAGAAGAACTGATTAGAAAGCAATCAGGCAAACTGGGGAAATATCAGCTTTGGAAAAGACTGCCCAGAAAAATGATGTATCAGACATATCAGGTAATAATCAGTTATCTTGAAGACTCAAATAAGATCTTAATTGATAAAGATGGTAAAATCATCTGGATCTGGGCTCCTGAAATAATAAAAAAAATAGAGAAAAAGGATCTCATAATAAAATGAGAATAAGGACCAGAATAAAACAAGTTGCTTTTACTGAAAAGAAACTAAAGAAAACATACCTTAGACTAAAGAGAGGTATGCCTGAGGAAAAACAGCTCTTTTCTTTTATTGGCAGGGCAATACAAGATTTAAAAAATAATCCTTTATGTGGTATAAGAATCCCAGAAAAACTGATTCCTAAAGAATACATCAGGAAATACAGGATTAGTAACCTGAGGAAATATAATCTGCCTAATGCCTGGCGTTTACTATATGCTGTAACAGGCAATAAGATAAAAGTGGTTAGTATTATAATCGAATGGCTTGATCACAAAAATTATGAAAGAAGATTTGGTTATAGCTGATAGCTTCTCTGATTGACCTGTACCTGTCACAATCCGCCGCCCTCGAGGGCGGCTCCCAACCCAAACATTTATATATTTGTCTACACTTTTATAGAGATGGATATATCTATCAACATTAGATTTGCAAAAAAGCCTTTAAAATGCTGGAAAGAGACAGACAAGAGAGTAAAACATCTCTTCAGCAGAATGCAGGAAAGAGGCATTACAGTCGAAGAAATCAAAGAAGCTGTTCAGAAAGGCATTAAAACACTGAAAAAGAATGGTACTGTCGTTGCAGAACATCGCTGGTATAGAGTGATTTATAGACAATTCACAATTGGCAAGGAAAAAAAGATATATCCGATAACTGTAATAGAAAAATGAGAAAAGAATATCCATGCCCCTGTGGTGGCAGGATCAAGTGGCAGAAGAAAAGAATAGAAATACAGGGAGTTGACTGCGGCATCCTGGATGTTGAGTACTGCCCTAGATGTGGTTCTGAGTATTTCCCAGAGCAATCAATGGTAATAATTGAAGAAAACCTCAAGAAAGCAGCTTTATGGGGTATGAAAAGAAAGGAGATTACTTTCTGGCGAAGTGGCAATACAGTTGTCATGAGACTGCCTGTTAATATAGCAAGAAACCTCAACCTCAAAGCCAGTATGAAAGGTCTGTTGTATCAGGAAGGCAAGAACAAACTGGTGATTGAAATATAGCAATTAATACGCAATTATTTACCTGGTTTAACAATAAACAAGTTGCTTCTTTCTATAGCTGAGCTTCCCTTCCGCCAGCATCCGCCGCCCTCGAGGGCGGCAATAATGAACAGTAAAATTTATAAACCATTTCTGCATTATTATGACATGAACAAAACACACAAAACCTTTTTTTTATTAAAAACTACCAAAGAACTCATGGAAGCTGAAGAGAAAAAGCAGTTAGTCCTTACTCCCGTCGTGAAAGAAAGCCTGAAACAAGAGCCATTTAAATTAAATTCCTTAGTTGCGGCAAAAGTCACCAAAGACAGTCCAGGAGAAGTTTCAGAAGTTACCCTGGTGGATTCTCCGGAAATATTCCTGAAATTTGCCTTTTAAGAGATACAGATGAAATTCACTGATGGCATATATTTCATCTCAGACAGGATCTTCACAGAAATCAATCAGTCAAAAAAAGATAACAAATTAATTCCTGCCTCAGTACTGTTATTTATCCTCACAGAATTCTCTCACAGTAACAATAATCAGATAGATTTTCTTTGTACTTGCTCTTCTATGGAAAATCTGAAAAAACAATGGGCAAATAGAAAAAATGAACCTGAACCAGCTATTATGAGAGAATTGATAACCGTAGAAGATTCTTCAAACTTTGATACAACAGAGAAAAACTTATTGGATGTAGTCTCTGATAAAGCAATCAATGAAGCTCCACGCCACACATGTCTTCTCGTGAGTGAAATCGAATATGACAGCATTGTCAAGGCTAATGAAAAACTTGTCTTTATCGGCTTTGAGATTGTTACTCCTGAACGACTTCTCAAGGAGATAGGAATTTACCCTTTTAAACAAAACTTCATAGGCAGAATCAGGAAATTCATAGAAGAAAATTGCAGTTGATCCAATAAGTACCACCGGTTCTCTGTTTGTGTTTGTCAAGAACTCTCATACCCTACCTACTGCATACGACATTACATATTTGCTATCTAGCGATTTCATATCTATAGCGTGCTTTTGCAATATGTTGAAAGCCAAGACCCATTACAACATCCTGCACTCTATGCCAGAACGAAGAATAAGGTATCTCCACATCTTTGTATATCACTCTGAATCTTGACCAATCTTCAGCAGATCCTGTTATCTCAATGACATTTTGGTCCTCTGATTGCCTCAGTATTTCTTCAACATTAATGTAGATACATTTTGAATCAGGATGTTCTTCAAGCCATTTCTCTTGATTCTGTGGCGAAAGCAACAGCTTTATGCCGGGTATTAGCTTATTTTCTAAGTAATGTATGAGCCATATTGTCGTCATCGATCTTTTTAATTTTTTCATTTTTTTCTCCTTAGAGGAACCAACCCCCTATATATAGGTAGTCAAAAAACACCTGTTTGTTACCTTTAAATGCAATTTGCCATAAAATAACTGGCATGAAAATTGCAGTAGTGGTAAAATAAAAACCAAAGTGTAAGAATTAATGCAAAATACAGAATTTTTGGCTCATTTTTCAATTTACTTATTTCATCGTATGTATATGAGCTGAAACTATCATAAATCCTTACAAAAACGAAAAATATATAAATCCCACAATCCTCAGTTTTATGGGATAAAATGCAAGACATAACCATAAAATCTGACGAAAGGGGTAGAATATGTTTAGGCAAGAAAATCGTAGAGAAATACGGCACAGAATTCATAATAATTCCAACATCAGAGCAATTAATATTACTACCTAAAACGGAAGATCCTATAAAAGAACTCCAGAAACAGGGAGAAAAATTACCTGCCCTCTCCCGTAAGAAACTTAGAAAAAAAATCCTGAAGGAGGCTTTTAAGAGTTTATAAAATGGTCTATGCAGACACAGATTTCTTTCTTGCCACAATGAAGAAAAAAGACTGGTTAAAAAGTAATGCAAAAAAATTATATAAAAAATATGGAAAGAGCCTTTGGACATCTGTCGTTACATTGACTGAAATATTACTTCTGTGCCAGCGCTATGACCTTGATCCTGAAAAAGTCACAATATCTTTATTCTCAATATGTAGAATTTCTGGGATAGAGAAGGAAACAGCATTACAGGCAGCATATTACATGCAACATCATAAGCTTAATGTCTTTGATGCCTTCCATGCTGCATTTTCAGCCAATGATGAAATCATCAGCTCAGATAAGATTTTTGACATGCTTGGCATCAAAAGGATAAAGCTTGAATAGATATGCTATTGACTTTTCTTTTTTAAACAAATATAATGACCTAGCTGAATTATACATCCCCTTTAAGAAAAGGAGGGTATGGATGAATAGTGGAATCCTTATAGCAATAATATCAGCGGCTAGTGGTATCATTGTTGCTGCATTAACATTCTATTTTACCAAACGCCATCAACTCGAGGTCGAATGGCGTCGTGAAAAAATTGCTCACTACAAAACTTTACTTTCTTCTCTGTCGAATCTGGCAGTTGACGGAATTGACAAACGCAAAGCACTAGAGGATTTTTCTCGGGCTGTCAACACCCTTATACTTGTTGCTCCGCAATCTGTCGTAAAATCTCTCATGGATTTCCATAATGAAATTAAATACACTAATCCAAATCCATCCAAAGACAAACATGACAGATTCCTCATAGAATTAGTTCTTGCCATCCGGAAAGACATGAACCTTTCAGACAATGACAGGACCTTTGATTTCCATTTAATTGGAACATCACCGAAATAAGTGCTTAAACTATATCAAAGGAGAGTGTTTGAAACCTAAAATGACCATCCCGTTGTGGGGAATCCTTATCCTAATAGCAATTTGGGCAGGCCTTATCCTTTGTATAATTTTGCTTAAAGCCTATCACAATGAACATTCTTCTGATATTTATTATGATCTTGATCTAATTTTCAATACAACTATATTAAATCTTATTATTGCAATGATTCTAGCGACTGCTACGATCATACTTGTTTTTGTTACTGGAAATTATGTTCATCAATCAGCAATAATGGCACAAGAAACAGCAAAAATGGCTCAAAGTACTCAGCTAGTTGCAGATTATAACAATTTCAGGTGGCGATATGAACTTATGCCTTTGTTCTTGCCAACCAAAAAGCCAAATCTAGAAGGTGGTGACAAGGAGTTAAATTTTCATCTAGCAAATTATGGGGGCTTGGGATTATTTGTTACAATTGAAATTGTTGATTTTAATCATACAGAATATTATCCTAAACAAGGACCACATGCAGATTTTCGAATACCAATACGGAATCCAATTCGAAAAATGAATGAAATAAAAGCCAATCAACAGTCTTCTGATTCCATTAGGGTAACTATCAACATTTCTTTTCAGGATAAGGAAACACGAAAATACAAGCAGACAATCAGGTACAGTTTCTCTGAAAATGATTGGTCTTTTGCTTTTGATAAGTCGTGTCTGCCAGTTGAAATAAAGAATTGCTTATAACATGAGAATAATGCAAATTCTATCCTCATTTTTTCTTGTTTTTTCAATAGTAATCATACTATTTAGTGGCAGTACAGTTCTTTTTCCTAAGTGGTATAAACCATGGAATAATTATCTTGAGGATATTTCCAATATTATTTTTAGTGCAACAATGATTTTTGCTGCCTTTGCTGTTTTAATTGCCAGCATGGCCCTGAAAACATCAATTTTACGACCTAAGTTGAAATTACGGATTGGTACATGGTCATATGAAAAAGCAGGATTAGCATTATTAGTTGATTCAAAGACAAAAGTTGTATCAAATAGTGCACCTTTAACATCATGGCGCATATGGCTTGAAAATCATGGGTATGTTTCAGCCAAATATCCTATGGTTCAGATAATTTTCCAAGGAGCCTTTTTTTCAGAAAATGCTTTTCTAGGCTGGAAAGCAGTTTACCATGTACACGCTTTAGGGTGGTATGGTTTTCAATAGTGCCCTGGAAATAATATAATAGTATACAAAGGGCTACCTGTTCCACTACCAACCATGTATCTTTCAGGTAAACAGATTGGTGAACCTGGATTGATTGAGGAAAACACAAAAACAGAAGATAGGTTAGAAGTGGAAATAACCATTGTAGCTGATGGAATTAAAAAACAGACCTATACTCTGCCTGTCAAGATTGAGTACTTCAACGATGAAGAATAACCCAACCTAACCCCCTATTCTCCCTCTCTCGCTACTCATCACGAACCTAACTCCAAAAATTCTTCACTCTCATACTCCCCATTATCTTATACATCAAGGAATTTAATCTCCAGCACATGGATTAAATATGATTCGATGATAAATCTCAATGTTTGATTAATATCCTTTATATATCCTTCCAATCTTTTTTCAAAAGCATCGTAATTATCAGTTTTTTTCTTATGATAAAATTGGACAGAGGCATCACTAAAATAAAATCTTGTCTTTTCTAAATTCTCGCCAAAAGAGACAAAACCATCAACGCCTTCTTTTTGTATATAGTATTTCAATCCTTGAAAAAGACTTTTCATCTGACAGTAATGGTATGTACCATTATTTCTAATATCAATTAATGTGTTGTTGAATTTATCTTCTGATTTTTCTTGTTCTGCTAACTCCACAATCTTTTGCCATTTCTTTTCCGTCTCGCGTGTCAGATTGTTGATAACAACCCTAAAATCCTGGCAATCAATGATGTTTTCATTTTCACGAATTACTATCAAAAATTCTCGCAGGGTTGCTATCATCATCCTCATATAATGTGCTCGCATACCTCTTATTTGACCTAATTTCCCCGTTTTCTTATTTGGTGCATTCAATTCAGTATATGGTTCTAATAGAACGAAAACCCATATGTGATCTTTGAAATCATTGAAAATCAGGCTGAAAGTCAACATGAGTTTTGCCAATTCCTTATTTTTTGCATTTCCCAAACATTTCAATGAAAATTTCTGTAGTTTGTTTAAGTCGAAATTAGGCAGATCATACTTTGTCATACTGTTATTTTTATTCTTCACATTGCACCTCCTGAATATTGTGAATTACGAAATAAAATTTTCATGGGTGTATCATTTTTATATAAAATCACAATAGACCACATCCCTAAATCGTGATTTCTCTCACTTTCCAACATTTTTCTGTCTGTTTTTGATGCAATCAAAAGTGGTGTATTCCCTCTATCACACTCTACCATTACTGCTAATCATCTTGGTTTCTACCTTTTGTGCCATCCCACATTGATTGCTGTGGCATATCTCTATAAATCTCGCTTATTGTCTTTATAACCTCAGAAAATATGCCTTCAGCTTCATCTTGCTTAAATCTCTTATCCGGATGCTCAGCTACATTTCTTTCATTTTCTCGAATATAATCTAAAAGCCCTAATAAGGTTTTATTAACACTATATTTTGGATTACCTTCTCCATTTTCGATTAAGAGTTCATCTAAAATAGCTTTCCAATTCTTTCGACCAGCATCTTTCTTAGTTTTATACAGATAATATTGTCTTAGCACACCTTCAACAGCACGTAAAGAAATCATGACGGATGGAGTAGCTAATCCACACAATAAGCTTTTGGCAGCATCATGCAGGTCTTCTTGTGCTGTGGGCATTAATCGCGCCCATATCTCAGTTTGAAAGAACTTCTGTGCGCCTTTCAATAACCTTGCTGGATTAAGAATGCCATTTGTCTGCAGTTTTAATATAGATATATTACTTAACTCTCGATGGATATAATCACTCCACTCTTTACACTCCAACGGAAGATTAGCAATTTCTTCCTCATTATATTTGCGTCTTTTGGGTAAAACACTTAACCAGTTAGAAATATCGTGTCGTACAGAATAACCAATGTTATACATTTCAAGCTTGAGAGCAATATGAGTCATAGTAACATATATAGGTTCGTAAATATCTCCACGGGCACCCTTCTTTTTCAATATTAATGTATTATAGAGCTCTCCAAACAGAACACCTAAGTCATAGATATCAACCAAATCCACTTCTCTCCTCCATCTTAAGAACTTTATTCATGTATAATTACTCGATATTCAACTATTAACGTTGTAAATTATAATATTAGCATAGCAAATTCTATTGTAGAAAATATAAAAGTCAATAAGAAAGAAAAGCAAAGAAATAAAATTAAACAATCTTTCCCATCATCCAGTTCCAAGATCTTCAGTAAACCTTTCAATTGCCTGCAAAACCTGGCTTCCAATTGATCGTTTAAACCACTGCCTGAATAGAACAAGCTTTGCCAGATATTCGGGCGGTATTATCAATGCATAACTCATTCTATTACTTCTTCCTCAAGTTCGTCACCATCATCACTATCACCATTTTCCTTAGTTTTTTCAATTTCAATCATTCCCTTCAAGGTATCAATGATACAGCTTGCCTGTTTCATTGTTATGTCTGGTTTTTTCTGCAAGACATTAAGTACATATCCGACATATCCCTGGTAGTTTTCTAAAATAGTTTTATAAGTCAATAGGTTCGTGATATAGTTTTCCTGTTTATAGCTCATTGGTTTTGAACCATTTTTATTATTCATTTTATATTCGAATTTTCAATTCACCTCCTTTCACTAAGCTGACCTGACCAGTCAGCCCCTAATAATCCCATAATGCATTACCAAGGTTGCAGGATAAAACCCACAGGTGGTTTCTGGAGAAAAACAAGTCTCTCAGAGAGACCGAAAAACTTAAATGACTGAGGATTGTATAATTCTAACTCATTTTGGGATTAAATAATCCGAAGCCCGAGTTACTTGTAACATCGGAGTCTGAAGGACAAGGCAAACTCACTAACGCGTGAGGCAAACTTGTTCTGCAAGACTCTTTTATGTTTTTCGCCCGAAGGGTTGTTTTACAGGTTTTTAAGGAGCTTGTCTAAATGCAAAGCAAGCTGGCTTTTACAGAAAAAGCAAAGATGGAATCCAACGTCCAGTAGTGTCGAAGACCAACGGGATTGCGGGTTCTTTACAAGTTGATCAAGGCAAAATGGCTACTAGTTAGTTGTTTTACACACGTAAAATCGAGTCAAATCGTGGTCAGATTCCCATAATCCAAGATTTCGCTTGACAACGTATAAATCATGCATATAATATGTCTAATGTTGGGTAAGGATTACAAGGGTGATAAATTCTTAACCGTGGCTGAAGCTGCAGCATTTCTGGGAGTTTCGTCAAAGACATTACGGAGATGGGATAGAGACGGTTTTCTAATTCCCGTACGGCATCCTTTGACTAAATACCGACTCTATAAGAAGTCCCAGCTCATCGATTTTCTTAAAACAGTCACAATGGAGAATAATAAAACTGAAAGAGAACCTAGGAGGTCAAGAATGGAAATTACAGATACTGATATAAACGTTTTCCTTGAAGAAAGAGTAAACCTTAAAAAAGAGAAAGTCAGTGAATACCGTGCACAAGTCAGTCGCTTAATTGAAAACTTTGGTGATTACTTAAAGCAACATGAAGATTTTGGTCTTAGAAAATTAATACACTTTGGTTCATGTGCCAAAGGTACAGCTATTAGCACTACTAGTGATCTTGATGTGGCTGTCTACCTAACGCCTGATAAGGATGGCGAGCCACTGGACAATATGTTATCCTACATCAGAAATCTTTTAAGTGAATCCATGCAGCAATATGGTATGTCCGATGATCAATTTACAATTGGTAATCATTGCGTATGTGTGTACTATAAGGGTACCAAAATAAAGGTAGATGTTGTACCAATTATTCCAATTAATAAAAACTCACATAATGAATGGGGGTGGCTTATGCATAAACATTCTTCAGAGCGACTAAAAACATCTATTCCACTACATCTCAAGTTTATTCAGAAGCGCAAAGAAACCTTTAAGAAATATGCAGCATTTGTGCGATTAACAAAATGGTGGAAGTCCATTTGGGACGCCCCAATTAAATCCTTCATAATTGAGCTGATCTGGGCACATCTAATTGATACAGCAGAAATTCCTGATTCATTTTGTGATGGTTTCCCCTATTTTTTTAAATATATTTTAAAGACGCAGCTCAAAGATAGGGTTATATTCAGTGATAATTATTCTCCTTCAGATGTTACACGTAATAGTACAGACCTAGTGCAAATTTATGATCCGGTAAATTCAGAAAACAATGTTGCAAAAACAGTTAATAGTAATGATTATACCAATATTATCAAACACTCTCAAAGTACTATGAATATTGTGATGATGGCAACTTGTGCGCCATCTAAGACTAAAGCGATAGAACAATGGCAGCGTATTTTGGGAACTTCGTTTAATCCTTACAACCTGTGAGGTGATTATGCATTATCAAACCAGAACTAAAACGCACACTCTTACGTATACTTATGTAGATGTGCGCCATGTGAATTGGAAAATAAGAAGCGATCTTCGTTATCTTCGTTACATGTATGGTTTATTCTCAGAAAGATATGAAGAAGAGATGTCAGCTGATCTTTATAAGTGGGTTCTTGCTGGATATGTGTCTTATATAGAATTTGTGTTTTATGGGTATCCAAACATGGATCGCATACTTGCTCTTCGATATGAAATAAGTGCTGGAGCATTAGTAACAAGAGATGATGACGCAGGAGATATACCATACGTGAATTTCCCTTACAATACTTACTTCAATGTTCTTGTAGGGACTAATCAAAAATGGAAAAACTCAACTGAAGTTGAAAAGAAGCAACATTATGATATTCTAAGTCCAGGATGGGGTCCTTCCAAACTACACCTTAATGAGAATCCGGCGTTATGGTCATCAGACAACATCTATTCCAGCAATGCTTTATCCGTTCAACGGTATCTATACAAGTAATCAATATGAAAATCCAACTTGTATCACCTACCGGAAAACTACTGAAGGAGTATTCTATCAACTTCGAGGACTTGATGTATAGAGCTCATAGTTTTCCTTCAGATAATCCTATAAGTGCAGCTGCGTCCCTACTTAATGATAAGATTAAATCCGATGGCATTGTTTTAAACGAGGATGATCTGAGCAGTATTCAGAAGCAATTAGGTGATTATGCCTATGCAGGCGATGATTCAAAGATTTTGAAAATTCGAGTGTTAAACAAGCGCAGCAATAAAAAATTTTTGGGAGGAAGTAATAATATGGAACAATCTGAGTTATTCGAAAAAGTCATTTCTTATCCTGACCCCTTATATAAGGAAATCTATGATTCTTTGATTGGATTGGAAAAAATCAAGGAAAGGTTGATTAAGGAAACTGTTTTCATGTCTTCGCCAACTCTGGCGCGCAAATGGAGTAAAGATAAGCACAAGGGGAAAGAAATATCAGCTTTAAAAACACTAGAACAGCGCAGTCCATTTTTAATTTTTGGTGGAGATGTGGGTACAGGAAAGACAGCCCTTGCAGAAAGTTTTGGCAATTCCGTTGCTGGATCAGTTAAAAAATCCGTTAAGCTTTTCAAACTTAGCATTTTAACAAGGGGTAGTGGTATTGTAGGTGACATGACCAGATTAATAACAGCTGCTTTTAAGTTAGTGGAAACTGAAGGAGAAAAACTCAACGGTCCTGTGATTTTACTCCTTGATGAAGCCGACACACTTGCCCAGAGCAGAGAGGCAATTCAGATGCACCACGAAGATAAAGCTGGGGTAAACGCTTTAATCCAGGGTATAGATCGCATGCGCTTTAAGAAGAAGCCAGTTTTAATTATATTTTGCACAAATAGACTTTCAGCAATTGACCCTGCAATTCGTAGAAGAGCAGCAGATATTTTTGAATTTGAACGTCCTAGTAAAGATCAGCGGAGATGTATATTTGAAATCTATACACATGATATAAATTTATCTAACACGGAGATACGAGAATTGGTTAAGATTACAGGGGCTTCAAAGCAGTGCCCCTACAGCTTTACTTACTCAGATATTATTAATAAGATAATCCCTACTGCGATATTCAGTTGCTTTCCAGATAAACCGTTATCTTTTGGAGCATTGAAAAAAGCCGCATTGGATACGCAGCCAACAAGACCTTTTGATGAGGAACAAGAAAGTTAGTAAAATGAGAAATCATGTTATCTTGTCGCAGCCCCATTTAGTTTCAGGAGTGGGTGTATTACCAAGTACACCACTCATGAAAAGTGGAATATGAAGAAGAAAACTGAAAAGCTACAAATTAAAATAGACCTAAATCAGCTTTTCGAGGATGCTTCTCGTGAGATGAAGAGTAAATTCGACAGTATAAAGAAGAACATTTGTCATCCCAGTACTAAGGGTGGCACCAACGAAGATATTTGGATAAACTGGTTGCGTGAATATATGCCTAGACGTTATGAAGTTAATAGAGGTGTTATTATTGATTCAAAGGGATATCAAAGTAGGCAAGAAGATATCGTTATATTCGATCACCAATATACACCTTTAATCTATCAGCAACAAAATACTTTGTTTATACCCATAGAGGCTGTATATGCTGTAATAGAAGCAAAAACAACGCTCACTGCTAAGGAAATCAAAGATGCGGGTGAAAAAATTGCTTCTATTCGCAATCTTTATCGTTCTCCCACACAACATATCAAATACGCTCGTGGTCAATATCCACCAAAAAAACACGGACATATATATGGGTATGTTGTAGCTTCGATAATGGAATGGAAAAAAACACCATGGAAATATGTTGCTAAATATCTTCCTAATAACAAATTGCAGTTTATTGATGGTGGCTGTATTATGAATAGTGGCACGTTTGCTTCTAAATTCAAGAAAAATTATATACTGTTAAAACGAACTACTAAAACTCAGGCATTATTTGGATTCTTGGGGTTACTATTTGAAGATATAAAATCTCTAGCAACCGTCCCAGCATGGGACCTAGGACGCTACGCTTCATTCATCAAGGATATTTGTGTTACACGAAAATAAAAGCAAAATTGCGTGCTGTCTAATTTTAAACATTATTTAAGAATGATGATTACTTATGAATGCAAACCAAGTTGATGAACTGAATAAATTCCATAATTCTGAATGGGATTATTTTAGTAATTATTTTGCAGATTTCGATAGTCATTGGCGTGATATAACAGCACAAATGAAACCTGAATTTATTAATTATCTAAAGAATTTTCTTCAAAAAAATCAGCTTGCGTTTACTGACGGCCAGAGATTTAGCATCGAACTTGTAATTGATACAAATATTATTTTTGCTGAAATATATTCTATAATGAAAGGTAAGCCGTCCTTTCTCCAAGGGATCATTTCCAACCCCTTTCTTCGACTCTATGCACCTCCTGAAATCTTAAAAGAGCTAGGAAAAACAATAAAGGAGAAATTACCAAAAGGCTATAATGAAAATAGAGCGAGAGAAATCGCTCAAGAAATAGTTTCTAAAGTGCGGATCCTAAAAGCCCGGCGCCTGCAAGCATGGTTAAAAGCATCTGCTCTTATTGGAAAAAGGGATAAAAAAGATGTTCCGTTTCTTGCTTTGGCTTTTACAGTTAAAACTCATGGAATTATTTCTCGAGATCCTGACTTCACAGAACAGGAGGAAGTAAAAATATGGCAACTTGGTGAAACAGGCAGAATGATCAGCAATCTAACTAAAAACTCCTGTGCATTTTTCTTTTTATGTTCAAGTATTATGCCCATATTTCAGACTTGTTACTCGGTATGTGTTCTTTTTTTTAAACTATTAACTGATGTGATTAAGGGATTAGTCTATGTAATTGCAACGTTGATTGAAGGAGGAATAGAGGCTCTATCCAAGATCCCACCGGAGATATTAATCATTGGTATTGGTGTTATTGCTGTTGCTCTGTTATTATGGAAAGAAGCAAGAACAAAGATAGGTGATCTTTTTATTGAACTTTGCAAAATTGCACAGGAGATCGGGCGAAAAATTAAAGACATATATCTAAATATAGAAGTTGCAATAAAACAATTAATTGAAATCCTTATGCCTTTTATTGTTTATGCCTTGAAAGGATTAGGTTATCTATTTTATTCATCAAGCCAACTTGTGCTTGAATTACGAGAATTAGAAGTCTCCAGAGTAAGATTAGCCCCTATGACTTCCCGGAAGAAGCCATCTTTCACCAAAAGTCAAGTGCGATGCAGTAGAGGAAGCCCAAGAAAATCAAGATTCAACACGATGCACAATAAAAGGAAAGAAAAAAAATAGAACCTCTCTGGCAATTACACTTAGCTGTGAATAGCCATAGATATACAGATTATACAACATTGATTTTAATACAAAATCTTTCTTTAGAATTCGACTAGATTCATTTTAGGATGATTAGTTAGCAACTCCGGCATAATTGGTTTTGCTATTTCCAGAAAATAGTAAGCAGTGAAACCGAATAGGGTTAACTCACATAAAGTGTATCTCTTTCTATCTTTATGACGAAACCAATACCTAATTCGACACTGTGGGATTGGTTTGCACTTCTTATCGAAAACAATAAAACCCGAAAATAATTTGTCAGTTAGTATTTTATCTCGAATAAGATCATATGATTTATCTAAAGATATAGGATGACCGTGATCTAAATGGATAGCTTCGAGTGCAATTTTATAGAATGCACGCGCCAAACAGCAAAGATACTTCTGCGTAAACTGGTGTTTTGCAGTTATTCTAAGCTTGAAACCACCAACTTTTGTTCTCAAAAATTTTTTACTCTGCACCTTCAAATTGATTTTTTTGTCAACATCTGTTTCCATGGATACATTTGGCAGTTTTACATCTGGAACCCTACCAGTTTTACTCGGTATAGCGTAGAAATGTTTCAGAAATGCAACAGGTTCAAAGTCAAGAATCACTTTATCGAGTTTCGACAATATGCCATTGTTACAGATGTCACACACTACACCTTTTGGCAATATCAATTTTTTGTTGCCAATACTTTCGGGAAATATATGTTCTACTGAGGTAAATGGCACATTAGTTTTCCTGCAAAAGATACAAATATTATTTTCCACTATTTGTATACGCTATTGACTTGTGTAAAGCCATAAACAAAGAACAATCTCACTACAACAGCCAAAACGCTAATGACTGCAATAATTCCTGATATGTAATATAGAATTTTCATCGCACCTCTAAACAGAAGCATATAGATATCAAACTCTGCTAAGCTAAACTCATAATTAGTTATTTGAATTCCCATGCCCTGCCACCAAAAATATTTTACATATCATCATGAGTCGTTGAATATGTAAGCTTTATCTTTCTTACAAGGTCCTTCACCTTAACATCAATCAAAGGCTTCTTAATCTCCTCAAGCTCATGTTCCTCTGTATAATAACCAAAAAGAACGCCGGCTAAAGGATTGCCTCGTATAATTTTCTTCGTCTTATGCTCATATTCATCAGTGATACATGTCGAGATATTCGGTTGAACATGGACTATCTTGACTCTGCCTTTTACTATTTCGAGTGTGTCTAGCATTTTATCCGTATCAGGATCTTTTATTTCTTCACCTAATTGGTAAATTAAAAATCTGTCACCTTCTTTCACGCCATCTTTTGAACCTAAGTTAATAATTATCTCGCTGTCTGAAATTATTTTTACTACCTTGCCTTCTATATTAGGCATGATTTACCTCCCTTAAATTCTTCTGAAAATCCAGATATGATTGCATCCATGATGATAAATACAGCCATGTCTCGTAAGGATCTTTTCTATTTAATATGTTCTGCTGCATATTCCAAAAAACAGGTCTTCCTTTTATTCTCCCAGTGATATGTTTTGAACTAGCACACGTTTGTGTTGAAACCGCTTGAACAAGGCCAGATGGCTGCAAATGCACCACCTTAAGAAAACCGATGGGATGTTCAATTTTTTCTTTGAGCTCTAATATTTCAAAAAATAAACCCGGAGATAGATATCTTAAACTCTTCTTTGGTAACGCTTGGAATAAATACAACTCTTTACCAGTAAGAGGATGATTTATAATCGAGATAAAACGAAATTCTATTTTTGGCAGAAAACTGATTCTATTTTTGTTACATACCCGCCAGGAAAAACATATTAAAGTTATTATAATGGATAAAAACAATATTAAGACTAAGAATAAAATTTTATAATATATTCCCCAACCGGGAAACAAAATATTAAAATAAATAGTATATAGTGCAATAGCAAGACCTGCAATTGATGCAAAGAGTTTCCACTCTTTTGACATTTCATGAATAAAATTGAGACTTCGCATTACTATATTCATAGTATGCTGATGCTTGTATTCTGTGTTATGCTCATTAATCCCGCATTAAGGTCTGAATATCCGAACAATCAATTGTATTGCTGGATTTCTCAATAACCATACTATATTATAGCATACAAAATAAACATGTCAATTAATATGCGGTCTAACTCCTTTCAACCGTAAAAATCGGAACAAGAAGCTCTGAAGCACCCGTTATCAAGATTGTAGTTTTGTCAAAGGGAAAAGAATCCTTGTAATCATCGTTAATCGGAGGTTTCTGCTTGAATATCAGGGCTGCTTCAACCCGATCTCGATAAGCAGATTCAAAATGAGCGAATGAAAAACACAATTCCTCACCAAAATTTAGAGCTTTTCTCCAGTCGGGCCATTTTTCGTGGTTCTTTATTCTTTGATTAATGTCATCGGCTTGACCGACATATATCAGTTTGTTGATGATTACGGATTTTGCTTGCTTATTAAAACTACATGCCTAAACGCAATAAATCCCCGCCTCAGATGGAATGAAAGCAATGTTAGCCTCCCGCCAATAGCCCTTGAAATTAAGGTTGAACGATTGCTCGGCCATTACGCTTTCCTTCTTTTCTCTTCACAGCACCCAGATGTTCTAATTCAGGATCATAACGATTGAATCCATGCCTTATTATTATATTTTGCTGTCTTACCTTTTTTCTGAAGGATTTTATCTGCCTATCAGACCATTTTGGATGTATGTAATAATCTTCGTTAGTCTGTTTTTCCCGTGGATTATAATTATCAAAAGTCTGATTCAATGGTCTATATCTGCAATCCGCAATTTGTACTCCCCATTTTTTACATCTCCTGAGTTTTTTTAGCATTTCATAATAATCCTGCTCAAAATTGTATATCATAAAAACATAGATATCCTTGGCAGAATAACCAGTATTCACCAGCATATCAATTTGTTTCTTAATATCTTTGTTTTTCTTATATTCATGATCCCAAGCAATTCTGGGGTAAAGAAATCTCGCCTTTTTTAAAAGCCGCGCTAATTCAGGAGTAAGTAACCTTCCATCAATTCCACATTGACTTTCAGAATAGACTACCCTTCCATTATACTTTGCGGTTTTCAGCTCTTTTAAAATATCTTCGATATATGGATTAGCAAGAAGGTTGTTGTCATAGAAGATAATACGGTTACTACAAATTTCATTTTTTATACTCTTTTTATAAATGAATTTGGGCTCGATTTTCCATGTTCCACAAAATTTGCATCTTCTTATACACCCCCTTGATGAATGCATAATCTGATAATCAACATCTACTAAATCATAAGCTGGTTTGAATTTTTCTGCTTGCTTATCAACACCAATAAACACCTCATTACATCCTGATTTTTTACAATGTTCTGGCATTAATGATGCGTAAATGCCTCCGACAATGACTTTTGCTTTTGGATATTTGTCTTTATAATATTTCACACTATCCCAAACATATTTTGACCAATAAGTAAATAAAGAAGTAATTTTAATTTTATCTGGTTTGAACCGGGGGAAATAGTCATTTCCTCTTACGAGTTTAATTTTATCACCTTTATATCGATGATAACTAGCTAACTTGAGTAAACCAATTGGCAAAAAGTTTCTATGGTTCTTGCTTTTCGGTGGTACCGGGAAATTTGGTTCGACTAATAGGACATTCATTTTAGTTTACTAAGAATCTATCATTATTTAATATGCGACCAAGAATTGACTGTATCATAAAAATAGCATCACCATCATTTGCTTTGTAACCGGTTGGATGTGCACAATTATTTCTTATTGTTATTAATGATTTGTAAAATAGCTGGGCTGTATTTCCATCCATTAGTTGCAATCTTTCTAATAATCGACAAATCATTTCTTCAGAATATAATTTCAAATCATACAAATTTGAACAGCTTTTTAACCTACTACTAATATATGATTGAACATGAGGGTCTTTACGCATGGTTTCAATTTCAGCTTGCAATTTTGCATATCCAATGTCAGTGTCAATCTTACGATGAATTCTAAACATACCTGTATTCCAAGCCATAAGTATGGCGCCCCTATAGCAATTGGCATTAAAACACTCCAGAGATTCTATTAAATAACTTGCTTCGTTCTGGTTTAATGTCTTACCAATGTAACTTTTTATTCTAGTCATCAAATGCTTAACATTGGTCCTTATAGATATATCCTTGTTCGGAAAGTATTCTTTATTGAAAGTCTTGACTCCCAATATCTTTTTTGCTTCATTGATTTCAGCTGAGGATAAATCAAGGTCTTTGACTTTTACAGTTTCTTTTCGTCCCTTGATTTTGCCGCTTCGTTTTCTTGAAATACTTGCAACTTCGTCAATAGTATCATGAATATAGCCGACCAACTCTTTAAAGAGAGAGTGATCCTCTTTGAAATCATCTTTATCAAGGGTCATCACTTCTTCAAATTGACTGTCCAAAAATATTTCACCACTTATTGCTGATAGAATGGGACCAATGTTTTTAGTAAATTCAAATAATGATTTACTGTAACCTTTTATACCGACATGGTTTATACGGAGCAAAATTCCCCTAAGGGATGATGGTTGAATTTGTTTTGACTGATTATAAATATATCCATGAAATCTTAAAGTGGCTCCCGGAGGAGAAGAAATAGGGATAATACTATATTCTGCTTTAGGGATTCTCTTATTGTTATAGTTCCATTTTGATTCCCGATGAAAGTGGTATCCTAATGTAATAGGCTTTAATATTTCGTTGTTATTTAAAAACACCTTAAATTTAAAGCCTTTTAGCTCACTTTTTACTTTATTGATTATTTCGACTGAGTCATCATGAATAGGATAGCTATCTTCATAGTTAACTGGCAATAAAATCCCAAGTTCCCATCGAAATTTCTCAACACCAGATAACTCATCTATGTTATCCCAAGCTTCACTATATTTCTTCTTTGATTTTAGATCTTTTTGAATATCTTCACGTAAGTCTTGCAGGACAATTTTTGTATAACTTCTATCGATATCATCTTTGAAATCTGGCATGGAATAATAATAATAATGCTTTCTCAAATCTCGTAATTGATTTTTTTGTTCAAAAAAATGATTCAAAGGAATTTCGCGACGTATTCCATGGTCATTTCCTTTTTGTTTTGAATAAATAATTACTGTCTTACACAATCGTGCGGCAGACAAGAAGCCAATACCGAATTTTCCAATCATTGGCCGATTAAATGTACGTTTCTTATTTTCTATTCGTCTTTTCGATCCGGCAATTCTTGCAAATTCAGTCCTAAATTGGTCAGAGTTCATACCATCACCCTTATCTCTAATAGTCAGTTGTGTGCAATCCGCATCTAAATCGAGATGAACCTCAGGAGCATTAGCGTCAAAGGCATTTATAATCAGTTCCTTCACAGCTTTGGCAAAAGTAGTATATGCACCTTCACTTAGATGAGAAACTAATTGCACTGCAACCTCACTTGGATATTCCTTTTTTCTTTCAATCTCTACCATCAGATTCTCCCTGGGTTTTTCTTTATCACTTATTCCTTATCTACATCCTTACCCTTTTGTTTTGCTTTTTTAATTTCGACATATGTTTGCTTTTTACCCATTATCATATACTCAACTTCCTTTTTAGCTTTTTCTAAACTATCGTTTGCATCTTTCTGTAACAACTCGGCTTTCTGCATACGTCTTTTTACTTCTTCTGCAATTTTGTTTTGAACAGCAAGAGGAGCCAAGGGAATCTTAAGAGATTCTGTTGTTTCCCTAATTATGCCCATAATTGTTCCACCAGTAACATTTCTATTAATCTGCATTTGTCCTAATTGAGATTTTAGAATCGAGAAAACATAATATGGATTTATCTCCCTTTTAACCCTTAACAAAAATACGTGCTCATTAATATTTACTTCTTCAAACGGATAATCTTCTGGGAGTATTCCTACTTTACCTGTCGTTGCTCCATCTTTGACAATAATAATGTCTTTCTTTTGGATTTTATTCATTAATCGCTTTTTGTGAAATTCTTTTGGAATAAATTTTAATTCGGTTGTGGCAATTTTCCCATCGCTCAAGACATGTTCTCCTCCTAAACTTGGAATACCTTCACTAATTTGCCTTACTCCACCTTTTGGTCTTTGTCCGCTCAACAATTTATCAGCAACATCTTTCAACTCCTTAACCTCATATTTCCCTTTATTTACTGCCTTTTCAACTTCTTCAAATTTCGGCTCGTAATAATGAGCGTCAATTCTATTATTCTCTACTTCATCACTATCAACAACATAAATCATTTTATCTTTTAATTCTGGTGGTTTTATGCCTAATTCATTAAGAACATAATCGTTGATTGAATCAAGAAGTTTCTGGGCTTCGGATTCTTTTTGTTGATTTTTGAAATAAGCGGATTCTATTAAAGTTACTATCCGTTCTTGAGTTGAAATAGGAGGTAGCGGTATTATTAGTTTTTTTAATTCTTCAGTTGTAATTGCTGGATAATTTCCTCCGCTACTTCTTTGGAGCATTTGTTTTAAGGATAATTGCGTTCTTAATATGACATAAAGATACTTTTTGTTTAATTCTATTTTTAGATCTCTTAATATAGCGAAGCCTGTTGATGCAATAAAACCATTTTTTGCTTTGTCTATTGATGCTATTGCCCCCCTATGCGGTCTTGTTGTAGAAACAATAATATCATTTTCTCTGACTATCATCTTTGCCCTACTTGGAGCTTTGTTTTTTTCGTAGTATGTTATGTTTTGAATTTCTCCCGTAGAAGTGTCTATCTCGCTAATTTCAATATACGGAAATTCATTATCAAAAAAATCTTTTTGATTCCACGTTTCACTTGAAAAGTCTATAACTTCTCCCAAAAGTTTATGCTTTTGTTTTAACAGATTATTCTTTAATTCTTTAAATTCGGGTCTATAAAAATGAGGATCTAATCTGTTCTCAATTTCCCCGGATAGTATTGTAAAGCATTCCATCTTCAAATCCCTTTATACCCTTTGGAATTTTTCTCAAACTTTTTGTATTCCTCATGGATTTTGTTTAAGTCATTAATCGGATCTTTTCTTCCTGTTGCATCGTAACCAATATGCTCTGTAATAGCCATGAATATCGAGTAATTTTTTATTTTTTCATTGTCTTTCTTTTTTCTTACAAATACAAGAGACGACTTAACTCCCGCCCCAAAATGAGTAAATGCAAATTGTGGCAAACTCACGACCGCTAGGATCTGAGACTTTTCCATCAAAAAATCACGAACATATTGCAGTGATGAATTAGTCAAAATTCCATCTGGCAAGACTATAGCCATTTCCCCGGTTCCAGGTTTAAGGAAGTCTATACATCTTTCTATAAACAAAATCTCGGTCTTCTGGTTCTTCCTTCTCTTACCTAATTCATATTTCTCAAGATAATCTTTTTCTGTTGATTTTACAATAGCCCCGAAAGGCGGATTTGTCAACAGAATATCGAAATGGTTTTTCTTAAATTCCCTGTGGATTTTTGTAATTTCGTCAACATTTCTTAATGAGTCAGTGCTGATGATGTTCGTATGCCCGTCATCGTGGATAATCATGTTCATTTTGCAGATTCGTGCTATCTGGTCATTTATCTCAATTCCGTAAAGATTGTTCATGGCAAACTTATGCCAATGCTCCCAGGCTTCTTTTTCGTCATAACTCGATTCTGCATATTTTCTAACCTTATCCATTGCATTGAGCAAAAATCCTCCTGAGCCACAGGCAGGATCAATAATTAGGTCGCTTCTCTCAGGGTTCATCATTTGAACGCAGAAAGTTATAATCTCTCTGGGCGTAAAGAACTGCCCCATCTTACCCTTAAAAAAATCCTCCATAAACCTCTCGAAAGCGACACCTTTAGTATCCAAATCAATCTTGCTTATTGCCAATCCCTGCAAATGCTCAACAACATTATATACGATTCTCGGCTCTAACCGAATGTCTTCTTTAAAAACTTCTGCATCTTCTTTTTTGGCCTTGAGATAAATAGAGTTTATTCTATCGTATACCTCGTCTGCTGATTCATGTGTCCCAATTTGGAAACTATAAGAATCTCCTTTCTTTGTCGTCTTCTCATCTCTCAGTTTACAGAAAAGCAATTTCGAGACTTCATCAAAAGCGGTTGTTGGTGCCAATTTTCCACCTTGCCATACTGTATCATGGGATTTCCCTAAAGCTCTGATCAATTCTTCTCTTGAAACTTCTTTTAAATCCTTATCTTTGTCTCCCTTGATGAATTTGTATTTTGGCGTTCTTCCATATTTCTTTGGAATATCAGAAATAACATTTTTTTCTCTTTCACTTGGTTTGAAGCCAGCAACATCAAAAGCAGTTCTTGTAATTCCTGCAACAACTGATGCAAATTTTGCCCTCATACTGTTGGCATTTCCAAATGCCTGCTCAATTGCCTGCTTAAATTCAGCATCAGTTATGCCATCTTTCTTGCACTCAATGACAAGATACTCTGCTTCTTCATCATCATAGACGACGATATCCGCCCTGTCCTCTGGCTTTCTTCTTGGAACCGTAACCTCGACATCTATATTCTTATTTGGATAGTTGTAATCTAACACTAATTCAGTAAAATATGAGGCTCTTACTTTTTCCTCTGGATTCTTGAAAGAGGTTGTATATTCTCTTTTGCAGTGATAAGTGATTCTTGCACCATCACCTATTACAGTAATAATTCCCTTATTTATACCCCTTTGAATGTTTCTCACAAAGATAGATTCGTGGTCATCTCTTCTCATGATATTTTCTCTCCTTCAAAATATTTAAATCTATCTTTCATTCCTTAAAAAGCAATTCTTCGAGAATATCGCGATATCGTTCTTCCAATACACACCAGTATAATAATCATTCAATCTCAAGTCAAATGGTTTGCATTCCAATATTCTTTCGTCATTTTCCTTGTCTTTTTTCATATTCTTTCTTATGGCTTTCGCCTTAATAATTTTTCCATATCTTATCAATATTTTCCTTTAGCTAATAAGTGTTAACTTGCCTTAACAGAATCATATAAACCTGTAACTTTAGTCCAGTTAATCAAAATCTTCGTTACAGTTAAAGCCGTTTGTTTTGACCATCCTACTTTTAATTTCTTATTTAATCTCTCAGACAATTGCTTTACTTTCAATTTGCCTTTACCTTTTTTGAATATTTCTGAAAAATTTTTATAGATATCCAGATTTGAAACAACTCTGGTAAATATTTGCCTCCTCTCCTGAGGTTTCTCATAGAATAATACACCCTCCGGGAGAAGTCTTATCTTATCTTCTTCAACAACTAACAATTTCAAAACCATAGCATCTCTCAATGCTTTTTTCCAGCTACTTACGGTAGTTGGCAAAGTAGTCATTTTGCCGCGTTTGTCCCTTATGACATCGCCAATTGAAATAATAGCCTTTTCTATAGGATCGTATTGGATACTTGGAACAAAAGTAGCAATATTGCTTGCCTTTTGAATAAAATCAAATAAAGATTTTTTTGTACGCACCTCTGACGTTGGATCATAAATTCCCACTGTTTTCTTTTTATTATCATAAATAACGAGATCCGCACAATCTGCCCATGTAGAAAAATTTTTAGCGTAAAGTAACCAAGTGCGATGGTCAGCTTTAATATAAGGATATCCTTCCTCGATTAGTTTAGCGTATGACTCTAAAGGCAATTGCTTATTTTTTTCTGCTTCCAGGGTAATTAAAAGGCGAGCAATAATTTTATGTCTTCCTAATTTTGCTTTAATGTGTCCTTTGACTATCAAGTCAAATTGTTTTTCGTTATCTGCCGGATTAACATTCAAAGTTATTTCATCACCCTGGTATTTTATTAAATCTAACACTCGTAGTTCTCTAATTACATTGTAAACTGTTTTCTGACCCTTATATTTTAAATCCACATAAGCAGTATTTACATTTAATGATTTCTTCTCTCTAATTCTAAATAATGCTTTCAGTACACTTCCGGGTGTTAATCTTAATATATAAGATTCTTCAACAGGTAAAACCCCTGTATTTAAATAATCTTTGAAAATATCCCAATAGATATCAAATTTGTGGCCTATTTGAACAACAAGTCTTTTATCAACTAAAGAACGCAATAATTTTGGCGAGTAACCTTCTGGTATTTCACTTAATGATAGAGGTGCTCTTTTGGCAATACTACATAATGCATCTTTTTCTTCCGGATAGAGTTCTGCTAAATCTTGTTCAAAAAGCTCCTTTATATTTAACATATTGTTGATGAGGTCTACCTGACTAACACCTTTCTTGCATTGTCTGATCACATGTGCACAGACTTTCTTCAGTGACCATGGATACCCTTGAGAATATTCTCTAATCAACTGCGATAGTTTTTGTTTGAGTGATATTTTAAGTTCTCTCTCCACCGCTTTTAACATTGCTGTTATTTCTACCTCTCCAAATAGTGGCAATTCGATAACTCCACATTGATTACGAATACCATCTCTTAATTGGTAAGGAAAATCTTCTGTCATGCCTATTAAATCTGACTTCCAGCTAAATCCAACTAAAATATTAGAAGGACATTCGCTTAATACCGCAACCAAATTATATATCTTCTCAAGTGTGTCTCTTTGAAAGAAGATATTTTCAAATTGGTCAAAAAATACTAAAAGTGCCTTGTTTAACTTTGCTAATTCGACACCCACCTTTTGCAAAGTCTTGCTCAATGATGTAAATCCACCGATTTCAAAATCATTGTGTTTCCCATTTAAGTACTTGTTTTCAATTGCTTCTTTAATAGCATAATCTACTGCGCTTAAGCAAAACTCCTGATTTATGGCTGTTCTTGAATCAATCGGTATTAATAAAATGCCTTCTTTTTTTAAGTTTTCAGAAATTTTTAAAATTAGCGAACTTTTCCCCCAGCCGGAGTTCGCTAAAACAAGAATCCCTTTAGAACTTGTTTTCCCCAATGTAATATCAGACACAACATTTAAGCATTCTTTAATAGAAAGTTCTCTGCCAAAAAAGAATTCTGGTGATGCTGGAAATTGATATTCAAAACATGAGCTACTTCCTTTAATTTTTACTATTATTTGTTCATCTTTTAAAGAATCTGTTTTTACTCTCTTGGCTCCTTTGTTAATAATTTCGTAGGTTTCAAGAGGCTTATATAGGTTTTCTATATATTGTACTGATCCTGGATCCAAAATAAAATTGCCTTTTGAATCTACAAGTGCAACTTTAGTAGGTAATGTTTCTCCTGGTTCAATAATATACTGAATCCAGAAAAAATCCCTCTTAGTATAAAGCAATTGAGCATCCCCAAAATTATCTTTAGTAACCTGCGTTACAACGCTATGTAGAACTTCTTCAGCGATTGTTTTATTGCTTCTGTAAATCTGCTCTAAAATAGCGGGTTCCTCAATTAAAGAAAAATTAATTTCTCTATTATCTTTAATATTCTCATTATAGAAACCACGAGCACCAGAACCAATGTTAGACAGTGTGATGAAAATACCTTGCAATCTTTTGTCCTTAAACCATCTGGCTGTATATTTCCCAAAAAAATCTCGAAGCGGTTCTGCTGGAACTTGGGTCTCCCATGCCTTACACTCTCCAATAAAAGGAGTATTATCAGGCAATCTATTACCTTCTACATCTATCTCCATTCCCGCATAATTCACACGGGTTATATTAGTAACTTTGAAACCAAAACCTTCTAAAATCTCTTTTGTCAGAGCCTCGAAAAGTTTACCTTTATTATTGCTACGTTCTTTCTCTGTTGCTCCCTCACCTAATATCGCTATTTTTGCCATTTTAGGTTTTCTCCGTTCGTATCCTAGACATTACTTCTACTCTTAATAGAACTTTCCACAGACTGATCTTGAGCATTAAAGAAATAGTAAACCGGCGTAATGAAGTATTCGTTAGCATTAGGAATGACATAATCTGTCTGCCCTAATACATCAAAAATCCCTTGTATTTTTCTGACCCTACAAGCTTTTCTTTCTCAACATCAAACAAGTCGCATTTTAATGGATGATTTTTCGGACATTTAACATTGAAATCTATCATTAGAAGATTATATCACAGCAAAAGAGATTGTCAACAAGACATAAATCAGTCGTTGGCCATATATCACCTGGTTTTAGTAAGATTTAAATAAAAGCTGTTGAAGAATTGAGATGTGAGAATTTGAATAGAAATATCTTCTCATTTACTAATTAGCACAGTTTCTAAAATAGAGTTGTTCTCTTCCTATTGACGAACTCTGTCAATTTATTATAATGGTGTAAAAATATAGCTATTATCAGAGAAAATACTAGTTATATATAACAGCTATATATGGAGGAGGTAACAAAAATGTGGTGGGTTCTGCTTACGGCTGGCACAGTCTTATTAATCAAGAAAATCGTTGATGAGTGGGGTTGGGAACGCAACTGGAAATTCAATGATATAGATGAACTTCCATCGAAACCAGGTATTTATATTATGTATCGAAGAAATAAAATTATTCATGTTGGTTCAACTAAAAATCTTCATCAGCGTTTTACGACACATTCAAAGCGATATAAAATGACATCATTTGATTGGTATAGGACATCTTCAACGCGCGAAGCAAAAAGATTGGAGAAAAAACTTCAGAAAAAAGTTGGATATCAGGGACGATAAAATGCAAAAAGCTAAAGTTGGATTAAGTTTTGTTTTCAGATAGAATATATTTTTTCAGGAATTTGGGCATTGGCTGTTGAGGGGTCAATTTTTGTAAGAATCTACAAAGGATTTCAAGTGACAAACAGAAAAAATGTAGGTGAAGGGGATGAAGGAAATAATTTAAACAAAATTATGAGAGGAGGAAATTATGGGGTTGGTTCGGAAAATGAGAGATGATATTATCAATTCAGAGATGAAGCTTTCTGTAATTTTGAGAAAAGCTAAGGTGCTTGCATCAATTCTAAAGAATGAAGAATTAAAAAGATGGGTCGACTATGAAATCAATGGATATCCGTCAGCTAAGGATGTTCCTGATTATCGACGAAGCGTAACTCAGAGTTATGGTTATTTTGCCGGTCCTTTTGGAAGTGCTATTAAGAATGTCCCAATACCGACTGTCAATTTATCAGAATCAATACGAGAATTTGCTGGCAATATTTGTCATGTTGAAGGAATTCGTGGATTAGAAAGTCTGTTAGATGATAATTCACCAAGTTTTTCAATACAGTGGCCTGCTGATATACTTCCGCTTATACAAGATGAAATTTATGTAGGATATAATTGTATTTCAGCTTGGAGGGTAATTGGCAGAAGTCAAATTGAGCAGATTCTTGATACTGTACGCAACAGATTATTAAATTTTATCCTTGAGTTAGAAGAAAAATACCCGGATATTGATGAAAAAGAAGAAGCTATTGCTAATTTACCAAAAGATCAGGTATCATCTGTAGTAAATACATATGTGTTGGGTAATCAAAATGTAGTGGCGAGTGGACAATATGCTAATCAGACCGTCATTCAGAATATAGTAGAAAAGGATCTTAATTCTCTTTTGAATTATATGAAAAAAATTGGTGTACCAGGGGAGAATATTGTAGAACTTAAAAATGCGATTGATGCTGATGGAATGAGAGATGAAAAGAATAAATTTGGTCCAAAAATAATGACGTGGATTGGTAATATGACAACGAAAATATTAGAGGGTGCTTGGAAAGTAGCAATATCAACTGCTCCATCACTACTCATTAAAGCTCTGTCGAGGTATTATGGTTGGGAGTAGTTGGTCGATTCGTTACAACAAGCGACGCAAATGAATAAATAAAAACAGCTATTATCTTCTTGTTAAATTAAATGCAAGAAGAGGTGTGGCAACTGCAACTTATGAAGAATAGACTTCCAGAAACCATTCCAACAAGGAATTTACTCATTGAAGACTTGTGGGGAGAATATAATATAAGAATTAACAAGGATTTATGTATCGAAAGCTTTGTTGATGAAATAATTAATAACACTATTCCATATATTGAATGCCACAGAAAATGCCCCGCACAATCGAAATGCCCATATGCCACCGAGGAAGCCAGATGTGAAGTACAACAACTTGCATTAAGGAATTTTTTCAAATATGCAGGAACCGAAGTGGATTTAACAAAACGTGATATCCTCTTAAGGTTTACAAAAAGTGCTATTTTTTATTCTAAACTGGTTTTTGACAGTTTTACTTTTGCGTATGGTGCAATTGAGGAATGGACGTGGAAACGTATGACTAAGCTATATTTGCGTTATCCTTTTTATAGCTCACATCCTCTAATTGAATCTGGAGATAGATTCGTTGATCTCATCACTGGTCTGATACCCAATGCGTATATGCAGAAAATATTGCTCGTGGAGGGTAAATGCGAGGAGATTATATTTAAAAAGCTATTCATGAAGCCAAAGTACTCTCACCCTAGATTTGATCGAATAGAAAACATGAAAGGCGAAGGTAATTTTCGTCGTATAGAATTATTGCTGAAGGAATTACGCAAGCAACACTTTAAGATTCACATTCTTGCAGATGGAGATGGTCATATGGCGAATGTTATTGAACGGCTAAGGAAAAGGTCACTTATTAAAAGATGCGAGTACACGATATTCTCAAAAGCTCTAGAAGATGCCTTCCCTCGTAATATGATTATTGACTTCTTTAAGAAAGCCTTACCCAAACAATTGGCACAGCTTATTGCGGAAGCTGCGCAAAGCGCATGGAGTTCGCGAAGTCGGTCTTTTTGTAAAGAACTGAAGAAAGCTCTAATTGAATCAGGAGTCACCGCCAAAGAAGCTGATAAGGTTTTATCGACAGCAAAAATTATAGCCGCCAGTGCCTTTGCAGAGGCCCTTGATGACAAAATATTTCGTTCACCGACAATGGGTTTAGATAGAAATAAACACGAAATCCTAAGAGTTACTTACAAGCTTTTTACCTATTAGAAGCGGTTTAATTCTCAACGATAAAGCTATTCTATTATTCAAATTACCAAGTTGACTTTATTTAAATAGCTCTTATAATATAGCAGGTAAAAATGGTGTTGTTGTATCTTTATAGAACTCAGCACAATCGCTATGTATATTTACAAAAGATAGTTAGCGGAGGTTAGGATTATGACCAAGCAGGAATGGACTGTTGAAGAGAAGTTTGCTATTGTTATGGAAATGTTAAAGGGTAAAACATCCGTAAACGAAATCTTTCAACACCATCAGGTTAGTGTAACCGATGCCTATCATTGGTGTGCTCTGTTCTTGAATGGGGCTAAAAAGGTATTTGAAGAAGGTCGTGATGAAACAACAATTACCAAAGAAGAGATTGAGAAACTGAAGAAGATCATAGGTAATGAGTAAATGGAGCATATCTTATTTGGGAAAGCGAAGTTATTAAAAAAGTTGCGTCGGTAAATGTTTGTATACATATGCAAAAGGAGGTAAAATGGCAAACTGGGAATCTTATTCTGTTGCCGATGTAGTCCAAAAAATAAAAGATGATATGATAGTTTTACCCGTGATCCAGCGGAAATTGGTGTGGGATGAGGAAAAAATGGAGTTGCTGTTTGATACCCTATTGAAAAGAAATAGTTTTGGAGGAATCATGGCTTTAGAAGAGGAAAAGAATTCTAATCCTCTATTTGCATTCAGGCGTTTCACTATTGACGGCTCATTAGTAATGTCAGAATATGTTGAACGCCTACCGCAAAGCCATAGTTTAATTATTGATGGGCAGCAGCGATTTCAAGCGTTTTATATCGGCCTTACTGGCAGTATTAATGGCAAATCTCTCTTCTTTGATTTATTTAGTGATTACCGGTCCCTCGAATTTGATTTTCGTTTTACAAATGATATTACTAAGTTACCCACTCAGAATGGTGAGAAAGACTATATTAAGCAATGCCTATGGCATCGGGTACCTGATTTATATAAACGACTACAGCTCAGCAATGATCAATACCAGGTTTCGGATGAAGTGATTAAAGAAAAGCAAATCGAAGACCCAAACCTACAAAAGACAGTACAGATAAATATCGGTTATTTTTATCAGAACATTTTTGGAGGAAAACATGTTGGTATAGCAAAAGTAGATGTAAATAAAACACTCAATGAAATTTCGAATAGACAACGAATCGTGGAGCTGTTTAGAAGATTAAATGACGGTGGAACCAAACTATCCGCCTTCGACCTCATGGCTTCGATTTTGAAAGGCTTCGAATGGAAAATGGAAGCGTTTCTGCACGAAGTGCTGCAGGACTATCAAGATATCGGTCTGACACAAGACAATCTTATAAAATTGATTTTTTTGTTACGGGATGACCATGCAAAAGAAATGTCGCACATTGCAGCAGAGGACGCACAATTTGCTGTTGACAATAAAGAAAGAATAAGAGGGGCATTGAAGGCTATGAGAGATTTTCTAACAAGTGCTCATCTAATCGATTATTATTTGGAGGCATCACCATCGTTCATTCCGCTTTTCTTTATCACCTATTATTTATTCCACAAAAAATTAGAGGTGCAAGAACTGTATGATTATTGGTCAAAATATGATACAAGCAACACGGATTACGTAAACATATATAAATGGATATACATGTCATATTTAAGTAGGGTTTTTAGAAGCCGAGGGGCAGGTTGGATTCCATATAAAACAGGTATACGTAAAATATTAGGGGTAATGAAGAAGAATAAAAGTGAGGCATTCCCACTTAAGGATTTAATAATGATGTATAAGAATCATCCTGTAGAATTCTATCTGGAAGTAACAGAAGATAATTTGAAATACTTGGATAGTACGTTCCTGTTTTATATCCTCTATGATAGACAGAGGACAATAAGGCTTCAAGATCTTGACCACATTCATCCTTCTTCACTGCTTTACAATGCCAACATTAACTCTGAGATGATTAACACAATCGAAAATCATCAACTGCTTGATATTGGCACAAATCGAGGCGAAAAAAGTAATAAATCTCTTAAGGAATGGGTTGAGAACTGTGTCCTAAATAGGTCTCTATATTTAAGAAGACATTTAATACCAGAAGATGAAACACTATGGGATATTATCAACTATGATAAATTCATAAGTGCGCGAAGGAAATTAATGATTCAAAAACTATTTCAGGTAATAAACATATGAGAATTCCAAGAATTGAACATTGAGGGAATAAGGGTCATAGTACTGGAGCAATTATTAGACAGAGTGTTTTTTGTAACTTAAGACTCAAAAATGAACTCAACAAAAAGAAAAAACAGCCATTATCTTCTTATTAAATTAAATACAAGGGATAGGAATTATTTGGAAATTTAGGATTTCTAAGAATTTTTAAATCTGATATTCTATGATATATTGATGAAAAATAAATCGAGACCCAATAAAGCTGAAAAGGAATTTTTAACATTAGCGTACAATAGATTCTATGATCTTTTTGAAGAAGTGATGGATGATTCTTTTTGGGAAAAAAGTAAGTGGCACCGTTTTTCAAGAATCAAAGAAGGATTCGCTGTTTATGCAGAACTATTAAACTATGAACCCATCAAATGGGTAATTGAACATATCAAGAAGTCGAGACCCCCTATGGAAGCGGAAATAGGGAGTGAACTTTTTAGGTTTATTAGAAATGCCATCGCTCATTTTCCTTTTTTTGAAAACTGGGATGAAGTTTGGATTAGCAAATCTCTAATCAATTGGTATAAGGAAGGTCAATCAATTGATAAATTTTTGAACAAATATAAAAGCAAAAATACTGTTAAATATAGGTTCTGGGAAGCACAAGAAAAGAGAATGAGTTATTTAAGCATTAATTTTCCTCAAAAATATGATGATAAAACAAAAGTCTATTTGAGAGAAATTCTTTCTGAAAAGGAAGGAGTTAAGTTTTCTTTTATTCTAATGAAACAAATTTTAGATACACAGGTTGAAAATAAAACAGCTGAAATGTAGCCAAAAATGAAATTAATAAAAAGAAAAGATGGTCATTATCTTCTTGCTCAATTGAACGCAAAAACTAAGAAAATGTTTGCCTCCAAGCGAAGAAAATTATATTATTACGGGTACAAAAAGAAGGAAAGCAGCCTAAGAAGTACATATTAAAAATCAGTGATTTACCCCATTTAGCTAGAAACATACCACCTTGACAAGTCAAAATTTAATAATATGTAAATCAGATTAAATTTTTCAAAAAATTCATTCAGAACAATCAATATATTTAGTCATTCTGCAGAAGCCTTCTCATGTCCAGCAATAGCATATATCGATTCTAAGGTTATGTGTGCTTCTTCCTTTACTTTTTTTGAACCATATCTCAACGCCTCTTTCACAAAAAACTCAGCAGACTTATAATCTCCACAGATTAAACTTTCATCAGCTCTTTTTAAATCATTTTTTGCCCTTCTTTTTTCTAATAGAATTCCTGGTGGAATCGCACCTATAAAAATTGAAGTCAAGCTTAAGTAAGAATTATTAATTATGGGACAACCGAGCTTATCTAGCGTAAAATATATGATAGTACCACATAGACCCATTGCTATAGCTGTCAGTAGTTCATCCTCAAAATGCTCTTCTAATAATTTCTTTTGTATATTTTTCATTTCAATTAAGTGGTAACATTGCTTTATAAAGCCTTCGGTAATATCACAAAGAATCAATATTCTTTTTAACCATTGTTGCACTCCATTCATTGACTATTGATCGGAGTAATGCCAAGCAGACGATTGAAAAAAGATATGAGGAATATCTTAACCTGCTTTTGTTTTAAACTATATAAAAAAACCATGAATAATAACGCTTTTGGAATGTCAAAGAATAAAATACTAATGGCGAAAACAGCTACTGATAAAAAGAAAAAACTTATTTTTCTGATATCTTCTTCTTTCTTATAAACCCAAAATCTGGGCATATGGTATTCGATAGTCTCGATGATTTTTCTCCATTTTATTGGTTCTTTATGCTGCAAATGTGTGTTTATGCGTGGAATGTTTAGAAATAAATAGAAAATCGTAAATAGAATAAGAAATGTAATTCCAATGACAGTTTTAATCCCTTGCGCAATTTCTGGAAATATATTATCTAAAAAATAATAAAATAGCAGCCAAATACCAATTGATCCAATTAACCACCATGTAGATATTTTAAGAATTGACTTAAATTTAATGATTGCAATCAGGCTACTGATACAAATGAATATAAAAACTAAATAAAACTTCCCTGTGTGGCTGCCAATGTATTTAAGCAAAAATGATCCAGCATAAAATAACAAATAAATAATGAGATTCATATCTATTAAAGTAATGTATGTAAAAAGGGACGTATCTAATGTCGATTTATTATCATTCACATTCAATTTAATATAACGAAGTTTTATACATTCGCTGATTAAGAGTAAAAGGTTGACAAAAATGAATAAAAAAGGCAAAATCATACTATTAAATGAAAAATAAATCACAATTTGTCTTAATATTGTTATGAAATATCTATAGAAGGATGGAAAGAAAGCAAGCGAAATATATGAAAGAGTAAACAAAGAGAAAATTGAGCACAATAGAATAAAAGAAAGGTGGTTTCTAATAAAAACCCCACAATAATATAGAAATGAAAGGAATAAAATAATATAAATTAATGCAGTAAAAGTCCAATAATCTATATATAAGTCTTCCTCTGTTATATATCTAAGAAGTATGCCTGGGGTTACATATTCTAATTTTAAAAACAAGTTGTTTATTTCACGCCACGGAGTATTCCATGAGATGATATCCCCTTTCCTGGAATAACCATGTGGTTCTATATCAGCTACGTAAGTATTTTTTGGTAACGTAAGAGTGAGTTTGTAAGAAGGACACCATGTATCTGAATACCCGGCAATTACCACTTTTTCTCTAGTTAAGGAGTCCGTTACTTCAGCATAATTGAAAATCTTCTTTTTTACTGAAAAATGAAAGAAATCTTTACATACCTCTTTTTGTTTTTGTTCCAATTCTAAGCTTACAATCATTCTGTTTTGCCATTTTGGTCTTTTGGAAATTTTTTTTAACTTGAGATCTTCTGATCTGAAGGAAATGTTTTTCACGCATTCGTATTTATATGGATAAATAAAATTAAGATGATGTGTAACTTCACTATCTGTTGTCTCTATAAGGAAAGCTTGCTCCACTGTAGCATTGCCAAAATTATCTATCTGGATTGACACAGAGTCTAAAAATAAAGTAGTATCTTTCGAGCTTACTATATCCTTATAAATTTCTAATGCTGTCTGTTTTTGAAAAAAACTAAACCGAGCACTTTTGTATATTCTTTCAAACACTTTTTCTGCCAAGTCTTTATAATCATTCATGAAATAGAGCCAAGCCAATTCCCAGTAAGCTTCATTATCATTCTTATTTATGATTATTTGGTGAGTTAAAGATTCTTCACTTGCATCTAAAAATCCATAATCACTTTTAATATATTTCAGTTGATAGTACTCAACGGTTGTGATAAAAAAATCATAGAATTGCTGGATTTGGGTATTTTGATCTGTTGTTTTGATATCAGAATAAGCTAATTTATTTATGAAAATAATTAATAGAATGCTTATATTTTTACTAAATGTTAAGTTAAACATAATAAATTCCTCAAATATTTTAAAGAATAATGTTGCTTAGTATAATTTTCTCTCTTTCGCAGGAGTAATAATCTTGTAAACATATTCATACTTCCTAATTGATGATTTTCTTTGCTTTCACTTTGTACCAACTTGCATGTGGAACGACTGTGTCATACCATCCTGTATTAAAGGGTCCTGGAGCTGATGTTGTTGTATCTGCCCACAAGGTGCTATCTCTGGCAAATACAGTTGCGTCACCAACAAAGACAGTATCACTGCCAACAACTCTCATCACATAACCATTTATGCGTTCATCTGCTAAGGCTATTGACATAGCCAATATTAGAACCACCGCAGTTATTGCTACTAGCTGCACTTTGATCACCCCCTTTCCTGCAAAACAAAAAGGTACATCACCCGCAGTTATAGCCCCCACGGGTAACATACCTTCTCGCTTTAATTATATTAATTATAATAAAATTTAATAGTTTGTCAAGGACAACAAAGTTGAAGCATTGAAATTTCAGGGGTTTTCTGCTGAAATTTTGTTGGTTCGTAAGCGTATCTACATACAAGGTAAGTGGATTTTTTCACAAAAAAGATAAACTCCATGAAATTTTTCTCTTTACATATTTAAATATCTAGATATACTTTCTAAAATTATGTTCGATATTCTAAGCATCATTACAAAATTAATCATTGGTATTTCATGGCCTGTTGCTGTCATTGTCATCCTGCTTGTTTTTCGTACGGAAATTAGATCTTTCCTCAATGAGGTGATCTTGATACATATCGCGAAACATGGTACGATAGTAAGACAACCGAAAGAAAGCAAACCGATGCTAAACAAAAAGAAATTTAAAAAACGAGAAAAATATAAATGATAGTTGAAGAATTCTTATTGCCATCTCGACAATATGTTATATATCGTGTTGACAATGAAGGTGAAACCCGTATGTCTTTGTCAGTTAAGGCGCTTGATTATGTCAATGTTTTTATAGTCGACGAGCCCAATTTTAGAAACTATGAAAATGGTAGAACATTCACACATTATGGCAGTGAAAATATCACAAGGATGATCAGACCCGTATGGTTACCACATGGAGGCCCCTGGTATGTTATAATTGAAAACCCACAAGATAATGATGTTCTTCTTGAATTTAAGATGAGAGCATAAAAGGTTCTCTGTGAGCTGTTCGAGACAATGTCAGTCCAGAATGTCTTTCTCTAATATTTCCTTAAGCTTTTCAATTGTAAGCGTATTTAAAAAACCTTCAGCATTTTCTTCGAGAGCTGTTATTTGAGGATCTGTTTTATGATTTTGACAAAATCCTTTTTTAATAATTTGAGCATCCGGACTGACAATTATTACCTTGCGCTCATTTCTATTGCTCAGGGCTTGCTCTAATATACCATTGATATGTTCATCTCTATAACTATAGCCTATTGTCAAAATTAGTTTTGACTCTAATGAGTATTGTCTAAATGCATATGCGTAGAACAAATACGGGTCAATATATTGCATTTTATAATCTGTACCAAAAATGAGGTCGGGAATATCAGGGATATTATCTACTTCTTTTAATATATTCCCTTGTTCTTCATCTCGCTCCCAATCGATTGATCCGTGAAGTTTATAGAGATAAAATGATGGTTCATATTCTCCTTTTGGTTCAAACCTCCTCCAATCCCAATTTCTTGTGGTCGGATCAAATCCCCTCTCCAAATCAGTTTTATCCTTAGATTTGGGTATATTTTTTTCAAAGCATAAATCATAATTCAACGAGAAAATTCTAAGTGCATAATTATAGGCAGTTTGAAAGTCGTAAAATTTATTATAGTAGTTGGCTTTACTATAGTCTTCTAATGATACCCATTTATTTAATCTCTGTAGTATTTTCTGCCTTAGTTCTCGAATAATGACAAATTCAGAATCTGCAACTTCTTGAAGCCGTGTATTCCAGCTACCAATGAATGGATAAAGAGTACTATTCTCCTTTTTTTCTAACTCACTAAGTACATTTACCAATCGTTCAATATCAAAATTATTATCAAATTTACCTTTAATTCCATCAGAGTACAAGATGGCACTTTTCACAAAATTATAGAGTTTTTGATACTTCTGCCAATCATTATTAGTTTCCAAGAGATCTTCCAATAAGGAAATCATTTGCTTAGATGCGGGAATACCTGCATCTACACTACAACCTGCTCCCAATAGAATTATTACATCATTTTCTCGATACATCTACCCTTCCTTTTTAGAGAAACCATGGATTTATCACACTTTCAATGTTCTCGATCTCTTCGGGGAATTTTTTAATAAAGCTTGCAATAAGTTGGCAATAATAAACTGATATCGGCAAACTTTTAGCATTAAATCCTCTCCAATTAGCACCGGATAGATTTAGAATATCTTGGAGATATTTTTTTTCTTCTTCTTTACTTAATTCTTTATTACTCCAATAGAATTCTATATAAACTGGACCTGCTATTCGCTTATATATAGTCTCTCGATGATATTGAAGTCCTTCGAACCATACTAAATAACTTGGTGGTGTATTCGAAAGCAATGTATATGTACTCTCATATGGAACCATACTGTTGGTATAAGCATAGCCAAAAAATTTATTTTTTGTATTAATTCTTAACACAACAAAATTTATATTGTTAATTTCTTTTTGATTAGCAAATTCCTCAATAGCTTTGTAAATAACATTAATTTCATATTTCCGGATCTTAAATGGTACATGCAAGACATATGTTGTATATCTTTCGTTGAGATATTGCTCTACTGTTTTAACAATGTTATCCTTCAATTGCTCTAAATAGCTTTTTTCATCATCAGACTTTCCGAGAATACTTATCTTTTTATATAAGCCACTTGAGTCAGTACAGACTGAATAGGCAAAATATTTTATTATTTTGTCATCAGATTTCTGATGTGCTTGACCAATGCCAAAAATGATACCTTTTTCATGACTTGGTAATACTTGCCAGGGCTTTCCACCTATTTTGGCAAAAATTTGTAATGCTATGTTTGAAATTGACCACTTTAGATTCTCTTTTTTTCTTAATAGTTGTGAGGTGACTACTTGCAGCGGTAAGCTCTCTTTGAGTAGTTGGTATTTCATGAAATAATAAGTCTCGCTATCTTCCTTATACGTAACAAGGATCGGTATAACCAAAGCATTATTTTCAGTTTGCTTCAGCGCCAATGTTTCCTTAATTGAATATTCAAGATTACGTTTTGAGTAGTCTGAAATCATAGTGTCTTTTATTTCTTTAATCTTGATCTTGAATAAACTTTCTAATCCTTTAAATGCTATACCATACAAATCTCCGATGAGTGCCTTTTTTAAATCATCAGCCAAGTACTTATCTGTATTTAAGTATATAAATTGTAGAACAATATTTTTTTGAATATTCTCTAAGGGTCCATTTTTATCTAATCCTTTGTATTGGGAAACATCTGTGTTATTATTTTTAAATACATATTTTTTTGTTTCGAGATTGTCAATTGGCAAGTCGTGGGGTGTCTTAGTTATCTGGAATTGAATATCGTTTGAGGAAAGAGGAAAGATTTTTTGGGAATTATTATTAAGAAACGACTGCACTTTCTGATATTTATCCCCATAAAAGTTTCTGTTGCTTCTGTAATTACTATCAAGACTAAGGCTTAATCTTTGTATCGTTCTTGAAAATGGTATACCGGGATTTTTGCGGAATTTGAAATCTATTAAGAATCCAAATTTGTCTATGGGATGTAAAAAGTACGGCTCAAGCCACACCACTTCTTGTCCTTGAGTATGTTCGTTAAGCACAAAGTATAATATTTTTCTGAATTTGTTACGGGGTGTTATATATTCATTTTCTCGTAGATTCACTTTTACTTTTTTTAACAATAGATGGAACAAAAAGTGTTGTGTTAGCCTATGGTTATAGTTCTGTTTACATACAAATTCTTCGAAGTCTTCTTCAGATTCAAATGATATCCAATAATCGGACCTTTCATCTAAATTTATCTGTTTTGGAAGGGAATTTCTACAAAAATTTTGAAAGGATCCTTCTTTGCTTTCACCTCGGTATGGTTTTCGCCAGATTTTAAACTCGAATTCCTGAACTGACATTGAATAGAAGTTGATCCTGATAAATGAATGTGTTTTATTTATTTTTCCTTTATTGTTTAGCATAATTTATTAATATTTGTTACTAAATTCATAATAGTTTTCTAATTAATCATACACGAATTTTGAATATTGTCAATTGCCTTAAATACCAGTATTCTTATATGTTTAACAATGGTTATAGAATTTTTACAATAAGTATGGACAAAACGAGAAAGTATGGAGACCATGGTGGGGATTGATGTTCCACTCCTGAGGCTTCTATACCTTTTTGTTTTAGGAAACTGTTGAAAACCTTGACTTTCTTTAAAATAAAGATATTCTTATTTAGCAAAGGTTAATAAAATGACACGTAGTTCTAATTGTGCAGGAAAACATCGCAAACTAACAATCCAATTCTTGAATATAATTGATCCACAATATCCATCAGGATCTCTTTATAATAATTTGTATCATAAAACCAAGATAATCTCTTATAATTTGATAGCTCAATATGTCTAAAGTTAAGACTACTGAAGGGGAATTCAGAAGCCAAGTCATTACCTGGCTCAATATCTTCCTTAGGGACAATCCTTGCCCATTTGAACTAGCGACTGCAGATCCATCTGTAAAGGTTTCAGCCAAAGAAACACGCTTCCCCGATGTTCAACTTTGGATCAATCGTAAAGCCAGTCAAGGATTTTGCGGTCTAGAACTTAAAACTATTGATACTGCTGTTGATGATTCTAAACTTTTAGAAAATGCAATCAATAAAGCACGTGCGATGAAAGCTGGCTACTTTGTTACGTGGAATATGCGAGATACAATAATTTGGCAAACACCAAAAACAGGTTTCACCGCAACTAAGAAAAACCGTGTAAAGGTTTATCCTTCTATTTTAAATATAAACAGTACAAGTGATCTTTGGAACCCTCATAAATCAAATTCCCTGCAGACGAGAACAATCGAATTGCTCAATGATCTCATTCACCTTTATCACGAGGGACATCTGTATGAAATAGATGTTGACGCAACTTTCTTTGTTAGAATTCTATCGGAAGCAACGACAGCATTACAACCCTATGCCTGTCAGTCGTTGCGAGAAATGATTGGCACAGATATTTCATTCAGAAAAAGTCTATATGATTGGGCAATAAAACAGGCGGTTGCCAACTTCAGAGATGAGTCATTTTATGAGGTCATTTCATATCAAGCAGTGTACCGTCTTCTGGGTAAAATTCTGTTTTACCAAACATTACGAAGGTTCCGGGAAGATGCACTACCCGCAATGGATTTATGCCATTTAAAGTCGGAAGACGTTCAAAATAAACTAACAGACTTGTTTGAATTAGCACGAGAGATTGATTATCAGGCCGTATTTGAAAAAGACCTACTTGACGAGGTAGAACTGCCTAACAAAAGCATTGACATACTCGTTCAGCTTGTTGATGAACTAAACAAGCGTAATTTTTCAAGAATGCCTCAGGATGTAATTGGTCAGGTTTTTGAACAATTGATCCCTCCCGAAGAACGTCACAATTTGGGCCAATATTTCACACGGGAAGATTTAGTTGATTTGATCTGCGCTTTTTGTGTTCAAAAGAAAGATGCTAGTGTATTGGATCCAACATGTGGTACTGGAACATTTTTACTTAGAGCATATGATCGTTTGCGTTATTTTGGTGAATACAGTCACAGACAGCTGCTATCACAATTATGGGGCATCGATATTGCACCATTTCCTGCTGAATTAGCAACTATAAATTTATATCGTCAAAATCTTTCAGATTATGCTAATTTTCCGAAAATTCTCACTAAAGACACTTTCTTAATCAGACCAAACCAGTCATTCGAGTTTCCTCCTCCTAAAATAACCACCGAAAAACATACAATTACTGAGCAGATGCCAAACTTCGATGCGATAGTAGGTAATTTCCCTTACATTAGACAGGAATTAATTGAACGCCGTATAAAAGGATATAAAAATCAATTGGATAAAGTATTAACAATCGATTGGAAAGGTACTTACAGTGAATTGTTTGATTCAAAGGGTAAGCTGTTATTATCCGGTCAAGCCGATATATATACTTATTTATTCTTCCATGTATCAAAATTGCTAAATGAAAACGGTGGTCGCATGGGCATAGTATCATCAAGTGCATGGCTTGAAGTTGACTATGGTTATGAACTTCAAAAGTTTTTCCTAAAGAACTTTAAGGTGATTGCTGTACTTGAAACATTGGCTGAAAACTGGTTTGAGGATGTACCAATAATCACAGTTGTTACAATACTTGAAAGATGTGGTAGCAAGAAGGATAGGAATAATAATCTGGTAAAATTTGTGAAGTTTAAAAAACCATTGAGGGAAATTATCCCACAAGAATTAAAAATAGCTTCAGCCTCTAGGTGGGTAGTCATTGATAAATTAGTAACATCAATTGAACAAATATCTGCGGATTTCTCAAAAGTGAACAACAATAAATTAACGAATTCTCTGTCAGGAATAGCGCATTATGAAGATAATGACATAAGAGTAAGAATAATGAATCAATCTAAACTTCAAGATGATATCTGGAAATCAGGCAAGACCGAAAAGTGGGGAATACATATACGTGCTCCTTACATCTACTATGAAATTTTAGAGAAATGTCAAGATAAATTTATCAAACTTGGAAGTAGTGATATGGCAACATTACGATATGGTCTAAAATCAGGTATTAATGAGTTTTTCTTTCTTGATGAAGAGAAGATAAAACACTGGGGGATTGAAAAAGAGTATTTAGTTCCAATCATTACTTCGCCAAAAGAAATTGAAGATTTAATAATTGATCCAGCTAAAATTAGGTATAGGTTGTTTTTATGCAACAAAACAAAGATGGAATTACGACGATTGAAAGCAAAAGGCGCTTTAAGTTACATTGAATGGGGTGAAAAACAGGTCACTAAAGAAAGAGGATGTTATAAAAAAGGGGGTATTCCATATCCCAAAGTCAAATCAGTAATTAACAGGAAACATTGGTATGGTGTTGGGGAAAGAGAAAAGAGTGATTTCTTGATAAATCAGTTCATTAGAGAGCGTTTTTTCTTTCCAATCAACAAAACAAGTGTTCTATCAAGTAATGTTGTTTTTGAGGGTAAGTTTAATAATCCTGATAATGCTTCTATTTATCTTGCATTACTGAATTCTACATTAGTCTTTTTATTGGTGGAAATAACGAGCCGTTTCAGTATGGGTGATGGTTTTATAACATTTTATGGACCTGATATTGGAGAATTGCTTATTCCAAACATAGAGTGTATTTCTGATAAAACAAAAATAAATATTATTAATGCATTTAATAAACTTTTAGGCCGACCAATAAAAATTATACAAGAAGAAGTAAAGATGAAAGACAGGCAGAAATTCGACGCTATTGTATTAAAGGCTGTTGGTTTAGAGCCCAAGAAATATTTGCCTCTTATTTATGAAAGCCTTGTTTACTTAGTCAATGAACGCCAGAATCTTGGTGCGATGCGTAAGAAAAGAAAGAAAGTTAGAATTGAAAGAGATATTGAAAAATTGAAAAATGAGGTGGTAAGAAAATTATTACCAGATGGTATTAAGCAATTCCCCAATGAATTTCTAGATATAGATTTAAAAAGCTTGCAATTCAGAGATATTCCTATTTGTAAGGAACCATTAAGACTCGGTAACTATTTGCTTGGTACTCAGGATGTCGTTTCAGATGGTGGTTTTTATTATGAAGCATCAAGTACTGATGAAGCACGGTACTTAATTTATGCCCAAAAACCAAATACATATATAATTAAAATACCTCAAAACGAAACACTTATCAGAAAAGCCGTTACAAAATATGAGAAATATCTTAAGGATATGAAAAATCAACTCTTTGAAACCTTCTTTAAAAGAACACATGATCACAAGCTTGCGGATATTCTCACCAATCAAATCTTTGATGATCTTGGGGTACCTGAACTTTGAGATAAAGAAAACAAGGAGGGTATAATGGCTGTTAGAACAAGAGATGTCATTACGCGTGACATACAACCTTTTGAAATTGCAAAAGCAGTAGGAGCATCTTTCTGGAAATCTTCTTTTGTGAGAGATACTTTCATAAGAAACCGAACGCAATTTGAAAAATACCAGAGGTCAGTTATTGGTGACATGGCGAAACTTTCAATAAAAAGCTGGTTTAGAGAAGTTGGCTTTGAAGCTACTGATTGGGACGATATAAGAAACAGTTGGCGATCGCAGAGAAAAACCTACGATCTCTTGGTGAATAACCATAATATAGAGATCCGGTCGTCTATTTCAAAATACGATGCAATCGCACAGGTTCTAAGAAATGAAAGTATAATTCACCCATGCAATGTAAATGTGAAAGAGATTACTGTTCAGGCATTTTTTTCTGATGAACGATGTGCCGTACTATGGATTTGTGGTTGGGCTCTTGGCAGTAACCTTGGTGATCCTTCGTTAAGAGGACCAATTTGGAGAAGTAGAAGACCATCTTATTTTTATCGTATGCCATTTAACCATAGTCACGCACAAACGATGACTGCCTTGTTGCGTTATCTTAGGTGAATACTAGTAAAAAGCAACGAGAAAGCAACTAAATATCAATTTAATAAAAAGAAAAAATAAGCATTGTTTTCTATTTAAATATCTATGGTTAGGTAACTCTTTTTCTTGAGTATAGTCTCTTAATACAAATTACAAATAGTTAATATTATCATCAATTACAACTTGGTTAATGAGAAAAAAAATGAAAAAAGATAATTTATATAAAATACTAATTTTATTGTAATGCCACAGTTTTTGAAACCCAGTTATCAAATAATTTTATATGACCTAATACACATACAAATATTAACGAACTGATCCCAAAACCAATAATTGGACAGTAACCAATACTGAAAGATGCAAGGAATCCGTCTATCGTCCATTCAACATTAGAGTTATTGTCCAAAAAGGTAATGGCGTTTTTAAAAACTATGGTGGAAATCGATAGGAGAACAAAATTATTTATCCACAGAATTATATTTTTTATCCAAAGCAATAATTGCCAAGTGAGAAAAAACGGGTAACTACAAAGAATGTTATCCTGATTTGGATGAGATGTTAAGGAGTTACTATTTAAAGCATTAGTTATATTTTTAAGTTGAAATAATAAGGTAGAGATGTTTGTTAATATTAAAAGCATATAAATAAAAATGACAATAATTGTAAATATATTAATAACTAAATTTTCAAATCCAGGTGCACTATACATTATACAATTTTACTACTCCGGATTTGAAATATATTTACGAGATCGTAGTACCAGGCATACTGATAGAAACGCTGAAATAAAGAAAGAAATAAAAGGTATTATCATCAAAATTTTTGGACTAGATTTAAGTACATAAAGACTAACGAATAATGCTAATATAAATAGAACCAGATAACTATACACAATAAGGTTGCTAAATACCTTGAGACCATTCTTTCTCGAAGTGAGATATCCTGCGACTGCAATCATTGGAGCAAAAACAACTACGCCGCCTGCAATACTCAGTAGTGTGTTAAAGATTTCTGGTTTTATATAATTTAGTAGCGATAATATTATAAAACAAATTAAGAGGGCAAAAAACCCAAATAAACGTATCAAGTTAAGCCCTTTGGGATTTGTGTCTTCACTCATAGAATTTTTATTTATTAGATTATCGTATGAGAACATAGTTATATAGATTATTAATGAATCTACAGTTGAGAACAAAATTGCAACCAAACCAAGTATCAAAATACTTGATAATACATAAAATATAAATCCCGATTGTGCGACAATTTGAGAAAACAATCCTTGCAAGATACCCAGTGCGTTCTCAGATGGTTGAACAGAATTAAGTACTCCAATTAAAACAAATACAGATAATATAACAGCTATTAACACTCCTGTCTTTTTAAACAAACACTCTTGTTGAGAAACTTCTACTTGAGAGGCAGCTCCCCAATTTAGCAAATTATAAAATTGAGTTGTCACAGCAAGTATCGATGCACTTATTGTTCCAAATAAAACTTTTGGTGTTAGCTTAAACATTAAATTGACTTTGTTAACAGGTATACCAGACTTACAAAACCATACTCCGATAATACCGACAAGGGCAAGTAAAAATATTGTCATGAATGCTAGTTGAAATTTGTCCGTACGGAAAACCGCTTTTATTCCACCAAGTAGAGTATAAAATATAGTAATAAAAAAAATAAAGCCGGACAGAAGTACTGCAGATGTCATTGTCGGTTGTCTGAAAAGAAAGGGATTTATAAACTGTGACGACGCATAGATTTCAAATGCAAGTATAAGTATATAAATAAAGATTAATGCAATAGAAACCACAATCATAAAATGAGATTTGCTTCCAGTTTCATCACTGATTTGTTTATCTACACTTGCGAGAAAGTTCTTGCCGCTTCTTGTGGTTATATTAACATGCTTTAAGAATGAAGCTAGTAAAGAGTACCCAAACCATGTGGCCAGCGGTATTAAGAACATTAAAAGGCCATTAATCTGACCACCTGATATTAAATAGAGTAACCCAGTTCCAAGGGTAATATTACCTGCTGTTAAGCTATATATATTTAATTTAAAATCAGCATTATGAAAGAAACTTTTTGGGGAAGTTAATTCACGGGACGCGATAATAGCCAGTATAACGAAAAAAACCGCACTGATTATAAATATATAAAAATTAAATGAAATAATACTCATAACATTTTTCAGTTTGGAAACTTACATCTTTATTCAGGTTTGCTTAATAATTGTTTCGGGATCTCTACTGCAACTTCATGATTTCCCAACTTTTTTCTCAGTACTTTCTTTAGCTGCTTCTTTGATAGCAGCTTGCCTACAATAATATATGAATCTTTGTCTGTCTTATAAATTGCAGGGCAAGCTCCCAGAATACATTTCATATGTGATGGTGTTATATCCTTTATTTTCATTTAGTACCTCCATTTTACAGTATTTTTTATCTTATTAATTATTATAAGCTAATTCTTATTATTGTCAAGAGGTATATTTCATTGCGTCGTTATAAATGTACTTTTATAAATTACATTGTTTAATACTAAAAAGAATCCCATATTTATAAATCTATCTCTTGGTTCTCAACCAGTGGATGTATCAAATATTCAAAAGGTTCTAACTCAACTATAGGAAAATAGATAATCAAGGTATTCTTGAAAATGATCGGACTTAGAGAAATTATGATATCTTTATAGCGAATAGTAGTTACAATACAGATGGTACAACAATTTTACTCGTCGAACAAAATGTCAAGAAAGCACTGCAATATGCTAACAGAGCTTATATCTTTAAAATCGGAGAAATTGCTTTTGAAGGTACAGCTGAGAACCTTTTGAAAAATAAGGCTATTGAGAAAGCTTTGCTTGGGGGATAAAAACTATAGCAAACATTAAAACTTGATTTTCTAGAAAATCCAATTACAATTCACTGTTATGAATAGCGGTTTAGGAAAGGCTATACTATTACAACACTCAAAGATCACCAATATCTATACCGATATATACAATAAGTTCTTCGGAAAAACAGAAAGTCCCTTAATTAGTCTACGTTTAACTTCAAAAGAGGATAAGTTATGAACAATTTTATCAATGATTATCCCCCCTTGTACATCTATATTCCCAAATTGGAAGGCTATTGGAATGCTCCCCATTTGACTTGGACATGAGTATATGTTATACTTGTAGGTTTTAGAAGGAGAGAAGTTAGAACACTTGGAGAGAATAAATGCACTTAAAGTCTGTCTCTAAGATACACCTTGGGGATTGTTACATTGGGCTATTTTTTTTCCCAAATATTCCTGATTCGAAAGAAATTACGGAACCTATTGAACATTATAACAAGGTTAGTAAACACGCTATTAATGCTTGCGCACTGTATATTACACCAACAGCAGAAAAACATAAGAATTCAGCGCTCCTTATTACGGACTCAGGACATCATCTTGAGCCTTTACTTGCACTTTCCTCAGCTTGGGCAACACAAGTGAGCTTTATATTCGCTGTCTCTATTTTCACACATGACTCAACGGAAGGCAAAGTATCTACGCTACTAAATAAACCAACTGCGCAAATGACGCTTAGGATGGTTTTATGGAATAGCAGAACGAACAAATTACTAACCCAAAATGCTCAAGATGATATAGCTTTACTGAAAATTATCTCAACAGTGGATCCGGGGCTTGAAACAATCCGCTTGTATCCAGCCTCTGCTATCATAGGCCTTAGTAACCAAGATCTAGAAACTTATATTTTTTCTTTTTCCAAATCGTGGACTCAAAATATCGACTCAAAAAGGACTCCTATGCCACTTAAATCATATCATTTTGTATTGTCTCACATCGCCGAAACTTATCGTAGCGACTTATCATATCTTTTATTGCGGTTGACCCGAATAAAATCTATTCTCAATATGAAGGATGTGAAAATCACCCTTGCAAAGCAAATTATTAGTTCTGTAACAGGTGTACTTAATGCTATTAACGAACGGATTAACGATTTTCAAAAAAGAGGGTCTCAGGTTACTATTGATGTTGTTAAAACAACTAATATGTTTGCTGAAATTGACGGGGCTTTTAAAGCAATAGAAAGACTGTCGCGGACACTTGTCATTTTAGAACAGATAATCCTAAGTAGGTCACTAGGAGGAAGTTTTTTCCGCGTCGGAGGCGAAATCGCTGATGATCACTCTCAACGCTTGATTCTTCGTGCTATTGATAACGTCATACTTGATATGGCATATTGTTTGAGGGGGGCAAGAAAGTATGTCTACGGGAGAAAACCTGGGAGAGTAGGGATTGGTGGAGAAACATATCGTCCTCTCCATAAGGATCAAAAAGAGTTAATCGGTCAATATGAAGATGTTTATACCGATGAAATCTTCGGTGGTTTCTTTGATTCCCTCGAAAGGAATTTTGACCTTGCCTATCATGGAGTAATTGAATGCTACGAGATACCAACTCGTTATATGCTACGTGCAGGGTCATGGCCGCTAATGATACATTCAATAGTAGAGACAAACGAAATGCGTTTAGGTAAGCGTGGCCAATATCGACAAATTCGAATAGTACTCGATCTTCTGAAATGGTGGTTTGAACAATATAGGTATCCACTTCCTGAAGAATTGCGGAAGATTGATACAAGATGGCATCGCCGTCCAAGAAATTTCCCAGCGGTATCTGTCACTGAAATACCCGAGGTTAAATTAGACTTACTACATTGCAACATTAGCCCTGATATTGCAAAGCTATTTTTTTTCTTTTCTGATATTCTAAAAGATATTGTTTGCACGCGTATTGTCGGACCTGCCTATGTTTTTGCACTCGTAAGATTTGGCTTTAGAGGGAGGCTCGTTACGCTCAAAAGGCAGAAAGTTCCTCAAGAAGATAGCAAGAACAAGGAAATTCTATCACATCCTTTTGCACGCCTATCACTCTGCATTTCAACATTGAAGGCTGAAGACTTATTGACTTCCTCTGTATCTGATATATTACCTACCCACTATTTGCTGCCTGCTCTCAGTCCTCAAATTTTAAACGAAATAGATAATTTGTTCGTTAAAAAACCTTTCAAAAAAAATGATGAATCTGCGGTACAAAATATAATAGCAGAATTGACCAAGGGACATGTAATAAATGAGAGGCCACTGTTACTTCTAAATGCTCTGTGGTATGCTGTAATCAAACGTAAATCGTATGTCAACGAACCAGCTCTTTTATTTTCTGTAGCAGAGAGAAAATAAATGTTTATCTGTAGATAAAACATTTTATAAATTTCAAAAACCTTACTTCAAAAGAATTGCTTAAATAAATTCATAAAAACTTCTTTTATGCTGAAAACGTTATAAAATTTAATATAAGCATTTATGGGAGGGACAAAATAAAAATACTAAAAAGCCATTGTGTGAATTAAAATATGAGGAGAAAGATATAACAAAATGCTAATTTAATCTTTTTATAAAATAATTTTAATTGTAATATTATACTACACTTATCCAGCTTGGCACTCTGATTTTATTTTCCAATTTTATACATATTTATTATCTCAATCGCGTCTTTCAAGAGTTCGAGCAATCTGTATATATCTTAAGTACCAGCGTCAACAATTTTTCATAATCCCTAAAACAATCATTATTCCCTTCGTTTATATCCCTGAAGTAAATCCAAAGTTATTTCTAACAGCTCAGCAGCCTCATTAAACAAATCGGGCTTCGCTGATATAATTCTCTATCTGAACTTTTTGCATCTTAAGTGAATTTCTTTTAGTCTTGACTTTCACATTTTTTAAGACATAATCATAAAAAACAATGACAAGAAGGATAGCATTCATCGAACTAAACGCAGGCCTATGGAAACCCGGCACTTTCCTCAGACATAGCAGCATAGAACCTTTGGCCATTGAATATATTGGATCCATTGCCAAAGCAGAAGGATATGATGTTAAAATCATCCAGCAACAACAAAGATCAGAACAAGAAGTACTTCATGAGATCCTTGACTTCTCACCCCAGATTATTGGCTTCTCTGTAATGACGTACAATCATCTAGCATCATTATTATTAGCAAAGAAAATCAAGCAACATAATTCCAAAATACTTACAGTATTCGGTGGTTATCATCCATCATACTACCCTGAGATAGTCAAAGAAGATGCTATTGATTTTATTATAATTGGCGAGGGTGAAGAGACATTTCGGGAGTTACTTCAAACCCTCAATACAGCAAAATCCTATTTTAACAATATTAAAGGATTAGCTTTCTATGATAAGAAATTACATATCAACAAACCTCGCGAACGCATTAAGGATCTTGATTCTCTACCTAATCCCATAAGGGATCCTGATATATTGACGAACTGTAAAATAAGCGGTCTTAATTATCCTCCATTATCAAAGCAAAAATATGTCGCTCAGGTCCTATATTCCAGAGGATGCTCTCATTCTTGCACTTTTTGCTGCTCCCCTTTTCTTTATGGTAGCAAGGTGTATTTCAGAAGTCCTGAAAGGGTTGTTGCTGAAATGCAGGGAATTAAAGATAGATATGGCACTAACTACTTCTATTTTGCTGATCTCAGTTTCAATTTAAATAAGAAAAAGGTCATCGCATTATGCAATGAAATGATAAAAAGAAAGTTAAACATAAACTGGTTCTGCATGTGCCGCGTCGATAATATTGATACTGAATTATTGCAGTATATGCAAGATGCAGGTTGCAGCAGAATCGGTTTTGGCATTGATGCCCTTAATGAGGCCACTCTGAACAGAGTAAAACCAGGGCAGAAACTTACAATTGAACAAACCTACGAAGCTCTCAAGCTTACCAATTCAATGGGAATTATTGTTCGCACTTTCATTATCATTGGTTATCCGTGGGAAACACAGGAAGATATAGAAAAAACCAAAGAAATATTGAGAACAATGCCTATTGATGAAATTCGCATAGGATTATTGACTGCCTTGCCGGGGTCAGCGATTTATGAAGAGCTTAAGAAACAAAATCTTATCCTGACTGATGACTTATCAAAATATACAACTGATGAATATATTATAAAACATCCTGAGATCAGCGCATTGGAAATGATTGAAATCCGAGATAGGATTTTCAAAGAGTTTTATCAAAGCAAGGAATATGAACAGAGAAAACAGGAAAAACTGAAGACATTTCCCCATCTTAAACAATCGTATGATGAATTCTATGAGTTTTTGAAAGAGAAAGGTATCTTGAAATAAATGACAGTTCAAACCCGCTTCCACAACAAGGTGAAATATTCCTTGTAAGAACTAGCAACTTCATTATTATCTATCAAGAATACAACCGGACACTCAACAGAAACAAGAACAATAGCAACTTTGTCATCAAAGATCCATATTGTCTGCCGCTGCTGAATTTCCTTAGGCAAGAATTTGGTCTTAACAAGACCCTGTTTTTTTAGAACCTTGTAATATGACCTGCCTTCTTTTGTATCAGCAAGCAAAACCTTTCTCTTAATACCCAATTTGACTCTTTTCCTGGCAAATTGCTCCAGATAAAAAGGCAGAACAACAGGAC
>JBARXC010000165.1:0-11776 GCA_049647125.1 bacterium | reverse complement strand
AAAATTGGTGAAGAAATAGTTGAAAATTTACAGAATAAGAAAACTGGTAAGGCAGATGAGGTTACTAAATATTTTTCAGAAATGAGAGAAAGTTTTTTGGAAATGAGAAGATACTTGAAAAAAGGTGGCAAAGCTTGTATTGTAATTGGTAACACGTCCTTCAAAGGTGTTTCAGTGACAAATGCTGAGGTTTTTGTGGAACAAATGCAAAATATCGGTTTTAAAATCTATCGCATTATAAAAAGAATCATTCCCTCGAAGATATTACCTCAAACCAGAGATCCTAAAACAGGCAGATTTACATCATCCAGCAATAGCAATAAAACATTGGCGTATCCTTTTGAGTATATAATTATAATGGAGAAAATATGAAGTTTAATGATTTAGTAAAGCTTTATGAAAAATATAGAAAAAATTACGGAAAAGATGCTTATAGATATATCTCCAAATTATTGAAGGAAGCAAAGAAAATTCACAAGAGAGATTGGCTAAAATTTCCTACCCCTAATAAAGATCATGAACAATCGTGGCGGGCTTTTAAGGGTAAGAATCTTGAAAAATTAGTAATTCATATTATAAAAGAAGAAGTGGAAAATCTAGGTTTGAAAATAGTAGATGGTAACAAACTAGAGAGAACTAAAACTAGTAATTTATCGAAAGAACTAAATAGAGTAAAAAGGAATCTCTTGATTGATTATGGAGAGTTCGGTTCTCATCTACCAGATGTTGATATAATTATTTACACTCCTGAAAACTTTGAAATTCTCGCGGTTATCTCAAGTAAGGTAACTCTGAGGGAGAGAATTGCGCAGACGGGTTATTGGAAATTAAAACTTTCACAAGATGATGTGACAAAACATATTAAAGTTTTCTTTGTAACTCCTGATGAAGATAAAACCTTGAGCATAAGAAAACCTGCCAAAAAAGGGAGAGCAATTGTGGAGGTTGATACCGACGGCAGTTACGTAATGAGTGAAGAAGCAGTTGAAGAAAGTAATAAAGTAAAGAAATTTGATAAGTTTATCGATGACCTTAAAAAATTACGTAATCAAAAATAGCATCAAATGAATAAAAAACAAATAGAACAGGAATATATAAAACTAAAATACGAAATTTTTGAAAATAAACCAAAAACAAATGAGCCATATCCGCCCGATATAGTTAAAAGAAGAATATTATTACTTTATGCTCAGGTGCATTTAGCAGAGATTTCATGGGCAAAAAAGTGTAATGACGCAGAGACTGAGAGATTGCATATGGAGGCATATAATTTAGTAATGTCGCAGTATTATGAGTAGGGAAAATAAACAGAAACCAACATTAATAATAGAATCTACTACTCTCTGGGATTTTCCGAGACAGAATTATGGTGGTAAACCGCACGGCGATAACAAATTTAATGGTGTTACCCCGGCATTTGTCATCTGGAATCTTTTACAGAAATACACAAAACCAGGTGATTTAGTTGTTGACCCTATGTGTGGAAGTGGAACGACAATCGATGTGGCAAAGGAACTCGATCGGAAAGTAATTGGCCAAGATATCGTTCCATATCGCGATGACATTATCCAGAATGATGCCAGGAAAATTCCGTTAAAAAATAATAGTGTAGATTTTGTATTCATTGATTCTCCTTATTCAGATAATGTCAAATATTCAAACCATCCTGATTGTATTGGTAAAATATCAGCAGAGAAAGAAAAATTTTTCGAAGAGTTAGAAAAGGTCGCACAGGAAATACACAGAATTCTGAAACCTAATAAAATCATGGGTTGGGTCATTGGGGATCATTGGCGTAAAAAATCAGGATTTATACCTGTCGGGATTAAGCTGTATCAAAGACTTTGTAAATATTTCGAAACCATTGATATAGTTTGTCTTACTCGGAGAAACCAGAGTTCTAACACTTCTATCTGGCATCGTAGAGCACAGCAATTCAATTTTTATTTACGAGGTTTTAAATATCTATTCATCATGCGGAAACCCGAGTGATATAGAATGATCACTAAAATTGAAGGGGAGAAGTACAATTATGAGATAGGGTCTGAAAATGAGGACAAAGATTCTTGTTTTTTCATAAAGGCGATGGATAAACTGACTGGAAAATTCTCATGCATTAATAATCTTAATGCAATACTGTCTGAGTTTAACGTTGGGATAGATGACCCAAAAGTTGAAGACTCTATGTGGGTACTTACAAAAGAAGATACTCGCCATTTAAAGGAGACTGCAAGACAATTTCTTTCAGATCCATCTTTTCGTGATTATCTCGAAAGACAATTAGATAAAGATAGGACCTTAGGAGAATGGGAGAATCAGATAACTACGTTATACTTAGATGCAAACGAATTATAGCAGATTCAAACGGATATATTTAATGAATATATGTATCTGTATTCTTCTGTTTAGGTCTACTCTAAAATTGTAAGCACTATGTACTAAACACTTTTTTTAAGGAGATTATTTTATGAAAAATATATTTGCTATTTCAGTTGAGGAAGCTCAGTATTTTGCTCAGGAAAAGATTGGTAGAAAATTGACATGTGAAGAATTATATGATGTAAAGAAAATGGTCGAATTCGGTTTTGAACTGTGTTGGGAAGAGGTCTTGATTACTGCGATCCGAGAAGCAGACAAGCGGAGTTTCAGTCAAAGACAGATTGAAGAATAAACTTTCTAAATTTCAAGTTAACAAAAAGGAGGAAATTATGTACATCAATAAAAAAAACTCTCTTTTTATATTGATATTACTCGGAATGGTAATTATTTTGCCGAAGAGTGCTGTAATCGCTCAGGAAAACTCTGATTTACAAGCACTTGTTAAAGGGAATAATGCTTTTGCCTTGGATCTGTATGCACAATTGAAGACCCAAGAAGGGAATCTTTTTCTGTCGCCGTACAGCATTTCTACAGCGCTTGCCATGACCTTTAGTGGGGCGCGTGGCACTACTGAAAAACAAATGGCGGATGTATTACATTTCACATTAGAACAAGAGCAGCTGCATTCAGAATTTCACGATCTCCAGATACAGCTTAAAAATTATGTTAAAGAGGGTATTGAGTTAAATATCGCAAATGCATTGTGGTTTCAGACCGGTTATAATCTTCTTAAGGATTTTCTTGAGCTGACCGAGGAACATTATGATGCGGGTCTTAATCATGTTGATTTTGCGAAAGACTGTGAGGCTGCGCGCAGGAAGATAAACATTTGGGTTGAGCAAAAGACAAATGACAAGATACAAAAGTTGATTAAACCCGGCATAATTAACGACCTTACATGTCTTGTTTTGACAAATGCGATCTATTTTAAAGGTGAATGGGTAAACCAGTTCGAAGAAGAACTGACACAGGAAAATCCCTTTTATATCACACCCGAGATCACAGTGGATGTGCCAATGATGAATCAAGAAGATAGGTTTAAATATTTTGAGAGCGATGAGTTACAGGTTCTTGAAGTTCCCTATAAGGGCGATGATTTGTCGATGGTTATCTTGTTACCTATAAAAAAAGATGGTTTAACTGAATTGGAAGACTCTGTTAACACAGATAGGCTCCAGGAATGGATGAATGCTTTGGCATGGCGGCAGGTTACAGTATTCTTTCCTAAATTCACCATGACATGTGAATTTCGGTTGGGGTCAGCACTTGCTGATATGGGTATGCCAATTGCTTTTACTGGAGATGCTGATTTTTCAGGAATGACCGGGGGAACAGACTTATTTATCAAGAAAGTGGTTCACAAGGCCTTCGGGGATGTTTCAGAAGAGGGTACTGAGGCAGCTGCCGCAACAGGAGTGCTTATGGAGGGGCTTACGTCTGTAGTAGAACCTACTCCGCCCACAGTATTTCGGGCAGACCGTCCATTTATTTTTGTGATTCGTGATAATCATTCGGGAAGTGTTTTGTTTATTGGCAGACTTGTTGATCCCTCAAAATAGAAGTGCTTTTTGGAGTTACATTCATAGATGATAGATTCTAGTGGAAAATTATGCTTGATTTCCTCACAAATTTCAGGAAAATATAAATGAAAAAGGGAAATAATTATGAATATTAATTTACTTAATTCTATGGTTCTAGCAGAAAATTATGAAGAGTTGATTGAGTGGTATATTAAGACATTTGATTTAACTATTAAAGCTAAAGTTGAGGAAGGAGTATGAATCAAAAAATGATTCGCATAGAACATCATAACAATGTAGCGATAGTCAAATTAGACCGAAATGTCACAAATGCGTTGAATGTAGAACTCGTTAACGAGTTAGCCGAGACAATCCAGAAGGTAAAACACGATTCTGATGTGTATAGTCTTGTTCTCAGCAGTTCTAATGAAAAATTTTTCTCTATTGGTTTTGATATCCCTCAATTATTTGGACTCTCAAAAGATGATTTTCAAGTCTTTTACAAAACATTTAATCGACTTTGCATGAATTTATATACATTTCCTAAACTGACAATAGCGGCAATAATAGGGCATGCTGTAGCAGGAGGGTGTATTTTGGCTCTCTGTTGTGATTATCGATTTATTTCAGAGGGTAGAAAAAAAATGGGACTTAATGAGATTAAACTTGGAGTTCCTGTACCATATCTGACAGATTGTGTTCTACGTCAAGTAGTCGGATTTCGAAATGCCCGTGAGATAATGGACACGGGTGAATTCTATGAACCAGAAAAATTGTTCCAAATGGGTATGGTAGATCAGATATTGCCTTTAGATCAATTACTCGTGAAGTCAATTGAGAAGGCAAAATTGTTGGGTGCGTTGTCCCAAGATGCTTTTGCGATGATCAAACGAAATCGTGTGGAAATGGTTGAAGCACAGGTTTTGACAAAACTAAAAGAGAAAGAGAAGTTTTTCTTAAAGTGCTGGTATTCTGATGAAACGCGTAAACGATTAAAAGCGGCAATTGCGAAATTTTAGATGCGATAATGAGAACTGTATTTTAAAGAGGAGGCGTGCTGTGCTCACGGGGATTCATATTCTTTTAACTTATATGTGCAATTTAAAATGTGACCATTGTTTTGTATATAGTGGGCCAGATGCTAAGGGTACTTTTGGTTTGAACCAAATACGTCGAGTTCTTGATGAGGCAATTAAGATTGGTACAATAGAATCAATCTATTTTGAAGGAGGCGAGCCGTTTTTATTCTATCCTTTAATGCTTGAAGGGATCAAAATTGCCCGTGGTATGGGGTTTAAAACAGGTGTGGTTACTAATGCCTATTTTGCAACTTCCGAGGAAGACATAGAACTTTGGCTTAACCCTCTTTATAAACTTGGCGTATCTGATATTAGTATTAGTGATGATTCATTTCACTACGAAGAGGAAAAAGATAGTCCCGCTAAACGAGTTTTAGCTGCGGCAAAAAGATTATGCCTGCCGGTTAATTCGATTCGCATTGACAAACCTGCGGTTGAAAAAGGTATTAACACGAAACAAGATAAAGGGACACCAGTTATCAGCGGCGGTGCCATGTTTAGGGGGAGAGCAGTTGAGAAGTTGGTGCAAGGGCTTCCTAAAAGAGGGTGGGAAGAATTTACAGAATGTCCTTATGAAGATTTAAAAGACCCAAAGAGAGTTCATCTTGATTCCTATGGTAATGTCCATCTTTGTCAGGGTTTGAGTATGGGTAATATGTGGGAGACTCCGTTGACAATGTTGGTTAAAGATTATAAGGCTGACTTACACCCAATCTGTGGACCTCTGGTCAGAGGAGGGCCAGCTCTTTTAGCTAAGAAATATAATGTTGAACATGATGATGAGTATATTGATGCATGTCATTTCTGCTACCTTGTCCGCTCGGCTTTAATAGATAGATTTCCGCAATACCTTGCGCCGAGACAGGTTTACGGGTTGGAATAGAGCTTTACAAAATCACGGGTTTTTCGACGTAGCCACGTCTTTTCTGCGTGAAAGCGTTTTTTTCTATTTATTCTTTTCCATATACACAGTTCGGATCGGGAAAGGGATGTTAATACCTTCTTTCTTATAGCGCTTATGGAGTGCCTTAATGAACTCGTGTTCAATTAAATATTTGTTAACAAATTCCTTGACGCGTAGAATCACACTGAAATCAATGCTTGAATCCCCAAATGTATGATAGCGAATAAATGGTTCAAATTCAGTCTGCCCACCCTGGATTTTGTGCAAGATCTTTTTGGCAACGTCGATCGTGATTTTCTCAACATTGTCCAAATCACTATCATAGCTTACACCACACTGTACGATTACCGACATCTCTTTTTGAGGTTGGTGAAAGTTCGTAACAATAGAAGCAGCTAATTTAGAATTTGGAACGACTATCAAATTGTTAGGTAGTTCTCTAATCTTTGTGTTTCGCCAGGAAACATCGGTCACATAGCCTTTTTGACCTGAGTCGAGTTGCACATAGTCACCGACTTCAACCTGTTTTGATATGATAATCTGTATTCCTGCAAACAGGTTAGACAGGGTAGGCTGTAAAGCCAGAGCAACAGCAAGTCCACCAATACCAAGGGCAGTGACGAGTGGTGTGATTGAAATGCCGACTGATTGAAGTATGATGAGCACGCCAATGGAAAAAATTAATATTCTCGTGATATTGACGAATAATGAAGCGGACGGTAGAGCCGCGGTCTTTTTACTATGCAGTTTAATGAGACCGACCGCGATCTTGGCAATCACAGTAGTTGCCGAGACAATAATAGCGACGAGGATGATTTTCTGAATGATTGAAAGGACATTTGGTTGGAAAGGTAAGTTGAGCAAAGCAACATAGATACCAGCCAGGGCACACCAGAATATCGCTACCCCTCTGGTTGCTGCGATAATGAGTTCATCGCCTTTCCAGCTTGTTCGCATAGCAAATTTTTTGAGCTTGACCAGGATAATTTTCTCGACGATAATACCAATGATCAGACCGCCGATTATAAAGGCTATGGATACAAATAAATGTCTCATCGTTAAAGATTCATATAGCATGATATTCTCCTTTTGTGGTTTGCACGAATCTTACGTAATTTCGTGTATTTTTGATTCCCGTACTCTATTCTATTCAGTTTTTGGAATTCGTCAAGACTGTTGAATAATGACCGTGGACGTGTTCTAATATTGTTATTTTCTTTTCTCCTTGACTTCAGGAGTATTTTATATATAATAACGCATTATGAATAAAATATTGGCAGACAAAGACCTTACAAGAAGAATTGAGGAGATAAGCGACCAGAAATTGTCTGATTGCTATCAATGTGGTAGGTGTACAGCTGGCTGTCCGTTTGCCGAGTTCATGGATGTGACGCCTAATCAAGTCATCAGGTTTATGCAGCTTGGTTTGAAAGAGGAGCTCTTAAAGGCGCAGGGGCCCTGGTTCTGTGCCGCATGTCTGGTCTGTCAGGCAAGATGTCCACGAGGCGTTGATATCCCAAGGTTGATGGAGGCTGTAAGGACTATTCACTTGCGTGCCAAAGAAGGTTTGATTGACGTGCCAGAAATTGATAAGGAATTCCTCTTGGATGCACCACCCCTTGCGGTGATGAGTGCCTTTAGTAAGTTTACATACTAAGATGAAACTACAATATTATCCAGGATGCACCTTATATACCACTGCAAAGCCTTTGAATACTTCTTTGCATGCATGTTTTAATGCAGTGGGGATTGAACTGGCTGAATTGCCGCACTGGTATTGTTGCGGTACGACCTTTATGCTCGCCCGTGATAATCGCATGTCATTGATTGCACCTTTACGTATATTAGCTAAGGCACAGCAAGAAGATGGAAAGGTTTTAGTCCCTTGTTCAATATGCTATAACACGCTCAAAAGGGCAAACTACATGCTGAAAGAAAATACAGAAACGCTCGATATAATAAACGAACATCTTGAAGAATCGTACGATGGAAATGAAATAGTCCTGCATCCGCTTGAGTTTTTCAGGGACAATGAGGAGCTTGTAAGGAGCAAAGTCAAAAAAAGTTTAAAAGATTTGAAAGTTGGTTGCTATTACGGCTGTCTTCTTTTAAGACCTGAACAGGAGATTCAATTCGATGATCCTGAAGCGCCAACAATCTTTGAGAACTTCATCAGCTCAATCGGAGCCACGCCGATTGATTTTCCGCTAAAGGTTGAGTGCTGTGGTGCCTATCTCGTTGTTAATTCACCAGACGCCGCAGTTGAGGCGTCCTACAAAATCCTGCGTAATGCTCAGGATAATGGTGCTGATGTGGTGGTTACCACATGCCCTTTGTGCTATTACAACCTTGATGCCCTTCAGGGGAAAATGAAGAAAGCACATCCTGACTTCAAGGAGATTCCGATATTTTATTTCAGTCAGATCATGGCGCTTGCACTGGGTTTGGAGGAAAAGAAATTAGGGTTAGAACATAACAGGGTTTCACCATATGAAATTTTAAAGGAGTATAACTTGTTATGAAAAAAATCGGCGTCTTTGATTTGATGAATAACAACGGTGATCAAAATCAGTTAAGCATTGTGTTGGGGTTGAAGCAATGGTTGCGTCAGTACTTGGAGGAGAAATGAGCGAAGGCGATTTTAAGCCTAAAATTATTGGTTTCTTCTGCAAATGGTGTACATCAGCGGCAGCTGACTTAGCTGGTACGTCAAGGAAGACGTACCCGGCAAATCTTATTCCCATACGGTTTTTCTGCTCTTCACGAATAGACCCTCAACATATTGTTCATGCTTTCAAAAATGGTGCTGATGGCGTGTTGATTGGAGGATGTCATTTTGGCGATTGTCACTACCAAAATGGTAACTACAAAACTGCCCGTAGGGTCGCCTTTCTACACAACCTTCTTGAAGATATGGGGATTTCAAAGCAGAGACTCAGACTTGAATGGATATCCGCGGCGGAAGGAGATCGGTTTACTAAGGTTATTACGGAATTTACTAAGGAGATAACAAATCTTGGTGCATTGAAAGGGAATGGTGCATGAATAATTACGAAGCGATGTTCATTTTTAAACCCAATATCGATGAGGAAAAGTTAGAGAAAGAAATGAAGAGTGTGGAGCAGGCGATAAAAATAAATGCTAAGGGAGAGGTGAAGTACGATAATCTGGGAAAGAAGACCATGGCATATGAGGTCAAGAAGTTTAAAGAAGGCGTTTATGTAAATTACGTGTTCACCGCACAACCATTGGCAATTAGGGAGATCAAGGAAACATTGAAACATAAGGATGATATTTTGCGCTTTATGTTTCTTGTTAAGGGAAGGAAAAAATGAATCCATTACGTCTTGGATATTTGAACAGCGTATTATTGATCGGTAGACTGGTTGCCGATCCGGAATTAAGATACACGCAAAAAGGTGCTCCTGTTTGTGACTTCCGCATTGCGTGTTCACGTCGCTATAAGAATCGCGAAACAGGGGAATGGCAAGAAGACACACTTTTTATTAATATTGTTGCCTGGCGCAGACAAGCCGAGCTCGCCAACGATTATCTTAAGAAAGGCAGTGCAGTTCTCATCGATGGTAGCTTAAGGTCGCGTCAATGGGAAACAAATCAAGGTGATAAACGGTCGGCAACCGAGGTTGTCGCCCGGCGTATTCAATTTTTAGATATACCACCAAAGGACACAACCACGGATGAAGGTGAAGGTACGATACCGGGTGAGAGCGAAAGTGCAATGAAGGAAGGTACCGAAGATATTGATACCCCTTTTTAGTATGAGAACATAGTTTTTTAAAGGAAAGAAAATGAAAAGAAAAAAAGGTAAATGTCGATTCTGTAGGAACAAAATTGATGAAATAGACTACAAGGATACGTCGCTCCTCAAGGGATTCATCAACGAACGCGGCAAGATTCTTGGTGCCAAAATTACTCGGTTATGCTCGTTTCATCAAAGAAGGTTGACCCAGGCGATAAAGCGCGCTAGAGAAATGGCTCTTTTGCCCTACGAGACAAAGTAATGAAGATAATTTTGCTCAGGGCAGTTGAGAGAATAGGTAAACCATACGATATTGTTACTGTAAAGAATGGCTATGCAAGAAATTTCCTGTTTCCTCGGAAACTTGCGATGCCCGCAACCAAAGCTAACCTGGTTGGTCTGGAAAAGAATAAGAAACGTTTTTCCAAAACAATCGAAAGACAAAAGAAAGTAAGTACGGGCCTTGCCGAACGGATCGATAGCACAACAATTAAAACAACAATAAAAACAGGTGTTGATGGGAAATCATTCGGCAGCATTACCTCCCAGAATATGGTTGAGCTATTAGGTGCTGAAGGTATAGAAATCAGCAAGAAAAACATTGTCCTTGAGGAGTCAATAAAGCAGCCCGGTATTTATGACATTAAAGTTCATCTCGGCGAAAGCATCGATGCGGTCTTCAAATTAGTGGTTTTAGAGGAAGGTGCATAGATCTTAGAAGTATTTGTGAATGGCGTTATTGAAGATCGCCAGAATCTCTCTTATATTGTTTTACTCAGGGAAAAATTCGGCGAGCGAACGCTACCTATATGGATAGGGGAACCTGAAGCGCTGGCAATTGCCAGATCACTTGAGTCAATACAGTATCCCAGACCACTTACCCACGACTTGTTAAAAATAGTCCTCGATACGTTCCAGGCAAAAGTCGCGAAGATAGAAGTTGTTACATTGAAGGATGATACCTACTTCGCTAAAATATACATTGAGTGTGACAACCGGCTTTTTATTATAGACGCCCGTCCATCGGATTCCATCGCTCTTGCCATGCGCACGAAAAGCGTGATTTTTGTTGATTCCAAAGTCATGGATCAAAATGGTCGGGTACTTGAAGGCGATACCAATGTATCTCAGTTGAAACATCGTCTAAGAAATACTAAACCAGAGCAATTTGGCGATTTTAATCTTACCAAATAGTTGATTTTCAAACACCAACACTAGGAAATGACCAAAAAAAGAACTTTGGATCTGACGAAGATATCCAAGATAGAACGGCGGATGGTTGAGGAAATACTGTCCATGAAAAAACGGACAGTCAATAGGATAATGGTGCCAGTTAACGAGGTAGTTGCATTTGCTTACAACCAAACCTTGAACGAAGTCATCGTTTCGTACAGACATAATCATTATTCGCGCTACCCTGTATACTTCGAGAATATGGATCAGGTTGTAGGTATACTTTTTATTAAGGATATCTTTACCTTCTGGAACAAATATCAGGATAATCCAGTCGTTGAGTTTGTGCGCTTTCCTCATTTCGTATACGAAGATCGGTCCGCTCTCGATACTTTTTTAGAGTTGCAGAAACTCAGACTTTCGGTTGGGGTTGTAATAGATGAGTTTGGTGGGGTGTCAGGTATAATTACGCTAGAGGATCTTATTGAGGAAATAGTCGGTGAGATAGAGGATGAGTTGGATGAAAGACAGAAGCCTTTTGTCGAAAAGTTATCAGAACATGATTATATCGTCAATACGCGCATGGAGATTGATGATTTTTCTGAATATTTTAACGTAGCCGTAGACGAAGAAGATGATGTGACTACGGTTAGCGGTTTGATCCTCAGAAATGCCGACCGTATACCAAAGGTGGGGGATGAGATCGAATATAAGAATCTTAAGTTCAAGATCCTGGAAGGAACGAGAAGGAAGATAAGTAAAGTAAGAGTCATAAAGCGTAAGGAGTAGAGAGTAGGGAGAAATGATGCTAAGCATAGAAGAGATACTTCGTATGGAAATGATCCACGCACCCTCGCACTTTTTGCTACGTAGTATAAATTCTGTTGCAGTAAACCACCCGTCAAATAATAAAGTGCGGGGTGCGGGATGGAATGGATTCTTCGAATGGAATGATTCAAAA
>JBARXC010000164.1:0-1525 GCA_049647125.1 bacterium | reverse complement strand
CATCGAAGTCGCGGCCGTAGAGCAGGGCATTGCGCATCACGCGAGTGTTGGCAATACTGGACTTGCCGTTAGAGAAGGCTATCGCCCCGGCCCGTCTTAACAAGCCGATCTCCGTTATCTCTTCGCCCCTGAGCCCCTTTGTCATGGCCGCCATCGTGTGGACGTGAACAATGGCGTTGTCGCGTGCGCGGCGTTGGATGAAGTCCACGAGTGCGACCTGATCAATGACCGGGTTCGTGTCGGGCATTACGACAATTGTGGTCACGCCGCCCACGGCGGCGGCATGGCTCGCCGTCGTTAAGGTCTCGCGGTGCTCGTTTCCGGGCTCGCCAGTGAATACTTGCGTGTCAATCAGTCCGGGGGCCAGAACGTGGCCTTTGCAGTCGACAACCTCAACGCTTTCAGGTGCGTTGCGACGCAAGTGGGGCCCAATGTCGGCGATCACACCATCCTTGATCAGGATCCCCCCAGGTTCGTCGCGGTTCGAGGACGGATCGACAAGGCGCGCGTTTATGAATGCCGTGGATCCGATGTGCGCCCGACCGTTCACTGAGCTGCGCGGGGTTATGGTGCCGACATTCATCATTGGGGAAGGTTCCGAGCGAGCGCTTCAAGCACGGCCATGCGTACGGCGACGCCCATTTCTACTTGATCGTGAATGACGCTGCGCGAGTGGTCTGCGACGGTCGAGGCAATTTCCACGCCGCGGTTCATAGGCCCGGGGTGCATGATGAGCGCATCCGGTTTGGCACGGGCAAGCTTTTCATCGTCGAGGCCGAAGAAGTGGAAGTATTCGCGCGTCGAGGGGACATAGGAACCCTGCATGCGCTCGCGCTGGAGGCGCAGCATCATAATGACGTCGGCGCCCTCGACGCCTTTCCACATGTCGGTAAATACCTCCGCGCCGAGGCGCTCCGATGCCGCCGGCAGAAGGGTGGAGGGCGCGATGATGCGCACGCGCGCTCCGAGCGCATTCAGCACGTTAATGTTGGAACGTGCGACACGGCTGTGGAGGATGTCGCCACAGATGGCGACCAGTAGTCCAGAGATACGACCTTTCGCTCGGCGAATGGTGAGCGCATCGAGCAGTGCTTGCGTGGGGTGTTGGTGCGCGCCGTCCCCGGCATTGACTACCGAGCAATCAACCTTCTGCGACAGGAGCTCTACGGCGCCAGCAGAGTGATGACGTACGACGATAATGTCGGGGCGCATGGCGTTGAGTGTCATGGCCGTGTCAAGCAGCGTCTCGCCCTTTTGGACAGACGACGTGGAGACGTTCATATTCAAGACGTCGGCACACAGGCGTTTGCCGGCAAGTTCGAAGGAGGCCTGCGTTCTTGTCGAGGCCTCGAAGAACAGATTGATAAGGGTGCGCCCGCGCAGAACATCGCGCTTTCTTCCCGCTTGACGATTGGCGTCGGCGGCTTTGTCGGCGAGGTCGAGAAGAAAATTAATCTCGCTCGCGCTCAGCCCCTCACAGGTGAGGAGGTGGCGATGCGGGAAGTGTATTGTCTCGACTTTGGCA
>JBARXC010000163.1:0-59615 GCA_049647125.1 bacterium | reverse complement strand
TGTTCAATAAGATACGTATGCGTAAACTACTTTAGCAATATGAATTTCTCTATCTTGTTGAACCCAGCGCTTTCGTCAACTGAAAATGATAAGAAATAAATCCCCGCAGCGATTTCTCTACGCTGATCGTCTTTTCTGTTCCACACAACCTGGTGTTCACCCCCCTGCACTTGTCCCTGGATAAGTTGACGAACTTTCCTGCCGGCCACATCATATACAACAAGGGATACGTTCATTTTCTTTGGTACTGTGAACTTTACCTTTACCTTTCCTTTTGTTGGATTTGACATTAATGGTAAGAAGCTAATCAATGATAGATCATCTTCAAGAACGCCTATGATCCCGATGGTAAAAGAATAATACGCTTCACCCGGAGCACCAACTGGATCAGCTCCAGTATTCGGCTCAATCCACAGGTCCCGTGCCCAGAGGTAATAGTCAATAGTGTCATCCATATTCTGCTGTGGGATAGTCGCAGCATACATATCATCTCCTTGAGGGTTCATAACAAGCTGCTGCCACGAACCAGAATTTACCCGGTAATTTAGATATGCAGAATCAATGCCACTCGCATCGGTAATCATTGAATAGACTGGAAATGGACCGGTTAAATTTGTATCTGGCCAAATTGTGGTGTTGGTAAAATAAGGTGGTTCATTATCCGTTGGGGTGTAAATCTTAAAGTCATCAATGTACCAATCAGTATAATCCTGGAAGAATTCATAGCCATCAATCAAAAAACGAATTTTCACATTATTACTCGGCGTCAAGGAAAAATTATCTTCAGTCCATGGTTGCGCATCACCACTTAGCCAATCATATTCCCAGATCGTACTCCAGCTCGATCCTCCATCTGTGGACATCTGAATCGATGCTTCATCCATAAATATACCACTCTCAAAATCATACATGTACCAGACACTCAGCTTAGGTCGGGGAAAGGAGCTGAGATCCACTGCGTTCCTCAGGGTGAGCGTATATGCATTATCACTGACCGTACCGCTGTAGGCAGAATGAGTAGGTGAATGAGACTCGACAGTGGTACGATGCCAGTTCCCAGTTGGTTCCCAGTAAACAGTAAAGCTATCAAGACCGCTACCATATTCAAAATCATCTTCATAAATAACATAAGGTGGTGGCGGTGTGCCAATTTGAATAGTATAGTATACCGTATCATTGAAGTCAGCGCTATCACCATCGGCGTGAATTATAAAGCCGAGTTTTGCTAAATATCCTTCAGGAGTTGATGAGTGAGCGGTAAATAAAAAAGGACTACTGTTGTTCGATGCCGTATCATCTGGTGCAAGGTCACCAAATACATAGGTACCATTGCTAATCGAAATATAATTGTCAAATGATTCAAGGGTGCCTGTGGTATTATATGCATCAGCACCGCCGAGGTTCTTTACCGTCACGGTCATTTGTCCGGTCTCGCCTGGATTAATGTCATCAATGGTCTTATCGATCACGGCAACCCATGGTTGATTCATGGTCGGCGTGCCATTAAGAGCCTGCCAGATATTGAGCCTACCCCAGCCATAATCATTATTCGGGTACGGCGAACCCTGGGACGGTTCATCCACATTATCGAGGAGAATATTGTACAACATCTCAGGAGTGAGGGTGGGATTTTTCTGACAGAGAATAGCAACTGCACCCGCAACATGGGGAGTTGCCATTGATGTTCCATTTAGTGTATGATATCCACCACTACCATCACCCTTTGCTGAATTAATATTAACACCAGGAGCAGATATCTGCGGTTTAATTAAATTCCAGTCATCTCTAAGCCAGGTTGATGGATCATTGAATGGTGGTTGATCTGGGGCTGGACCCCGTGAAGAAAGGTTAGCAATATCATCATTAGAATCTGTTGCACCCACACCAATATTATTTGAATAACTACCTGGACAACCTACAGTACCTGGGGCAGGACCATTATTCGCATTGGCAAATACCGGAACAATAGCAATCGAGATATAGGTACGCATAACTGGATAGAAGAAAGTATCCGCGGCATTAGAACCAGCCCAGGAATTAGAGACCGCTTTTATATCCACAGAATCCTTAAGATCCGCCATAAACTGGAGCCCTTGGGCACATTGGTCATAGGTACCAGAACCAGATGAATTGAGCATCTTGGCGGCCACGTATTGAGCATCAGGTGCAACACCGATATCTTCAGTAAATGACCCGAAACCATCTCCCCCGAGTATTGTGCCCATGCAGTGAGTACCGTGCCAGGTTCCAGTCATATCATCGTACGGAAGGGGCTGTCCGTTTATCACGTCAAGCCAATAGCCTGTCCATTTTCCGGCAAGTGCAGGATGCTCGTAATCAACACCAGTATCGCACATTCCGATAATGATGCCTTGACCAGTAAATCCTGCATTCCAGCATGAATCTGCCATTACTTTCTGGATATTCCACTCAATTGCCCGGGTCGATATCGCCGGCTCAAAACCGGGTTCGGCAATGATATGGACCTCACCATTATGCGAAATCCATTTAACATCTGACCTTTGAGCAATCTTCTCAATAACTTCAGGCTTTGCCTCAATGTAAAAACCATTAAAGACCCAGTATTGATTACCAATGCGCGCGCCATCAGGTATTTTTCTTAACCAGTCAATTAAGTCTTTTTGACTTTGGTGCGCAATCTTCTGATAAACCACAATCTTTTCACGTACTGAGTAGTTTTCAAGTTCAGCATAAGGATAAGATTCTTGCATTATTATAATACAGGAAATCATCTGGTCGGATTTTGCGTTAAGAAGTTGTTCATTGAGGTTAGTAGTTATTTTGCTCAACCACCAGGGTTGTGTAATCAACCCTATTATCACAAACAGCATATTCATAAGCACCTCCTTGTTTTACTCCTCAAAAAAATCCTACATATTTCGTATTTCGGACACCTCCTTTATTTCTCTTTTCATTATATTACTATTGAAACCCATTGAACACCCAGAAGCGCTGGACAATATCAACCTTTTCAGGATATTGATTAAGATAACTAAACACTGGTGCCTGCGTTCGATGTTTAAGTCTCTCAAAAGGTACGTTTTCTAACACGCTATATTTTACTCTCAACTATGTCTTCTTTTCAAGATAAAAGAAGAGCCAAACCGTTTATTATCAAGACTTTCCCGACGTAGCATCAAGACCTTGACATAGAAAGCAAAATATTGTACTATGTTTCTGCAGAGCGCTAAAATGCGAAGAACTTACAGAACACGGATTAAAGCTGTTGAAGACTACAATGAAGGCGGAACCCTAAAGCAAGTTGCCCGACGATACGGCATACACTATGTGACTTTGTATCATTGGATCAGGTGGTACAAGACCGAGTATCAGAGCAGCTGTAAACAGACGTTCTATAAAAAACCATGGAACAGATATTCAAGGTCTATTGAGAAAGAAGTAATATTGGCTAGAGAATATAATCCGTCAGTGACACTCCGTCAAGCTCAAGAGGTTCTTGGAAAAAAGCAGATTTTTATTTCATTGAAAGGCATTTATGAAATATGGAAGAGGTATAACTATATCAGGAGGTCACCAGTTACGCCGTTTTCGCCTTTTGGACCTTTGACAACTGAAGGAAAACAGGTAATTGAACAAGTCAAGATACTCCTTAAAAGCAGCAAAGATAATAGCGTTTTAAAAAAGGCGGCAAACATATTAAATGATCTGCCATCGTTTCCAGCAAAGTATGAGAATATATTAACAAAAATACCCTACAGACTTCTTTCGCCCAGAAGAAAACTGGATAAACTCGATGCCGAGTTTATATCAACATCAAAATTAGTTCTTTATCAAAAGCTAAAAAAATTACGTAAGACATTTGAGGACAAAGAATATTTCTACTCTTCAATCCTGGCTGGTGTACTGGAATGCCTGAGCCTACATTGGATGCGAACACCTGGTGAAGAAATAAAACTACATAGATTGTTAGTTGATCGAATGGGGAAACTTCGTGACCCTGTTCTCAACTTTGTTCTCGATTTTCTTGCCGGTACTGCTCACGCCGGACTGCTTCACATCAAGCAAACGCGAATCTACGTACAGAAATGCAAGAGAAGACTTCACTCAATACCAAATATCACAAGCTATACGTTAGTCGGTGACTTGATGACCTTCACGTGTGATTATCACAGTGCCTTACAATTCTACTCTATAGCATTACGCATGGGAGGAAAAAAGGATAAGCAGAAGAATCTGCTTCTAAAAACAGGCCTGGCTGCGGTTATTTCTGGGAGATACCGCGATACTATCAGCCGGTACTTAAAGAATCTTCATTTGAAACCCGACGATGCACAATATGAAACATATTTACTAATCAAAGCTCTATCACACCTCGGTCAGGGTAAAATCGAAAAGGCAACCCAGTGTCTATTAAGCTGTCTTGAGAAATCTAAAAAGCAGCAGTTTCGTAACTATATTTATACAACATCAACATGTCTTGCGGCTATTCAAAAAGTATTGGGGAACAACAAAGAAGCTGAGACAATTCTTAAAAAATCTCTGCCGCTTCTGGAAAAATATTGTGTGAGAAGGGAGGCTCTGGCAATCAAATTTCTTTTGGGCAAGATCAAATTCGATAAGGAAATACAAAAATTCCCAGTATTCCATATCATGAGTCAATTGGACAAAGCCCACACCAGATCGACCACAAAAGAATATGGTGAAGCGATCACTTACGCGCAAAAAAAGGGACTGTTGGGATTCTTCCATCGCTGTACAGTTTTTTATCCCAACCCCGTGCTTATACTTTTGAAAAAAGGCAAGAAAACAGGCTTGTCAAAATCAATGCTGCAACTACCGATTTTCAACAAAGAAATGCCAGTGTATTACATAAAGTTCATTGGTAAATTAACGATCTATAGGAATCACAAGAATATAAACGTGAAATTGAAACCAAAAGAAAAAGCATTATTGATTCATCTGGTTCGTAAAATTGGTGAACCTGGAAAATCTACTGCGGTCAACGACATTCTCCATAATTTTTGGTCGAGATCTAAAGCTCAGTCAAGTCGCCTTTCACATTTCTTAGTAGGTATTAGACGTGCCTTAAAAATGCCGAAATACCTCATGGTTATCACATCATATGCTGGAGTGAAATGTATTGTCAACCAAGGGTTTTACGTAATAACAGATTACACCAATTTTAAAATAGCTATTACCGAGGCCAAAGCGCTTCAGCGTGTCGATGAATGGATTTTTGCACGCAACAGATATTTGCAGGCATTTGCGCTGGTTCGAGGTGAACCTTTCAGTAAAATGTACGACAACTGGTCTGAAAGTACAAGGAGAATCATTTTAACAGAATTAGCACATGAAGTGCGTAACTTCACGCGAACATGCTTCGATTTAAAAGATAATAAAAACGCATTAAAAATAAAAACCCGGTTCGACAGAATCATACCTGCTGCCTACAGAACATGAGGTGGATTTCTGTTCGTCCTTTGACAAAAATTTAAGAAACAGTATAATTTACTGGAGGTGAAATATGAAGTTTGAACAAAGGTTGGTTTTTTGCATATTTCTTTCCTGGATGCTGGGATTTTGCCAATACAATTATACCTATGTGAGTTCTTCACATTCATTTGACGCAACGGCTTTTAATAACAGTCATAAGATCGCGTCGTCTGATTTTGCAATGCCAGGTGATTCAATACATGTGGTCTATCATTCTTTAGATAGTGTTCTTTATACCTTTACAACTGATCATGGCATGACGTGGACAATACCGGCTTTCCTAGACATTGGCACATATCCTGGTATTGATGTTGATTTATATGGATTCCGGCATATTGTCTGGCAGTCTCCTGATACCGTAGCAGGCAATTATGAAATCTATTATGACTGTCTTGATGATTATTCGCCGCCCATTAATATCAGCGAATCTCCGACTAATTCAATTTTGCCTGATATTGTCGTAGACACAGCAGTGAAAGCCCATATCGTATGGATCGAAGATATTGCTGGTTACAATCAAATCTATTACCGAACTTGCCAAGCTGGCGCGCTCGGCGATACTTTTAGACTAAGCGACTATGGTACAGCCGAAGCCACATACTCTTTTCCTTCGATAAGTATTTTTCAACCGAATCATCGAGTCTATGCACTCTGGGACTGTAATGACCCGGGTTCTTATTCGCCATACCAGATACACTCCAAATATTTAGAAGACAGTACCTGGTCACAGACTCAAGTTTGGGCGAGTTATCAGCCAATGCGTCATTCATCACTTGATTTTTGCCACGGTGAAGATTCAATATCTGCATGCTGGGAAGATAGTATATCAGGTAATCTTGAGATATTCTTTTACGGCGGCAACCCAGGTGGCGGGTATGCAACATCTGGACTTTCAACATACCCTGGGGTTTCTACACTCGGTTTCACATACAGTTATTTGTTCTGGTATGAAGACTCAGCTGGTTTTGAAGATATCTGTTTCAGTCTCTTCTACATGATGACTGGTTGGTCAGAAGGAACTGTTAGATCATCGTTTAATATCGACGAACAAGTGAGGTATCCAAGCTGTTGCGCTTCTTTTGTCATCTGGACCCAGGGCGAAAATCCTCCGTACGATATTTATTTTGCCGACTTTGACTATCCGGTTGGAGTCCTTGAGAAAAAAGTAACTAACCTTCAATCGCAACTGAGCATTTTGCCAAATCCTTTTAAAAATAAGACTAATATCAGATTTGGCAAAGCGCATCCCGATAGGATAACACATTCATCCTACGGGACAAGTAGTGCAAAGGGCAAAGAACTAATGATTTACAACGCTACGGGTAGGTTAGTTAAATGTATTCCAGTGCCTAGTGATTACTGTTTAGTACCTACTTCTGTAGTCTGGGATGGCACTGATGACTCTGGCGAAAACCTGCCAGCTGGAACCTATTTCTGTATGCTAAACAGAAATAACGAATTTATATTAACAAAGGTTATTAAGTTAAAATAAATTAGTTAAATTATAAACTCGAATTCAGGGCAGTCCTTTAATGTCGCAGTTACTCCGCAGTATTTGTCTCGGGAGAGCTCAAATGAACGTATGAGATCTTGGCGTTTATAATCCCCCTCACACATAAATTTTACAATTATCTTTTCATATCTTTTTGGATGCTTTTGTGCTCTTTGTCCTTGTATAAATATTTCAAATTTGTCGATTCTCCCTCCTTTTTTCTTGAGAATATAGGCGATATCCATACCCATACATCCGGCCTGGGCAACAAGAAACAAATCCATAGGTCGAAACCCCTGATCAAAACCTCCAAGATCTTTATTAGTATCAACAACTATTTTATGGTTGTGTTCATCCTCGGCAATGAATTGTATCCCTTTATTCAAAGTGAGTTTTATCAATTAAACCTCCAAAAAGCAGTTTTGTGCTCTTTTGCAATAAAGGGGTCCTATTCGTTCAGAAGTGAGTCAATAAGCGCCTCAAACCCGGCTTCTAGCTCAGGAGCAAACCCAACCTGCCTTTTTCTCACTTTACCTTTTTTATCAATGATTACAATTGTTGGTATGTATTGGACATTATATGCCTTACCAACTTCTTTATTTCCGATAAGTACTGGGTATGTTATTTTTAATTCATCCCTGGTTTTTTCCAAAATCGTTTTATCGTCGAAACCAATGCCAAGAACAATAAAATTCCGGGGATGAAATTTGTTATAGAGTTTCACGAAAACAGGTATACTACGCATACACGGTGGACAGCGCGTTGACCAAAAATCAATAAGCACAACACTGCCTTTTAGCTTTGATAAAGTTATTTCCTCTCCATCGAGTGATGTAAGGGTAAAATCATTACTATCTGTTCGAGTTTGTGTTTGATCTTTTGGAGAACAAGTACAAAAGATCAATAAACAAATAAATACTGCTATTAATAGATTTTTAACCATTATACCTCCTGTTATTTACTCAAGATATTTTTTTAGTTTTTTTACAATATGATCTTTGGGAACAGCACCGATAATGCGCTCTGCTTCTTTACCTTGTTTAAATATCATTATTGTTGGGATATTCTGAATTCCATACTCATTTGCCGTCTTTATTTCGTTATCAACATTAACCTTACCGACCTTGAGTTTCCCTTCAAATTCCCGTAAGATCTCCTCCATGATTGAAGAAACCATTGAACAAGGCCCACACCATATCGCCCAAAAATCAACCAAATAAGGAATATCTGACTTATCAACTTCCTGATGAAAATTCGTATCTGTGAGTTCTTTTACCATAATAACCTCCTTAAATTAATGGATTTCTGTCCACACTACCTGAAAAACTAAGGTTTGGACTAATAATTGTGTATTTGTATGGAAAACCTTGGTATGTTTCACGTGAAACATTGTCAGAACATCTGCTTATAGCCAAGCCGAATCATCCTATTAAATTGCTGATCTTCTCCAGAAAGACCATTATCAAAGAGATCACGCAAGGCGAATTCAAAAAATAGATCATCATAGAATATGAATTTCAGAGCGACATTCATATTCCCCTTATTTTGGTCTAAATCATCATTGAAATTCGGTGAATAATCAAATACAAGAGCAGAACTAGAACCAAACTGAATTTGGAGTCCCGCAAACATATCGAACCTATTATCACCTTCAAAACAATAGTTGCAGCCTAAACTCGGGACAACCTTTATATTGGAAAGCAAAAGCATCTTTCCTGTCTGACAATACACTCCTTTAGACATAGTATAGTACCTTGGTTCAGTATATGGGCCATACCCTTGATTATCAAAACCAAATATGATCCCAGGTGCAGCAAATCCTTGTTCAATAACAACAACCCTCAACTGGACACCAGGGATTTCATAGAAATCAGGATCTCCAACACCGATCAGGTTTGAGGCTCCATAGCTTACACCAAACCCGAATCTGTCCAAGACTCCAACATTAAAAAACCCCAATATTTCACCGCCTGGACCAAAACGTAGTTGAAGACTGAATTCCCCATGATCAGGAATATCTAAAAAAGGTTGATCAATATAATATAAACTCAACAACAAAAAGATTATTGTCATTCGACCTCCTTGCTTTTCTCCTTTTCATATCCTGCCGTAGATCCGTACTCCCATATCACCAACAATACCCTTTATCTTATTAAGAACATCTGGATCTGGATTGATTTTCATAGTACGCGACCTGAATTTTCGACAATCCTTAGTACCATTTAGTTTAAACCAAACCTCACATTCTCCCTCATTATTGCTAATTATTTCATGTAACTGATCTAAATCCTCACCAGGAAGATCAGAAGTATTGAAATTGATAAAAATCTTCTTATAGTAATCCCTTGCATTTTTCAATAGCAGGATATCAGCCGCCCTGATACTTCTTCTATCTTCGTCTCCAGAAATCCTGCCTTTGATTATCAAAGGCGTGTCAACTTTTAAAAACTGCGAATATCTATCAAAGTTATCTGAAAAGACAAAAACATCAATTGAACCACCAAAGTCTTCGAGATTAATAATCGCGTAATTTCGGCCTTTTTTGTCTTTCTTAACCTTTTTCGAATTGAGTAAACCACCGATAGTAATATAATCTCCGTTTTTTGCACTAGTGAGGTTGCTTATAGACGTTAGACCGAGCACAACAAATTCTTCTTTGAAATTCTCTAAGGGGTGTTTTGAGAAATAAAAACCAAAAGCCTCTTTTTGGAAAGAGATATTGTCCTCTGTTTTATTAGACTGTTCATCCTCAATATTATTCAGTTCTCCATTGCAATCATCAAAAAGACCAGCTTGCGTACCAATATCCCTGGCTCCGGGTTTCAGGAGTTTAAGCAGCTTATCAATATCCTTGTTCAATGTCTGAAAAGCACCTGATTTTATTAACGATTCTAAAGATTTCCGGTTGAGACCCATGGTCCGAGCCTGGAAATCAAAAAATGACTTGAATAAATTCCTTTTTCTTTGCTTTATTATTGATTCGACTATTGGTTTGCCAAGATTTTTCAGAGCACCAAGGCCATAACTGATATTATCGCCTTCCTTTTTAAATTCATAGTCGCTCTTATTAATATCCGGGTTCAATATTTTAATACCCATTCTGCGTGATTCTCTAATAAGAATCCACAATCGTTTGGTATCGCTTATCTCACTATTAAGTGATGATATCATGAATTCTTGCTTAAAATGACATTTAAGATAAGCCGTTTGATTTGCCAATGTCGCATAAGCAGCAGCATGGGATTTATTAAAACCATAACCAGCAAACGGGGCAACTTTATTAAAGATAGTCTCAGCAATATTGGATGCAAGACCTTTTTGCTGGGCGCCAGAAATGAATTTCTCTCTTGTTTCATCCATGAGTTCCGGGATTTTCTTACCCATTGCTCGGCGTAGCGTATCAGCCTCAGCCATTGTAAAACCAGCAACCACGGAAGCAATCTGCATAACCTGCTCCTGGTATACAATCATACCGTAGGTTTCCTTTAGAATCGGTTCTAATAGAGGATGAAGGTATGAAATCCTTTTCGGATTTGTTTTATTCTCAACCATTTTTTGGATATTACCCATGGGGCCGGGCCGATATAAAGCAATAACAGCTATCAAGTCCTCAAAGTTCTCGGGTTTGAAAGACTTAAGGATCTCCTGCATGCCCTGGCTCTCAAGTTGAAATACACCAACGGTCTCGCCCTGCTTGAGCAGACCATACGTATCCTTATCATAGATTGGAATATCACTGACCTGCCGACCAATCAACTTGAGTGTGTCATCAATAACAGTAAGGGTTCTTAAACCAAGGATATCCATTTTAAGAATGCCGATATCTTCAAGTGAATTCTTTGCATACTGGGTAGAAATTTCCTTTTTTTCGGGACTTTTATACAATGGCACATACTCAACAAGTTCTTTAGGCGTAATTACAACGCCAGCAGCATGCGTAGCTGGATGCCGGGCAAGACCTTCCAGTTTCTTGGCGATACTTATCAGCTCTTTGTACTCTTCCTTGGATTCAATAAGGGTCTTGAGTTCCTTGACTTCATTTATCGCGTCATCAATGCCTTTATGAAATGGAATAAGTTTAGCAATGCGGTCGATTTCACCATAAGGTATACCCATAACCCTAGCGACATCTCTAAGCACAGCTCGTGCCTGCATAGTACCAAAGGTAATGACTTGGGTTACGTTCTTTTCGCCATATCGTTTTTTAATAAAGTCAATAACCTCATCTCTCCTTGCATCACCAAAATCAGAATCAATATCAGGTAAGCTAAGTCGGTCAGGGTTTAAAAACCTTTCAAAAATCAGGTTGTATTTTAAAGGATCTACATTAGCTATGCCAAGGGAGTACAGTGCTAGACTGCCCACTGCTGAACCCCGACCAGGCCCAACCGGGATACCTTTTTCCCGAGCAAACTGTATAATCTCACGCACAATAAGGAAATATCCTGACAAACCCGTTTTCTTGATTATCCGCAATTCATAATTCAGGCGGTCTTCGATCCCCTGGGTTATCCGGTCAAATCTATGCCTTATGCCTTTAAACGTTAGATATTTCAAGTAATCAAAGTCTGTTTCAAAATTTCGGGGTCTTGGAAAAATCGGCAGTTTAACATCTTTGCCCGAAGTATCAATCATTAGATTACATTTTTCAGCAATGAGTTGGGTATTGGTGATTGCTTCAGGCAAATCATCAAAGAGTTTAGACATTTCTTCTGGTGTCCGGAAATAAGCATGATGGGTTTCAAAACGGAGCCGCTCCCGATCAGATAGAGTTTTCTTTGTACCAATGCACAGTAGTATATCATGCGCTTTATAGTCATCTTGATAAAAATAGTGACAGTCATTAGTTGCAACCAGGGGGGCATCAAATTCATTGGCGAGTTTTAGCAATTCAGTATGTACCCGCTCTTCTTTCTTCAAACCCAATCTCATTATTTCGATATAGAAATTACCTTTGCCAAAGATATCCTGGTATTGCTGAAGCGCTGCTTTAGCGCCCTTAATATCACCCATGCCGATCTTATATGGTATCTCGCCTTTGAGGCAACCAGACATCCCGATGAGCCCCTTATGAAGACTGGCTAATAGATCTTTGTCAATTCTTGGTTTGTAATAAAACCCCTCAATATAGGCGGCTGATGAAAGTTTTATCAAGTTTCTATACCCGGTCTCATCTTTGCATAAAAGGGTTAAATGGAAGGAAGATTCTGGTATCCGGATGTTCTTTGAACGATCCGTTCTGGACCTCGGCGCGATATAGGTTTCAATCCCAATGATCGGCTTAATGCCTCGGCGATGTGCGCTTTTGTAAAACTTGATAGCACCGAACATATTACCGTGGTCAGTAATGGCCAGAGCTGGCATTTTGTATTTTGCCGCAAGATCTGTGAGCCGATCGATCCTCATAGCGCCATCGAGCAAAGAGTATTCAGTGTGGTTATGAAGATGAATAAAAGACATGGTATTAAATGCAGTATCGCCCCTTCGGGGCTCGCAGGATCGTTACACTCGCAGAAATTGCAGGATCGTTACACTCGCCAAAACATGACAGAATGTAATTGCGAACTAAAGCTAATACTGCGAACGTAGTAATACTGCGAACGCAGTAATACTGCGAACGCAGTGATGCAGCACTGTATTTATCCCTAAACATTGCCGTCGATTTTTTCTTCGCCCAAAGGCAGGTGCAAAGGATTAGCACAATATATCTCCTTACATCGTGGGCACAGTACGAAATCAAATTCTTTATATACTTCTTCTTCAACCAGATCCTCAGGATATGATTTCGCTTTCTCAAATTCCTCTTTCAAGTTTATTTTTGCGCTTTTTATATTTATGACACCATCAAAATCGGCAAAGATTTTTATAGTCAAGCGATAGAATAGATCACCTGGGTTAATAATCTTTGTACACCTATTGCATTTTTGTGACGACATGTATCCGTTCTTTGCCGTTAGTCATTATGCCAGTGCTTTGAGCACATACCTACATACTTCTTTCAATGATTCAAAAACGCCAATACCTTGAGTTGCAACGGCTTCGAAAAATGGATATTTATTGTCAGGGTTCAAAACCCGTTGCAACTCCTCAACTGATGTTATGTTAGGTAAATCCCTTTTATTATATTGAATAATCAAGGGTATTTTTTCCAATGATAGGTTATAAGTTTTTAAGTTATCCATCATATTATCAAACGATTCAATATTTTCGTCAAAACGCTCAATCTGTGAATCCGCGACAAATATTATCCCATCAACCCCCCTGAGGATAAGCTTTCGCGAAGCATTGTAAAATACCTGACCCGGGACAGTGTAAAGATGGAACCTGGTTTTAAAACCACGGATCGTACCAAGATCTACGGGTAAAAAATCGAAAAAAAGTGTTCGGTCAAGCTCAGTTGCAAGACTAATCAACTTTCCTTTAACTGAAGGGTTCAGCTTCGTATATATGTATTTAATGTTAGTGGTTTTACCGCCAAGTCCTGCACCATAGTAAACTATTTTTGCATTTATTTCCCTTGATGCATAATTGATCAATGCCATAATAGATTAAATCTCAAATTCCAAGCTCCAAAATCCAATCTGTGCATCCTAAAATCCGAAAAGTTTATCCAGTTCTTCTTCAGCCGCCTTGGTAAAATCATTATCTATTCCGTCTGAGGGTCCACCTTCTTTTTCAAGCTTACTAAAGATTTCACTGAAGATCTTTTCAAGCTCAGCTGCACTATTCTTTGTTTTCACTCTTATTAAGCCGAGCGTGGTTCGTTGATCAAATACCACGGCAAGAATAACACGGTTAGCAATAAGGCATACATATAGGTTCTCTTTTTCACCCTGGTGAAAAAGCGTGGAGAATTCCTTCTCGCCAATCAATGAAGCTAACTGGCTGGTTGCTGCAAAGTCTGCTGCAGAAAGCGTTGCGAATGATGATGTATCAAGACTTGTCGTATCACCACAAGAAGTGATGAGTTGACCAGCTTTATCAATGAGAAGGATGGTCCGGGCATTGGTGCCTTGCAAGAGACGGCTTAACGTATCATTGATTGCCCAAAAATCTTCCTCAAAGATATTGATCCCATCTCTCATTCTCACATTATAGATATAATTAAAAAAAAGTCAAGACTTAGACGCTTAAGTCTTCGAAACATCTATTTGCAATTGACTAACAAATTGATTAACAATAGATGATGTTAATCAGCCCGCTTAATTGGTTGCCAGATTGGTTTACCTTTTTTGAAAAGTGAATTGTAAAGGCCAACCATCTGCGCACACTGGGTCATAAAGAAGTAGTCTAAAAATGCAAGAACAGGAGAAATTACTTACGAGAATTCATGAGGCAAGATTTAATCTTAGATTATAGATTACTAAAAAGAGTTGAGCATATTGATGAAACATTAAAACACCTTTTAAAGATTAGGGGAAAAGAGTTGTAGAAATCCTCTTCAAATATACCAAGCCCATCTTATATTCTAACATTATAGATATTATTTTTAGATGCCAATATATAAGTGTTGTAAGTCGCTTATAATTAAACTAATTTCCAATCGAGCGTATTAAATAGTGAATAGAGGTGATTGCACGGTTACTTGAGTAGTACTTCAAAACTGCTTTTTTGCCATTGTTCCTTAATTTTATTCTTAATTTTTCATTTTTATATAATCTCATGATTGCTTCTGCAAGTAAAGTTGCATTCTCGGGTTTAACTGCAATACCAGCCTTAGCTCTTTCTAAAATTTCATTTACCTCACCACTAGCGCTTAAGATAATCGGTGAACCATAGCCCATATAATCAAATAATTTCGAGGGTATTGTCATCTTCAATCCAGGAAGATCTTTGAGTGGTATGACAGAACACCCTGCATCTGCAATTAAACCATGAACAACTGTATCGGGCTGGGGTAGTAGCCAATAAACGTTAGTCAATCCTTTCTTCTTAGCCATCTCTTTTAAGTTTGTTTCTTCCACGCCAGAACCAATTAGCAAAAAAACGATATTTGATTGATTTCTTAACTGATCAGCGGCACGCAAAATTACATCGACGCCCTGGAACATACCGAAGAGACCAGCATATATAACAACAAATTTACTTTTATATATATTTCTAATTTTATTATTTGGTCTAATATTGTCTATGCTACCTTTTTTACATTTCGAAAAATTCAAGACCACGCGTATTTTGCTTCGATTAATACCCTTTTCTATAATTTTCTTTTTAAATCCATTAGTTACTGCTATTATAATTGATGATTTTCTATAGAGAAATATCTCCAACCATTGAGACATTTTTTTTGCTATCCTACCTTTTATTTGACCCATTTCTATTGCTATCTCTGGCCAAAGATCCCGCACCTCAAAGATAATGGGGATACGATAATACTTACTTAAAAAATAACCAACGATACCAACAAAAAGTGGTGGCGAGGTCATGTACAGTACATCAAATTTACTTTTTAAATTAATTCCCCTTAATATGGCGTTTACAACATATGACCCATATAGCACCATTCTTTTTAAGAAATTCATCCTTTGGGATATTTTTACCCACACTCTATGAATACTAATATTATCTATCCTTTCACACTGCCAAAGAAATCCTTTGTAATTATTATAAACCTTACCTAATGGATAATTCGGGATTTCAGTAATTACTGTCAATTTATGATTCAATTTTGCTAGACCTTTCACAATTGCTCCAGCTCTGAATGCCCCAGCTCCAATTTCAGGGGGGTAATATTGGGTGATGTAAAGTATTTTCATATACTATCCCGATTTTTTTCTATAGACAAGCATTTGGCATCGTTTTAAAAAGACAGCTGTCCATTTTTCAACCGAAAATATATTCCGTTTCATTTTCACACCTAATTTAAGTTTTTGATATACTTTCCTATTTGATATTGTGCGTTTCATGGCTAGAAATAATTCATTAGCATTCTTTGGTTGAATTAAAATACCAGATGTCTCATCAACTATTTCTGATATAGACCGCCAATCAGTAGTAATAACAGGAATCCCTGCTGCATATGCTTCAAGAATAACGCCTGGATACCCTTCACCTTGATAATAGGAAGGCAAAAGCAGTATATGATATTTTTTTATTGTAGCTATTACCTGATCAGGCGATAATACACCTTTGTATTTAACAACTGTTAGCCCCTTGAAATTCTGCTCATCTATCCCCTCTTGGAACGGACCATATACATCAACAATAATCTTAGATTTAAATTTCCCGCTTGCTTCAATAATTTCTTTGATACCTTTTGAATATTTGACATTGCCAACAAAGATGAATTTGTTGATTGCTGTGGTTCGTGAAGTTGCCGTAGTTAATGGAGGCATTAATCTATTGTTGGGAAACCATAAAGCATGGGTTTTACAAATTTTGTTGAAGAAATCAACAAGGTGATGGGTCTGGAATAAGCAAGAATCAGCGGCTAATGATGTTTTTTGTATAAAAAAACGGATTACCGGAGAGAATGCTTTGTATACCTGATCAATGTTACCACCAAAACATCTTAATACCCATGGTTTTCTAAAACATCGACTCACAATATGCACGACTGGGCTAAAAAGTAACGCAGCTTTTGGTGATGCATGATACGTTACTATATCTACTTTCTTCGTATAGAGAATAAGCTTCATTATTGTACGTAATGCAACTTTAATTGTATCTAATAAGTTAAAATTCGAATATTTTCGGGAGGTATCAATAATCTGAATCTCCACAAGATTCTGAATTTGAAGTTGTTTAACCATCTGTCTAAAAGACACAGTGGTACCATGTACTGGTGGTGGCAGTGGTCCAATTAAGAGAATTTTAATAGTACTTTTTCCCATTTCAAATTGTATTTTCAAATAAGAAGCTTAACAGTAAATTTCCAATTATAATTGATAACATTAGCGTGCCTTGTAACGATAGTATAATGACTTATATAAATTCTCATAGTTCTTTGTCGTATCCTTAATATCATATTTATTAACAACAAAATTTCGACCCTGTATGCCCATATTTCTCCTTATATTATCGTTTTGAGAAAGATAAATCATTGCTTTTGTCATATCTGATATATCATCGGGTGATACAAGTAAACCTGTTACCTTATCCTTTACAATATCCGACATGCCTGCAATTGAGGTGGCAATAACTGGTCTACCTGCAGCCATCGCTTCTACAATAGAAAGACCAAAACCTTCCCATCGAGAAGACGAAACATAGATGTCTGCGTTTTCAAGTAGTTTAGGGACATCGTTTCTGGCTCCCATTAAAATAACATGTCCTTCAAGTTTTTCATGGATAATAGATTTCTCAATTTCTTTACGTAAAGGACCATCGCCAACTAAAAACAACTTAATATTTTTGTTTGATTTAACAGCATGAGCAAATGCATTGATTAAAAAAATATGGTTTTTAGCAAATCTAAAATTACTCACATTAATGAAATTTATACATGATGTCTTTATATTTCTACGTAATTTAATCGTTATAAAATGATCCAAATTTATACCGTTTTCGATTACTGGCGAAGAAACACCGTATGTCTCCTCAACGGATCTCGAAACGTGTTTCGAAACGCTTATTGGCAGAAACCCAAAATATCTGAAAGCTAAATAAGGTATCACCCGTGCATTATAACTAACCTCACGTTGAGCCAATGTATGTAGTGTATGAATCTTGATATTTACATTGTTAAATAAAGTTGGAAGAAATGAATATCTCAATATATACATATGTGTATGCACTATATCAGGTTTAAAATCACGTATAATTCTGCTAATTCTGCTGAACATTCGAATGTCAAAACCTTTACGTTTGTCCAAGAAACTTACGGGAATACTAGATTTTTTAAGAATATTCATTACTTTACACATATCGGATTGAAAAAAAAAGCATAAATGTACTTGGAATAGTTCAGGATTAATACTGTTGAGTATATTTACTACCAATGCCTCCGCACCGGCAAGTTCTGCTTTATGCAAGAAGTGTAAAACTCTAATTTTCTCTTTTGTTAATTGCATATGAGATTACCTTAAGAAATATTAATATTAAAACAATTGGCCCAAGATATGTATGACTTAATAACCATAACAATTGACTGAACTCAGCACGGATTCCTTCAAATAATAATAAAGGATAAAATGCTGCATATACTAAAACTGGAAATATTTCTTTTGAGTTTTTTTTGAAATATAGGTAAATACTCTTCGCCAGAACTCCATATGCGAACATATGTATTACAACACCTAAATGACCAAAATTAACATACCCTTCTGCAATAGTAGCGAATGCATAACCAATTCCTTTATCACTTAATCCGGGATAATATGTATCCAATCGCCACGTGGCGAGCGTTTTTAACCCAGTCGGCCAAATTCTTCCCATCCTCGGGAGAATTCGTATAAAACCTACTATATAGCTTGAACCATATTGATATTGAGGAGCATTATCACTGAGCAACTCAATTAATGCGTGAGAAGGTGGAATGAATTCACCTCCAATATACGGAAGAATAAAATTAGGGTGTTCGATGATAAAATTATATGTTGCTTCAAAACCTTTCACAATTCCAACTTGAGCCCATATTGCTCGCGTATGGGCATATGTAGAGAAAAATACATATGCGAGGAAACCTATTAAAAATAACCATTTCAATTTTATATGAAAGACTTTGTAGTGAAATATGATAATAGCCATTAGAATGATATAAATAATAATACGTCTATGACCTATAAGTAAAGTCACCGACAGAATTGATAATAGTAATATCAGATTTATAACAAACATAACTTTTCTTCTATTAGAAAAAGCAGTATACATTAATAGTATGAATGAAATACCCATAAGCTCTAATCCAGAGCCGAAAGTGGATGCTTCTTTCATTATCACATGTCGCTGCGCTCCATAACCGACTTCTATGAATTTAGCTAAACCACCAAAACTTATGATGTTGCTAATAAATGAAAAAATACCAAAGACCAATAATATGTATGCAGCAATATCCAGATCCCTCTTTGTAATTTTCAATACGGGTATTTTTTCTACTATCGCATGAGGAATTTGGGAATAGTATCCGATAATCAAAAAAATAATCGCAATTAAACAAATTATCATATATTGAAACATTGTTGGATTCGAAATCAATTCTATTCGTTCAATACTTAATAAGTAATTCAATGGGAGCATCATGCAATATAAGGTAATCATTACCAACAATGGAACAATCATTTCAAATTTATCACTTTTCACAAATAAATGGCGAATTATAGTAATTAACACAATGATAATAAATATAAGAATCAATATCCATATAATCGTAGTAGAACATTTCAGAATAAGTCTTTCATAAATTATTGAAAGATATATACAGATTAATGTTATTATAATAATTAAATTTGAAGTATTAATATTACTTTTGTTTATAAATTTTCTTGTAGACATAATATACCATAAAAATTTCACCTAAAATAAGAGGAATTGCATAACTTATTGCACCGCCAATAGCTCCAAATCTGGGTGCAAGCGCGTAGATCATTATACCAGCAAGAACAAAACGTACAACATTTGTGTATGCATCAATCTTGGGCAGCATTAGAGTATGTAATAACATCGAAATTAATCCCATATACATCGTTAATGCTAAAGCAGCTGCGGTAATCAAGAATACTGGCAATGCGTTTGCATATTCCTCCCCCAGAAATGCTAACTGAATCCATATAAGAATAGCTCCAATTGGAATTACGAGTATTAGAAAATATGGAAAAGTTTTTTTAATCCTACGCATATGCTTTTTTATATCGTCGATATGTTCAAAAGCTGAAACGTAAGGAAAGAAAACTGTCCGCATTGCCATATTGAGAGTTGAAAATGTAATGGTAAACAGAAACCCCGCTGATAAAAGACCAAGTTCGTATTTCGAAGACCGGGAAGAAAGAATAAATTGAATAAAACGGTAGATAAGACTAAAACAAATACTTGAAAGCGCAACCCATTTGCTATAACCAAGAATTCTAGATATATACGTCTTGAGATTATTAATTGAAGGAAAGCCACTACGAAAAAGGTGATTAATAGCAGGAATTATACCTACACAAATTATAAGCACAAGCGGTAAGGTATATAGTGAACTGAATACTGTAATGAAATTGAGATGTTTCTTAGCGATAAATAATAATAAAGCAAAAAAAGTAAACCGAAAAAATGCATATAGTGTAATATGGTTGGCTAGTTTCTTAAATCTCTGGTAAACCTGCATATAGTTCTGCACATATAACCACAGACCAAATATACCCCCAGTTATTATTGCAAGTGCAAGAAAATTACTATGTAAATCATTTATGTTTAATATCCTTGTTAATACAAACGCCAATGGCAGCGCCCCAATACTTAACACCAGTAATATAACAAATCTTAAAATTAACAGAGTCTTTAATAAAAGACTCTGTTTCTTTATTTCATTTAAATATAGATTGAAAAACCTAATCGTGGTTAGATTAAGACCAAAATTAACTATGAGATATACAGTCATCATAACCGATACAGTGAGAGAAAAAATACCATATTCTTCTGGTCCAAATTTCCTAGCAAGCCAGATATTTACAAAAAAAGCAATTATATTGTTAAAAACATTAGCGAAAAGTACAAAAGATATCGAAGATATCTTAGAGTTATTCAAAATCTTAATTATATCTTTTTGGATATTCATGCAATCGAATTTTCTCCTATATCTCCATCAGTCTATTCTGATGAATTGTATCCATTTCCAAAATGAAATCAAGAGAGTGTTATGGATATTGGAATGCTCCCCATTTGACTTGGACATGAATATATGTTATACTTGCGGGCTTGAGAAGGAGAAAAGAGATGAACCGCAAGAATTGGACCTTTGAGGAGAAGTTAGGTATTGTATTGGAGATATTAGAAGCTAAGGATACGGTGACGGAGATCTGTCATCGTCATCAGGTCAGTGCGACGCAGGCTTATCGTTGGCGTGATATGTTTTTAGAGGGTGGCAAGAAGGCTTTGAGCGATGGCCGGACGAAGAAGGGGCGAGATCCGTTGGTTGCGGAGAATCGGCGATTAAAGGAACTGATCGGCAGCCAGGCGTTGATCATCGAGGCCCAAAAAAAGATCATGGGTCGTTAAAGGCAGGAGAAAAGCGAATGGTAGTAGAGCGTTTACAAGTTGAGTATAATTTAAGTCAGACGCAGGTATTACAGACGGTTGGATTAGCGCGCAGCACCTATCATTATCATTCTAGGAAGCGATGTCGTGAGTATGGTTTTGATTCAGTTTTATGTGCGGCAATAAGGGAGATTTGTGAGAAAGCATCGGTTTACGGGTATCGGAAGGTGTGGGCGACCTTGCGGGCGCGTGGTTGGTGCGTGAACAAGAAGCGGGTTTTGCGGTACATGCGGTACTTGAAATTACTCCAGCCGCGTGAGGTTAAAGGGCAAAAATTTACCCGTCCGGCATTGGTTGAGCCGACGTGTTCAAATACGTACTGGGAGGAGGATTTAACCTATGTTTGGTGTGGCGATTGCAATAATTATCTATTTGCGTTGATTGATGGTTATGACAAAGAGATCCCTGGAGATCATTTTGGTGATCGCTGTCGGTCTGATGAGGCATCTGAAGTCTTAGAACATGCCGTACTGAAGCGTTTTGGTGGTCGGGTACCGGAAGAACTTACTTTAGTGTTACGCATTGATCGTGGAACCCAGTTTATTGCCCGGCAGTTTCGGGAGACAGCTAAGAGATTAAATATTCGATTGGAATATGCAGGTATCCAATGTCCGGATGATAAGCCGTATATCGAAGCCTTCTTCAGCAAGTACAAAGTTGAAGAACTGTACCGCAATGAGTACCGGAATAGTGCTGAAGCCAAGACTGGCTGGGAATTATATCGGAGTTGGTATGAAACTGAACGGGTGCATCAGAGTCTGGAGTATCAGACCCCGAAGCAGGTATGGGAGTCACAGAAATTGACTCTTGACAACGAAGCTAAAATGTGTAACATACCTTGTCCGCCTCAGGAGGAAATCAAGCCCCTTTTTGTCCAAAATAAGGGGGTGCAGTGCAATATTGTGCTTGATTATTGACATTAATTCATATTTAAATATATTTAATATAGTTGTCACAAAATGATAAAACGCAGTGCTTTATTTAAAGGTATTCTCAGTTATCTCCCGCTGAGCCAGAAATTTATGCAGATACATACTGGCGGCTCGGTTTCAGCAAGGTATTGCTATGCAGTATGGTTGCGCCACCTTTCATATAGTTACCGTAACGGTTTATCGACTAACCCGAAAACCGTAATGGAATTAGGACCAGGAGATAGTCTTGGCGCTGGACTTGCAGCCATTCTAACCGGATCCGAACATTTAATCGCTATAGATATAAAAAAGTATGCAACTTTAGATAACAATATGTTAGTATTAAACAAACTTATTCACCTCTTCAGTAACAGGACCAAAATTCCTGATAATAATGAATTCCCCAGACTCATGTTAGAATTAAAAAAATATGACTTCCCATCACAATTCCTATCTGATGAGAGACTTACAAAAGCATTACATCATAGACGTATTGCTAATATAAAAACAGCATTTAAAAAAATCAACCATTATGAATTTAATACGATAATGTTGAATTATTATACGGACTGGCTTAATGTTCAAATAATTAAAAAAAATTCTGTCGATATGATCTTTTCTCAAGCTGTATTAGAGCATATAAAAAATCCCGCACAAATGTATCATAAAATGTACAGATGGTTGAAACCAGGAGGATATATTTCACATCACATAGATTTTAAATGTCATCGTATTGGCTCACGTTGGAACGAACATTGGGCCATTCCTGATTTCAAATGGACAGTTGTCAAGGGAAGAAGAAAATTTTTTCTTAATCGATGGCCTTATTCATATCATTGTAATGCATTAATAGAAAATGGATTCAATATTGTATGCAGCATTAAATACAAGCGCCCTTCAAATATCCGAAGATATGAATTGTCACGACAATATCAACATCTTTCTGATGATGATCTAAAAACAAGTGAAGCATTTATACAAGCAATTAAGGAATAAAACATTTTTGCAGAAATTTTATAATAAAATGTTGACAGAGCAGAATATCTATAGATAATTACCATTATGAAAAAGGAAAAACTCATTTCTCCATTTGAATTAGTTGCAATCTTAATAAGAAGACGTTATTTGTTTATAAAAACGTTTATTATGACTGTCATTTTCGCTGTAGTTGTAAGTCTTCTTCTTCGGAATCAATATACTGCAAAAGCATCGATTCTACCTCCAAATCTACAACAAGATGCTTTCCTGAACATGTTTTCTCCAGGCACTTATTCTACATACGGTGGTTTAACAGGATTAGGTGGGATGCTTCCAGGAACAACCTCTCCGTCTGACTTATTTGCTGCAATTCTAGCGAGTGGTAAAATAACAGGGAACATCATTAACGAATTTAATCTACTAGAGGTATTCAAATGCAAAAAGGCATCGGAAGCTGCAAAAACCTTAAAAGAAATCACAAAAATTGGCGTTACACCTGAAGGAATTGTCTCTGTTTCAGTAACATGGTATGATAAATATTTAGCCGCTGATCTAGCCAATGCATATATTGAGGAATTGAATAAGTTTAATACTGAAACTGCAATGACAACAGGTAAAAAATACCGATTATTTATCGAGGAAAGGGTGAAATCAGTATCTGATAGTCTATTGCGTGCTGAAGAAGCTTTCCGAGATTTTCAAGAGAAGCATAAAACGGTTGCACTTGATATTGAGGTACAGAGTATTATTGAAACAGTTGCTAAATTGAAAAGTCAAATGATTCTCCTTGAAGTAAAAAAAGGTGCTCTCGGCTCAACATCTCAAGCAAATAATCCTTATGTCTATAAAATAAATAATGAAATAAGGGAGTTAAGAAAGCAATTAGCGAAAATTGAAAAAGGAGAAAAGATAACAACAGAGGGGAATTTTGGCGCAGGTTTCTCAGTTCCCCTCGCTGAAGTGCCAGAGGTATCTCTTGAATATGCAAGATTACTCCGGGATGTGAAAGTACAAGAAGCCATTTATGAACTGCTTAACCAGCAGTACGAACAAGCTAAAATTATGGAACTTAAGGATACGCCGACCGTGCAAATCTTGGATAAAGCGAGTCCGCCAGACAAAAAAAGTTCACCTAAGCGAAGCCGAATAGTAATATTAGCAGGTGTTTTAAGTATAATAATAAGTATTGTTGCTTCAATCTTATTGGAATCGTTTGATCGATTTAAAAATTACGATGAAAATTATGTAAAATGGGTTAAAATTTTTACTAAATTAAAAAATGATTATATCACTATGAAGAAAAATATCTTAGACATTTTAAAAAACCAAAAAAAGTGAACATTTTCCAATACAAGTAGATATATCTTCCAATGATTATTTACTTATTCCTGTTGTTACCTTTTTTGACTACTCAAAATACTGGATTCTTGATTGAGCAAAGTAACTACTATCTACTTTATAACAAATATATCAGAATTAAAATATCAAAGGATGATTATACCATCCTTTCATTTTGTATTTATGGCAAAAATGTTTTAAAAGCAAACGCTTTTTTTATAGAAGAACTAGTCCAAGACAGAATGAGCTGCGACCATAGTTCTGTAGTATTGTTTGACCACTACCCCGATTCAGCTGGGATTGAAATCACAAAAATCCATGCAGGCTCTATCATCAAACAATATTATCAATTAGATAGTTTGGGGTTATTATGGAAAGTAGATTATAAGCATTTAAAGAATGATACTAATGAAGTATCATTTAAATTTTCAATACCGATATCTGATATGATGGAGCATATATTTTATCCTGCAAATGGTGCCCCCGAAGAAATAGATAATATGACTTTACATGAGTTCATATATAGACAACATCTTTTCATACCAATGATTTCATTTTATAGTATCACAAGAGACTACGGTCTTACTCTTGTGGTGCCCTTCGAAGTTAAAAAACCATCTCTATCTTTTTCATTCCATGAAAAAATAATAGATGTTGCGTTTTATCATTATTGTGCAACAAAAAACAGAAAGATTAATGTAGCATTATATTTTATTCCTCATAAAGGAGATTGGCGCCCTGGTTTATACTATTTATCACAGAGATATCCCGAGTATTTCTCCTCGCGGGTCGAGAATATCTCATATAACGATGGATGGTACTATCTCGGACATCCATATGATGATAAAAATATTATTCCGTTATTAAGAAAACGTGATGTAAAATGGATTGAATTACATGGATATTTTCCGTTTTATGGTTTGTATGCTCCTAACACGGATGAATGGAATATTTATACAAACAGAGAAAATAGTAATAAGAAACATTCAATGAACGTAAATGGATTGAGCAGCAACAGCTACGCCTATATGAATGAATTGATAAACGCATGGCGTCAGCAGGATATACACGTTTATCTTTATTATCAATGCTTTGAAGCATGGAAAGATTATGCTCAGTCTCATTTTTCTGGAGACATCGCTATAAAGCAAAACGGGCTTAGTATACCCGCATTTAAATCATGTTATTTATTAAACCCTGATCCAATGAACGAATGGGGAATATACATACAAAGACAACTTCAAAAACTACTCAGTTGCTACCCTGGTATTAATGGTATCTTTTATGATCGAATGGATTACATGGACTATGATTTTGCTCACGATGATGGTATTACAATGGTTAATGGCAAACCAGCTTATATGCTTGGATTTGCATTAGAAAAAATAAATGAATATGTATTAGATATAATACACAAAGAAGGCAAGTTTATATGGGGCAATGGACCAACAAGCATCGAAGTATGTAAGAATATAGATGGGATAATGGCAGAAGGGAATTTAAAAAAGCTTCGCAAAATTCAATATCTCGGTCTGGTAAGACCCATTGTCTACCTCCCGTATGACAGAACTCCAAAAGAGACCGAAATTAAACTTAAAAATGCTCTACTTTGTGGGGCTTTTCCTTCTATTACATTAGGAAGTATAGACTGCCAACAATTGGAACGAAAATACAAACCCTTATTTAACTTGATGCAAGGCAGAAAATGGGTTTTAACTGAGAATCCAGTAAAATGTCCTAAGAAACTTGCATACAATGTATTCAAAACTCCTGATGGAAATTATTTGGTGCCAATAGTTGACTTGGCAAAATCTCAATTAGTGCCACATATTTTTGAATACAATATATTAATCGAATTTACAGTATCAGATGCAAATGAAATCAATAATGTCTATCTACTGTCTAGTGACTGGTCCGGAATAAATGAACTGCCTTTTCAAAAAGAAAAAAACAAGATATACATAAGCATACCATGCCAGCTTTCAACATCACTAATTTATTTGACCAAGAAACAGCAATATCCCATAACAAGACAATCTTCGCCAGTACTTGTCAAAGGCTCAAAGCATAAACTGATTTTTAGAGTAAATGATACGAATAATAAGAATGCACTGTTTGAAATAGTAACTCCCTGGTTTAACGGTACAGAAAAAGTCAAAGGCGGAAGAGTAACAATAGAAACCACTATTCCGGATAATATCACAGGTGAGACTAAATTTCGAGTTATCTATAATAGCAAAGAATATTTATATTCTGCATGGATTGTCGACCCTATAACAATGATGTTTGTAGAAAACATTTTTATAAAAAATCAGGATGGCGATACTCTTCAATTCTATCTCGTGAATAACACTTCTCAACAAATTACTCTTAGTTGTACAGGCAAATTTATCAGCGGTTCAGGAGTCATTAAGACACCGCCAAAAATATCACTTAATGCGTTAGAAACAAAACTAATAAGGGTTTCTGTAAAAATACCCTATGATAGTCAAATTATGATAACCCTAGTAAATCAAAATTTAACTATGAATCAGGTGTATTCACTGGAAACCGCCTTATCTTTTGGCCCTAACGATCTATTTCACGATGATTTTAAACAAGGAATGAAAAAATGGATCATTAAATATGGTGTTTGGAATACAACAAAGGGAGTTGCGAAAGCACAAGGTTCTAAACATCTTGCTGTTATTACTAATAGTACATGGAATAACTATGTTTTTGAAACAAAGACAAGATGTTTAGGAAGTGATAACTTAAAAGTCAGTTGGCTGAAGGTATATTTGTTTTTCAGATTCAAGGATAATAATAATTTCTATAGATTCGGAATCCATGGTGATGCAGGAGTCGTTGATCTTTACGTTAGGTTAAATGGTCAGTGGAAAAAACTGGGTTCATCTTTATTTACCCCCAAAAAAGATGAGTGGTATTCATTAAAAATTCAGGCAAAAGGAAATCATCTTTCATGTTATGTTAACAACAGGAAAGTTATAGAAGTTAATGACAATACTTTCACAAACGGTGGCATAGGAATAGGTGTACTTGAAGATGGCATGAGATGTGAATATAAAGACGTCGTTGTAAGAAAACTATAATTCTATTTTTCCTACCCAGCCCTCGTTTTCAACAAACCACTCAGCCGACTTTCTTAATCCCTGTATTAAATTTGTCGCAGGTTCCCACTTTAAAATAGCCTTTGCTTTGGTGATATCTGCCCAGGTTGCTTGCATGTCTGCTGGATGGGTTGGTTCATGAGTAATTTTCGCCTTTTTCCCAAGCTTTTTCTCGATCATCCCAAGGAAATCCAGCAATTTATAGGGTTTATCACCACCGAGGTTTATTATTTCAAAACCCAAAGGTTTTAATGCCATTATTGTACCGCGTGCGATGTCATCTACGTAGGTGAAATCCCGTGATTGTTTACCATCACCATAGATAATCACGGGTTTTTCTTGAAATACCCAGGAAATAAATCGTAAAGGACTCATATCAGGTCTTGATGCTGGGCCATAAACCGTGAAATAGCGCAGGATCGTGACATCAATATCATATAAATTATGGTATGTATAGCATGTTACTTCAGCACTCTTTTTCGAAGCTGCATAAGGCGAGATCGGTTCATTCACAGGCAAATTCTCTTTAAACGGCATTTTCTGACCAGCGTAGAGCGAGGAGGTCGATGCAAGGATGAATTTCTTCACGCCAAATTCACGACATAGTTCCAATAAATTGAGGGTTCCTATTACATTTGTTGTATAATAGACAAACGGGTTTTCCATGCTATAACGAACACCAGCACGGGCCGCGAGATTGATGACAGCCATAAATGGCGGTTGTGGCATCTTTGATGCGGTTTTGGCAGCTTCGCTGCGGTTTTGGGTCTTTTGGACGGTATTAGATTGCCGCGCTTCGCTCGCAATGACAGACGAGGGTGTATTAGTATATTCATGAAACAGTTTTTTAAGAGAATCGTAATTTTCGATGTCGAGTTTGTGGAAGTGGAATCGATTGTGAGAGATTGCTTCGTCGCTACTCTCCTCGCAATGACGATTCAATTGTTTTAACTGTTCAAGACGCCACTCTTTAAGACGAACATCGTAGTAGTCGTTCATATTGTCGATGCCGATGACGTTTACCGGCATCGGGTTATTGGGTAATTGAGTGATTAAGTTATTGGGGATTAGCTCTGGTTTAGTGAGGAGGAATTCGCAGACTTTCCAGCCGATAAAACCAGCTGCACCCGTGACCAGAATGTTTACATGTTGAGACACGATATATTATAGTAAAAAAGGGCTATATGTCAACGTATACAAAACCAACATAGTCATTGAGTAATAGAGGAAGTTTATCAGGATATCAGCGTATCAGTGGGAAGATTATCAGCAAACCAGCATACCAGAAAAAAATAGTCATTAAGTCACTTGCAGGAATAGTAAGCAGTAAGAAGTAGGCAGTAAGCAGAAGTAAAAGAGCAGGAGAGGGGTGAAACGGCGTAACGGAGATTGCTTCAGGCTGCGCCTTCGCAATGACATAAGATGGCAGATTGATGCAGCCTGATAAATCAGGCAACTACAGTTGGGCAGAAGCAGTGTGAAGGATATTTGTCGAGTAAACTCGACCACTACGAATATTAGATATTTACGCAATGACAACAGAATTACTTAACTACTACTACCCGCTGTTTTTTGTCTCCCACTATCACATGGTAGATGCCAGCGCTTGAAGGCTGATATTTAACCTCCTGAGCATGCGTTTCATAGACCTTTCTGCCTGTGATATCAAAAATCCGAATTAAACCGGGTTGAGTAAGCTTGAGTTTGATTGCCCTACCGATCGTGTTGATGCTCTCAATAAATACACCGGGAGCAACAAATTCCTCTATATCTTGAGTTACAGTATTTTTTTGAATGACCCAGGTTTCCGGATCAACGATAATGTCCATTGGCTCTTGTGCTAATACATACTCAAAGTGTTGTGGGGACTGATCTATGTCGAGCGTTAATATTGTATCACTTCCCGAAAAATCTACACCTATGGGTAAAGGCATATGAAAGACCGAAGGTCCCATGGGCTGTGTCTGGGTTATATCTAATATCAAACGCCAGTTTGGTGATTCATATACTTTTACCCAGACAATATCGTAAATAGGATAATATAAGTCATAGACCCACTCATTAAAGAACCAGTCATAATTACCGCCGAGTGTTTGATTGAGGATAAGGTTTACATCATCAGTTGAGGCATTACCATAATCAAATGAATCACGGTAAGCCGATAAAAAAGAAAGCCAGGTTGCATCATTACCGCATAAATAGCGCATCATGTGGCATACCCAAGAAGCCTTGCAATACGAGTGTCCCCAGTCAAAAATAGAATCATCGGGAGGATCATATATTGGACGAGGAAATGAAGCTTCAGCAGAAAAATAAGTGTTCCTACGTGATATCATGGTATTAATGAAAAGCTGATGATTAACATGGTGTTCACGGTAGAGCGCATCTGAATATGTAGCAAAACCTTCATTTAACCAGACATTCTGCCAACCAAAACACGTTACCATATCACCCCACCACATGTGGGACATCTCATGCGCCATCAAATAATAATCATTACCAACAAAGCCTGTGCGGTATATCGAACTCATGGTTTGATGTTCCATACCCGCATAATAAAATGGATGGAGTATTACCATACCATAACGTTCAAAAGGATAAGCGCCATACAGTGAATCATAAAAAGACATCATGTCTGTAGTATATTGAAATGCGGTCGGCGCATATATCGTGTCCTCAGGCCAGAAATGATATTTGATTTCAATGGACTCAGCTGGTGCTGGATAATACCAATCTGAATATGTGGTAAAGATACTTGAAGCAAAATGAATTAAGTATGGAGAAATTGGAAACCCGTGTTTCCAATTGAATGTTATATAACCTGACATAGTATCTACGTCGATCAATTCTCCAGTAGCGCAGACATAATAGGAATCCGGTACAGTTATAAAAAATTCGACACCATAATCAGCCTTGTCCCATGGTCGGTCATAACAGGGCAGCCAGCGTCTTGAACAGAAAGGGCAACCTAAGGTATAGGAAATGCGGTGACTACTATTATACCATAAATATCCCATACTACCTGATCCAGTACCGTTATACCCGACCATGATATCGAATGAATCACCCTGGTTATATACCTGAGGCAAGTTCACATATAAAGTCTCGTAATTGTGGCTGTATGAAGCAGAAACGCCGTCAACACGGATTGAGTCAACATTCAAACCGAGTAAGTGCAGATCAACCATGGTCAAATTATCCTGATTACTCCGCGCTGAAATCGTAACCGCGCCTTCAAGATAACGGGAAGTCATGGGAAGGTCCAGATCTATTAAATAGTGTAATACATCATAAGAATGTGTTGACTCGGCCCTTGTTGGTTCTGGATAGAATACCTGCTTGTTTTCAATATTAAGAAATTGCCCAATTAATATTAATGCTAATATGCTCATACAACCTCCTCAATAAATTATAAACACGGTATTAGGGATGTCAAGGTAACAAAATGGTTTATGGGTTTGGGTTTGGATGCTTGAAAGAATCAAGAAAAAATTGAGATTGCGTCCCCGTATGTTTATCAACTGACGGGGCAGGCGCTACGCTCGCAATGACATATTTCTCTGCGTGTCATCGCGAATCCTGAGTTTATCGAAGGATGAAGCGATCTCGGTTCTTTGGGAATAATCCCTAATAATAATGGGTTTGGGTTAGGATGCTGGAATGGGAGTAATAGAGAAAACAATATTATACTGAGGAGGTTCTCGATTCACCCCGTTAGAACTAAATATCCGTATGTTTTAATTCATTGATTTATTGGACATAAAATTCTATGGCAAGCTCTAACGGGGTGAATCGAGCGACTACATACTTTTTAGTTTTTACGCTCTACTGTCCCCTGCTTACTATCAAAATGAGCTCTCTCAGGATCTCGGCGACAGTGGAACCTGATGCATATGGTGATGCAGCGAAAGGATTGTATTCGACGATATCGGCTCCAATGATTTTCTTGTCTTTGAATAATAGCAGCGCTTTAATAAGTTCCTGATATGAAACCCCGCCTGGCTCAGGTGTGGAAACTGCAGGTAAAACACCGGGATCCAAAACATCTACATCTATTGATAGATAAATAGGTTCTTTTATATTGTTTATTACTGAAAATAAAGGTTTGAAAAGATCGAATTTGTACAAATTCTTGCCAAAACTAAATTCTTCTTTGGTTCCTGAGCGAATACCAAACTGGTATAGATTATCAAGCCCGATAATATCGCTCACCCGGCGCATTACTGTGGCATGGCAGATTTTCTGCTCAAGATACTCATCGCGTAGATCGCAGTGGGCATCAAAGTGCACCAAAGAGAAGTCCTTATGTTTCTCTTTTAGAACTTGAATAATCGGTAAGGTAATTGTATGCTCACCGCCAAGAAATATAAAATGTTTTTTGTTATCAAATATTTCCTGTACTTTCTTCTCGATAATTTCATCCCAGTTCTCAACATCCAATGCAAGATCATTTAGATCGCAGATCTTCAAATCATTCAAGCTTTTATCTTGATATGGTGAATAGTCCTCTATATTTTCTGAACAGAAGCGTATGTATTCTGGACCATACTTAGAGCCAGGAAGGAACGACGAGGTTTTGTCAAAGGGAAAACCAAGGATGATAACTTGAGCATTGTCCAACGTGGAGTTGGAATAATATAACTTCATCCTGATCCTCTGATAGCCTGATGTCCTAACACTATGCTATTTCTATATAACCCAGGGCGCCGGCCATGGTAATAACCTTTATCGGACAAACTTCAAAACACCTGCCACAACCTATGCACTTATCTTTTATCACGGTGTGGCGTTTTCCTGGTTCACCCTCAATCGCCTTAAACAAACATACCTTTACGCACTCTCCACAGCCATCGCATTTTGATGAGATTATTGCATAAGGTCGTGCCGGGGCGCGGTCAATAAATGATTTGGTAGGACATTTATTATAACAGATACCGCATGATACACACTTGGCATAGTCCATTTTTGGAAGGTTGCCGTCCATCTGTATTGCCCCTTCATAAGGACAGGACTTAACACAGAGGGTACAACCAATACAACCAACTTTACAGACGTTCTTGACTGTTTTGCCTTTGTCCAGAGTTTTACAGGCTAAATATACCAACTGTCTACGGGGTATTAACTCAAGGACTTGACGCGGACACTCCTTTACGCAAATACCACATGCCGTGCATTTGTCTGGATCAATAATAGGCAGACGATTCGGCCCCATTGTAATGGCATCAAATGGACAAACAGATGCACAGTGACCACCGCCCAAACACCCCCACTGGCATGCTTTATTCCCGCCCAAGAGGATGTAATTGCTCCGGCAATCACCTGGGCCTATATACTCAAACTTTTCAACTGCGTTTTCCCTACCGCCTCGGCACCGTAATACGCACAGCATTGGTTCTGCTGCCTCAATCTCAATGCCCAGGATTTCGCCGATTTTCCTGATTGTTTCAGCACCACCGACCGTACAGAGGTTTGGTGCCACCTCACCAGTATTTTCAGCTAAGGCATGGGCATAGGCATCACAACCTGGAAAACCACACGCACCGCAATTTGCACTTGGCAAGACATCTCTCAGTTTTTGCTCTTGTTCACTAATTTTAACCGCGAGTTTCTTAAATGCAATAGCCAGAACAATACCAAAAATCAAACTGAGACCGCCAAGACCAGCAACTGATTTTATGACTTCTATTGCACTCATGACATGGTATTATACAGAGAAAAGTTGGGCTGTCAATGAGACTGCTTGCAATGACTTTGTTCTCTGTCATCGCGAGTGTAAACGAAGCGATCTCATTTCTTCGGGATTGCTTCGGCTACCTAACGGCATCCTCGCAATGACAATAGTCCTGTTGAATTGTTTGAGACGTACGTGTATTTACTTCAACTTACTCAGACCGTAGGTAATCCTCTCTTCGAACGGAGAAGTCCGGATAACCGCGAGTTCCCTTTTTGCCTGTTGGGCAATCTCTTTACCCTGCTTGGTCTCGCCGTATAGAACTTCGTGCGCCTTGACACCGGCAATCTTGCCTTCGAGCATAGCAGTAGACGCTTCTTCAATACATGCCAGATCACCGCACACAAAGATGTTTTTCTTGGTGGTCATCATGTCTTCATTGCGAAGGGGTACATGACCGCCAAGCTCAGGGATATAATCTATACGACATCCTGCTTGGTACAGCAATTCGCAGAGTGGCGAAAGACCGATCGCAATCAGAATCATGTCGCACTCAATTGTTTTTTCTGTACCGGGCAGGCACTCATATTTCCCGTTGACCTTGCTGATGAGTGCAGCTTCAACGCAATCTCTACCCTGGGCTTGAATAATTGTGTGTTTGAGGAAAATCGGCACACCAGCTCTTTTTATCTTTGCCGCGTGAACATAATAACCACCGATTTTATCCATGATTTCTATAATTGCCGCGACTTCAACACCAGCCTGCAGCAACTGATAAGGAACAATCAAGCCGATATTACCCGACCCGATTACGACAGCTCTTTTCCCTGGCACAACACCATAGACATTCATCATGGTCTGTACCGCACCGGCGCCATAAACACCGGGTAAATCTGCGTTGTCAAAGGCGAGCATGTTTTCACTGGCCCCGGTTGCAAAAATGTACGCTCTTGCCTTTACTGGGGACAATTTATCATGTTGCAGCACACCGATGATATCATCATCATAATACCCAACTACAGTTGCATTCTGGAGAACGTCAAAACCTAAATCCTCAACCTCTTTGCTGAGAATACCTGCTATATCAACGCCTCTTATACCACAATAATGCGCTTTAGAGCCGAAAAACTTGTGTGTCTGCTTAATTAATTGCCCACCGAGCACTGGGTTATCATCGATTATCATAACCTTGGCTCCAAGCCTACGTGCAATGATTCCGGCTTCAAGACCTGCAGGACCGCCGCCTATTACACAGATATCGAGGTTTTGAAGTTTAGAAGTTTCGAATTTCAGAACCTGTCCTTTGTCGTTTTTCATTGTTTCTGACTTTTCCCTTTTTGCCGACGTACTTTCATACCTGGTTTCAGTAATTCCATACACACCATTACATTGGAACAACCATCAACTTCCATTAAGCAAGAAGAGCATTTGCCAACTGCACAAAAGAACCCTCGGGGTCGATTATACCGCTCGGAAAAACTCAACACCTTAATGCCAGCTGCATGTAAAGCGGCGGCTATAGGAAGTCCTTCATAGCCCTCGATTTCTCGGTCCTCGAAAAAGAACTTAACTTTTTTGCCGCGTTTGAATTCTAAAATCGGATGTTCTTTTATATAACCATCCATAACGGCCCCTCACTTCGTTCAGTAAATTCTAATATTAAAATCCAAAATCCTAAATAATATCGAAATTTCAATGACCGAAATCCAAAAAACACCGTCTTTAGTTCCCCTGAAGAAACAACAATGTTGTGTATGTTTTGAATATTTGAATTTTGATATTCTAATTTGTTTAGCATTTGGTGCTTTGTATTTAGAATTTAAAGTAATTAACTGCATTTTCAAAAATGCGTAGCCCATCACCGGTTTCATCGAGTTTTTCCCGGGTGTGATTGGGGTGTTGCAAAAACGAAATATGCCGTTCTGGATGTGGCATCAAACCAAGGATTCTACCGGTTTGATCAGTTATGCCTGCGATACCAATTATTGAACCATTTGGGTTGAAAGGATAACCAGCATCATTACCTTTTTTGTCAACATACTGGAAAACAATATGTTCTTGGATTTGTTTTAGAATGTCGTCATCCTTAACAACGAATTTGCCCTCAGCATGGGCTACTGGAAGGGTTATTATTGATTTCATCCCCTTAGTGAAAATCGACCTGTCACTGTGGACTTTTAGATGAACCCAACGATCCTCAAAGCGTTCAGAATCATTACTTATTAGGCTCACTGATTGTGCTTCGAAACTTCCATCAAAAGCAGGTAAAATCCCGCATTTCACTAATACTTGAAAGCCATTACAGATTCCAATTATCAAATTACCCTGTTCAATAAACTCAAGAAACTTATCCCGGAATTTATATTTGATCTCATTGGCAAGGATTTTGCCGGCGGCAATATCATCACCGTAAGTAAACCCACCAGACAACGCGATAATTTGGTACGCGGTTAGTTTACGGTGTTCAAGTTCATCTATATATACACTTTCAATTTCTGCCCCGGCGATCTTGAAGGCATAAGCTGTTTCGACATCACAATTTGTCCCAGCGGCTCGAAGAACTAAAACCTTGGGCTTCACTATGCGTTTCTATTTCAAAATGATTGTCTTACCGTCGGCTGCTGCTTGAATGTTGTATTCGGGATATTTACCCCGGTATCCTTTCACAATAGCATCTATGCCTTTATCATTACTGCCGTGATCATGGTGGGTAAACATAACATTTCTTACACCAGCATCCTCAGCAAGCTTCATGACTTGACTGTACGTTGAATGACCCCAGCCCAATCTCTTTTTATAGATATCGTCTTTGTATTGTGCATCATGTATGAAGAAATTCACACCTTTTATGAAATCAACGAATTTTTTGTATGGGGTATTGCCATTCTTGTCAAAAAGCTCGTTGTCCGTTAAAAAGGCAAACGAGTTCTTGCCTTCAGTAAATTTGAGTCCTAAGGCTTGATCTGGATGGTTGTTTATAATGGTCTGAATTTCTATATCTCCGATAGTCAATTTATTCTTCAAGGTTTTGAATGTGATTTTAGAAGGTAATTCAGACAATATTGCGGGAAAGTAAGGTCGAGTCATTTGATATGACAAAGCCTTTTTCGGATCTGTCATTTTTGATGAACCGTAAATATCTATAACTGAACTCGGCAAAAATATCGGTGTAAAAAAGGGGAAGCCTTGAATATGATCCCAGTGATAATGGGTGAATAGTATATTTATCCTGCTTTTCTTCTCTTGTATTAGGTGAACACCTAATAGCCGGATACCAGTCCCCGCGTCAACTACTATTACATCACCTGAATTCGATTCAACATATAAACATGTCGTATTGCCGCCGTACTTTTTAGTTTCTTTATTAGCAACTGCTATCGAACCTCTTGTTCCGTACAATTTAATTATCATCTACGGCTTTTCCTTTGTTTTTTTGAGACATCTGGCAATTACCTTCAAAAAAGACGCCCGGATGGATGATTATGCCTTTGCAAATAATGTCACCAAACATCTGCGCGCCACTCTGGAATTCAACAATGTCTTGGATATTGATATTGCCTTGAATCTTACCTCCAATGATTGCTGATTTGCAGTAAATATCACCTTTTATCACGGAAGTTTTACCAACAAAGAGACTATCTTTTGCTGTAACGTTTCCTTTGACCTTCCCGTCAATTTTAGTTGAACCATCAACCTTGATATCGCCATTTATTACAGTCCCTTTTCCCACGACGCTGTCTATCTGACCTTCTTTCGCCATCCAATCCTCCTTTGAGCCAGTAATTTATTAACCTCTATTATATACAAAATCTTCATTTTGTCAATAAACGATTTCACAAAAATAGCGCCAACGGGATTTGAACCCGTGATCTTCGCCTTGAGAGGGCGACGTCCTAAACCAAGCTAGACGATGGCGCCGTGGGATATTATAGATATTCCCCAAGAAATGTCAACGCTTAATTAAGAGATATTTCTGAATCATTTTCAGAAATATCTCTCGATTACCCCATAAGTGTAATAACTTACGGGGCAGGCACCGATACAAGAAGGATTATCTCGATTTATCATCATTAGATATACTTATAGAAGAAATCGTGTATCCCGTCAAGCGGGACAGTGATATTTCGCACATTCTGTAAAGGCAGAGTTTACTCTGCAAATGCCTGTCAGGACTATAACATGTCAGATTTATGAATATACTTTACATTGAGGGATTTTTCCATATAATCTGGGCATGGAGGTGACAGTCATTATTCCGGTATATAATGAAAAAGATAATATTAATGCGGTAATCGATGTGGTCAAAAGTGTCGGTATCGCTCAAGAAATCATTGTCGTTGATGACTTTTCAGTGGATGGCACCAGAGATTTTTTAAAAAAGCGAAAAGGAATAAAAACGATATTTCACGAGAAAAACAGAGGGAAAGGAGCAGCCATCCGAAGTGGCTTGCAAATAGCCTCTGGAGATATAGTTATTATCCAGGATGCTGATTTAGAATATTCACCTAAACAGTATTCACAGCTGATTAAACCTATTAAAGAAAAAAGAACAAATGTTGTTTACGGTTCAAGAATTTTAGGAAAAGGCAGCTTCATGAAATCAAGTTATTTTGCGAACCGGCTCTTAACCTTTTTGACAAATGTTTTATTTGGCAGCCATATATCAGACATGGAAACATGTTATAAGGTCATAAAAACTGAGCTCCTAAGGGATCTGCACCTAATATCATCGCGTTTTGAGATCGAACCTGAAATAACCTGCAAAATCCTGAAAAGAAGAGAGAAAATTATCGAAATACCGATTAGCTACACCGGGCGCAAGAAAGGTAAGAAAATAGGTGTAAAAGACGGCATTCAGGCAATCTGGAGCTTGGTCAAATGGAAATTTAAGAAATGAAGGTACTTTTTGTTGCCACTGCTTACAAACGTTATGAAGGGGATGTAATAACCCCCTGGCTTACCGAGCTAATACTCCGGCTTCGTGACAAAAAAATCGATGTCGAAGTATTTACTTCATCCTACAAAGGTCTGCGTGATCAGATCCTTGACCGGGTCAAAGTTCATCGTTTCCGTTATTTCTTCAAAAATCTGCAAAAGCTCACTCATGAGGAAACAGTTGTCGATCGGGTAAGCCGCAACCCCTTAAATCTACTGCTGATATTTTTCTATATGATAGCTGGCACCTGGGCGATTGTCCAACTAGTCAAAAGAGAAAAATATGATATTGTTCACGTTCACTGGCCATTTCCTCATATTATTTTTGGAGTATTCGCCCGCATTGCCGGTAAAACCCGCTTATTCTCTACTTTTTATGGACGCGAAATACGCTGGTTCACGAAAAAATTCAAGTGGCTGGCAAAGGGTCTTTCGATTTTGCTGAATAAGTCTGATATGATTACTGCGATATCTACCCATACCAGAACTGAATTAAGAAGTTATATAAAAAGTGAAATTGAAGTCATACCGTTCAGCGCTGCAGTTCCGGAAAGAATATCGAACATCAGCGATGAAAATGAAATTCTCTTTGTTGGTCGGCTGGTGGAGCGCAAAGGCATCAAGTATTTGATACAGGCAATGGCTGAGATAAGAAATGAAATACCCCATAAATTAGTCATCATCGGCGATGGAGCAGAGCGACCTGAACTGGAAAACCTTGTTGACCGTCTTGATCTGCGCTCTCGGGTTTATTTTACCGGCTGGATTTCGGCTGATGAAAAGTTGCGGCTTTATGAGAAGTGCAGTTTTCTTGTACTGCCGGCAGTATACGATAAACAAGGCGATATTGAAGGTCTTGGAGTAGTTCTAATCGAGGCGATGAGTTGCTATAAACCAGTTATTGCCTCGAAGGCCGGGGGCATTACCGATGTCGTTGAAGACGGTGTGAACGGCATTCTTGTCCCGCCCGGCGATGTCCCGGCACTTACCAAGGCAATACGAAGACTGGCAATTGATAAAAAACTACGTAAAGAAATGGGGAAGAGGGCTAAGAAGAGTATTGACGAAAGGTTCAATTGGGATAAGATTGTAAATAAGTTGATTTCGCTATATATCACCAAGGAGAAATAAATGGACGGTTCTAATATGAAACGCACTATAGAAGCACTATTAATAGCAACTGATGCTCCTTTGACATTGCAAAAGATCATTGAAATAACCAATTTACAAATAGATGAGATTGTCAGTTGTGTTAAGCAACTGAATCAAGAATATCGCACGTCACAACGAGCTTTTGAAATAAAAGAAATCGCTGGAGGCTATCAGATATACACCCTGCCAGAATTTGCTCTATGGGTCGGTGCACTCCATGACCGCAAGAGCAGGCTTTCAAAAGCTGGACTGGAAACCCTTGCAATAATAGCATACCACCAACCTATTACCAGACCAGAAATTGAAAAAGTAAGGGGCGTTGATTCAACCTGGATATTAGACGTTCTCCTACAGAAAAATCTGGTTAAAACATGCGGCAGACTGCCGGTTCCTGGTAGACCAATTAGGTATGGTACGACCAAAGAATTCTTAAGATATTTTGGCATAAAAAACCTGGCTGATCTACCTCGTGAAGAAGATTTTGGTGAAGCAATTGCAACCATGAAAAACGCTGGTACTGAACCTTCTGGCAATGAACAAGGACCTGAACCGAGCACTGAAAGACCAGAGCAAGAAACTACTGAAGATGAAAAGACAGTAAAAGACAAACCTGATGAACTGTTCCTTATATGACATCAGTCAAAAAAGAAATCTGCTCATTCCTTCTAAACTATAATGTCAAAATCATTGGTTTTGGCAAAGTGCCAGAAGATATTGAATTATTAGAAATCAAAGCTAAGTTGCCAAGGGCAATCGTTTTTGGCTACCCGTTATCAGAATCGGTTTTACAGACGATAAAAGACCGGCCAACACTCATTTATAAGCATCATTATAAGACAGTGAACTGGATATTAGACCAAACTGCCTATCACCTTATGCGTTTTATCGAAGAAAAAGGCGCAAAGGCAATTGCCATTCCAGCATCTCAGACAGTTGATTGGCAGATGCAAAAAGGCCATATTTCTCATAAAGCATTGGCAAAAGCAGCTGGTCTTGGCTTTATCGGCAGAAGTGGATTACTTATCCATCCACAATATGGAGCCAGGGTTCGGTATTGCTCACTCCTGACCGACTTATCATTTGAGCCTGACCAAAAAGTGGAACAAAGTTGTGATGAATGTATCAAATGTATTGAGGCATGTCCGGCTCAGGCTATTTCTAAAGATGGTGTTAACCTAACTCGCTGCTTAGAACAATTAAAGGAATTCTCCAAGATCAGAGGTATTGGTCAGTATATATGTGGCGTGTGCGTAAAGGTCTGTGATGGCAGAGATTAAACCAACCCAGAAAGTTTTGGTTATGACTGGATTGATTTACGTTGACGATTTTCGAGTGAGGGAAGTGTTAGATGCATTAACTAAAGACTTCGGGAATATATCCATGAAATCTGAAGTCATCCCATTTACGCACACAAAGTACTACAACAAGGAAATGGGCGACAAGCTCTTACGACAGTGGTGTGTTTTTGGTGATTTGGTAGATCCTGATGTTCTCGCGGATTTGAAACACCGAACCAATAGAATTGAAAGCTTCTTTGTCAATGAAGACAAAAGCAGGAAGGTTAATATTGATCCCGGACTCATAACCTTGAGCAATTTAGTTCTTGCCTCAACCAAGGATTTTTCACACCGTATTTACATAGGTAAAGGTATTTACGCAGAAGTCACGCTCATTTACAAGAATAAGGGGTTCAGAGCCTTAGCGTGGACATACCCGGATCACCAGGAAAAAATCGCTCTTGATTTCTTTGAAAAAGCCCGGCTACTTTTAAAGGAACGGTTAGGAAATCAATTGAGTATTTAGACATTTTATTTTAGGGGGAGATAATGTTTGATCTTTCAGTTGAAGGAATATTTTCAGCAGCACACCAGGTAAAAGGATATCCTGGTGATTGTGCTAGTATACACGGCCATACTTATCAGGTACGAGTAATATTGAAGGTGGATAAGCTGGATAATATAGGGATGGCTATTGATTTCAGACGCGTGAAAACCGCGCTTGATGAAATTCTCTCTGAACTTGACCACAAAAACTTGAATGAGCTTTTATACTTCAAAGAACGTAATGCTACAACAGAATATATCGCAATGTATGTTTTTAATGAAATGAAGAAAAAAATTAATATGATAAAAGCGGTCACTGTGTGGGAAGGACGTAACAATACAGTCACATATTATGAAACCTAAAAGTATCATTCTCTTATCCGGCGGTCTTGACTCTTTAGTCAGCGCGACAATTGCCAAGAAGAAGACAAAACCGCTATTTGCGCTAACCTTTGATTATGGCCAACGGGCTGCAAAAATGGAAATTTCCGCATCCAGAAAAATATGTAAGGCATTACAAATCAAACATAAGGTTGTCAAAATACCTTTTTTCAAAGAATTCAAGAAACTCCTTATGCTTCAGTCCAAGAATGTTAGTATTAGGAAATTTAGCAACTTGAAGAACATCTGGGTTCCAAACAGAAATGGTCTTTTCATAAATATTGCTGCGTGTTATGCAGAATATGTAGGCGCCGAGTTCATTATTACAGGGTTTAACCGCGAAGAAGCCGAAGAATTCCCAGATAACAGACCACAATTCATGGCCGCAATGAATCATACACTCATGTTTAGCACGCTTACAAAGGTTAAGGTAAGGAGCTTTGTTCTTGAATATACAAAGAAACAAATCTACAAACTCGGACTAAAATACAGTGCGCCTATGCGATATATCTATTCATGTTATCTTGGAAGAAAAGAAATGTGCGGTAAATGCGCATCCTGCAAGCGATTGCGCGAAGCTATGGAGTGTAATGGAATTTAGCGTCCTCGATATTATCTGCAAGAAACGCGACGGCGAAAAGCTTTCCAGACAGGACATTAAATATCTCATTTCTGAATACACAAAATACAATACCCCTGACTATCAAATGGCTGCTTTTTTAATGGCAGTGTATTTTCAGGGTATGGATTTTAAAGAAACCACTGATTTGATGCAAGCCATGATGAATACTGGAAAGATGCTCAACCTTTCAGAAATTAAAAAACCAAAGATCGACAAGCATTCTACGGGCGGGGTTGGTGATAAGGTATCACTGGTTTTAGCGCCTTTGATGGCATCCTGTGGTATCTGTGTGCCCATGATCTCTGGTCGTGGTCTGGGCCATACCGGTGGTACTTTAGACAAATTAGAATCAATCCCCGGGTTTCGTACTAATTTAACGCTCAAAGCATTCAAGCGCCAGTTAAAAAAACTCTGCGTTGCCATGATCGGGCAGACCGCAGAAATTGCGCCAGCTGACAAAAAAATCTATGCTTTACGTGACGTGACCGCAACCGTGGACTCCATACCGCTTATTGCGGCAAGTATTATGTCAAAAAAATTAGCTGAAGACCTCGATGGCCTGGTACTTGATATAAAGTTTGGCAGCGGTGCGTTCATGACCGATTATAAAAAAGCAAAAAAGCTTGCGCGCACCATGATTCAAATCGGCAAACGCTTTGGAGTGCAACGAGACTCTCGTTGCAAAAAAATTAAAGTCATCGCGGTCCTAACTGACATGAATAATCCTTTGGGAAAATATATTGGTAATTCTCTGGAAGTTATTGAGGCGATTGAATCATTAAAGGGTAGGGGTTCAAAAGACCTAATGGAAGTAACCTTTGCACTCGGTAAAGAAATGCTTAAAATGGCTAAGATAAAAGGTGGGATGCAGCTACTCAAGAAAAAAATCTCGAGCAATGCAGCATTAGATATTTTTAAACAGATTGTTTGCGCCCAAGACGGTGATGCTCTAATCTTCGATGATTACACACGTCTGCCTATTGCCAAACATACATATCGAGTTTTGGCAAAAAAATCCGGTTATATCCACGGTATCAATAATTTTCTGGTCGGCATGTTATTAGTAAATTTGGGCGGTGGGAGACTCAAAAAAGAAGACAAAATCGATCCATCATGTGGTTTTAAAATCAACAAAAAAATCGGTAATTATGTAAAAAAAGGCGAATGTTTAATAGAAATCATTTGTGACAACCGATCTAAAGCAAGGGCTGTGGCTAAACAAATGCATGCAGTATTTACGATCAAAAGAAAATCCTGCCGTAGTAAAAAATTGATACGAGAAACAATTCATTAGCACAATCTCGCGCTACGCTAATTCACCAATTGGCATAATGACGTAGTGAGAAGTTAATCCCAGCGGATTATCCCGAGCTGCTCAGCTTTCCCGAATTTTATTAAGTATGCATCAGACCCCTTATCTGACACGCTTTCTACACCAACGCAGAAACTTCTAAATGCGGTTGGCCTGCATACTGTCCCGACCTTTGCGTATCTTGTAAACCAGGAAATAAAGCCTTTAGTATTGTGTTTCAAAAGCAATACATCATCACCCACATATCCGGTTATGTAGAAATTATTGACGTCGTACTGTGTTGAAGAATGGATTATTCTAGGGCCGTGCAGATAGGGATTTGCTGATTCATTTTTTCTCCCCTTGAATGCTTTTGTCCATATCTCGTTGCCGGTTAGATCATACTTCACAGTAAGCACTTCACTCACGCCATCTTCGTTATCGCTGCTGCCCATAGCATAGACATACAATGATCCCGCGTATGAATCTTCCGCAATCAAGGCCTTGGCGACATCGTCCTGATGCGCTGGTCCATCAAAGCATTTCTCAAATAGGAGACTGTCGTTTTTATCATAGACCACAGTCACGTAGTCCTCGCCAGTTTTATCGTTGTGGGTTGTACCCAGAAGATAAACATTACCATGCTCATCAATTCGTGCATCGGCTAATGATATTTCCTGTATAGAGGTTTCGCATTTTGTCAGATTTATTAATTGCCCAAGGCTATCATATTTCATGAAAAAGAAATCCTTGTTATGTTTCAAATGACCGGCAACCAGAAACTGACCATTCTTGCTAAAGCTAAACTTTAAGGCATGAAAAACAAGAGTAGGGTAATGATATTTGTTCAACCAAGCCAGTTTTCCTGAAGGTCGATATTTGGCAATGAAGATATCTATAGAATCTGCGGAATTAGTTGTCCAGCCAGCTATATAGAGGTTATTCAAGTGGTCGCTCAGCAATGCACTCGTTATCTCACCTCGGGATTTTTCAATAACCTTGTCCCATTGCACATTACCAAGACTATCATATTGTATCAGAACTACCGCGTTGACACCTTTTAAGTCGGTCGTTTGTGCTAGTACATAAATATCATGTTTAACCTCTACAATTTCAGCGGTGATGGCACGGATAGCATTCCCTTTTGAAGATTTCAAGCCTTGCGATTCATAGACTGTGTGCCAGATGAGTTCACCATCAGCATCATAATTCGCAGTAATGCAGACTGATTCCTTCTCATCTGTCCAAAATGCCCCAGTAACAACATAAGAATGCGTCTTTGAAGAAGAAACTCCTTTGACTCGGTGGTCGTAGTTGTTTGGACTAGCATATGTCCTTGAAGAAGAAATCCCATTGATTCGATAATTACCTGGACCTGCTGGTTCGAATTTTACTTCCCACTTGGTCTCCATTTCACTACAATTCACGACCAAAATTATTGATAGGACTATATATACAATGTTCTTCATGTAACATTATAGCAACAGTCAATACAGTGTCAAGGACTTGGACGTTTTATATTTATTCAGCCCATTCTTTTAGGGCTTCCTTAATCTTTTCTTCAATTTTAATCGCAATTTCTTCCCATTCTTTTTCTTTCTCTTCTTTATCTGTTTCGTCTAACCATGCTTTTATACCCTTTCGAACTCTTTCTTCAATACGGTCTCCAAATTTATCCCAGTCTTTCTTTTTCAAACGGTATTGTCTTCTTGTATGTCTGAACATACCTCCAAGAGATATCATCAAACCTATTAGATAACCCAAATTATACGACCAGCCGGTATTACTCACCTCATATATACCCACTTCTCTTGTGAATAAACTTATAACAAAGGTTATCACAACGATCAAACCGTGCCATATACCAGCCCAGAATCCTGCATCATGACCCGCGTTAATCTCCTGATCCCATCGTTCGTTACCTGGAGCACAGCTAAGGATAACGAAGGCGAGTATGATTACTAACCCGAATAATAGATATCCTTTTTTTGTGAACATACATCCTCCTTGTTAATATTTTATAAGTATAGGGATAGATATGACGATAGTCAATATACAAAGCCAGTTACCCGGATGTCTAAATCATGCACTCGGGAAAATTACGGTAGACTTTTCCGATAATGTCGGCACAACTCCGAGCGCGCATTTTGATTCACTCCTTGCATCACAAGGGACATACCCAACCGGCTCATTCTGTGATTTTTATTTAGAAAATATCAGTAATTCTAGTGATACCATGACCGCTGATATTTATGTCAGACCAGTGGCCATTGAAGAAGAAATGTCCACTGAGAAAAATTTATCACCATTCCAAGTCTCACCATCTATCGGCACCAAAAATTTCACAATCTCATTTTTCCAGCCGGATGGTAATGATAATATTACCGTAAAAATACTCGATGTTTCCGGAAGAATCGTAAAAAAATATAACGAAATCAACAAGGGCTCGACAACCTGGAACGGTAATGATAATATCGGCAAACGAGTCTCGCCTGGTGTCTACTTCGTGTACGTTGAATATATGGGTTCAAACGGAGCCAAAAATGCTGTAGAGGTTAAACAAATAATTGTTTTAGATTAGCCCTACCCGAACCCAATAAATATCGATGTCCTGGAATATCATGTTTCCGGGTATCGATATTCAGAAATGGCTCTCATTACCAGCTCCCTTGACTTGCCAGTAAATTCGATTATGATATAGGCAAGGAGGAATATGGCAAAAGACGATAAACAAAAAGTCTTGAATGTAGCAATCAGTCAAATTGAAAAACAATTCGGTAAAGGATCCATTATGCGCCTTGGCGACAAAGGAGCAAGAGTTGATGTCGAAGTGATTCCAACTGGCTCAATCGGTCTTGATTTTGCCCTGGGCGTTGGTGGATTCCCACGCGGTCGGGTTGTAGAAATATTTGGCCCAGAAGCAGGCGGTAAGACCACCCTCGCCTTAGAGGCAATTGCTCAAGCACAAAAAGCTGGTGGTACCGCGATCTTCATTGATGTCGAACACGCTTTTGACCCAAGTTATGCTCAAAATCTTGGGATCAATCTAACCGACCTGCTCATTTCCCAACCAGATACTGCTGAACAGGCTTTAGAAATTACCGAAATCCTAACCCGTTCTGGCGGCGTTGATATTGTCGTACTTGATTCAGTTGCCGCCTTAGTACCGAAAGCTGAGATTGCCGGAGAAATGGGTGAACTACAAGTCGGCTTGATTGCCCGTCTCATGTCTCAAGCACTGAGAAAACTGACTGGCGTCATCAGCAAATCAAATACCTGCGCAGTTTTCATTAACCAAATACGCTACAAAATCGGGGTTATATATGGTTCTCCCGAAACAACGCCTGGAGGCATGGCTTTAAAGTTTCATTCGTCAGTCCGATGCGATATTAGACGGATCGCCACGATAAAAAAAGGCGATACAATGATCGGTTCGAGAACAAGGGTTAGGGTGGTAAAGAACAAACTCGCACCACCTTTTAAGAAAGTGGAGTTCGATATTCTTTATGGAGAAGGAATATCCAAATATGGAGAATTAGTCGATATCGGCGTGGATCTGAAAATTATCCAAAAAGCAGGTTCCTGGTATTCTTACGGCGACGAACGAATCGGTCAAGGGCGTGATGCAGTTATCGAGTTATTAAAAACAGATAGCGACATCGCCCAGAAAATCGAACAGAAAATACGCGCCGAGATGAACCCTGAACAGATAGCCAAGCGTGAAGATAAGCAAGATCGAACCTCAGAAAAAAAATAGGAAACGTTGCTCTATATTTATCGACGGTGAATTCAGATTTGGATTACCCAAGGAAATAGTTCTCCAGCATGGTTTGTATGAAGGTGTTGAAATTACCGACCGAGAAATTGATGAAATTGTGCACCATGCAGATAAAGCCAAAATCCTTGAGCGGGCGTTCAAAATACTCCACTATCGTGAAAGGTCAGTTAAGGAACTCAGGGATAGACTGATGCGTATTGGTTTTGATAATTCCCTCGTAGATGAAGTGATTGACGAATTGATCGCTGATAAAACCCTTGACGATGAGCGGTTTGCCAGGGCTTTTGTAAATGATTATACACGCTTAAAGCCAAAGGGGAATCGTTTCATCTTAAGCGAACTGATTAGAAAGGGTGTTGATAGGGAAATCATTACGAATTTGCTTGACGCAAGGGATGAAGGAGAACTGATAAGAATTTACATCGAAAAAAAAACGAGCAATTTAGATATGAAAAATCCTAAAGAACGCCAGAAACTTGTCCGTCGCTTGCTGGTTCGAGGATTCACCCCGAGCATTGTATATGAAATTATTAAAGAATGATAATCGCGGACAGCCCGCTCCCACATATTGTGGGAAAACCCTTCTGGGCTTGACAATTTTTCAATCATAGGGAGGGATAAAGAGAGGGAAGAATCCATGAATAGCAATGAACTGCGCACAAGTTTCTTAGAATTCTTTAAAAATAAAGACCATACCATTGTTCCTTCAATGTCCCTTATACCAAAAGATGATCCAAGCCTCCTTTTTACCAACGCGGGCATGGTCCAGTTCAAACCCCTTTGGACCGGCGCCATCCCACTGCCTTATCGACGTGCAACAAGTGTCCAGAAGTGTTTAAGAACACCAGACTTAGATAATGTTGGAAAAAGCCGGCGTCACCTTACCTTTTTTGAAATGTTGGGGAATTTTTCCTTTGGTGATTATTTTAAAGAAGAAGCAATCGTTTGGGCTTGGGAATATTTAATTAAGATATTGGAAATAGACAAAAAGAAATTTTATGTCTCTGTATATGAAGATGATAAGGAAGCATATGATATTTGGAATAAAAGAATAGGGTTGAAACCGGCGAGAATTTTTAAGTTTGGAAAAGAGGATAATTTTTGGGGACCTGCTGGGAATTCTGGACCATGTGGACCATGCTCAGAAATATTTTATGATTTAGGTAAAAAATTTTCTTGTGGCAAAAAAAACTGTGCACCAGGATGCGATTGTGATCGTTTTCCGGAAATTTGGAATTTGGTTTTTCCGCAATTTAACCAAAAAGCGAACGGTGAACAGCTTCCATTAAAGAACCGTGGTATAGATACAGGGATGGGTTTTGAACGCCTTGCTGCAGTTATTCAAAACAAGAATTCGCTTTTCACAACTGATTTTTTCCATTCTATTGTTGAAGATATAAGCCGGCTTAAAAAAGTAAAATATGGCAAAGAGCACAATCTAGATATAACAATGAATATCATCGCCGATCACGTCAGGGCATCAGTCTTTGCTATCGCTGACGGCATTATTCCGTCTAACGAAGAACGTGGATACGTAGTTCGAAGAATCTTGAGGAGAGCCGTAAGACTATCAAGGAATTTAGGCGAGGAAGAAGTTTTTCTCTATAAATTAGTCCCGAGGGTCATAGAGATAAATCAGAATGCTTACCCAGATATAACTAAGCGAAGAGAAGAAATTACTCTTATTATAAAATCAGAGGAAGAAAGGTTTCTCACGACACTGGAAAAGGGCTTGCACCAGTTTGAAGAAATAAGCAAAGCCCGCAATTCTATCTCTGGCGAACAGGCGTTCAAGCTCTATGATACATACGGATTCCCCATTGAATTAATTCAGGAAATAGCCAAGGAAAAAGGTATTGGTGTTGATGAAAAAGGGTTCATGGCTATGCTTGAACAAGCCCGCGAGATCTCAAAAGCAGAAGCAAAATTTATTCCCAAGGGTGAGTGGACTATCTTAAATGATGAAAATGGCACATTCATTGGTTACGATAAAGTCAGCGTTGAAACCAAAATAATAAAATTTAATGCGCATGAAAAGATCATTGAGATAGTATTAAAAGAATCACCTTTTTACGCTGAGGCTGGAGGTCAGGTAGGCGACCAAGGTGAAATTGTCGGCAAAACATATAAATTGATAGTCCAGGATACTTACTGGCACCAGGGCATGATTGTATGCCATTGCAAACTTGCTCAAGGTAAGTTTACACCCGGCAAAGTTGTTGCTGAGGTAGATTTAAGGAAACGCAAAGAAAGCGCGCGTGCGCATACGGCAACCCATCTACTCCATGCTGCGCTCAGAAAAACCCTTGGCGAACATGCCCGCCAGGAAGGTTCTTTTGTCGAACCAGGAAGGTTTCGCTTTGATTTCATACATTTCAATCCATTGAGTGATGATGAAATTCAAGCTATAGAGGATCTTGTAAACGAAAAAATTCTCGACAATATAGCAGTTGAGAAGTTCAATACAACTCTTGAAAAAGCAAAAAAGCTTGGAGCAATGGCGATCTTTGACGAAAAATATGGCACTGATGTCAGGGTAGTCAGAATAGATGATTTTTCAATCGAACTCTGCGCTGGAATCCACCTTGATAATACCGGTCAAATTGGTCTCTTCAAGATTATCTCGCAGGAAGCTGCAGCTGCTGGTATACGTAGGGTAGAAGCAATTGTCGGCTTGAGGCTATTTGAGGTATTGCGTAAGAACGAGACTATTCTTAAGGAAATCGCAAATTTGGTCGGCGGGAAGAATGTTGATTTGGTTACCTGGGTTTCTGATTCGCTACAGAAATCCAAGGAAACAGAGAAATCTTTCCAGGCAGCCCTTGCTCAACTCACACGTAGTGAAGCAATGGTTCTGCTTGCTAAAATGTGGGAGGAAAAAAGCAACTTTGTCGCAAAAGAACTCAAAAATTATGAGGGTCAGGGAATGCGTCTGGTAGCTGATTTAATAAGAGAAAAAGCTAAAAAAGCAGCGGGTTTTTTCTATGAGAAGACAAAGGGTAAAATCAATTTCTTAATATTTGTCGGCGATGAATTAGTAAAAAAATACCCTGCTAACAAGCTCATCAAAGATGTTAGCAAAATCCTTGGCGGCGGCGGGGGTGGTCGACCCCATATGGCAGAAGGCGGCGGTGGCGACCCAAAAAAGGTCGCAGAAGCAATTGATTTTCTGAAAACCAAAATCGAGTAGTCCCTCGATTCATCGGGCAACTATACAGTATGGGTAAATAACCACTTGAAATTTAACTAAATGTATATAGAATTACATAAAGAAAAAAAGGAGGAAGTATGAAGAAGATTCTTATCGTTATTGCAATACTAATGTTTGTTGTGGCGGCAGACGCCAAACGCTACAGGTCATTGGTTGAGGTTGAGCCAAAGGCTAGTCTTTATATCGGCAGCGTACGTTTTGGACTCGGCTGTGACGTAATATTTAATCCTTTGAAAACAGTGGGGTTTCGCTTTAGTGGTACAGAGCTCAGCTTTGGCGACAATTCTACCCAATTCGGCTTGAATTTTTCGTTTCTTAATAGCTCGCTCGATGCACTCATCTATTTCCCGATGCGCGGAATGCAACCCTATGTACACACCGGGATTGGATTTCTTGTGTTGGATACTGACCCCGGTGGTTCAAATACATTTTTCACAATCCGCGGTGGGCTCGGCTTAACCTATCCATGGAACCGCGGATCCAACCTTTTTGTTGAACCCGGTGTTATTATCACCGACCCAGGTGACTGGGGGGATACTGATGTCATCTTTCGTCTTTCTGTAGGAGGAAGGTTCGGGCTCTTGAAATGATCGAAGAAACGATCATTACAAAAGCTATTATTGAATCCTATCTCAAGGAATTACTCGCTTCAGTTGAAAGCGATGTCATAATCGGCGGTGCCGGACCATCTGGGCTCTGTGCTGGGTATTATCTGGCTCAAAAGGGAGTTCGCACCCTTCTTTTTGAGCGAGGACTCAAACTTGGTGGTGGTATGCCGGGCGGTGGCATTATGTTCAATCGAATCGTTGTACAAGATGAAGCAAAGTCAATGCTCGATGAATTCGGCATTGGTTATCAAGAATACCAGTCCGGCTACTACGTTGCCAACTCATTGGAAACAACTGCCTGCCTTACTGATAAGGCGATAAAAGCAGGTTTGAAGATCTATAATTTAATGTCTATAGAGGATGTCATTGTACATCAAAATTCTGTTAACGGAGTGGTGATTAACTGGTCAAGCGTTGAAACAGCAAATCTCCACATCGACCCATTATCTTTTAAGTCCAAGATAGTGATCGATGCAACTGGTCACCCGTGCGAGATAGCTCATATTGTCGAAAGGAAAAGTGGCAGTAAACTGCTCACTCCGACCGGGAAAATCGAGGGTGAAAAGTCCATGTGGGCAGAGGTTGCTGAACAATTAACTATGGAAAACACCAAGGAGGTCTTTCCTAATTTATATGTCACTGGCATGGCTGCAAATGCTGTATTTGGTGGACCAAGGATGGGTCCTATTTTTGGCGGCATGCTATTGTCAGGCAAAAAAGTCGCTGAAATAGTGATTAAAAAACTTTGACGAGTCTAAAGACTCTACTTTTTTAGTACAATAAAAAAAATGGCGGAGGTTGGGAAGATACGAGGATAAAAAGGACGAATTTAAGAAGATACGAAGATATGAGGATAAGGGAAAAAAAGAAATCAAGTTGATGCCAATCCGAAGTGGGGCGTCCCTCTCGGTTTCGAGTCTCGAATCTCGAGGCGAGAAGTACGCCCGTTAAGAAGGCGTGTTACATTCAACTATACCAACCAAATTAAAAGAAAAGCGGGGAATAACAAAGTATTTTGAAAACCTGGGTTTGTTTTCAAGAAATGCCCGGTTATTTCTTATGGGGACATTTTTTATGGGCATGGGTTTTTCTGGATTCATGCTCCTTTTTAATTTATATCTTAAGGCATTGGGTTTCCCTGAAGGTCGAATCGGTAATATCATCTCCGTCACAACTCTCGGCATGGTTATTATGGCCATACCTGCATCGATCGCGATTAGAAGATTCCCGATAAAAAAAATTCTTCTTATCGCAACACCGATCGCTACCTTATCTTATCTGGTTCAGGTTTCCACGGCGAATTATCATCTTATCATTACGGGAGGGCTCTTCGCCGGTCTTACGGCAGTTTTTTCTCGTGTTGCTGCGGCACCCTTTTTCATGCGTAATAGCACACCGACTGAAAGACCTTATCTCTTTAGCATGCAATTTGCCCTGGCCCTTGTTGCGGGTATTGTAGGTAGTCTCTTAGCTGGCTATTTACCTGGTTTTATTGAAAAATCTAATGTCGTACCGTATCTTGCATATCGTTACACACTATTCATTTTCAGTGGTTTGGTACTTGCTGCCCTGATACCATATTTTATGATATCAGAAAAACCTGTAGGAAAAATCGAGCGCATGAAAATACACTCATGGCGACTTATTTTAAAATTATTTTTGCCTGGTCTGGTCGTCGGCATTGGAGCAGGCTTAAGTATCCCTTTTTTGAATCTTTATTTTAAGAACGTATTCCAGACCGGAACCAACTACATCGGCATCCTCTATAGCGGCCAACAGTTACTTATGATAACAGGTCTGCTGATTGCGCCGGTCATTGCAGAAAAAATTGGGAAGATTAAAACCGTTGTCGTTTCACAGTTAGTATCAATACCTTTTTTAGTAGTTCTGGGGCTAACAACTAATCTTATCTTAGCTATTATAGCATTCCTTATTAGAGCAGCACTAATGAATATGGCACAGCCTTTATTCACCAACTTCGCAATGGAAAAAGTGAAACACGATGAGCAAGCATTTACCAATGCTTTGCTTGTAATAGCCTGGACCGCAGGGTGGGGAGCTAGCGCCAGTGTAGGTGGGTTTCTCATTGAGCGTTTTTCTTACACAATACCCTTTTTATCGACAAGCGTGCTTTATCTGATTTCGACAGTAATAATATTCGCTTTTTTCAGAAAGGAATCTAAGATTGCTTCGTCCCCTTCGACAAGCTCAGGGCTCTCGCAATGACAATATGAGCAAATGTAAATTGCTATTTCTTTATATAACTTAATTTGCTATTAAATTTCCAGTTTTTGTCAAAAAAGCCGGCTGCTTTTACACCACCCCATCCGTATTTCAGTACTGACTTGTCATAAACAAGAAAATCAGGCAAGCCAGCGCCAGCATAGAGTGTGGAGAATAAACCAATTAATTCCTCTGCGGGTTTTGAGGTTGCTGAATATAATAATACAAATTTTCCAGGGTTTAGAGGGTTGGGATATATTTCTACAAAACAGAGGTCCCCCATTATTGTATCTCTCTCAACAATTACTCTACCTTCTTCAATATGAAGAGGTAATCTGTAGCTAATCCACTTGAGAATGGAGTTAGTCACAGGATTCCCAAATAGAACAAGGTTATAGTTTTCGATAATCTTTTTAGTGATTTCAGTATCCGGTAGTATCTCAACAAATCCATTTGCCCGGTACCACCAGGCATAGGATTGTACTCTTGCTTGATGCAGGTTGTTCTCGGTTGATTTTGAATTACCGAGAGTTCCGTAGACAAGAATAAAAGGCTCAAAATATGCTTTTTTTATAGGACCATAGCATCCTGCGCTCTTTTCAGACTGAGCTCGGGTTGCCCAGAAAAATCCGTCGCCATCTCTTTTAAAGGAAAGCTCACACGGTTCTCTATATTCAAACGTGATGCGCTGACCATTTATAATAAGATTGACAATACCGGATGATATAAAATTGTCATCTAAGAACAAGGTAAAGGTGTTCACATTTGTTTCCTTCACGATAATCTCGCACGTATCGGTTCGCTCCCACAAGCTATCATTCTCAAGTATTTTCTGCCCGTCATGTTCAATTTCAATCAAGCCATCGTAATAAATATTGTCAAGTTCATCGATCCTCACCCAGTATGCTTTATTTGAACAGTCAACATTTGAAGTTTTAAATACAATTTTTTCAGGGTAGGGATTGCGCACCTTACTCTTCAGAAAATCCATAAGCTCTTTTGAGTCCACACAGTCAGTACCTGGCGTGGAATCTATATTCCACCAGTGACCTTTGCCTTCAACCTCGTTGTATATATAGTCATAACCAAGATTGGTCAGATACTTGCAGAACATCCTTGCCTGGATTGGTGGCACATTGTCATCTGCACCACCTTGTAAAAGATATATTGGTAGATTATATGCGTTTTCCAAGAACAAAAGCGGATTGTCTTCTCGCAATACCATATCGCGATACTTTATCAGATCAGGATGCGCAAAGAGCTCACTTTTTTGAAGAAACCACGGGACATAGAGTTGAAAGCTGGTCCATCCAGCAGAAGGTGCCATTGCCGCGAAGATATCTGGATGGGTCGTACCGATATGCCAGGCACCATGGCCACCCATAGAATGTCCAGTAAGATAGATTCTATTTGTATCAATCTCGAATTTTTTCTTAACATCTTCCAGAACCTCAAGAAAATCAAGTCTACCCCAATCCTGCCAGTCAAAACCAAACCTGCGGCGATTAGTTGGCGCAACGACAAAAGCCCAATCCTTCTGTGTATAGGCTTTCACCTGACCTCTTGCCTCAACTCCGGCTCCATGACAAGTCATTATGAGAGCATAAGATGAGTCTTCATTATAGTTTTCTGGTGGCCGAATCGCATAGTATTGGCATGAATTATCTATCCTAGAGATAAAGGTTTTAACATATGCTTCATCTCTATTTTTCACTTTAATCCAGAAATTTTCTTGTGTAGAAAAAGTGTCAAAGGAAGCCGTTATAGTTATCAGAATACTATCCTCTTCTGTCTCTATTTTAGCTTCTGATTCAATGTTCAATGGTATCTTAACCACTGAAAAAGGCATTATATTAGCAATCGTTTGAATGCCTGTTTTAATGTTCACGCCTTCTATTTTAAGTTGAATATCAAAGAGTCTTTGATTTGTCGTATTGATAATCGGTATCCCTGTCCAGGCACATGCAGGTTCACCCCTTAAAAAATCCGGTGTAGTAATATCTTTGGTTATCAACATTAAAGGACCTGGTACTGGGATGAGTTTAAAGGTGAATTCATGGTCCCCAAACCCGCTGAGATTGACTATTACCCTGTTCTTTCCCTGCTTTAGAACAACCGGGACCTGCAAAAATCCATTGTTATAGGGATCACCCGGGGAATTTACGCCGTTCAAGATGAAGGAAGAGACATCTTGTGCGATAACCAATGCTCTCCTTGTGCTGTCGCTACTAAAATCACCGTAGGCATAAGCGCCGCAGAGAAGTCCGGCAGCACCATAATAATCCTGAATACTATCCCATAAGACATTTTCATATTCAATCTCAACTTTACCATTATCAGATTCTATTGTTTGCCACGTGACTTTGCCGCCCTGCATGAGAAGACTCGGATATATCGACCTTTTATCTGGCTCAAAATCCTCAAGAAGTCTAATATTTTCCTCGACGCCGATGATCCCCTCACGCATCCCCATTGAAAAAGGGCCCAGGTATTGCCACTGGTGTATTGTAATTGTATCGTTAATACCAGGAATAAATGAAAAATTATTTATGAAAAGCAATAGCATAATATGATAATTCATATGACCGTATAATGATTATAATTAGCGCTTGCATTATGTCAATACTAATCAGGCTGAAAGGTTTGACTATTGGGTCTTGACGTAAGTACGTTTTTGGATTAATATATATATGACTGGAGGTGGGTATGTGGAAATGTTTTGTAACGCTTTTTTTAGCCCTTTCTTTATTGATTGCATCGAATACAGGCCAAGTAAAAGGGAAAGTGATCGATGACGATGGCGAAGCCTTAGTTGGCGTGAATGTCGTAATTGAAAAAACAGAATTGGGTGCTGCCACTGATTTGGAGGGCGAATTCATCGTGCCTTTTGTCCCAGTGGGTATGCATACAATAACCGTATCTTATCTGGGTTATAATACGGTGTCGAAATCCAACACCATTGTTTTTTCCGACCAAACAGTTTTTGTTAATTTCACGCTGAGCTCCGCAGTAATTACCATGGAACCGATAGTTGTTAACGCGGAAAGACCCTTAGTTATTAAAACCCAGACGCAAACCCAAAGGACCATTACGGGTGACGATATTGACATGATGCCGATAAGCGATATTAATGAAATTATCACCCTGCAGGCAGGTGTATCAACCAGTGAGAGAGGAATTCATGTTCGGGGCGGTAGGGATACAGAAATCGCTTATTATGTCGATGGAATACTCACTAAAGCACCGCATTATGGTCATCAGTCAGTGAAGATGAATAAACAAGCAGTTGAAGAAATTTCCATAACCACCGGGGGTTTTGACGCAGAATACGGTGAAGCTCTATCCGGGATCGTTAGCATCATAACGCGTGAAGGTTCTGCGAAACCAAGTGGCAGATTCCGTTATACTACTGACGAGGTCTTTACCTCGGATAAAATAAACTATGGATACAATCTTTATGAGATAAGCCTTGGGGGTGGAGCGTTGGAGAAATCCCGCTTTAGATATTTTTTCTCGGGTGAAGCACTAATAACCGATGCATTTGAAGCAGCAAAATATAAAATTCAGTCTGAAAGATTTGATTACAAGTTAGATGGGAAACTATCCTATCGTCTGCCCGGTGCAAAAGGCAAGGTTACTCTTACCGGATTCTATTCCCGTGAACAGTTCGCACACTACAAAGACATCTGGGGTGATCTCAGCTTCATATACAATCTTGATCGTAACACCGCGGAAACGCTGAAGAATTATCTCGCCAGTGTGACGTTTAATTATATGTTAACAAAAAATACTGTTCTGGAATCGAAACTGGGTTACACAAAATCAACGCGCTTTTATGCAGTAAGAGATCTCGAAGCAGAAGCAGCCGCAAACAGGCAATGGTATGATAACTACATTTTTAAAGCCAACCACTTTCCTGAACTGTTAATGGAGACGGAAGATGATTCCTTGATAAAACTTTATCTCGTTGATTCCATGATGAATTATTACGAGGAATGGAGTAAGTATAATGCTGCAAGTTTAAGAAATAACCCGTTTGGAGCAACCGGTTTTTATTATACTGTAGGAGATAATAGGCTCTGGAGGTATTTATATAACCGTGATTATCAAGGGGTTTTTTCTATCACAAAATCAATCGCTAAAATACATGAAGTTAAATCCGGGGTTAGCTTGATGTCTCAAAATGTGGGCTGGTTTGACAATAACCTACCCTGGGCAAGAATCCCTTTCTGGGACATCTATGAAAAAAATCCTTTGAAAATAGCCGTCTATTTACAGGATAGGGTAGATTTTGAAGGCATTATTTGTCGAATCGGCCTTCGCTACGACTATTTCGATTCAAAGGCAAGTGGTTTGAACAACCCTTCAGATATGAAGGATACAACCATGGTTCAATATCCAGCTAAATGGCGTTTTTCTCCCCGTCTCGGATTTTCAATGCCCATTACCGAGAGATCGAAACTGAGGTTCAATTATGGGCATTTCTTTCAAGCCCCCACAGCACACAACCTCTATCGTTCAACCAACCCGGTCGTTGTCTGGTTACTTCTCCATCGATATAACTCAGTCCTTGGCAACCCTGACCTCACAGTTGAAAAAACAATTGCCTATGAATTGGGTTATGAGAATCAAATATCTGAAGCTTTTGCCTTTGGTTTTGTTGCTTACTACAAAGATATCTACGACCTCATTCAAACACGTAGGGTACTGTCCCAGCCTTATCCTTATTATCAGGTTACGAATGTTGACTACGGGAATGTAAAAGGTATTGAATTTACTATCAAGAAAAAGATGTTGGATTACTGGCATTTTGATTTGTCCTATACATTACAATTTGCCAAAGGTACTGCTTCTTATGCCTGGCAGCATTATTATGATGTTTATGTTGGAGGTCCGGATCCAATAACTGGTGAATACGCCTTACCACGGATTGATTACTGGTTGGATTTTGATGAACGACACATTGTAAATTCAAGCGTTGGGATTATGATCCCTGATGATTTCTATCTTAGTCCACTAAGGGATTTTTCCACAGATTTCATAATCTCATATCATTCGGGGTTCCCGTATACGGCTACAGATTCAAAGGGCAAAGCTCTTGGTGATCAGAATTCTTCGCGTCTGCCAGGGCATATTAATGTCGATGCAAACATTGTAAGGAAAATATGTGTTATGGGTGTAAAATTTTCTCTGTTCACTCAGATTTATAATCTCTTTGACACAGAACAAGTGATTTCAGTCTATAGCACAACTGGCAAGCCAGATGATGATGGTGGCGAGGCATCTATACAGATCCAGGATTTCTCAACAATACCTCTTTCAAGCGCATATTATACACCTCAAGCAGACTACGACCACGATGGATTGAATTCGCCTCCAGAATTATGCGGGGAATATATAGACGCGCGGCGAGTCTATTATAATAATCCTTATCACTGGAAACAGGGTTTTAGGATACGGGTAGGTGTCGGGTTTGATTTTTAACGAGTTATGAAGGATCTTCTTAACTCGTCGATTACGGTGATTATAATATTACTGTGATCGAATCTTTTCATCACTGCCATCGATGTGAACCGAAGGTTCAATAAAATAATATCGCCGTAATCTTCTCTGTATCAGTGTAATCTATTGCGCCGAAGGCGCAAAAAAAAACCCGGCAGCGACCTACTCTTCCATGCCGTCACCAGCACAGTACCATCGGCCCAGATGGGCTTAACTTCTCTGTTCGGAATGGGAAGAGGTGTATCCCCATCGGTATAACCACCGGGAATTATTTGAAATACTAATCTCTAATATCTAAATCCTAAACAATATCAAAACCCAAATCCCAAAATTCAAAATAGTGTTTTGGTCATTTGAATTTAAAAATTCGAATTTGTTTAGAGTTTAGATATTAGGATTTAGAATTTAATAAATTAAATGGCGGAAGATCATCCAAATCGCTCGACTGATTAGTACCACTCAGCTCAATACATTACTGCACTTACACTTGTGGCCTATCAAACCTGTCATCTACAGGTAGTCTTGTGGTCATCCACGGTTGCCCGTTTCAGAACGGGAGATCTTATCTTAGGGGGGGCTTCCCACTTAGATGCTTTCAGCGGTTATCCCTTCCAGACATAGCTACCGAGCACTGCTGCTGGCGCAACAACTCGTAAACCAGAGGTCTGTCCATCCTGGTCCTCTCGTACTGAGGACAGCTCCCTTCAAATCTCCTACGCCCGTGATGGATAGAGTCCGAACTGTCTCACGACGTTCTGAACCCAGCTCACGTACCGCTTTAATGGGCGAACAGACCAACCCTTGGGACCTTATCCAGCCCCAGGATGCGATGAGCCGACATCGAGGTGCCAAACCGGGCCGTCGATATGAACTCTCGAGCCCGATCAGCCTGTTATCCCCGGAGTACCTTTTATCCGTTGAGTGATGGCCCTTCCACAC
>JBARXC010000162.1:0-6262 GCA_049647125.1 bacterium | reverse complement strand
CAAATGCCTGAACAATACCGGGATAAGGTTTCCGCACAGACTGCGGTGTTATTTCGTTTTCGGGTTCAACTGTTTTTCTTTCGCTGCAGTCTTCCTTCATGTCCTTCAAATCTGATCGCATGTTAGTTAGAAGTTTCAGATCTCTTGCCATATCGATTCAGAAAATACATTCCGATGCCAGTTACACAAAAAAGTATGGCTGTCCATAGGACACTAATATCAACAGGAAAACCATATACTAACTCCGGTAAATGATAAAAGATAAGACCAAAACCCCAACCAATAGTTGCTGCCGCCCATGCTTTTCTAAATTCTTTTGATTTTCCGAAAGTGTTGTAATGCAACAGATGAAGGACCAGATTTACAAAGACAATTATCAAAAGTATTACATATCTACTCACTATTACCTCCTTTCAAAATATGGCTCGGTTAATCTCTCCCAATCTGATCGCATGTTAGTTACTATTTTTCATTACCTACTTCAGGTATCAATTCGCCACCATATAACAATATAGTCACATCTTGTTTTACTTTTTCGTATGTTGGACGTGTCTTATACATATTGTATGTAATGTGATTTCCCGTCCTTGAAATCCAATATAGTTTGTCATTGCGACTATAATCACTTTCTTCTAAATAATACATTGTAGTAATGAAATCATGTTGATCCAGAGTTATTAGTCCTACTTGTTGACCATTTTTGATGAGCGCAAATTTATAGAGTCTTGTTGCATTCTTTTTATATACGCATGGAGCATAGCCAATTACTATGTAATCATCAACAATAAAGTCTTCCTTTGGTTGTTCAGTAGTATTTATCTTAATATATTGTCCTTGCCAACTAAATGGTTTCGGTGCACAGTGTAAAAATACAATGAAACATATTATATGTATTAAACTACGGTTACCCATAATTTCTCCACAGGTAATCATTATACTCAAGTAGGTCACAATTTCAAGACAAGAGGGTCAGTTCTTGCTGACCCTCTGTGCCATGTTGGCACCAAAACCTATGGTAATATACAGAAAATCCTACCGATTTTTCTATTAAATATCTAAATATAAAGAAATCGAGTATCCTCGTCTAAAGACGGGACAAAACGTTCAGAAGGGTGCAAATGTGTGTCTGTCTTGCTTCTGTGCGATTTCTGCTGTAATTGTGAGAGTTATGAGAAATGATGAAATCGGATTTTCCCTCAACTAAAATCTTCGGGATCTACGAGAGTCCGCAGCGTTTCCACTAAATACAGATGATTTTTAGGCCGACGGACTTACCGAACGTTTCGAAGAATTGCGAGACAATATATGTCTTTCCTGATATAATCATCTCAGCGTTAGTATCACAATGTGCTATTGGAAGGTTATAGTTACACCAATCCGAGCTCGTCTTGGTGCACTATTTGCACTAATCCAGTCATCAGTGCTTGCAACGAAGCTTCTATAAGCCAAGTACATTTCATTTGGTGCAACAAGTCCATCATGGTTCAGGTCAGTTTCAGGACTGTAGTATGCTAAGCTATAGGGAATCCAACTTGCGAAATCCTCTTTTCTAATATTTTCCAAAGGAACGATTGGTGCATGCTGATAGATTTCATATCTGGCATCAAGTAGATTCATAATTTCCAAATTGGCAGTTAAAGATATCTTACCAATCTTGAGCGATTTCGAAATGACACAATCAAACTGTCGCTGGTAAGATAGCCTTAGCGCATTCCTCTCAGAGGTTTTTCCTTCATCACCAGGTGGGGTGTATGGAAAACCATTGCCAAAGTACCCAAATAAGAATACCTTTGTCTGAAAAGGTATGTCTATTACCCCTTGAACAAAAATTCTGTGACGTTGATCAAAATCAAGATCATATTCCTCTGCCGGAGGTTCTTCTATTGTATCTTGATCATAGTAGTATCTATAATAGATTTCTCTTGCATAGGAGCTTGTGCCCCGAGCCCATGATAAGGTGTATGAGATTTTACCGGTAAATATTGAACCACTAAAATCCACAACCGTTTCAAGACCTTTGATATTGGCATATTCAGTATTGAAGAACTTCGCATAAGTCCTGGGTATTTCTTCAATCATACGTATGCCGACGAGATAAGAAACGTCTTTGTAAAATGCATTGACGGTCGTGATTATATTCTCACGTACCTCACCCTGCAAACCTATTTCATAGCTTATTGTTTTCTCTACATCAAGATCCGGGTTACCTATGGGAGGAATGTTTTTCATGCCAATAATGTATGATGGAAATGGCCAGATGCTGTAATATCCATACATGTGATCATATAGAGGCGGTTGAGCATACCTGCCAATATTTGCTCTGAATAAAAATTTATCTGTCACCATCAACGAAAATCCCACTCGCGGTGAAATGACTATTTTATGCTCAGCATCCTCAATACCACTTGAAAAATAATCATACCTGCAGCCTATTTTTGCATAGAAACTCTCATAATCAATATTGTCCTGCAAGAATAGAGAGTATTCCACAGGACTATAACAGTATTCATCGTTTGCTGGATTGAGGGTACTTGCAGTTAGAAAATGAGTGAAATTTTCAAAACTTTGGTACACATATTCAAAACCGGTTTTTACTTCATGGTATTTATGAATTTGCAGCATAGTATTGAAATTCGCCTTCATCACTAAGGATGATTTGTTCTGGTATTCATAGTAATCACCGTGCAAAGGCATATAAGCGACATGGATGCCGAAAGGGTTTCTAATACCCCCAGATGGCCACTCTAATGCATTATAATCCTTGAAGGTAAAATTGTCAAAAGGACCATAGTCATCTGGTTCTCTCACACCGAATATTCTATTAGTGTGTAATCTACTCAAAGTAAGATTGAAAAATTTACGGGAATCTGGTAGAAAATTCAAATTCAGAACTTGAAGGTTACCGTGTCTCATGTCTGATCGGTAGTTGTCCAGATTATATCGCCATTTGTGTTCATAACGATCAAATCGGGTTAGTGATTTTGCACCGCTCAAACTTAGTCTCAATTTCCCTGATGGCGCAAACAGCCACTTGCCATATACTGAGTAGTCATCACGCTGTTTATGTGGTTGGATAAAGAGTCTCGGATTCCAGTCATCTGTGTGCATCAAATCAAAGGATAAAAACCCTCTGAATTTCCTCGAAAGTGGCAGGTGAATTGATGACTGAAAGGTTTCGTAACCAAAATCATAGTAATAAGGCATAATCCGTTCTGTTTTTCCGTAAACTTTTGCACACAAGCGATCGGCAGGATGCTCGGTGATGAGATTAATAACCCCTGACATTGCTCTTCCATATTCAGCATCAAAAGTACCAGGCAGAAATATTATTTCATCAACGATGCCCTTGGATATATTTACTGCCAGAGCGCCAGTTTGTGGATCGATAATTGAAACGTTATCAATCATATACTGGACTTCGGTGGCACGACCACCGCGTACGTGAATCACGGTGTCAAAATGGACAACTGAAGGTTGGAAAGAAACGACATCCGTGGCATAGTCGATGGGAATAGTCCCAATGTCAGTTCTTCTAATAATGTACTTAGCGCCCACCATATCCTGTTTTATTGCTGGCGTTTCACCTTTTACGGTAATCGGTTCAACTTCTATGGTCGTCTGCTTAAGAAAAACGTTTAACCGAGCAGTTTGATCGATTTCTACAATGACATCTTCTATGTATTTGGTTTGATAGCTTATATAAGAAACCTCAACTGTATACTTGCCTGGATGAACATTTAAGATATAAAAGTTACCTTCTTCATCGGTCGCAGCACCAATCTCAGTACCAAGAATCATAACATCAGCATAAGGAATTGGCTCATGCGTTTCGTCATCTTTTACAGTACCTTGGATCTTACCACTGATACTACTGAAGATGAAAATCGTGAGTGCCATGCTCAACATTTTATTCTTTTTCGGCGCTGAAGCCGATGTCTATTATGATCCCGAATCTATTGGTACATAGGTGAACTCGGCTTCGAAGTTCGGTGTTGTAATAAGATAATCGATTTCTTGCACACCATCAGCATATATTTCAAAGCGAAGCGTGTCCGGATAGCTCGTGGTGTCTTTCCAACAACAACCAGTTAGTGTATCACCTTCTTTCATGGTTAGTGCATACTCGCTTGGCGTGTAGCCGTACATGGATACGCTGTCTTCAGTTGATAACAACTTATAGAATCCTCCGTGCTTTACTTCTTTTCCCTGTGGACACGTGTACGTAGCAATGACGCTGAACTCTTTTTTCGAACAAACAGATAAGAGCACAAAAAGCCCCAATACAGCAAATATATACCATTTATTCATAGTTCTCTCCTCTTCCATTATTATACTAAGTAACTTTCTACTGTCAAGTGTTGAATGGAATACCTTGACAACACCTAAATTACTTTTATAATTATAACAGAGGAGATGGATTGAAGATAATTTGTGCAAAGGCATTAATACATATTTATTCCTTTCTACTTTTTACTTCCTACTTCTCACTTATCTATGCCCAGGCACCAGATACCTTGTGGACGAAAAAATATGGTGGTTCAGGTGATGATTGGGCAAGCTCAGTTCAGCTCACCAATGATGGTGGTTTTATCGTTGTCGGCGGAACTTCTTCCTTTGGCGCCGATAGTGTCGATCTATACCTATTGAAATTGAATAGTTCTGGTGATACGCTCTGGACCAAGCAGTACGGAGGTTCCGGATATGATGGGGGTTTAGCAATTGAATCGACGTCGGACAGTGGTTATATTATTGTGGGATGTACATCATCATACGGGCAAGGGGATTATGATGTTTGGTTAATCAGAATAAATTCAATGGGCGATACGCTGTGGACCAAGACCTTTGGCGGACAAAATGCTGATCTTGGATATTCTGTGCAACAAATATCAGACAGTGGGTTTATTGTCGTGGGTCTGTATGATGAAGGAGCGAATCAGCAAGTATTTTTAATTAAAACAGATATCAATGGTGATTCACTTTGGACCAAAAAGTACGGTGCGGCAGGGTATGAAAGTGGTAGATCAGTGCAACAAATTGCTGATGGAGGATTCATTATTACCGGCACAACGCGATCGTTTGGGTCAGGTGAAAATGACATCTGGCTCTTAAAAACGGACCAATATGGCGATACGACATGGACGAAGACTTATGGCGGTGTTGATTATGATGAAGGTTATGATGTTCGTCAAACATCAGACACTGGGTATATCATAACAGGCTATACCTTGTCATACGGGGTCGGATTACGGGATATATGGTTAGTGAAAACAAATTCACAAGGTGACACATTGTGGACCAGGACATATGGTGGCGCTAATTATGATTGGGGCAACTCAGTTCAGCAGACTACTGATGGAGGATTCATAATTGCAGGGTATACCTGGTCATATGGTGCAGGTCGTGCTGATGTGTTTTTGGTAAGGACTGACACGTTGGGGGATACACTTTGGACCAAGACATTGGGGTATGCTGACGGTGATTGGGCACATGAGGTAAACTTGATTCCCGATGGAGGTTACATTGTTGTGGGTACTGTTGATTTTGATTTTTGGTATGGTGATGTTTATGTCATTAGAATTACACCTGACACATTGGATGTTAAGGAGCAAATGATCAATCCAGTTAAAAATGATTTTGGTGCAACAATTTTCAGTGGACCTTTGCTATTCCCTCAAGACAAGAACTGCAGAGTCTTTGACATCATGGGGCGAATTGTGATGCTTGATAAGATAAAACCAGGGATCTACTTCATTGAAGTAGATGGGAAGATAATAAAGAAAGTAGTTAAGGTTAGATGAAAAATATTATCTTGTATATGCTGATTTTTTGTGGAACTGCCTATGCGGATCTGCGCTCTGCTGCAGATTCTATAAAACTCGAGATAGAAGAGAATCCAAATAATTTTAAATCATATTTTGATTTAGGACTCTGCTATATAGCGATAGATGAATATGAAGAAGCATTGACGGCATTTGAACGGACCCTTGAGTTAAACAGTGAATATATTTTAGCTAAATACAAAATCGCCTTGGTGTATTATGTAATGGATAGTCTGGAAATCGCCAAATTAAAATTCGAAGAACTCAGGAAAATCTATGCTGATAAGGAAAATGTCGGTAATTGGCTTCGAACGATTCATTTACGGTGCGGGATGATATATGCCCTGGGGGATATGGGGTCAAATCTTGAATAGTGAATAGAAAATGGTCACCGGGGATTGAAGTTTCTGGAATGACCCTTTTTAAGATACGGGGATCAAATC
>JBARXC010000161.1:0-42193 GCA_049647125.1 bacterium | reverse complement strand
TTCTCAATAGTCACCACGACATCAGTCGTTTCACCCGGGTCGAGGATACCGTTGCCATTACCGCCGATAATACTGACATCCTGATACGTCAATACCGGCGCATAAACAGTAAGTGTCGGGTGCGATAACCAGATGCTGTCATTCACATCCTGGAATTCAAGGTCAAAACTTATGCTGTGATTATTTGGACAATTTGTAGTAACAGTGAATCCATAATAGGGGTTTGAGAGCGAAGAATCATCGATCGCGATGTTGCCGAACCAGGAAGAATCATTGGTCAATGTAATATAAGGATCGGTTTCTGACAATATACCAAAAACACTATAAGCAGTCTCGCTCCCGATATTCTTTCCCCAGATTCCAAGATCCACACTTTCACCCGGGTTTACCTGACCATTTCCCCCTGAGTCATTAATAATCATGGGACCCAAAGTAATATAGGGTCCAGATGCTGTCGTTACCATTACATAACCCTCATGCGGAATATAATTATGCCGGGTTACTGTGACATACATTGTATCACCCGGTGTCATCGGATCAATATTGAGGTTAGCAACACCCGATGCATTTGTATACTCAGCAACATGTAGTTCTGGCGACTGGTTTGGTATGAAGCAGCATACCAGAGCATCGGCTAGAGGTCCACCGTCAGTCACGGTTACGGTAAATGTACTAGCACCCGGGTACACGATCGCTGGATAACTGGCATTCATATTCTGCGGTGCCTCAGTCCATAGATCGAGCGACGGGTCACCGAGTACATGGTAAGCTTCATAATAATATTGCTTTATTGAAGAGCCTGAATTATAAACGCCATCATACATGCCATCTTCAGTAAAGCGTCCGTGTTCATATATTTCATCTGCATAGATAGCTTCGTACCATTCTCTTTGTAACCAATCATCTTCATCCCAATAGGTCGAAGGACAGGAACCATAATAACCAACCGCACCGCCATTTTGCTTTCTGATCCATGATTCACCACCACAGGGGTTAGTGGACGAGCCGAAATTATTAGCGAGACAGCAGTGTCCAGTAGCGATCGTCAAGCGGTCGCCATTAGTAAGCTGGTTCACATGGGTAACTTGAAACGGTGGTCCATCATACCAGCCGTCATCACTACCATGACCTGACATCGTGATCAGGATTCGACCGGCATTGACATTATCAAAGATATCCTCAGTAGTAGCTCCATAAGTTACTTCGTAGAGTTTATACGTTGTATAACCATTCGGGTCCATGAACGTGCTCGTACAGTAATTATGTGTTCCTTCACTCACTGTGTAATTATCATTGCCAGCACAAAAGGCATCATTCTTATACCAACCGGTCGGCATATTTGCTTTTTGATATTTAAGGATTTTATCGACTTCAGTCGTTATGTGTGTTGCATTCTCGCATGATAATCGACCGTGGAAAATATCCGGAAGATAACCAGTCCCGTCGAGCTCTGCATAGTAAAGGTCGGTAACCCTGCCTGATGAACTGCCGGTCGGCGCCGGTAAATAACCGCCATTAACATCGCCAACAAGCAAGAGATAGGTCGGTGCTGGACTCTGTGCATCGATATAATTTTCAATACCCGAAGTGGACCAGGTGCCGACACTATCTTGATTTGCGACTTTGACATCGAAGCCTTTTTTCTTGAGCCAATATGCAAGATTATTGACCTGGGTTTGGAAATTATTATGGGTTATTATTAGATAGTGGATCGGCAAGGGAAGTACATCTCTAACCATTTCTTTGTAGAGCGAATAATTGAGTACTTTATCCTCGATAAAATCTTCAAAAAGAATTGAATAGTCCTTTTTCACCATATGCACTGTTTTTGAAAGATCACCATTGACAAATGTAACTTTGATTTCGATCTCAGTGTAGAAACGAATGGAATTTGTCACGGGATTATATTGTACAGGTACGATCTCGAGCGTGACAAGACGGTGCCCGCGCATGATATCGTCATTATCGATCCTCACTATTTCCTGCGGATACCGCTCGTCTTTTGTATATAGAACATCGTCGAGTTTGAGAACAGGTTTTTCTCCAGGCATTTTCAAGACCGGTGCAAGAGCGGGTATGATCCGGTTATTAACACCGATCTCCGGCAAAGTGACTTCCTCGTATTGAGTATTTAAAACTTCAATAGATAATATTGCATTGAACGGAACACCGATCGTTTTTTTGATAGCTGGCAAGCGTGGTTTGCCGATCTCTCCTGTATAATAGGTTTCGGGTATGCTGAATAGGGAGAAGGTTTCGTTGTTTGTATTGATCATACCTTTTGTGCTTACCGGAGTTTCATAACAACCAGTGAGGCTGATATGAAATGACAGTGAAGAAAAACTGGATGATAGGATCTGTGTTTCTGGAGGTTGCGCCATTTTGGAACCGGTGAAAGGTATCCAGGTGGCAAACCCAATAGATAATGATAATAAAAAGACTACTATTAATCTCTTTGAGGAGATTAAAGTATTTTTCATATTACCTCCTTATGTTTGTTGTAAATACACTCTTTAAATACAGTCTTAAGTCTAGTCTTTTAACAATACCTCCTTTAACCAAGTTCGGTATCTTTCTCAAAATAAGAAATTACCTCACTATATTAATAATAAGGAAAATTATGTAATTGTCAAGTACTTTCTCACACAAAAAAGTACCTAAAAATAGGGAGATAAAGGGTCTTAATCAGTCGATTCGTGAATATGCGAAAAATCCTGTTTTTAAACGTTAAAACTTCGCTAACTCACTCTTTAGAATGGTCAAAATTTCAATGTTTTCCGGATTGAATCTGGCTGCTAGTTCCAGCGCACTGATTGATTTTGCAAAATCACCCTTATTTTTATAGACCAGACTGCTATAAAACAGATTCTGACCTTTAAGGTATCTTTTCATTTTTCCTGGATCATCGATATTTATAAAGATCCTGGTCAGGTCACTCCGCTTATCCAATAATGCAATTAAATTGAGATGCCAGTTTTGCGGGCGAACACTTTTTGCTGTGAAGAATTCAAGATAGGGAAGATTATCAGTATTGATACGCGCGTTTCGAACGAAGTCATGGACCGCATTTTCATCGAGAATAAAAGACGTGGCGATCAGGTAAGGATCCTGGAGGATATCATCATCTAAGGCAAAGATCTGGGAGCTAAACTGTAGGAAATCGAGTTTGATATTCTTATCCGAACCCATAAGGACACCATGAGAATGCGCGAGCCAGATCGTTGTATGAGGAAAGACCTCGGTGAACGTTTTTATGAGTGTTTTGAATTCAAAGAGTGAGAGTTTATGCAGGGGTAGATATTGGCATATGACGCCACCGGTATTGAGTAGTCGCTTGCAGTCTTCAAAGTATTCACGGGTGTAAAGATTATTACATCCCAGGGTCGGGTGAGTTGGATCGCATGAGATAACATCATATTTGTTTTGAGCGAGGAGTACATAATGCCTGCCGTCATCATTGATGAATCTAATCCTCGGGTCTTTTACGATATTGTTGTTGAAATGACTAAAGAAATTTGCCGCTGTTTTCGTACCTGAACAGATCTCAACGCAATCGATTTTTGTCACATCGTGCGCCGCGACCGCAGATGAAGTGATGCCGATCCCAAAACCGATGATCAATGCAGTTTCCGCATCTGGATTTATGAAGAACGGTAGATGGCCCAATAGTTTGACGACTTTTAGCGCATCGTATGTCGTACCACATACTGCACTATTATTGATATAGCAAGCTCTAATACCTGTATGTTGATCCTCATTCACTATTACTGTGCCTTGTGATGTTTCTTTGTAAAGGAGAATTTGATCAGCACGCATTTTAGTGCGAAAAATTGAAGGCGGTAGGATCATATAGTCATGAAGTGCGTTCCATGTAAGTACCAGACCTGTTAGTAAAACACAAGCATCAATGATCATTATTTGAGTTTTCTTCAAGCTTGTAGATTTCGCTATAAGGAATAATCCGATGAACAAATTTATGAAGGCGATAAAGATGATGCTCTTAACAACGCCCAGTAACGGGATTAAAAGAAAACCGGCAACCAATGAACCAGCAATGGAGCCTGTAGTATTGATAATAAAAATCTTGCCAACATTCTTGCCCAAGCTTTGCAAAGTCGGTGCAAACAATTTGCAGAGTAAAGGGAAACTTATGCCCATACATAAGGTCGGGATAAAGGCAATAATAAAGGAAAGCAACAAAGCGGGAAGGATGAGGCGTAATACTGGTATCTGCAGGACACTTCTTATTGAATAAAGTAGGCTCGGTAAATCATTGAGTAATAGGGCAGTTATTATGGCATATATGCCGATGATGGTTTGACACGCGGCAAGAACAATTATTAACCGTTTTCTTGTACCGAGATATTTCGCAAAAAGTATGCTGCCTATGGTTATTCCACTTAAAAAAATAACAAGGATACTGGTTAGACTATATGTTGAATTAGCTAAAAAAATATGGAGCGATCGAGTCCATAGTATTTCATAAGCCAATCCGCAGAAGCCAACGAGCCCAGCGACCACGATCAAACTTGATGGTACATTTTCAGTGGCACTGCTCTTACTAATTTTTGTCGCCGCGCTTGAACATGGAAATTTTTTACGTGAGCCAAGACCAAGCAATATATTTATTATCACAGCGAACAGAATACTCGTTGCTTGTCCAAAAGTTGCGATCAGGAAAAACCCGGTTATTAATGCTCCGATAATACTCCCCATTGTATTGAATCCGTATATGAAACCAATGGACTGACCGATCCTGCGTTCATTTTGTACAAGCGCTTTGCTGAGAATAGGTAAGGTTCCACCCATGAACAGGGTCGGTATGATCATAAATAATGAAGTAATGAATATGATTATAAGAAGGGAAAGCGCATTCGTTGGTAATACCCGATACAGGGTTCTTTCAATATCTGGAAGTTTTTGGAAAACGATGAATGCGACGATCGCAAAGGCGCCTATACTAAACTGCAAAACACTAAATAATCTTAATGGCTGCAGGGTTTTATCAACTTTTCTTCCAAAATATAGACTGCCGAATCCAAGACCGGTCATAAAAATTGCAATGACGATCGTGGTGGCTATTATTGTGTTGCCAAAAATTAATGCAAGCTGTCGAGCCCAGACGATTTCATAAACAAGGATTGAGATGCCAGATAAGAATGCGTATAGTTGAAAAAAGGAGGAGTTACGGGCTGTTACCACTTGATGAGCACACCACCCCAGGTAAAACCAGCTCCAAAAGCAACTAAAAGAACAAGATCTCCTTTTTTGATGCGACCGGAGCTCGCTGCTTCATCAAGCCCGATCGGTATAGATGCAGCCGACGTATTACCATGACGATCAAGGTTAATGCCGACTTTATCCATTGAAATATTTAATCTCTTGGCCGTCGCTTCAATTATCCTGATATTAGCCTGATGCGGAACAAGGAGTGCGATATCCTCAGTTTTTACTTTTGCTTTGCCGAGTACTTTTATTGCTGACTCATACATGGCTCTTACCGCAACTTTAAATACCTTATTTCCTTCCATTTTTAGATAGTGGAGTCTATTCTTCACAGTCTCTTCAGTCGTTGGCATACGTGTACCACCAGCTGGCATATACAGAAGATCACCGTAGGAACCATCAGCGGCAAAGTAAGTAGATAGGATACCGCGTTCTTCAGGAGTTTTCTTGAGCAGAGCCGCTCCTGCTCCATCAGCGAGAAGAACACACGTTCCGCGGTCAGTGTAGTCAGTTATTTTGCTTAATTCCTCGGCACCGATAACCAGAATATTATCATAGCCGGTTTTAATGTAAGCATTTGCAATTGATAGAGCATATAACCATCCCGAACATCCAGCCGAGATATCAAATGATATGATCTTACGTGCCCCGATTTTAGTCTGAACCAAACAAGCAGTCGAGGGGAAGAACATGTCCGGTGTTGCGGTGGCAATGATAATGGCTTCGACTTCACTCGCTTTAGTATGAGCAGCATTCAATGCTTTTTGCGCAGCTGCTGCAGCAAGTTCACTAGTTGGTTGATCAGCTGCTGAAATCCGTCTTTCTTTGATACCTGACCTGGTCCGTATCCATTCATCAGAAGTCTCAACTATTTTTTCCAGATCAAAGTTTGTTAATATTTTTTCAGGTGTATAACTGCCAATACCTGCAATATATGCATTCATTTTTTTATTCTCTTTCTGATTTCTTCAACGATATTAAAATCAACACAAGCGCTTGCGAGTTTAATGGCATTTTTTAGTGCTTGTGGAGATGAGTGTCCGTGACAGACAATGACAATACCTTCAACGCCGAGCAATATACCGCCTCCATATTCTTCGTAATTAAACTTACCCTTTAAGCCTTCAATAGCCGGTCGTACAAGAAATTGACCGAATTTTCGTCGCGCAACAGCATCGACTTTTTCTCTAAGCATGGTCATGAATGTATCGATGATCCCTTCCAGGAACTTGAGGATAACATTTCCGGTGAAGCCGTCAGTTACGATAACATCGGCAAACCCCTTTAGAATGTTACTGCCTTCTATATTACCGATAAAATCGATATCACTTTCCTCAAGAAGTTGGTAGGCTTTTTGCCTGACCTCATCGCCTTTTACACTTTCACTTCCGATATTAAGGATAGCAACCCTCGGCTTTTCCTTTTTTAAAACTACCTGTGCGAGGATTGCTCCCATTTGACCATAATTATAGTAGTCGATGGTCTTTGGGCTTATATTTGAACCGACATCGAGCATTATTGAATAGCCTGATTCAGCAGGTAGGGTTATGGCAAGGCCGGCTCTTGAAAGGTTTTCGATTTTGCCCAGGATTATCATACTAAGGCCCAGGATAGCGCCGGTATTACCAGCACTGACGATCGCATCGACCTTCTGGTTCTTGAGCAGATTGACCAGGATGCCGAGTGATGAATGTCTTTTTTTACGGATCGCAACCGAGGGTATTTCATGCATACCTATTACTTCATCTGCGAGTTTGAATTCAAACCCCAGGTCAGTCACTTCTTTTTCATAGTTACCTTTGCCACAAACTAAAATATCACAGATGGATTCTTCCTTGAGTAGCTTTAGAGTTTCCATTTCATTCTTGGGCGCAGAATCTGAACCCATCAAATCAAAGCCAATTTTCAATGCTTTTCCTCTTTTTCCTTGGGCGCTACGACAACTGTATCTTTGTAAGTGCCGCAATTAGGGCAAACCCGGTGGGGGAGTTTTGGGCCATGACATTTAGGGCATTCAATGTGGTTCCTTTTTTTCATCTTGTATTGCGAGCGCCTCTTATTTTTCCTGGCATGTGATTGTCTACGCTTTGGTACTGCCATCTATACTCCTTTCGTTATTTTATAATTTTTTAACCCTTAATTTTCGGGTACATATCCATTGCATCAAACCACTCATTCAATTTCTCCATCCTTTTAACTTTGCTATCGGGGAGCTTGAATGGTCGTCCTCGACAATCAATGATCAAACCGACAATCCCGCCGAAGACGTTTACTTCCAGTGGCTTGCCGCGTCCTTCACCTACATCAAAACCTTTATCCGGCTGTAATATGACTTTTGCTTCCTCACCCCGCTTAAGGGGCAGTAATTTGATCTCACCAAACTTCATGACGACATCATCTGTATTACCATCCTTACGTTCGATCTTAACGGTCAGGGCTTTTTGTCCTTCTTTACCAACGCCAAGTGGCGCAATGCAAAATCCTAAGGGAATAAGGCAGTCTTTATTAAAGACTTCAGTTGCGGATCTCTCATGGACCGTTGAAAGAACACCGAGATGGGGCATCATAAAGATAGAGTCAACCGCAAGGCGGGTAACTCCTTCAGGTAGAAAGGCATCTATCATCATCATGGCCGCCTGATTTCTGCGTGGTGAATGAGAAAGTGCACCGCCTGAGCCGATAATAAGATTTAGAGACATGAGATCGATCAGAGTTTCACCGGTCATACTCTGCGAGAAGGCATCGGATATTGTCCTCTCTTGCTGTACACCCTTTAAGCCGACTGCCATATTCTTATGTTGTTCAAAAGCTAACCTCAAAGCCTCACGTGCTATTCCCTGTTCGAGTTTTAGATCTTCTAAGGCGCTGGGGATCGTGGTTGGTCGTATCATTTTATTTCTTATCCGGTTACGCAGACTTTTTTCTTCAATATCTTCTGGCAACCAGCGCATGATATTTTCTATACCTGCTTCAGCGAGGACATTGCTTATCGAATATGACATCCCGAGGTTGGCGCTGACTGTTCGGTTGAATATTTCTTGAAATACTGAAAAAACGTCAGTTGTCGCGCCGCCGATATCGACACCGATCGCTTCGATCTTCTCTTTTTTGGCGACAGTTTCAACGAGTAAACCTACTGCACCCGGTGTTGGCATGATCGGTACATCGGTTAAGGCCATGAGATTTTTATATCCCGGAGCATGTGCCATTACGTGTTCCATAAACTGATCATGGATCTTTTGGCGTGCAGGGTTGAGGTTTTCTCTTTCGAGCACCGGACGGAGATTTTCGACAATGACCAGTTCAGTTTTTTCCTTCAGTGTATTCAGGATAATTTCACGGGCGTCTTTGTTGCCGGCGTAGATAACGGGGAGTTGATACCCGGTGCCGAAGCGGGGTTTTGGATCTGCGGCTTTTATCAATTCTGCTAATTCCACGACATGAGATATGGTTCCACCATCAATACCTCCAGACAAGAGGATCATATCCGGTCGTAAGTTTCTTATCCTTTCTATTTTTTGATGTGGTAACCGACCGTCGTTTGAGGCGATGACATCCATCACTATCGCACCTGCACCAAGGGCAGCACGCGCCGCACTTTCCGCGGTCATTGTCAAGACAACACCGGCGACCATCATTTGCAGACCGCCACCTGCCGAAGAAGTTGAAACATAGAAATCAACGCCTTCTTTATCTTTCACGTTCTTGATTATATTCTCGCCATCGAGTATTTTGACGCCAGAAAGCTCTTCTAACTCGCCTATTGAATTTAATACACCTTTGGTAACGTCCTCAAAAGGAGCCTCGACCGTTGTTGGAGCTTCTCCTCTGACCACCAAACGATATTCTTCACCTTTCTTCTCGATCAGGATAGCTTTCGTCGTTGTACTGCCACAATCAGTGGCAAGAATTCTTCTTGGCTCTTTTTGTTTCATGCCTTTCCTCCTCAAGACGTTCGATTTCACAGATCAACGCTTCAATATTGCTCCGGTCCTCCAACATCGCGGTTATCTCTTCATATTCACGATGGGCAAATAAGGCACGGTAAAAAGGTTGCATAAAGATCATGAATTGATTACCCAGAAAGGAAATTGGTTTTGACGATTCCAAAAGCACAATCGCAACTGGCGCAAGCCGATAATCAATTGCTTTCTGAGCGATCTTATTAATTAAGAATTTCTTTCTTTCTTCGGTTACTTCAAATTCGGGTTCTGCCATCTTATTTTCAATTCCTTTATTGCCTTTACTTCATCGAGGCGCCGGACCGGCGTATTATGCGGTGCCGATTTGAGGATATCCGGATTCTTTTCTGCTTCCATGCGTATCTGTTTCATCACCGCGATGAAGCGATCGAGAGTTTCCTTTGATTCACTGTCAGTAGGTTCAATCATCAATGCTTCGCTGACAATCAAAGGAAAGTATACTGTTGGTGCGTGTATCCCGAAGTCCAGAAGTCTTTTTGCAACATCAAGAGTCTTGATTCCATACTCGCGTAAGTTCTTCCCGGATAATACACCTTCGTGCATACAAAAACTCGGGAATGGTAAGTAGTAATCGTCCTTCAATGTATGGATTATATAATTTGCATTTAAAATTGCAGCCTTTGAAATTTCCTTCAATCCCAGCTCACCGATCATTCTCAAAAAGGTGTAAGCCCGTACGATAACAAGAAAATTGCCATAAAAAGTTTGGACTTTACCGATCGTGTCTGGTCGGTCATAATCCAATACGTACCCTGCTTCACTCTTGGTGATAATTGGGACCGGAAGATATGGTGCGAGATTTTCAGTAACCGCGACTGGTCCCGAGCCAGGACCACCACCGCCATGGGGTGTTGAGAATGTTTTATGCAGATTGAAGTGAACTGCATCAAAGCCGAGATCACCCGGTCTTGTGATGCCCAGTAAAGCATTGAGATTGGCGCCGTCGAGATAGACAAGACCACCTTTTTCATGGATGATATCGGTGATTTTTTTGACTTCTTTCTCAAAGAGTCCTAAGGTGTTAGGATTGGTCAACATCAGTCCAGCAACATCCTCGCTCATCAGCTCTATAAGTTTATCGATATCAACAAGTCCTTGTTCATTCGATGGCAAGGTCAGAGGTTTGAACCCGGAAAAATTAACACTAGCCGGGTTTGTGCCGTGTGCCGAATCAGGCACCAGGATATACTGACGCTTTTCCTTACGTTTATTGAAATAGATTTTGAACATGCTGATCGCAGTAAATTCTCCCTGGGCACCGGCGGCCGGCTGTAATGTTATGGCATCAAGATTCACGATTTTTTTAAGGTAATCACCGAGTTCGTGCATGAGCTGCAGTCCACCCTGGGTCGTTTTTTCAGATTGCAGCGGGTGGATCTTTGCAAAACCCGCAAAACGCGAGGTTTCCTCGTTGATCTTCGGATTATATTTCATTGTACAGGAACCAAGAGGGTAGAAACCTTTATCAACATGGTGGTTCATGGATGAGAGATTAACAAAATGACGAATGATCTGGGGTTCACTTACTTCTGGTAGTCGAGCATATTCTTTACGCTGATGATCTTTTTGTATTTCAGCTACTGGTACATCACAATCAGGTAGTGAATAACCTCGGCGTCCTGGTTTTGATATTTCAAAAATTGTCTCCATATGTTCTATTTGTCCTTATGAACCTCAATAAAACGCGAAAATGATCGGTCATAGGTCTTTTCGATATTATCCGGAAAACAGCAGGCGGGCAATTCCTGCATGCTCAAATGATATTTCAAACATTCGCAGCATTTTCCTTTGCGTGAACAGGGTTCATAACTGCAGTTACAGTCAATCAAATTCTCTTTTATATTGCACTCCATGACCAATATTATATATATAACATAAGGGATGTCAACTGACTTGGCCAGATAGAGAGTGTCTTGACCCGCTTCTCAAATTGAATATTATTTAAAATATGATAACAAAATTTTGCTCATGTCGATTTTTTCCAGATCCCAGGTAAAATTATGAAAATACGAACCATTACGTACGGTACAGATTTATCATACCCTTTAGATAGAAACAAAATAGCCGAGATCGGGTTATTTCTTGAAAAAGCCCGTGTCGTCTTTGAAGACGAGGATATTTCTGTCCAGACCGTGCGTTTAACGAGCCAACCATGGTCATCATACCTTAGGGGCAAGAAGCTCAGTGCAAAGATCAATTATATCAAAGATCTTGAAAAAATGTGCCGGGAGTATCAGATCGACTTTGCCAGTATCGGGGTGGTACAAGAACCCGTGCTTATCAGGGTTATCCCGGCTATGCTCAGCGCTACATCGACCATATCGACCTCGGCTCTCATTGGAACGCGAAGCACGGGCATTGATTTTCACGCTTGTGCAGCTACTGCAAAAACAATTCTGGAAATCTCACGGTGTACGCAAAAAGGCTTTGGAAATTTTCGCTTTGCCGGAATTGCTAATTGTCCACCTGATATTCCGTTTTTCCCGGCCAGTTATCATCGAGGGAAAACCTGTTTTTCGATCGGTCTTGAGTGCAGCGATCTCGTAGTCAAGGCATTTAAAAGAGCAAAGACCGTTCAAAAAGCAGAATACCAGCTCAAAAAAATTCTTACAGAAACGGTGAAGAAAATCGTTCAGCTTAGTCAGAAACTCGCTAAAAAAGAGCGAATTTTTTTCAAAGGGATCGATGTTTCACCCGCGCCCTCACTGAAAAAAAATGAAAGTATGACTCATGCTTTTGAGGGCTTAGGACTTGGGAAATTTGGTGGACCCGGGACCCTGGCAATATCCGCGTTACTGACTCGTGCTCTGAAGTCCCTGGCTATAAAAAAGTGTGGGTACTCGGGTTTAATGCTGCCGATCCTTGAGGATCACGGTCTTGCCCGCTCATGGGGGAATGGTGAAATTGGTATTGAAACTTTATTAGCTTGCTCTTCAGTTTGTGGTACAGGTCTTGATTGTATCCCTTTACCCGGTGATATATCGGTAAAGAAGCTGTATGCACTTCTCCTTGATGTCGCTACGCTGGCGATACAACTTGATAAACCCTTATCCGCGCGGCTTTTCCCAGTGCCTGGTAAGAAAGCCGGGACCAAGACTCGATTCAATTCACCCTACCTGGTCGATAGTAACATTATCGGTATTTGATAGTGGAACAGTCCTGTGAAGCATTCTGCTCTTGAAGAAAAAGCCCTCAATCTTCTTTTGGCAAATAAAAAGGAAGGTTATTCCAGACATCTTAAGAGGTCATATTTTTATTTTGCCCCGGATGAAGTTCATTATCATCAGTGGTTTTGGGATTCATGTTTTCATTCGATCGTGATATCAAAGTACCGCCCTGAACTGGCGATCAAAGAGTTCGATACATTACTTTCGTGCCAGACTGAAAAAGGGTTTATCCCCCATATCATCTTTTGGAAATGGCGTTTGATGGATATCTATCAATATTTAAAATCCTGGCACAAAGAAATCCATCCTGATTTTCGATATTTCACGGCAGAGATCCAGCCGCCGGTGATCGGTATTACCCTAAGAAGGATCTACGACCAGGTAAAGAGTATTGATTTTCTAAAAAAATACCTGCCACCAGTTCAGCGTTTTTTCGATTATCTAAAAAATGAAAGGGATCTTGACGGCAACATGCTTATATCCGTGATAACCCCGATGGAATCCGGCATGGATATGGCTCCACAATTTGACCTGCCCTTTGGTAATTATGATAATGATCCGGCAGTGACCAAAGGGAAGATCAGTGAAATGCTCGCCCAATATAAAAAAGTCAGGTGGGATATTAAAAAAATATTCGACCTTGACATATTTAATTTTGAAGATATTGCAGTAAATACGATATATGCTCTTTCTCTTGAACAGCTTGCCTTTTTATGGGAACTTATTGATAAGAGCAAAGCCGAAACAGTGAGGAAACATTATCATGCGGTAAGGGAAAAGATAATTGAAAAATATTGGGACAGTAATGACCGGATATTTTATGGGCGTTATTTTAAAGCAGGAAAAGAGTTTCGGGTAAAGATAAAAACGGTTTCGTCCTTGTTCCCATTATGTTTGGATATCCCCGAAAAATATGTTGATAGTCTGGTCGATCATATCACCAACCGGGAAGAATTTTGGCTTAAATTTCCGATCCCTTCAGTATCAAAAAATGAAAGCTCATTCGGGCCTTTGACCAATACCAGATATATCTGGCGGGGAACGACCTGGATCAACACCAATTGGTTTTTGGCCAAAGGATTATTAAGACACGGCAGAAAAAGAATCTACCGGGAGTTGAAAACAAAAACTATAGAGCTAATAGATAAGCATGGTTTTTGTGAATACTACGATCCCTTTACCGGGCAACCAGGTAAGGCAATGAAGAATTTCGGATGGTCGACGATCGCGGTCGATTTGTAGTTTTCAATATCAAGAAAGTTAAATAGTCAACTCAACCAAGCATCGCGTAGTGTGGCATGGAGTAGTAGAATTAGTTGCTCTTCAGGAGAGTTTATCCGGTATTTTTTTACTCGGTCTTTTTCCGAACTTCGGAACCTTAGGTGGATTTTTCTTCATCAGTTTAAGACATTCTTCAATACATCGTTCCATCTGCGGGTCGCGTCCTTTGACATAGTCCTGGGGTTTATTTTCGACTTCAATATCCGGATCAGTTCCGTAATTTTCAACCTGCCAGCCGACATCAATGAACCAGAACGAAAATTCCGGTTGGGTAGTCAAACCGCCGTCAGACAATGCATAGTATGGCGAGATACCGACAACACCACCCCAGGTACGCTTGCCGATGAGGGGCCCGATCTTGAATAATTTAAAGGCATGACTGAAAATATCACCGTCTGAACCAGCGTCTTCATTTGTTAAGCAAACGATCGGACCGAGTACTGATTCTGAAGGATACGGCTCAGGCGGTGACCAGCGCGGGATATCATAGCCAACCCTTTTCCGGGTTAGTTTTTCGAGGAGGAGTTGTGACACATGGCCGCCGCGGTTAAACCGGACATCGACGATTAGACCGGGATACTGGATCTCACTTAAGAAATAGCGATGGAATTCAGCAAAGCCGGCTGGTCCCATATCCGGGATGTGCACATAACCGATCTTGTTTTTGCTTGCTTTGTGGACTTTTGCCCGATTTATCTCAACCCAATCGCGGTAACGCGCTCCGGCTTCATCCTGAAGGGCTTTGACCGTTATCGCTCTTTTGTTCTTTCCCTTTTGATTGGCTATGGTTATTGCAGCTTCAGCGCCCGCTTGATTGACGAGCATTTCCTCTGGTCGCTTATGTTGATCGGTCCGTCTGCCATTGATCGACAACAGCAGATCTCCTTCCTTGATGTTCAGCCCAGGTGCGAGTAAAGGCGAAGTTCTGTTTTGATCCCAGGGGTCACCTTTGACAATATTTGTTATTCGGTAAGCATTGTGCGACCTGTCATATACAAAGTCAGCGCCAAGTAGACCTTGTCTGTATTGTGGATATTTACGATAATCACCGCCCCATTCATAGGCATGTGATGTACCGAGTTCACCCTGCATTTCCCATATTAGATCAGAAAACTCAGCGCGCGTACCGATTCGATCGAGCAAAGGATAATATTTTTTGTAGACTTTTCCCCAGTTAACCCCGGACATATCTTTGGTCCAAAAATGATCACGCTGCAGCCGCCAGACATCTCGATACATCTGACGCCATTCATTATGTGGTTCGACGAGCACTTTGATGCGTGAAAAATCAAGCCAGCCGCTTTTTGGACCGGCTGGTTCCTTTTGGAGTTTCTCATCGAGTTTTTCTATGGGTTTGGCGATCCGTAAGCGGTTCTGTGCCCGGTATAAGAGGATTTCCCCGTTTTGTGAAACCGTGAAGTCCACGATGCCCGAAGTAATGACACCGGATTTTTGTTCATTTAAATCATAGAAATGTAATGTTGCTTTGGATTGGATATCATCGCTCAACCAATTTTCCATTCCGCCGGCAATCGGTGATGTGGTATACAACACCTTATCTTTGATCGCGTGGATAATTTCATATTTTCCGGGCGGGACAGGAAGCGGTATGACTCTATCTTGAATTTCTGGAATATCGATCTTCAAACGCTTTAATGCTTTCTTTGGTTGTAACATCTTTTTATCGAAAGCCGGCATTTCAAGACCCTGGGGAGCGATCTGCGTATATTTGAGCGGTGATGGTGTGTCTTTGCTCAGGATTATTAAGTAGGGTTTGATATTGGCTGGAAAACCGAGATCGAATTGCATTGTATCATAGACCGGATCAAAGTGACGGTTCGATAGAAAATAAAGATATTTACCATCCGGGTCAAAACTCGGCGAGAAATCCTGGAGTACGGTTCTTGTTGCAATATATGTTTTTCTTGTCTGCGTATTACATAATTTAATACATGACGTCCTTAATGAATTCGGAAAACTATAGGCAAGCCATGTGCCGTCTGGTGACCAGGTAATATCATGGATACGGTAATCCTTGCTGCGGTCAAGAATAAAGCGTTTTTTGCGTTTGATATCGACAATGATCAGCTCAAAACGGTGATTGGTCAATGCAAGGAGCGGTTTGGTCGGTGATGGTTCAAGTTCGATCGGACGACCGATATCTAATAAGGGAAGGCTTTCTGCTTTATTTCCATGCTCAGTGTGATGGATTTGTAAAGAGTCTTCACCTTTTTCATCGGTTACAACGATAAGTCGTTTACCATCAGCAAGCCATCGACCGAGACGGTAACGTGCTTGGGATTTTTGTCCAGCTTGATTTACTGGTCCTTCCCAATTCGACATTGAGAAAACCTTACCGCGGCTCGTTACTGAAACCATCTCACCTTTGGGGTGGATCGAATAATCTTCCAGATATTCCCCGGCATTGACGAATTTTCGATTCATCTGAACACGGGGACTATGGTATTCGATATTTACTTTATTTGACTTACCGGTCGATAACGCATAGATAAATATATCACCACCGGCTTGATAAACGATATTTTTACTGTCGGTACTCGCATTCCTGACATAAAAATCATTATGCGCAGTATGACGCTTCAGTGCTTTGCCATTTGGCATACAGGAATAGATATTGCCGATCCCTTCGTGGTCGCAAATAAAATAAATCCTTTTGCCTATCCACATCGGTGAAGCGAAATTCCCTTCAAGGTCGATCAATTTTTTGAAATTTCCATTGCCCCGCGTATCTACCCAGAGAATACCGGCGGTACCGCCGCGATAACGCTTCCAGCGTGCTGGATCTGCGGTGTGACGACCTATAACAATACTTGAACCCGGACCAAATGCAATTTGGGTAGCTGGTCCGACCCGGATCATTTTTGGTGTATCTTTTGATTTACTGACCGAGTATATATACATAGTGCGCAAGTACCATTGTTTGCTATTGCTTGCGAAAATTATCCGTTTGCTATCACGGCTCCAACCCGCGACCGTGCAGTGAGTTCCCAGGAAAGTCAGCCTTTTTGAAGCACCACCCTGAGCAGGCATGCAGTATATTTCCGGCTGACCTTCTTCAAAACCGACGAACGCAACATTTTTACCGTCCGGTGAAATAAAAGGATTCGTTACCTGAGCGAGATTTGAGGTCAACCTGCGTGCCACACCACCTTGTGCCGGAACAGTCCATAGATCATCTTCACAAACGAATATTATTGTTTTTCTGCAAATTGTTGGAAAACGATAATAACCCTGCATAAAATCTCCTCTCTTAAATTCTTGAATACAACGGTGAACAAAATAATACAACTTAATTATAATGATAATTTGACCATATGCAAGGTTAAAATCGCTGTCTTCATGAGTATTTCAAAGGTAGCCATTGACAGGTAGCAGAGCGAAGTTATACTCTATGGAGAATTTTTATGTTCATAAAAAGGAGGTTATGATGTTTGGTTTGTTTTTATGTGTGATCATTGCGTCATCACAATCAGGAACATTTTCCATCGCTGCAATCGACCCGGAAACCGATGAATGGGGCGTCGCGGTCGCTTCGAAAGTTCTCGATGTCGGCTATATCGTGCCCTGGATCGAACCGGGTATCGGTGCGGTTGCTACCCAGGCGTATACCAATGTGTATTTTGGCCCCTGGGCTTTGGAATTGCTCGGTGCAGGATTGAGTGCCGAGGTAGTTTTGGATTCGATCATTGCGCGCGATACCATGCCCGAGCAGCGACAGGTTGGCATCGTTGACAAGGATGGTCAGGCTGCAGCCCACACCGGTACTATGACGCTTGCCTGGTCAGGTCATCATACTGACAAATATGTTTCCATTCAGGGGAATATCCTCACCGGTAAAGAAGTCATCGACAGCATGTTTATCGCCTATAAGAGAACTACTGGTCCGCTCGCCCAAAGGCTTCTTGCTGCTTTGATCGCTGGTGAACTTGCCGGCGGTGACAGCCGGGGTAAGCAATCGGCAGCTCTCTATGTGATGAAAGAACGCGGCGGGTATGAGGGGGTTGATGACCGACTCGTTGACCTTAAGGTCGTTGATAATCCTGAAGCGGTCAAAGAGCTGGAACGTCTCTACACAAAATGGCAGTGGGTATTCCTTGCACCGGCTTATCTTCGGTTTTCCAATGAGGATACGGCTCGTGCCGAGATTTACCTGTCGAGAACCTATTCTTTGCTGGTGACCGCACTGGACAGTGAACTCGATGATGCCGATATATACAATACCCTTGCCTGGGAATTTGCTTTGAAAAAGATCTATCCGGAATTGACCCTGCGGGCTGCGAAAAAGGCCCATGAACTCGACCCGGATACAGATTATATCATGGATACTCTGGCTGAAGCGTATTTTGCTATGGGTAATTACAAAGAAGCCGTTCATTGGGAAAAGGAAGCTTTAAAAAAGTCTCCTGATGACAAATTCTTCCAGGAACAACTGAAAAAATACGAACGGGCGCTAAAGGCTAATAAGTGAAAAATCAGAAGAATCTCACAAAAACAAGATCGGTTCATCCTTCGTTATACTTCCTTCGATGAAATTCAGGACAGGCAGGATTCGCGATGACAGAAAAAAATGTCATTGCGAGGAATGAAGTGGCGAAGCAATCCCATACGTACGGTGTCTTGACATATTATTTATTTAGAATAGACTTAGCCAAGGAGGTATGATGAAAAGATTGGTTTTTTTGATTTTGCCGTTGATAATTATTGGCTGCACGGGTCAGGGTGCGATTGAATTCGGCGCAAATGATGGTGCACTTTTTGATGGTACGCTCGGTGATATCGGCATGACCGTTACAAAAATTGAAGTGCCAGATGGTGATGGATACCTTACAGTCTGGGAAGGCGCCAAAGAAGTGGTCGTTGCCCTCGGGGTTGCTGATTTCGTTGGTATCACAGATCGCTATGTTGAGGTAACCCCAGGTTCTTATCAGAATGTCAGGTTGACTGTTGAATCAGTACGTTATATACAGGACAGTATTAGCGTATTGTTAATTGATGCATCATACCAGTTTATCGCCACCGCTTTCTCGGGACTTGTCGTTGATGAAAATGATGATTTACAGTTTGTTATCGGTATTATGAGTACAACATGGTTTGATTCTGATTCACTCAAGATAAGGAGCGGATACGAGGCATTTCAAGGAGCAACGCTCAGAATTAATTATTAGTCGTAATGATCAAACAGATCATCAGGTTTAAAAAAGTAATTTCGACCCAGGATACAGCAAAGCGGTTCGTTGATCAAAAAAACGAATTGGCGATTTCCTCCCTGCGTCAGAATAGAGGCCGCGGTCGACATGGCCGGACCTGGTTTTCACCATCTGGTGGACTATACGTTTCTTTGCTGCTCTTTCCTGAAGTCAGGGTGAATTCAATTCCGCTATTAGCATCCTTAGCCGTGATTAGAGTACTTGAGGATTATGGGTTCTCACATTTACTCATACAATGGCCCAATGATGTATTACTCAATCGAAAGAAAGTTTCCGGCATCATCTGTGAGCGATGTAAAAATGCGGTAATTTGTGGGATCGGCGTGAATATTAATAACAATCGGTTCTCACGAGAATTGGAAAAGGCTACATCCCTTAGGATCATTGCCGGGAAAACTTTTGATGTCGATGAGATACTCAATCATCTTGTCGGAAAATTCAATCCTCTTTACAAAGAATTGCAGAGTGAGGGTATCAAAGTGAAAGAAGTCCTGAATTATATCGACGGGATCGGCGAGTCGGTTGAGGTGATCACATCCAGAGCGGTTGTTAAAGGTACGGTCTACGATATCGATGATGACTGGGCACTCATGTTGAGGGATGAATCTGGGATGATAAAGAAATTTTATTATGGGGATGTTCGACGGTTAAGATGGTAGCTGCTTTCGATATCGGGAATTCAAATATCCATCTCGGACTGTATCGCGAAAAGCGTCTGATCAAGTGGTCAGTGTGTCCAGTACATAGCCATCGAATCGAAAGTACTCTTTCTAAGATGCTGGTTGGAAAAAGCATTACCGGTGCGGCAATTGCTTCTGTTGTACCAAAGGTGACGACCAAAGCAGTACGTTTTCTAAAACGTCAGTACAAAGTACTGCCGATCATTATTTCTGCAAAACTGAATTGTCACTTGAAATTTGGTTACCGACGACCAACCACGCTCGGCGCAGATCGCATAGCAAATGCAGTTGGTGGTTTAACCCGCTACAAGAAAAACGTAATCATCATAAGTTTCGGAACGGCGACGACAATCGATGTTGTTTTAAAAGATGGACACCACCTTGGCGGGCTCATAACACCAGGCATGGATATGCTCTTGGATGGGCTGGCTGAGCAGACGGCATTATTAAAAAGAGTTATTTTGCACAAACCTCACAAATATATCGGCAAGAGTACCGAAGAATGTATCCAGTCGGGTGTGGTTAATGGATCGATCGTTATGATACAAGGATTGATCAAGGCGATACGACACGAAGTCAGAAGAAGATTACTTTGTGTTGCAACCGGAGGTTGGGGACAGCAAATGGCTAATTATATAGAAGAGATCGATTGTTTTGACCAGGATCTCAGTACATTTGGTGTTTTAAGGATATTTGAGGACAATGCCTAAAATAAAACATATTGAACGTATGGTTTTGTCATCACCCCAGGAAACGATCGATCTTGCAACAAAGGTCGCCGCCAAACTACAACCAGGTGATATCGCCTATTTGTATGGTGAATTAGGGAGCGGTAAGACTGTTTTCGCAAAAGGATTATGTATTGGTTTAGGCATAAAAGAGGAAATTACGAGTTCAAGTTTTGTAATTGTAGCAGAGTATGCAGGAAGAATACCAGTTGTGCATATTGACCTATACCGTCTCGATAAGGCAGCACTGGATATGTTACCGATTGACGAGTATATAATAAGTGACGGTATTACAATAATCGAATGGGCAGATCGATTGAATACAAAAGCGGGGACTGGTCTGCACGTGAAAATCATGATAAATAAACAGCATAAAAGGGAAGTGTCAATTGAAGATCGTCGGCGTTGAAACATCATCTACGATATTTTCATTAGCCGTGCATGAAGATGAACAACTGCTGTATGAGCTCAAGAGAAATCGCCATGCCTATGCAAAGTCCCGGGATGCCGGTTTGTTTGCCGCGGCAAAAGATCTGCTCGATGAATTCAAACCAGATCAGATCAAAGCGCTCGCGATCAGCATTGGCCCGGGTATGTTCACCTCATTGAGAGTTGGGCTCAGTTTGGTCAAGGGGCTGGTTTTAGCGCACGGTATTCCGACGGTCGCCGTGAATACCCTCGATATAATCGGTATCCCATTATCTTATACAGAAATACCGGTAATCGCAGTGATCAATGCATTCCATGATGAGATATATAAGGCAGATTATGAAAGTGGTAGGATCGTTGGTGACTATGAACTTACAACGCCTGGTCGTGTGCTTGAGTTTACTCGGGGAAAAAGGATAATCGCCGGTCCTGGAGTCGAGTCTTTCAGGAAGCAAGGTCTGATGCTCAAACATAAAGACCTTACATTTCTGGACGAGGATTTTGCAATGCCTTCGGCTACAAAGCTTGTGGGAATCGCATTGCCCAGGATCAAGGCGAAGGAATATGATGATATTGAGGTACTGGAACCTTTTTATATAAAAAAGACAGATGCTGAAAGAAATTATAATAAGGCTAATGCGCTTTGATGACATAGACAAGGTTTATGAGTTAGAAGCGGCACTTTTTCCAAACCCATGGCCGCGGTCATTTTTTGAACATGACCTGATATTAAAAAATACGATCGCTTTTATCGTTGAATACGAGAATAATGTCGTCGGGTATTCCTTGGCTTCGTGTAATAATGGTAAATTTCACATCACGAATATCGCGGTGAACAAAGAATGCCAACGTGAAGGTATTGGGACTGAATTGATGGATCGGCTTGAGAAGATCGCTCTTGACCAAGGCTGCACTTATGCCTATCTTGAGGTCAGGATAGACAATATCGCGGCGATAAAAATGTATGAGGGACGTGGTTATTCTATTGCACGTAGGCATGAATTATATTATATTAATGGTGATGATGCTTATGTAATGGATAAGGAGTTGAAATGAACACGATTTTAATTATGGCGCTTATGACAAGCGTTAATCTATGTTATATAAAAGATTCACCGGATCTCCTCGTCAGAATAACTCCTCAGCGGCAAGATCAATATCTTACTTTATACTATAGTTTTTCAAAGAACGATTGGGATTCGTTGGTCATTGAGCGGAAGGGTGAGATATTCGAGACTCGGCTGAAGTCTCCCGAAATTCAATCACTAAAAGTAGTAGGTATTTATTTTGTGTATGCTGATGGAGCGAAAGACGATAACAACGGCGCGCTGTATCTTTACGAATTGAGTATCTATCCGCGTCTTCTCATGCCATTTACTTTGAAAGATTTTGACATAATGGTCGAGCAGGCGAGGAAAAAGATCGTATCTAAGACACATGTCAGTGAAGCCATCAGGCTACTTGATTATATGGCTAATCTATTGCCGGTCGTGCCCTATATAGGGGGCACACAAAGTGAATCGGAACGGGATAGATTACTCATTGAGGTGGAAGACCTAAAAAGCAAAGTCGGTCGGTAGAAGTGACATTTTATGAAATGTCCGAAGTGCGGGTTTAAAAATCCTCAGGGTGCCAAGTTCTGCAATCAATGCGGTGCCCAACTTCATGCTATCGAACGGCGCAGAGATAGCGGGCAGCGAAGACGCGTTGCAGTTCTTTTTGCAGATATTTCGGGTTTTACCCCGCTTTCCGAGACGCTTGATCCCGAAGAAGTAAGGGATTTGATCGATGCCTGCCTGCAGCGCTTAGCGGGCGTGATCTACAAGTATGAGGGGTATATAGATAAATTCATTGGCGATTGTATCATGGCTCTTTTTGGAGCACCGATCGCTCACGAAGATGATCCGCTGCGAGCAGTTATTTCAGCCCTTGAACTTCAGAAAGAAATAAAAGAATTCAATAAAGAAAAGAATTTGGATTTCTCGCTTTCCATCGGCGTAAATTATGGATTGGTCGCTACCGGAGATCTTGGTCGTCCAGGTGAATATACCGTGATGGGTGATGTTGTCAATCTTGCGCAGCGTCTTCAATACGCTGCTCCAAAAGGCAAGATCTATACGAACGAGTCAGTATATAAACATACCTCAGAAGAGATCGCATTTAAAAAACTAAAGAAGATAAAAGTCAAGGGCAAGAAGGTATCCGTCCTTGTTTATGAACCACAAGCAATAAAGCGGCAGTATTCACTGCGTCGAATAAAAGAAATGCCTTTGGTCGGTCGCGGTCAGGAACTGGGCGCGCTGCTCAAGCTCTACTCAAAAATAGAATCCGGCATGGGACAGGTTGTATCGATCATTGGTGAAGCAGGGATCGGAAAGTCGAAGTTGACTTATGAATTCAAAAAACAGCTGACCAAGGATAATTATGTCATTGAGGGAAGAGGTATACAATATCTGAGTTCTGCATCCTATCTTGTCTTACAGGATATCCTAAGGAATCTTGTAGGTATTGAGCAGAGTGATACCAAAGAGAACGCTGCACACCAGGTAGAAAAATTCATCAAGGGAACACACTTTTCTTCATTGGCAAAGATCGTACCATTTTTAAAACACTTCTTGGGCTTGCCTTTAAACAAAGTAGATCATAGCCGTTTTAATTCGATGCAACCGAAAGACCGGATAAGGATGATCAATGAAGCATTATGCACTTTGTTTTTACGCATTTCGAATATAAAGCCGCTCGTTATTGTATTCGAAGATTGTCATTGGATCGACCAGGAAACGATCGACTTTATGCAGCGTTTGGTCAAGGACATAAATAAAAATAAGATGATGATGATAAATCTTTACCGGCCAGAATTCAATATCGATAAAAAAACATCATCTCTTTCTTACTTTACACAGTTCAATTTAAAACCTCTGAAACAGGATGATACCTTGATTCTTTTGTATGGTCTATTACGGTGTAAGAACATCGAAGATAAATTAGTCAAATTATTGATGAAGAAATCAGGTCGTGTGCCGTTCTATATACATGAACTTGTTAATAATCTTCTAAACAACGATATCATATACAAGGAAGAAGGTACGGCAAAATTACGACCTGGTAAAGAATCAGCAGTCCCGCGTACGCTCGATGAACTGGTTATGGCCAAGGTTGACAAACTTGATCCGCAGCAGCGTGCGATCGTCGATATCGCCTCGGTTATCGGTGATGAATTTTCCGTTAAACTACTCGATACGATGTTGGAATTTGGTAAGCGATTGAAAAACGACTTGCAGGAACTTACTCAAAAGGGAATAGTTATTCCACTCGTGACCGCAAAGCGTGCTTTGTCGAGTGAGGAGAAATATACTTTTGCTCACTCGCTGATGAAGGAAGCGGTTTATCAGTCGTTGTTAAAACAAACAAGAAAGGAATACCATCGGCAGATCGGTTTTGCCATTGAACAGGTATATGCACTTGATCTTTCGGAATTTTTCGACGCTCAGGCCAATCATTTTTTGATCGCCGATGAAAAGAACAAAGCAGTGGAATATCTTGAGAAAGCTGCGGACCGGAAAAAGGATCTTTTTGTCAATGAAGAAGCCATTGAGTTGTACCACAAAGCGATAAAACTCATCGATAAAAATAATTTCAGGGAGCTTGCAGATATTCACGAAAAGCTCGGTCAGATCTATGAGCTCATTGGTCAGTATGATAAGGCAAAAGATGCCTATGCAGTAATGGGCGAGAAAGGAAAAACGGATATTCTGACCAGAGCACGTTCGTTCATTGCGCTGACCAAGGTTTTTATTGGCCAGGGATTGTTTGATCAGGCAATAGATATGCTCAACAAAGCCGGACGGATGTTGAAAACGGTTAAAACTTCCAATATTGACGTAACGATCGAACAGGCAAATATCTTGCGCCTTGAATGCTGGGTTTATCGTATCAAGGGTAAGATGGATATCGCTAAGAAAAAGGGTCTGGAGGCGATATCCATGATGAAGAACATAAAAAGTAAAAAGGAATGGCAGAAGAATAAAGAGCTTAAACATACCCTGCTTGTTTCTCATGCCCCTCTTGCTATTGCCTACTCTTTTTTAGGAGAGTATGATAAAGCAGTACACCTGCTTGAGGAGGCGTTGATAATCGCTGAAGATCTTGGCGAACGAAGAGCACTGGGTGATGCATACAACAACCTGGGTACGATATACCGGACTCAAGGTAAGTTCGATCAAGCGATAGATGCATTTGCCATGAAACTAAAAATAAGCCAGGAGCTGGGTGACAAGAGCGGTATCGGAATTGCCTACTGTAATATGGGTAATGTTTATGAGAATAAGGGCGAGTATGAGAGGGCAATTGAATTATTAAAAAAATACTTGCAGATCAATGAAGAACTCGGCAGTAAACATGGTATCGGTATCGCACACTGCAATCTGGCCGTAGCCTACCAGCATTCATGTGAATACGGAAAAGCAGAGAAGTCGCTCGAAGAGGCCTTGAAGATCAGTGAGGAACTTGGTGATAACAGGATGATTACCTTTGCAGTTGAAGCTCTCGGCGAGATATATGCGAGCAAGCTTGAATACCAGAAAGCAATAACATCATTCACCAAAACGCTTGAGATAAGTAAAAAGTCCGGTGATAAATGGACGATCGGAAGCAGTTCACACCAACTCGGTACGGCTTATCTAAAAACAGGCAAAATTGACCAGGCAGAAAAATTATTGGCCAGTGCAAAGAAAATATTTGAAGATATCGGGAATAAAAGAGTTCTCAGTGCTATTTACAATACTATTTCAGCTTTGCGAACCAAACAAGCAAAGTTTGATGATGCGCTCGATGCGGCAAACAAAGCAAATGATATAGCAAAAGAAATAGGACTGACCGAGACAAATATCGCTACCCTCATCAGTCTGGGGATCATATACGGTCAGGAGAGCAAAAATCAATCTCTAAAAAGATCACGGGAAGCCTTTGAAAAGGCACTCGACCTCGCAAAGCAACTGGGTAACAGGAAATTACTCGCGGATTGCTATTTCAAATATGCCCGTGCTTTTTGGTTCCTGGGCAGCAAACAGGACTGGACTCGGGCACGCAATAATATCGCTAAGGCGTTAAAAATTTACAAAGACATCGATCTTAAAGCGCGGGTGAAAGAGATCGAAAAAATAATGAAGTTCAGAAGATAGGACGTTCAGAACTTCTGAACCTCAAAACCTCAAAATACGATGGCTGTACGTAGCGGTCGAGCTTGCTCGACGATTATCAGTTCGGACCGAGGGGGTCTGCCACTACTGAAATAGATGAAGTTCAGAAGACAGGACATTCAGAACTTCCAAACCTCAAAACCTCAAAATGCGACGGAAGTGAGCCTGCTACTTCTTGTCCTTGATAAGCCCGTCTATTCTTGGCGCAATATCGCGGATTGTCTGGTACTCGGCAAACCACTCGATCATTGCCTGATAAGTATTTTTTTCGATCGAAGTGTACTCGATAGTCTGACCCAAGAACCGCTCTGCCCGCTCGGCAAGATAATTTTCAACCGCGACAGTATATTTTTTGGTCGGTTGGAGCGTTGATTCTGTTATCTTAAAACCCGAACCATCGGATACGTACTTAACCGTGAAACCGGAAATGTTGCAGCGCATGTCTTCCGGTTGATTGAGATTGTATTCAAGCATCGCGGCCAATTCTTTACCTGATGCCTTGAACCTACAGAGTGTATTCCGGTAATGAGCAGTATAGATGTCCTCAAGATAAATATTGCTGGTGATGATATCAGCCCGGATGCCTTCGCAATTGATCAAGCCGAGGTCAGTTTCAGCAGCATATTTTATCACATCTGCTTTCCAGTAACCGACCAGAGAATTTTCACCCGATCTTATCAGTTCGATCTCGGTGTTTCCGATGAGATATTTTTCCGGAGTGTATGTTTCAAATGTCGCGTTGCCTTTTTCAACCTTCCACACAACAATGTCATCACTCTGTGACTGCGTGCAGATAAGCTCTTTCACATCCTCGACAAATCCTTCAAAGACAACCTGATCATTAATGATCAACATGGTCTCGTGCTGCGGATCGAGAAGATACGCAGGAGGGAAGACACTGATCCTGGAGATATTGCTGGTTTTCAGTTTTATCGCATTTCCGTATTTTACCTCAGCCGTTATTCGAGCTAATTGTCCCCAGTTCTGTAATTCGTTTATTGCCGTCCAATACCATTTACCGTCTCTGGGTAATTCGGCAGCTCCATAAAATTTAGCGGGTACGATTTTTTCAATTTCCTTGGAATTCTTCACAAGTACCTTGTTTGACGACGCAAAAATATTCCCGTCCTCTGACCCGACATAAAAAACACCATCGAGATACTCTATTGAGGTCGGCTTTCTGATCTTTGGCGGGATGAGATAGTACTGCCATTTCTTCAGGTTCTCGGTCCCGGCGATATAATACAGGCTGTCTTTTTCAATGAGCAGATATAGGGTATCGCCTTTTACAAGGACATCAGATAAACGATCATAATCGAATTTCAATTCTTTGGTGGATTGTCCATCAAAACTGAAAATAATTGTTTTTGCTTGAGCCGCAAGATGCCTGTTTTCACTCAAATAGTCGATATATTCACCAAAGAGTACCGGGATAAAAAGTTTTTCTTTGAAAACAAACGGTCGTGCCGCATAACAGAGTTTATCTTCTGGTATGATATCCTGACATTGCCAGGTCTTGTTATCATATGCCAGAACATCGCAATTGCCAAAAATATCGACCGACAGTATTAAATATTCATTATTTGCACCATAGGGTTTTGACAGTGCATCATGATATTTTGTTGGGATGTTTTCCTTGGTCAGGGCGGAAAATGCGAACGGGAAGGCATATAATTTATCTTTGTAAACAATTAGATTTTGTATGCGGTAAACGCTGTTTTCATCGCTCGGTGTTGCGTATGAAAGCGACCATGTCCTGCCCGTGTCCGGTGATACGAATATCCCGCCGAGAGCATACTCGATATCTTCACCGATATTAGCGATCGACCCGGTACTGGAAATGAGTTTTCCATTGAACCAGGCAAGGTCATTTACGTGAATACCGTTCGGTATCGTTCGATGTTTGACCCAACCCGTATCAGACAATAAATAAAAATTTCCAAACGACCAGTCTTCAGTTGCATCGACGCCAGGGATCATCAACTGATCATTGACGAGCTGGTAATAATATATAGCTTCGTCATCGACGGTAAATTCAGAAACGAAATCTTCACGGTTAAAATCATAATATATGACATCTGTAGGTCCGGTATTAACGACCGCATCGCCATGCCCGAGATATAATTTCCCTTCATAGAATATAATGTCACGTATCGACCACGCAGCTCGGTCTTCTTCCGAGGTTGGAAAACCGATCGATTTTAATTCCAGGACATGACACGGTGAAAGTAATTTGTGCCCGGCAAATAAAATACCCGGTAAAAGAATAACAATAAAAAAAATTGCGATCTTGAAATGCCTCATTTTTCCTCCTGGGTGAGTATATGCGGTAGTGGAGTTGAGTCAACCCCGTTTATCAAAAGGCTATTGACAGACCGGCACGGATTTTTCTCGGTGCACTGTAGGAATTGACTGAATCTTCCAAACCAGCGCATAAAGCGCGAAAGGCATCACGTTGTTCTATTTTTGTAAGCCAACCATCGTGGTTTATATCTGCTGACGGGACATAGAATCGTTTATTGTTAAAAGAATATTCACCAAAGAAACCCAATGTGTCTATGTTGCTAGGTGGTAATAGTGGTGAATGTTCGCTTATCTGGTAGATCGTGTTGAATATGTTTACTATCTCAATACTACTATTTATTGTTAATGATCCTAACCTGAATGATTTTGTGATCGCGCAGTCGAATTGTTTCTGAAATTCATGACGTAATTTATTTCGTTCTTCAGTTTGCCCTTCGGCACCGGGCGGTGTGTATGGGAAACCAACACCCAGGTAGCCGAAAAGATAGAATTTCGTTTCAAGCGGCAGTTTGGTGATACCCTGAAGGAAAATCCTGTGGCGTTGATCAAAATCGAGGTAATACTCTTGTGCATAATAAGTTAAGGTATCATAGCTTTCCAACCAGTTATAAAGGTCATAAACTTCTTCTGCATAGGAACTCGTACCGCGTGCCCAGGATAGGGTATATGATATTTTGCCGGTAAATAGTGAATTTTGCAGTTCCAGAATCGCCTCGCAGCCTTTGATATTGGCGATTTCAATATTTTGATAGCGCACAAAATCTTTGGGCGCACTTTGAACAAATCGAGTACCGATAAGATCAGAAACATCTTTGTAAAATATATTTAGTGTTGTGCTTAAATTGCGGTGCATTTGACCTTGTAGACCAATTTCATAAACCATTGTCTTTTCCGGGCGAAGATCAGGATTACCGACCAGTGGCAACCATCTATAGAGATATATTGGTAAAGGGAGCATGCTATAATACTGATATACATAATCATACAATGGCGGTTGAGCATAAAGACCGACATTGCTTCGGAAGAGAAATCTATCTGTAACCATTACGGAAAATGCAAAGCGTGGTGAAATAATGGTTTGCGCATCACTGTCTGGAATCCCTGTTTCAAAACGTTCGACACGCAGACCAATTTTGGCATAAGCATTCTTAGTATCTATATTGTCTTGAATGTAAAATGCATACTCTTTTGGGAAAAAATGATATTGATCGATGAGTCGGCCTGTATCTTGACTATATATATACTTATGAGGTACGAAGTGTATAAAATTCTTGAGATTCTGGTAAGTATATTCAAATCCACTTTTTATTTCATGCTCGTTGCGTATCTGTATATTTGTACTCAAATTCGCTTTCCAGACCTGCGATGTTTTATCTTGATATTCAGGACCTTCACCTTCGACAATCGGATAGTCGTACAATCGTAATTGGCCAGGTGCACCAAAATACCAATTAGCGCCAAAGGGATTTCGCGCGGTGAATTCCGGATACTGGAGATTATGGTAATCTCTGAATTCAAAATCCTCGAAGGGACCGTAGTCGTTCTTTTCTTTAACACCGATCATTGTCTTCGAGCATAAGCGACTCAACGTTAGATTGAACAGTTTCCTTGAATCCGGCAGGAAATTTATCTTGAAAACCTCAAGGTCACTGTTCCTTAAGTCGGAACGATAATGGTCGAGATTGTATTTCCATTGTGTCTCATAACGATCAAACTGTACCCTTGATTTTACTGCACTGAATGACATTCTGAATTTCTCTGATAGTGTATATAAAAACTTTCCATATAAAGTATAATCATCACGTTCTTTGTGCGGCAAGATACGAACCCTTGGATTCCAGTCAGCCGTGTTCATCAAATCGAACGATATGAGCCCTCTGAAATCTTCTGAAACTGGGATATGTATTGATGATTGATAATTTTTATAACCGAAGCTGTAATTATCAAACATATCGGTCTCAGCTTTACCATACAAATCTATCCTTAAATGGTCTGAAGGGCGTTCTGAAATTAGGTTTATAATACCGGACATGGCGCGACCATATTCAACATCAAAGCCGCCAGGCATAAATATCACTTCGTCGATAACACCTTTTGACATATTTATCGCCGGTGCCCCGGTCTGGGGATCGATGATCGATACATTGTCGATCATATAGAGGACTTCGGTTGCCCGACCACCGCGTACGTGCAGGGCAGTATCGAGACGCGCAACTGACGGTTGGAATTGAATGATATGGATCGTGTAATCGATCGGTAGTGCGCTTATTTCTTCTTTCTTAATGATATATGTCGTACTTGTCCAATCTTTTCTTAGATCCGGTGTTTCATAAACGATAATGATCGGTTCGATCTCGACCGGCGATTGCTTGAGAATGATCCTCAAGCGAGCGGTTTGATTGATCTCGACTATTACGTCCTGGATCTGCTGTGTTTCATAACCGACGCACGAAATTTCGACCGTGTATATGTCTGATTGCACATTGAGAATGAAAAAAGTGCCGTCTTCATCAGTCGCCGTGCCTGAACGTGTTTCAGTTACTATTACATTAGCATAGGGGACAGGTTGATTCGTTTCTTCATCGATGACAATACCCTGGATCTTGCCGGTTAGCTCACCAAACAAACTAAGAACCAATATTATACTTAGCATTTATCCCCCTCGGTTAATCTATTATAAATAAGATATTATTTATTGTCAATGGTGTCACCCTCCGATCTGCTGTAGTCCTGAGTTATATGTCGAAGGGCCTGTCCTGAGTAGAATCGAAGGGCCTGTCCTGAGTAAAATCGAAAGGAGCACATTCACTTTGTTCAGTATAAACTCCGTCAAAGGGACCGGGGAATCCAGTTCTGTCATTGCGAGCGCAGCGCCTGCCCCGTCAGTTGATAAACATACGGGGAAGCAATCTCAAACAATATACTTTATTCTTTGGGCGAGTCTTTAACCAATATCTCCTCTCCCTTGCAGGGAGAGGGAAGGGGGTGAGGGTGAATGTTGAATGTCGAGTCGAAGATATTGAGTTTATCGAAATGCTTTGACCACACATTCTGCCTTATCACTTACTATAATATTTAAATATTCTTTTCCTGTCTTCATTCTTTTTATCACCTTTGTAATAGATTTCAATCAACTCAATTTTATCTATTTCTTCAAAATATGCATAAATTACTCTAATATCGGAATATGCTCCACCGGTTAATGCCCGACAAGCAAATTTCCTCGCCTTATAGATCTCAGGATTTTCTATCTGCAGATCAGTGAGACGAACAATACCTTTATTATCCTTCTTTAATTTGTAATAGAGATTCAACTGTTTTTCAATGAAAATTTCAAAATCTTGCTCGAGTGTTCTAAATCTTTTGAGAAGCCGCTTCAACTCCTTATTAAACTCAGGCAATCTTGATATCTCATTGAATATCTTCACTATAAGTCCTTACTGAATATGGCGCGGTTCGATAAAAGACAGATTCATACTCAATAGTCTCTCCATTCTCTGTTGTTAACCACGGGACATCGTTATGAGAGTATTCACTTATTTGAATGGCATTCATATCAGAGAATCTATTTAAAACACTATTTATTATTTCGATTTCAGCGGCTTTCAATTCAGAAAGATCTGGTTTTCGTAGTGGCAAATACTTTGTCTGTGGGTATGTAAAGTACTTATTTTTCACTTTGATGATATCTCTATTTTTTATCATTTTTTCGACAACTTTTCTGAATTCAATTGGTGTGGGACCATAATTATTTTTAAGGTAAGCAGCACCAATCAATTGGTCTTCATATCTCTCATAATAATCAAAGTCGATAAAGTATAATAGCTTATAGATCACAGTTTCACCAATATTGGGTTTTGAACCTACTTTATTAAGAATGTAGAGTAATACTTCCTTAAACTTATTGAGATTCTTTTGTGGGAGATTAATCCTAATTTGCGGTTTTGACTTGTAGATCTCTGTTGCCTCCCGAATAATCACTGCTGGTTCCTTTTCAAGATTTAATAAACGATCTGCAGAAGTATTAAATATTTTAGCTAATTTCTTTATTTCTTCAGCATAGATTTTCCTTTCTCCATTTTCGATTTGAGAAACTGTTGGCCGAGAGACGCCAAGCCTATCAGCAAGTTCTTGTTGGCTAATACCTAATGCCCTTCTAAATTCTCTTATCTTTTTTCCTATCGTAATCACAAATACCTCCTTTATAGTATATTTAGTATATTATATTAATGTTAGGTATTTTGTCAATAGACTGTTTGGATTTCTTACAGAAAAACCGTGGGGTCAGGTTGTGCAATCAAGCATCGCCATACAAATTCATTTGCTGGCAAGGGTGAGATTATACCCCTGCTTTTTTGTGATATTGCAAGACCTGACCTCTTCGTCCTGTAGTCCTGAGTTATATGTCGAAGGGATCGGAGTCCTTGCTAGCAGTGTCATTCCCCGGCTTGACCGGGGAATCCAGTTCTGTCATTGTCCCGTCTTTCAGACGAGGATTCTCGATATTATCGGAACGAGCGCAGCGCCTGCCCCGTCAGTTGATAAACATACGGGGAAGCAATCTCAAACAATATACTTTATTCTTCGGGCGAGTCTTTAACCAATATCCCCTCTCCCTTGCAGGGAGAGGGAAGGGGGTGAGGGTGAATGTTGAATGTCGAGTCGAAGATATTGAGTTTATCGAAATGACCCGACCCTACCCCAACGCTGTGCTTGTCATTGCGAGCGCAGCGAAGCAATACCGAATTGTCAATAGTCAAGATTTGACCCCAACGCCAATTCCGTCATCCTCCGACTTGATCGGGGGATCCAGTCTTTTCATATTTCTTGCTATATACAACGCGCTCTACGTCCTTCGGCTTATGCTTAAGTCTCTTGACATCTTATAAATAATGTATACAATTTAATTGATATGAGTCCCGTACGGGATTACGGGAGAAAAAGAAGGTATGCGTCTTGGATGCTATGCATTCAAAGATGTGTGCCTTTATTTTTAGTTATTTTGTAGGATTTTAAGAAATATGATTGTAGATTTAGCCCGTTAGAGATGAAAACTCTAATGGGTAGAGAGGAGGAAATATGGCATGGTCAACAGAAATTATCAACAAGGTGTGGGAAAAGGCAAAAAAGGTTGAAAACCAAGATCCACACAAATGGTGCAAGGATGAATGCGGAGCTTGGATTGGTCGAAGCGATTATGGTAATAGAAATTCCCAATATGGGTGGGAAATCGATCATATTTCACCTGATGGAGGCGATGTGCTTTCAAATCTTCGCCCTTTGCAGTGGGAGAATAATGTTGACAAAGGGGAGGGTAGGCTTAAATGTAATGTCAAAGCATCTAGTAATAAAAACATAAAACAATGAACAGCTAAATGAATATAGAATTTATGTTCAAATCCTCGACTCGAAACTTGATAAATCTTCCATGAAACGGAGTGAAAGATTTGGGGCCAGGTTTTAAAACAAGCCGATACTTTAGATTTTGTCGAATGTCAAGACCCGCCACCTTTCCAAAGTTGAGATATGATATCATCTTTGGCAGCAAAGGTATTTGCACAGCGGTGTTATATTGCAAGACCTGACCCCAAGTACCTTATTTATCAAGAGATAATTATGCTTTCGGAAAATATTAAGAAGTTAAGAAAGAAAAAGGGGTTATCGCAGGACAGATTAGCAAAACTTGCAGATGTAACGCTCACCACCCTTGTTAAAATAGAATCTGGGGCAAATAATAATCCAACAATAAAAACATTATCGAAAACTGCCGATGCTTTAGGAGTTAGTATAGATAAATTAATAGGTCGTAAAATATGATATGTATTTGTAGTCTAAACAAAACCACATTAATAGGTTAGAATACTATGAGTTTTCCGAGTGAAGAACAAAAAAAAGTAATTAACCATAGAGGACAGCCTCTCATTGTCATTGCAGCACCGGGTACAGGCAAGACCAGAACAATTGTAGAACGGATGATAAAGTTACTTATCGAAAATCCAAATCGTGAAGTTTCATTTATTACTTTTACACGATCAAGTCAAAGAGATACGGATAATAAGATAAGAAAAAAAGTTAGCAAAGAAGCTGTAGAAGATGCAGAATTCGAATTCCCTCGAATTAGTACGCTACACACTTATGCTAAAAACATAGTTCACAAATACGCCTCTGTAATTGAACGAGATTCTGACTTTTCTATTTTGATTAAAGACCGTAACGAGCATAAACTACTACTCGCTGAATTGATCGATGACCTTGGATTTGATATGTCTGTGGATCGTTTGGACAAAGATATTAATCATTATCAATGTACGAATTCCTTTTTGACAGACTGTCCGATCCCCAGTGATAAGCGACAGGACGTCCTGGAATATCTTGGCCGTCTATTTAAGTTTTATAATACTTTTGATCTGGAAGGGATTGTTAAATTTGCGTGCACCATACTAGAACAAGAACAAACCAATTTTCCGCCTGTATTCTTACAAATAGATGAATATCAAGATTTGAATCCAGTGGATCAAAGACTAATTGATTTGCTAAGCTCCACAAGTGGATCTGAAATTGTTGTCGTCGGTGATGATGCTCAGAGTATTTATTATTTTCGTCATGCGCATCCTGAGGGAATAAGAGAGCATTGGGAGTCAGACAAATGGGAAAAAATATGTTTCCTCGAATGTCATAGATTACCGCCACATATTTTGCGAGCATCACAAGCATTAATTGCTGGAGAAAATTATTTAGGCAGCCAAGTAAATATACCATCTGATAATGGACAAAAAATCTTAACTTTACAATGTACAAAAAGTAATATTCAAATAAAGAAAGTAGCTTCATTAATCAAAGAGATATTGGAGACAAGAACTAATAGAGAGGGAAACCCCCTTACATATAATGACTTTATGATACTATGTCCTACTTTAAGCTTTGTGAAAAATGTAGCAACCACTTTGGAAACAGATTTTTCTTTACCCACAAAGCTAAAAGAAAAAGTATGTATTCCTGATGATCATTGGCGACTTCTATTGGTTCTAAAGATGTTACATTACTCCGATAGCCTAGCACTACGACAGTGGTTGAGAATAATCGGATTAAAGCCAAAAGAGATTACGGATATTAGGAGAAAGGCAATGGAAGCCGATAAGTCACTCTATGATTATTGCAGTAAATTAGAGAATCCCGACACAAAGGAAATTTTTGCTAATCTTGCTAAACTTAATGAAGTAATTGATGATATTGACGAATTCCGTGAAATGTTAAAGCTCTTTCCATATCTATCTGTTCAAGAAACACTATTTCCTGAAGTACATATCACAATAGATGAAGCAACGCAAAAACCCTATTCTTTAAGCAAGATTATTAAGTTCATACATGAAAAGTTTGGTCTTATAGATTCGGAAGATGAAATACTTGAGGAAAACAAAATTCTAGTTACTTCTATGTATTCAGCTAAAGGATTAGAAGCAGAATTTGTCTTTGTAATGTGGTTAAATGATACTTTTATGCCTGCCCACAACCGCAATGTAAATGAGGAACTTAGAGTTCTATATGTCGCCACAACTCGAGCAAAGCAAGATGTTATCTTTACATTTCATGAAAGATATGAAAAGTCCGGATATTTAAAGCTAGAAGCTATGTCGCCTTTTCTAAGAAAAATTAAAACATATTTAAAAATTGAAAGAATAACTAAAGCTGATCTTCCTGCATAGCAAACCCTCCTTCAAAAAAGAGATCTTGAAAAAAATCTTTGCGTCAAGAAATTCATAAAAAGTATTCTTTACTCAAAGGAAAATACCTGGATAAATCTCTATTTTTCAAGCAATTCCGTAAATCCAAATTTTCCTGATTTTGGGAGAGCGGCTAAAAAAAGTAGTCACTCAATCTTGTCCAATGATCTTGCATTGTAAAGAAACCAAGTCGAATATCCCCACCACCCACAGTTTCGGTGCCCCTCGTAAATTGCTCCTCAAAACAGGACAGACGGTCGCCGTCTCGCTTTTTCCCTTCTATAAAAATTCTAAGAGAGAGCTCTGAAAAAGTAATTTTAGCTCTTGCGATAACGTAGATTATAATACAATTGCAGCGATTTTTCAGCACTTTTTGACTTCTGAAATTCCTAAAAAAAGACTTGACAAATTATAATACTGGACTATAATTGACAATGAGAGACAATATATGATAATTTATGACTATCTTTCAACTGGGTGATTTAATATGGATAGCAATATTTTAACTCTGCAAGAGATGGCCGAATATCTGAAAGTTGACCAAAGAACTCTGTACCGTATGGTCAAGGCTAAACAACTGCCAGCCTTTAAGGTGAGAAATCAGTGGAGATTCAAAAAAGAGGCTATGGACGACTGGATAGAAAAAAGCAATATAGGAGATAATAAAAGCAATAAAATTGAAGTTCCTATTATTGGCAAAGTCTCAGCAGGTCACCCTGTTTTAGCAGAAGAAAACATAGAGGGTTTTTTAACCGTTGATAGTTCACTCATTAAAAATCCAGATAAGGTTTTTGCCTTGAGAGTTAAAGGCACAAGCATGGTTAATGCTGGCATTCTTGACGGAGATTTTGTGTTGGTTCGCCAGCAGTCAATAGCAGAACAAGGAGAAATTGTTGTCGTTCTCATGGAAGATGAGGCTACAGTTAAGAGATTCTATCGAGACAACGATAAAATCAGATTGCAGCCAGAAAATGATACAATGGAACCAATCATCGTCGACCTAGCAGACAAAAACATTATGATTATTGGGAAGGTAGGGGCTGTTATAAGAAAGGTTTAGCGAGGTCATGAATGCGTTATTATACCCTAAGAATAACTAACGGATTATTAAATGGCATCTATTAATGGAGATTGGTTTCATTCAAGAAGCAGTTCAAATCTTGAAGAATTATTGACAGTTCGAACATTAGTTCTTGAAAGCCAAAAACCAGAATACATTGGCTTTGGATGGTCTGGCGGTAGACAGAGAAACCCCAAAATGTATAGATTTGCAGCCGCAGCTAATATACAGCCATCTACAATGCAAACTAAATTTCGCGCAATGATTCGTTACGGATTTATTAAAGATAACAATCAATGCCCTCTTGTCTGGACAAGAATGGGTAGTCTTTGGAATGATCTATATACGGTTGGTAATTACGGTGCAGCCCAAAAAGTTTATGAATTGACTCTAACGATTTCACTTGCGATTTATGCTTTCAATAATACACAAGCTCAATACAGTATAAATCCAGCAAATGGTGAAATGCCTTTGAGATTTTTGTTGAATATGCTTGATAATCAAAATTCTATTTCTCTTACAGAATTTGAAGCATTAGTTGACGGCAATACTCAAAGAGTAGGAGACAACACTTCATACTGGAAGGGAGATCTTGTAAATTTAGGGTTGTTTCAAGAGGTACAAGGAAGACTATTTTATACAGATAAGTATCCAGATTTTTTTCGGGAAATAAAGAGCTTCGACCCAAATCCATCCTTAACTGATGAAGACTGGCAGTCAATAAGAGATAATCCACTCATCGAAATTTCGCCATTTAAAAACTCAATTCGTTCAATTTTTGAAGCAATAGCTCAAGAACAAAATATAGAAGAACAAATTACTGATGAAATCTTTACAGCCCCATTGGTTGATGCTGTTGCTGAACAGGAGGAAATTCAAATACCAGAGATTGACATTCTCAGTGATGATTTGAGATTCTCGCAAAGTACAAAAAGGGTAAGAAATGCGGCTTGGTCAATAAGAATAAAAAAGAAGTATAATCACATCTGTGCTGTCCCCAATTGTGATGTAAGAGGGCAAATATTTGTTGAGGCATCTCATATTAAACCTGATAGTGCATCGGCTGGCAATATCCCGCATAGAGCGCATATCCTAAATGGACTTTGTTTATGCAGACATTGTCATATCGCTTTTGACAAAGGTTTTTTTTCATTGACTGACGACCACAAGATCATTACATCAACAAAATTCAGTGCTGTACCTGATCAGACTCTCAAAACCGTCATAATTTCAAGTGCAAACATTCAAATTAAGAATAGGACTGATAATAGGCTGCCCTTAATTGAATTTATTCAGTATCACAGGACCACCAAATTTAAAAGCTAAAATGGAACATGCTGAATTAACATATAAAACATTTTTTGATGAATTTGAGGTTACAAGCATAGTTGCTGCACCACCGGCAAATTACACTCTTTTTGATACCGAATTAAAAGACACTCAGGCAGAACAGATAAAAGTTTTCAATAAACTTGAAAGTAGTCTCCCCTTTTTCAATGGAGAGGCTTTTAGAGATCAGGTACATTTTCAGTTTGCGTATCAAACACCTGTCCAGAGGTGGTTTGCTTATCGAGAAGGATATTCAATAAAATTGGTAAATGCTTTCATTAAAGAGTTAAAAATCAAAGGAAGTACTTTTGACCCATTCTCGGGTAGCGGGACCACCCTTTTAGCATCTCGTATGGCTGATTTAAATTCATTTGGGATGGACGTAAATCCCCTTTCAGTCTTAATTGCCAAAGTTGAAAATGAACATTACATGCTCGAAGATATCATTCAAATTGATGAAGAAATAAAAAAAGTGAAAAAAATCGAAAAGTCAGCAGAAACTTTTCAAACATCTTTCAATTTGGCTGACAAGGTATTTAATCAAGAGATCTTACAGGTGCTTCTTCAATTAAAACAACATATAAACACTATTCAGCATGAAAAAGCATCAGAAATATTCTTTGTTGCATGGCTTTCTATAATTGAAGATGTTTCAAACATTAAGAAAGAAGGTAATGGAATCAAATACAAAAATCGTAAAAGAACCCCTAATGGTTATATAAATATTGAAAAAAAGAGATGGGAAAATGAAAACTTTCCTCTTAATAAATTCAACTTCATAAAAAGTAGACTCTTAAATCATCTTGAAATAATTTTGTCAGACATAAAGTTTAATTATGGCAAATGTGATAAAAAACCAAACATTTACAATGGTAATTGCTTAGAGTTTGATAAGTTCTTTTCTGATGAAATCGAATTAACTTTTTTTTCTCCTCCTTACTGCAACTGCTTTGATTATTTCGAGATACATAAAATTGAACTGTGGCTTGGTGACTTTGTTTCTGATAAAGAGGAATTTAGGAAATTGAGAAACACTGGATTTCGTTCAAATACAAACTCATTAAATAACAAACCAATTATTTACAAAAACGAAAACCTTGAAAATCTCTTAGGCCTTTTTGAGTCGAACAAACTCTGGAACAATAAAATTCCAAATATTGTGAAAGGATACTTTGATGATATGCACACGCTTTTAGGTAAACTCTACCAACAAACAACCAAAAACGGTTTTGTCGGGATTGTTGTCGGTAATTCTGCTTATTCAGGCGTAATCATACCGACAGATATTTTAATTGCTGAAATCGCAAAAGAAATAGGCTTTAAAATAAAAAACATCTTCGTGACAAGACACTTAACCACAAGCTCTCAACAAAAACAGGAATTAGAATATCTGAAAAACTATTTAAGAGAGAGTATTTTATTGCTTGAAAAATGATCAGAATACATGATTATCTTTTTGTAAAAGAAGTTATACCGGATGAAATTAAGCAAGACTCTATTTTGAATATACTTACAAATAACGTAACTGCCTACACACACGGGTTTCATAAATATCCGTCTAAATTCATTCCACATATCCCCCAATGGGCAATAAATAAGTATTTGACTGGGCCAAAAACCAAAACCATATTAGACCCATTTTGTGGTTCAGGAACAACTTTGGTGGAAGGCATTTTAGCAGGGCATAATGTAATTGGTATTGACATAGACCCGTTGTCATGTCTTATCGCAAAAGTCAAAACTACTGCTGTTGATGTTTTTGAACTACATGAAATTTCAGACTGGCTTATAAAGAGAATCAAAAAGAAAAAAAGAGGTGAGTTTAAACCGGAATGCAAAACTCTTGAACATTGGTTTCCTAAAGAAACAATAAATAAGCTTTCAATATTACGGACTCTCATTAATCATATCCCTGAAAGATTCGGCGATAATAGAAGCATTAAAAATATTCAGCATCTTTTGATTATATGTTTCTCATCTATAATACGGCGTGTTTCTATGGCAGATAATGAGTCGCAAAAAACCTATGTTTCACACACTAAAATTAAGACCCCTGAAGAGCCATTGAGTCTTTTTCTTTCACAGCTTGATTTATTCAAAGAACGAATTGCCAAGTTCTCGAACAATGTAAAGTCCACACTAAGAAATCAAGTTATTTGCGCGTCGAGTACAGAATTGCTGAAAGCAAGACTAAAAGGCCAACCCATTGATTTGGCAATCTCTTCACCACCTTACATAAAAGCAATAGACTATATTTACAATCAGATGGTAGAGCTGTTTTGGATTGGCGATTTATTTGATATGCAAATCCAGTCAAAACAGAATAAAAAGAAAAAAGAGTATATCGGCACAAAACATTTTTACAAAAAAGAATTTGCCGAATACACTCCCTTTGATACAACTATAGGAATTAAAAAACTAGATGAAAAGATTCAAAAAGTATTTACAACAGATAAGAAGAACGGGCATAAACATGCCTACATTACATTCAAATACTTTGTGGACATGGAAGATCACTTTACAGAAATATCAAAATGTTTAGATAAAGGTAGACATTATATAATGGTAGTCGGCGACAGTTCAGTAAGCAACATTTTTCTTAATACGGCAGACTTCTTAACCGAAATCGCAGAGCGGAATGGTTTTAGAATAACCAACAAGTGGGGCTACAAAATCAAAAATCGCTATATGAGGTTTGATAGAAATGGACGAGGTGGAATTATTGAAATTGATTGGGTTTTAGATTTAGTTAGAATATAACTTTTTAGAATACGGATAGCCAAGTGGAATAAAACAACAAAAGATGTTGAGATTTCTACTTTATAGCCACATGGCGAGCATTTATAGATATTCATAAATCAGAAAGGAGAAAGCGTGAAGGAGCGGGGTCACCTATGAAAAAATTGTTTCCGGTTGACTATATTCAATAATCAGTTAATTGTCAATATTGACCTCCTGGTTAATTATTTATATAATCATTAAGGACCATGAGTCAGTCACCTATGCGTACTCGTGGTACAGTATGTTGTACGACTCCGGTCGCGCAATCAAATCTCAGAACCTTTATTAAGGTTATGACCCCAAGGCGCTGGCCGGAGTTGTCTTTCTTGATAAGGTCGATTAAACCTGAGCATGGCATAGAGTGCCCGGAGCATACTGCGGGCCACCGCAACCCGGGCGGTACCGTTACCGTGTTTATGGGCAACCCGGGTATATAAATCCCGGTAATGATCTGATTTTTTTATGGCATGTAAGGTACATTCGACGAGGATCCAGCGTAACCACTTTGAGCCTTGTTTGGTAATCGATCCCATGCGTACTTTTCCGCCCGAGGCGTGCATGGTCGGCACCAAGCCAGCATAAGAACATAATTTACCGGCATTGGGGAATCGTTTGATCTCGCCGATCTCAGCGGCAATGAGTAGTCCTGAGTAATAACTGATCCCGGGATGGGTATCAAGGATGCGTGCATCGGGGTGATCATAAGCGAGTGTCTTGATCGTTTCTTTGAGGAGGGTAATCTCTTCATTGAATGCTTTAGCTAATTGGGTATAACTAACAATCGCGTTTTGGTAGCAGGCACGCAGTGTAAGTCCATTGAGCCAGGTTAAGCTGGTTTTCCCGAAGATATTAGCATACGGACAGGAAATACCATTCTTTAAGAGGATTGCATGGACTCGATTTTTCAACCGAGTGCGTTGAGCAATCAAAAAGGCATGCATACGCAACACTTCACGGATATCTCTTGTTTGTTGATCAGGAATATACGCCCTCGGCAATAAATCTGCCCGCAGCAGATGCGCAAGTGTTTCCGAGCTCACCTTGTCGTTCATGAGTCGTGCTGAAGCAATGGCTTTGG
>JBARXC010000160.1:0-2304 GCA_049647125.1 bacterium | reverse complement strand
AATATCTGATCATAACACATGACGATTACTATGATATCGTGAAACCATTGGCTCAATGGAAAACGTTGAAGGGCATTAAGGCGAAAATTGCAAAGACATCAGACATAGGTAGTGATTCGACTCAGATAAGAAACTTTATTGCTAATGCATACAATACGTGGCAGATTCGACCTGAATACGTGCTTCTTGTTGGCAACGATGACCAGATACCATTTCCCCGAATGATTCAGCACCCCGAGATTTGTAATAGTGATAATTATTATACAAATATAACAGGTGATTTCCAAAATGAGATTATCCCAGGACGCTTCTGGGTAAATGATACTATTGAAGCAAAAACTGTTGTAGCAAAGGTACTCAGTTATGAAAGGGATACCTATATTGAAGATTCATTGTGGCTAAGAAAGGGAGTAACAATTGTGAGAGAAGATGAATTTCCACCCTATTCTGATTCAGTCTATTGGGCTGATGCTCGCTATATGCACAACCTATTGATCAATGCTGGCTATATCCACATTGACTCCTTATCTGAACATTATGGTCACGATACAGTGGATTTACTCAACGCTATTAATGACGGTCGTTCATATATTTTGTACAGAGGTGTTGGTGGTAATGCATGGAGTGGTCCTTTTTATCTGTATCATCCAACTAATATGAATAATGGTTTTAAATTACCAATTGTGATTTCTGCAACTTGTGCTACGATTGAGGGTATCGGTAAATTATGGTTATCTGCTGGTACTCCCATTGAGCCAAAGGGAGTGGTTGGTTTCTTTGGCACCACAACAGGTCTCATGGGAGCAGCAGAAATGCGAAGTGCTTTAACCAAAGGGACACTGGAAAATATATTCACGGACAGCATGAGCACGCTCGGCAAAGCTGCCGAAGCCGGTCGGTTAAAATACTTTGAGCTGTTTAACGACTCTCTTGAGTATGACAGCTGGAATTGTTTGGGTGATCCAGAGATGAATGTGTGGACTACAAGACCAAAAGATATAGATGTCTCACATAATCAAGTAGTGTACGCTGGAACCTGTACATTGTTTGTAGATATTCAATACAGTGCTAACGCTATGCCGGTGGAAAGTGCCCTCGTTTGCGTCATGGCGAAAGAAGATTCAACAATCTACTACTATGGTCGAACCAATAGTGCAGGAGATATTGAATTCATCGTTCATCCATATATCCCTGGTGATACAGTTTTTTTTACGGTAACAGGTAGAAACCTGAGGGCGTACGATGGTTTTAAACTCACTCAATTCATTGGTGGACCTTATGTTCTAGTCAAATCTTTTTCGATTTCAGATACTGCTGGAGGTAACGCTGATTCGATAGCAAACCCTGGTGAAGACATTGACCTTCCTGTGTGGGTGGCTAATTGGGGAGACGCGACTGCTTACGACATATCGGGCGTGGTCCGGTCAACTTCCCCCGATTCATTCTTCACAATCAGTGATACAGTAAAATATTTCGGCGATATACAATCACTTGATTCTGTGTTTGCTCCTGATGGTTATAATGTGATTATTGCACCCAATTGCCCTGATAACTACAGGATAGAATTGCAGCTGATCGCTCGAGATGTGAACGATTCGATTTGGATATCTGATTTTGACTTCACTGCCCATGCACCGCTTATTCAATTCCTTAATTACTATTTTCCGGGATTTGTTAAATATACACAACCTGGTGACACAAATCAGTTAATACTGGTATTAGAAAATATCGGTTCATACAAAGCTGAGAATGTTGTGGGTAGAATATTCAGTGATGATTCATTCTTTGTAGCGATTGATTCAACTTCGTCATTTGGTACAATTCCCTCTAATGATAGCGCATCCAATCAACTTGATCCTTTCACCATTACTGCTGCTCCAGAAACACCACCCTGTTACCCCTTGGGCATAAAGCTCGAAATCGTTTCAGGTGTGTACGTAGATACACTTAATCTTACTATTTATATAGGGCAAAAAGACTACCTGATCTGGGATCCTGACCCAAACCATTCCAGCGGTCCGATTATAAAAGCGAAGCTTGATTCACTTAATTTTCTTGGTGAGTACAGTACAACTACTTTGCCGTACAATGATTATCTATCACTCTATAAATCATTATTTGTTTGTCTGGGAGTTTCACCGGATAACTACATAGTGTCTGATACAAGTAAAAAGGGTCAGGAAATCCAACGATACCTTGAGGTGCTATCAGGCAGAGTCTATATGGAAGGAGGAGATGTTTGGTACGGCGATCCACATTATCATCACGGATATGATTTCTGTCAACTCTTTAACATTCTGGCAG
>JBARXC010000159.1:0-1869 GCA_049647125.1 bacterium | reverse complement strand
TTCCACCATATTCTGATTCAGTGTATTGGGCTGATGCACGCTATATGCATAAACTAATGGTCGATGCTGGCTTTGTCCATATTGATTCTTTTGCTGAATCCTTTGGTCAAGACACTGTGGATTTACTAAATGCTATTAATGATGGTCGTTCATATATCATGTTCCGAGGTACCGGTGGTAATTGGTGGGGCGGTGGTTTTGGTCTATATCACACAACCAATATGCATAATGGTTTCAGACTGCCAATCGTTATTTCTGCAACTTGTGCTACGATTGAGGGTATCGGCGAATTATGGTTGAATGCTGGTACTCCTGTAGAACCAAAGGGGGTCGTTGGTTTCTTCGGAACAACTACAAATCTGGAAGGAGCAGCAGAAATGCGAAGTGCTTTGACCAAAGGGACACTGGAAAATATATTCACTGACAGCGTGAGCACCCTCGGCAGAGCTGCCGAAGCCGGTCGGTTAAAATACTTTGAGTTATTTAACGATTCTCTTGAGTATGATAGCTGGAATTGTTTAGGTGATCCAGAGATGAATGTGTGGACTACAAGACCAAAAGATATAGATGTCTCACATAATCAAGTAGTGTACGCTGGAACCTGTACATTGTTTGTAGATGTTCAATACAGTGCTAACGCCCTGCCGGTGGAAAGTGCCCTCGTTTGCGTCATGGCGAAAGAAGATTCAACAATCTACTACTATGGTCGAACCAATAATGCAGGAGATATTGAATTCATCGTTCATACATATATCCCTTGTGATACAGTTTTTTTTACGGTAACAGGTAGAAACCTGAGGGCGTACGACGGTTTTACACTCACTCAATTCAATGGTGGACCTTATGTTCTAGTCAAATCTTTTTCGATTTCAGATACTGCTGGAGGTAACGCTGATTCTATAGCAAACCCTGGTGAAGACATTGAACTTCCTGTGTGGGTGGCTAATTGGGGGGACGCGACTGCTTTCGACATATCGGGCATGGTCCGGTCAACTTCCCCTGATTCATTCTTCACAATCAGCGATACAGTAAAATATTTCGGTGATATTCAGCCACTTGATTCTGTTTTTGCTCCTGATGGTTATAATGTAACCATTGCATCCAATTGCCCTGATAGCCACAGGATAGAATTGCAGCTGGTCGCTCGAGATGTGAACGATTCGATTTGGATATCTAATTTTGACATCACTGCCCATGCACCGCTTATTCAATTCGTTAATTACTATTTTCCGGGATTTGTTAAATATGTACAACCCGGGGACACAAACCAGTTAATACTGGAATTAGAAAATATTGGTTCATACAAAGCTGAGAATGTTGTAGGTAGAATATTCAGTGATGATTCATTCTTTGTAGCAATTGATTCAACTTCGTCATTTGGTACAATTCCCTCTAATGATAGCGCTTCCAATCAGTTTAATCCTTTCACCATTACTACTGCTCCAGAAACACCACCCTGTTACCCCTTGGATATAAAGCTCGAAATCGTTTCAGGCGTGTACATAGATACCCTTAATTTTACTATTCCTGTGGGGCAAAAAGACTACCTGATCTGGGATCCTGATCCAAACCATTCCAGCGGTCCGATTATAAAAGCGAAGCTTGATTCACTTAATTTTCTTGGTGAGTATAGTACAACTACTTTGCCGTACAATGATTATCTATCACTCTATAAATCATTATTTGTTTGCCTGGGAGTTTCACCGAATAACTACATAGTGTCTGATACAAGTAAAAAGGGCCAGGAAATCCAACGATACCTTGAGGTGCTATCAGGCAGAGTCTATATGGAAGGAGGAGATGTTTGGTACGGCGATCCACATTATCATCACGGATATGATTTCTGTCAACTCTTTAACATTCTGGCAG
>JBARXC010000158.1:0-11249 GCA_049647125.1 bacterium | reverse complement strand
TAATTCGCTCCATGCTTCGCATCATTTATTAAGTGACTAAAAGACGTTTAGTCCGTTTCGATCGTTAGTTCGTTATTATCGTTATTTTTTACGAGTACGACTTACGATTTACGAATACGATATTCTCGTTTCGATCGTTAGTTCGTTATTATCGTTTACGAGTACGACTTACGATTTACGAATACGATATTCTCGTTTCGATCGTTTATCTGGGTTGTCTTCAGCCAAAGGCGTGTCTTCAGTTCGTCAAAGACGAACGTGTCTCCAGTCCGCCGTAGGCGGATGTGTCTTCAGAAAATCATGTCTTCAGTTCGTCAAAGACGAACGTGTCTCCAGCGAAGCGTGTCTTCAGGTCTCCGTGTCTTCCTTTACCGCACGGTAGTGCTATTCCCCTTTGTCTCCAGCCAAAGGCGTGTTTCTGTTATTCCTCCAGTTTCAGTAATGCGCCGAAACTCTTTATACAAATGAATACTACATTTGAGTGGTAGTCAAAATTTATACGAGGCACCAGGAAATTCACCCAAAAGCGATTATTTTTTACAAATCGGAAAAGTTTTTCAATGTTTTCATCATTGAGTTTTGCAGCTGTTTTTCTCAAGGCTATACCGATATCGAGGTCAGACGCCAGTATGCTGCGCCAGGTGGTTTCATAATCTGAAAGGCTGGTGCCATTGCGTAAGGTGTTTGTGATTTTTTCCACGGCGATTTCTGAACAGAGAAGCCCGAAGAATATTCCGCCGCCAGTGGTTGTCTTTATTTGTCCGGCAGCTTCTCCAACCGCAAGGATATTATCTTTGACACTACGCTTGATAGGGCCAAATGCGATCGGCTTGGTTTTCAACTCTTCATCACGTAGCTTGGCAACTGAAATATTTAGTCTATGCTCGAGCATTTTCTTTAGCCACGGTTTGGTCTTTCGATTCAGGATAACCCCGATTCGTGAGATATTTGCACCGGCTGGTATGACCCAGCCGAATGACCCGGGTGCAAAACCGGTGCCAATATGGATCTCAATATTTGATTTTGAAAATGATATAGGTAATTCGATTTGTGAGCCGTACAAAAACTGAGCAGGTTTACCCAAACCTGCTTTCTTATTCAGTACATAATTGATCCCCGTGGCAAGGACAACGACGCGCGCGCGGTATTTTCTTTTTTTAGTGAGGAGAGTATAAAAACCCGATGATTTTTTTCCGATACCGGTAACTCGCTGTTTGAGATGCAAATCAACCCCGACACGCTGGGCTGACTTGAGTATACCTCGATCAAATATTTCGCGGTCTACGATATAGGCAAATACCTCTTTAGGGTCGTATTCGAGCTTTGTCTTTGATGGTGAAATGAAAGTTGCAGAATCTATTCGTGACCGGATTGACTTGCCCGGTAGATCAAAACGCTTAAAGGCTTCTTTACCAATTACACCTGCACATATGACATCTTTGCCGATTTCAGCCTTCTCGTCGAGCAGACAAACCGCAAAGCCTTTATCAGCTAAAAGGTATGCTGTATAGGAACCAATTGGTCCGGCACCGATAATGACCACATCATATTTTGTCATGGTTTTTCATTATATCTAAAATCACGGATAATTCAATAAAAGAAATAGGAGGAATGAATCCAAAGGATTGGAAGAGAACACATTAAACCTTTGGATTGGAAGGGACCCACGCACTTTTTGCAAAAGTGCGGGATGGAAAGAAACCAAAGGTTGGAAGGGAGCTGCGCTGGAATTGAATATGAAACGGACGAAATCATTGAAAATAAATCCATTCTGGATATACTTTCCAAATGCGTGAGTTGCTTAAGCTTAAAAAGTATCTTGTTCAATACAAATTTCACTTTCTCTTTGGTGTGCTAGCACTTATTGTAATCGATTTACTACAACTCATTATCCCGCGCATTCTAAAATGGGCGGTCGATGACCTTGCCACCGGTATTGGGGGTCTATCCGACCTTGGATTTTATTTCTTTTTAATCGTCCTGATCGCCATAGGTATTGCCATAGGTCGTTTCTTCTGGCGATACCTAATAATCGGTTCATCGCGGCGTATTGAACGTTCCTTGAGGACTGATTTCTATGAACATTTACTCACGCTTGATTTCTCCTACTATGATCAGCAAAAGACCGGTGATCTTATGGCGCATGCGGTCAATGATATCAATGCGGTGAGGATGGCACTTGGATTTGGTTTTATCATCCTCATTGACGTTTTCATTCTCGGCATTGCTGCTTTAGGCATGATGATGAACATTAGTCTTAGACTTACGCTGTACGCGCTCATTCCTTTCCCGATTATCGCTATTATATCGACTAAATTTGGAGGTTTGATCCACCACCTTTTTGAGAAAGTGCAAGAATCCTTTGCCGTGTTAACTGAACGTGTGCGTGAAAATATTTCCGGGGTGAGAGTTATTAAAGTATTTGTTCAAGAACAGGGTGAAATCCACAAGTTTGATAGGTTGAGTCATGAATATGTAAAGAAAAATCTCAGTTTAATCAAAGCCTGGGGTATGTTTTTCCCAATCATTATTTTTCTGGCTGCCCTGGGGCAAGTCATTGTTTTGTGGCTTGGCGGCAAGTACGTCATATTCGGACAGATATCGATTGGTTCTTTTGTAGCTTTTATTGCCTACCTGCAAATACTCGTATGGCCTATGATCGCTATTGGTTGGGCAATCAACTTATTCCAGCGCGGCGCTGCTTCTCAGGGTCGGCTCAATAAGATTTTTAAGAAGCGCCCTAATATTGTCAGTGGCAAGAAAGTTATTGGGCGGGTTAATGGTGCTATTACATTCAAAAACCTCACCTTTACATATCATGGTAAAAACACACCAGCGTTGAAAAATATTAACTTATCAATTGCGCCTAAGGAATTCATCGGGGTAACCGGTCCGATTGCCTCTGGCAAAACCTGTTTTATTAATTTGATTCTTCGTCTTTATGAAGCACAACAAGGACAGATCTTAGTTGATGGTCAAGATATCAAGGATCTAACGATCGAGAGTTTGAGGAGAAATATTGCCTATGTGCCACAAGATACATTTCTTTTTTTAGATACCATAAAAGAGAACATCATCTTTGGCACCAGAGATGTAAACCAGGAAGCAATAGAGCATATTGCGCGCGTTGCTCAAATATACGATGAGATCATGCAACTACCAAATAAATTCGATACGCGTATTGGCGAACGCGGTGTGACCCTCAGCGGCGGTCAAAAGCAACGTATTGCCCTTGCACGAGCCTTATTACTAAAACGTCCAATCCTGATTCTTGATGATGCGGTGTCGTCAGTCGATGCGGAGACCGAATTGAAAATACTCGAGTCAATCAAAGATGAGATGAAAAACCGAACATCTATTGTTATTTCCCACCGCGTCTTTGTGCTCAAAGATGCTACTAGAATCATCGTTTTTGATAACGGCGAAATAGTTGAACAAGGAACCCATGAGGAGCTACTTGCGAAAACAGGTGTTTACCGTGATATTTTCAGGATACAACAGATTGAAATGAAATTGGATGGCACATGATGTACGACAACTATCAAGAAGAACAAAATATCGGTAAAGTTTTTGATTTCCATATCATAAAACGACTTTTCGGCTTTATGAAACCTTATCTCAAGTACCTCGTCATTGCTTCGGTATTTTTGGTCATCGCCGCAGGGGTGGAGATCCTCTATCCTTACGTAGTAAAAATCGCCATTGACGATTATATAATAAAAAGTGGGCGCAAGGTTTCTGATACTGACGCTGGACAAGATCTTGTTGAGATAGCCGAGAACACTTTTTTCGTAACCCAAGCACAATTAGAGGAAATGAATGTAGTATTACTCCGTAACTGGGAAAAAGAGAATAAACTGTCTTTAGAGCGATACTATTATTTCAATAAAGATCAGGTCGACAGTCGAATACTGGACATGGTTGCACAAAGAAGCGAACTGTTCGAAGAATATGGCAATCTTGTGCTCATTGATTATTCAAATCTAAAACTCCTGAAATCGTCCGATGTAGCCTTACTTCGGTCCAAAGATATACGCGGAGTTTTGAGAATCGTTCTTATTTTTCTTGGGATCATACTCTTTGGAGCAATCGCCAACTATATTCAGATTTACCTTTCTCAATATGCTGGTCAGTTATTCATGCATGCCATCAGAGCTAAGGTTTTTGCAAAACTCCAGTCCTTGCACCTCGCCTTTTTCGACCGTAATCCGATTGGTCGACTTGTAACCAGGGCAACGAATGATGTCGAAGCGATCAATGAAGCATTTACCCAGGTTTTTGCCAGACTAAGCAAAGATGGACTCCTCTTACTTGGTATCATTGCCATAATGATAATGATAAATATAAGGCTGGCTTTGGTATCTTTTGTTGTTATCCCGGTTCTTTTAATCGTCACATTCTATTTCCGGATTCGGGCACGTGCCATCTACCGTCAAGTCCGCGCCAAACTCGCCAAGTTGAATGCACGACTTCAAGAGAACCTTTCTGGTATCCGTGTGATAAGGATTTTTACAAAAGAGAAAGATAACCTGGCAAGTTTCGATGGGGTAAACAAGGAATATTTGACCGCTAACCTTAAACATGTAATACTCATGTCGTTTTTCAGACCGCTGATTGAAATCATTAGTTCCATAGGCATCGGTTTAGTCCTCTACTACGGTGGTGGCCAGGTAATAACCGGTAAAGTATCATTAGGTGTACTTGTCGCATTTATTACTTATGTTGAAATGTTCTTTAGGCCGATTCGAGAACTAACCGAGTCGTATACACTATTACAGTCTGCCATGGCATCAAGTGAGAGGATTTTTCTCCTCCTCGACGAGAAGCTTGGGGTTGTTGTTGGCCAGAAAGCTCGGGATCTTAAAGAAATGCAAGGCGCAATTGAGTTCAAACATGTCTGGTTCAAATACGATAAAGATTGGGTCATTAAGAACGTTTCATTTAAAGTAGCCCCAGGCGAACATGTTGCATTTGTCGGGCCGACTGGTTCTGGTAAGACATCAATTATCAATCTGATATCAAGACTCTATGATGTTCAAAAAGGTACGATCTTCATTGATGGTTTTGATATTAAGGACATAACATTACCTGCACTTCGTTCCCAAATAGGTGTCGTGCCACAAGACATCTTCCTTTTTGCCGGTGACATTAAATCAAATATCCGTTTAAACTTCTCGCTGAGTGATGAGAAAGTAAAAGAAGTCGCTGCATTCATAAACGCTGACAAGTTCATTGACAGGTTCCCGAAAAAGTTCGACGAAGATGTCACGGAACGGGGGATTACTTTTTCGACTGGAGAACGACAGCTTTTGTCCTTTGCTCGTGCACTTGCTTCTGAACCACAAATTTTGGTGCTCGATGAAGCTACGGCAAACATCGATGCGGAAACCGAGATGTTGATTCAAGATGGTTTAAACAAATTGGTGCAGGGTAGAACAGCAATTATTATCGCTCATCGGTTGAGCACTATAAAAGATGTGGATCGCATATATGTTGTGCAGGGTGGCGAGATAGTGGAAGTTGGTACGCATGAGATACTGATAGCCAAAAAAGGTATCTATTATAAACTCTATCAACTACAGTCTTTGCAAACAAAAATCAAATAAATAGCTCTGGAATCCCAAGGGGAATAGCACTGGGTGCGGGAAAGGAAGACACGCTGCGCTGGAGACACGTTAGTCTTTAACAAACTGAAGACACGCTGCGCTGGAGACACGTTCGTCTTTGACGAACTGAAGACAAGGTGAAACAGCACTGGGTGCGGGAACAAGCGAGTATCAGAGAATAGCGTATTCGTAAATCGTAAGTCGTACTCGTAAAAAAACGATAATAATTTATCCCGTGGAATGGGGAGCATATTCCATTGGGACGGACAAAACGATCTAAACGATAATAACGAACTAACGATCTAAACGAGAATATCGTATTCGTAATTCGTTTTTCGTGCTCGTAATATTGGATTTTAGGTATTTTGGACTTTTAGGTATTTGTTTATCTTTAACGGGGGTTGACCCCATTAGATACTGAGTTTCAAATATGCTTATGCTCTTCGATCGTGTAACAGTGTGTTATTTTTGCGAATTAAATTGAATGTGTGTATTATCTAACGGGGTTGACATTTGTTACGGCCGTGTTATAATATTGCGATGTGCGGGATAGTTGGATATATTGGGAAAAAGCCAGTCGTACCGGTTCTGATTGAAGGACTGAAAAGACTTGAATATCGAGGGTATGACTCTGCCGGTATCGCCGTATATTCAGATACCGCGTTAATTGTTCAAAAAATAGCTGGTCGGGTCGCGCGACTTGAAGATTTGATGAAAGATCAGAAAGTTGCTTCAACAATAGGTATTGCTCATACCAGATGGGCAACTCACGGTGAACCTACTGATAAAAATGCTCACCCTCATACTGACTGCAAGGGACGAATTGCCGTTGTCCATAATGGGATTATTGAAAATTGCTATGCTTTAAGACGATATCTGAAGCAGAAAGGACACAAAATAAGGACCGAGACCGATACCGAGGTCATTGCTCATTTGATTGAAGAAAATTATGAAGATAACCTCTTGAAAGCAGTAAGGATTGCACTTTCCGAAGTAGAGGGGACATACGGTTTGGCGGTAATCTCACTTGACCATCCAAGAGAGATTGTATGTGCTCGTAATGGAAGTCCTCTTGTTTTGGGAGATGGGGGGGATGAGTTTTTTGTGGCTTCTGATGTCGCGCCCATAGTACCATATACCAGGCAGGTTGTTTACCTGGAAGACGGAGAGCTTGTATCGATCAAAGATACAGGATTTACAATTTCAACCCTGGAAGAAAAAGAAATAACACCAAAGATTGAGGAGATTTCGTGGACATTAGGGCAGATAGAGAAGGATGGGTACTCCCATTTTATGCTCAAAGAGATATTTGAACAACCGTCTACGTTGAGGAATGCAATAAGGGGAAGGTTGAATATGACAGATGGAACAGCACGGTTGGATGGTCTTGACCGACATCACGAAGCGCTAGAGAGCGTAGAAAAAATTGTAATTACTGCCTGTGGTACAGCATGGCATGCCGGATTGATTGGGGAATATATGCTTGAAGAGATGACAAGGGTTCCGGTTGAGGTAGAATATGCTTCTGAGTTTCGGTACAGAAGCCCGGTTGTTGATAAGAAGACAATACTTTTTGCAATCAGCCAATCGGGTGAAACCAGTGATACACTTGCGGCGTTGAAAGAAGCAAAGAGAAGGGGCGCAACGGCGCTTGGGGTCTGCAACGTTGTCGGGAGTACAATCGCCAGGGCGACAGATGGCGGTGTCTATATCCATGCAGGTCCTGAAATAGGTGTTGCTTCCACAAAGGCGTTTACTTCCCAGATAATGGTGCTAGCTCTTATTTCCCTTCTTATGGGAAGGATGAGAACGATATCTGTGGATAAAGGCAGAGGGATCATTAAAGCTATAGAGAAAATCCCTGAGCAAGTGGCGAGGATTCTTGAGCTTGATAAAAAAATAAAGGAAATCGCCCTGGATTTCTACAAAAAGAAGAACTTTCTTTTTCTTGGAAGGGGGTATAATTTCCCTGTTGCATTGGAGGGAGCCCTCAAACTCAAAGAAATCTCATATATTCACGCCGAGGGTTACCCGGCTGCCGAGATGAAACATGGACCGATTGCGCTTATTGACGAGGATATGCCCGTTGTTTTTGTCGCAATCAGGGACCATGTTTTTGAGAAAATCCTTTCGAATATAGAAGAAGTGAAATCACGAAGAGGTGTAGTGATTGCTATTACAACTGAAGGTGACAAAGAGATCCAGTCAAAAGTCAAATACTGCATACCAATACCTAAGACTATCGATTTCCTGACACCTTTATTAACAGTTATTCCTTTACAACTTCTCGCCTACCACATCGCAACTTTGAAAGGGTTCGATGTTGATCGGCCGCGTAATCTCGCAAAAAGCGTAACGGTTGAGTAAAAAATAATTGAAAACAGACCATTTAAAACTCAATCAAATTCGGAAGTATGTTTTGTCATCGGCATGCCGATACCGTATCCCTGAGCCCATAAGGTTTGCCCATAAAACAGCGGGGGAAGGGGCGAGACAATTCGAAAAATAAATATGGATATCAGATTATCAGAGGATCAGAGAATCAGGATCTGATGTTCTGTTATTCTGGTACCCACTTCCTGATTACCCGGTTTCCTGGTGACCAATGGGAGAATTTAGATATTGTGCCGCAAACGAGCATCCTCGTTTCTGAAATATCAGAAACGGGATTTGGTTTTTGGTGCTTGAAATTTGGAATTTGACTATGAGGAGGTTTAGTGTCTGAGGTTAGAAGAGATATTGTCACTGATACGTGGGTGATAATTGATACTGAGAACGATACAATACCAAGCGTGCCTTTAGATGAACAGAAGTCAAAAACTGACTGTCCATTTTGCGAGGGACAAGAGAAACGCACACCCGATGAGATATACGCAATAAGGACCGATTCACAACCCAATAGCCCTGGTTGGAAAGTACGGGTTATCCCTAATATTAAACCGATCTTAAAAGTTGAGGGTGAGTTAAAGAAAATCGGTGTCGGGGTTTATGATATGGTCAGTGGCGTGGGTGCTAACGAGGTCATTGTTGAAACCGCACAGCACATACGCCATTTTTTCGAGCTTTCTCAGGATCAGATAGAACTTGTCCTTGATACCTACCGGATTAGGATCGAGGATCTTCATTGTGACAAGAGGTTACGTTATATACTAATTTTCAAAAATCACGGTCGGCTCGCAGGCGCGTCAACGATCGACCATTCACATTCCGATCTTATTGCCTTGCCGGCTACTCCGATTCGAGTTAAACAAAAGTTAAACAGTGCCCGCGAGTACTTCGGGTATAAGGAACGTTGCTTATTCTGTGATATCATACAGCAGGAAATTGAAATGGCTGATCGTCTTATCTTCCAGAGCGAGCGGTTTGTTGTTCTGGCGCCTTATGCCTCGAGATTTCCCTTTGAACTCTTGATATTGCCTAAACACCATTCATTCAGTTATAAGTTAATCAGTGAATCAGAGATAAAAGACCTTGCATTTGTTTTTAAGAAAATATTGAAGCTCATGTATGATGTGCTCGGTGAACATCCTTACAATTTCATCCTCAATGACAGTCCTAATCTGCTACCTCAATCCAACTATTGGAAGACGATCAAGCAAGACTATCACTGGCACATTGAGATAACCCCTCGTATCCACCGAAGTACTGGATTCGAACTCGGTACCGGTTTTCATGTCAATAGCTTCTCGCCGGAAAAAGCAGCGAGCATCTTGAGAAGACATCTGTGATTAGAGCGATTATTTTTGACCTTGATAATACGCTCGTTGATTTCATAGCAATGAAGCACGCCGCAATTCAAGCCGCGATACTTGCCATGATTGATGCCGGTTTGAAAATACCAAAAGGCGAAGCCGAAAAGAAGATCTACAAGATTTACGATGAAGAAGGTATAGAAGACCAGAAAGTTTTTGATAAGTTTTTGACTAAGGAATTCGGTCAGATAGACTACCGTATCCACGCCGCCGGTATTATCGGTTATCGCCGTGCTCGTGAAGCGGCATTGGTCTTATACCCTCATGTTCAGTTTGCCCTTATGGAATTGGTCAAACGGGGGTTAAGGCTGGCCGTGGTTAGTGATGCACCAAGGTTACAAGCATGGTTAAGATTGTGCCAGCTGAAACTCCACCTTTTTTTTGATGTAGTGATAACTTACGATGATACAAAAAAACGCAAGCCTGATCCCGAACCCTTTGTGAGAGCCTTGGAAATTCTCAAGGTGAACTACCATGAGACTATAATGGTGGGTGATTGGGCAGAACGTGACATTATTGGCGCCAATTCATTAGGCATGAAAACTGTTTTTGCGCGGTATGGTGATCGCTTTGATACTGAGAACTCTGGTGCCGATTACGAAATAAATGACATCCTGGAACTCCTCGATATTGTAGATAAGCTTTCCCCGCAGTGAAACAAGTTAGTAATAGCCAAGAAATCATTTTGGTCAGTGCCTGTTTATTGGGGATTAATTGCCGGTACGATGGTAAAAATGCGTATAATAAGCAGGTGGCTGCCAGGCTTCGAAACAAAAATATCATCTTTGCCTGTCCCGAGCAGTTGGGCGGTCTGACCACTCCTAGATCGAGAAATATAATCGTGGGCGACCGAGTGATCAATGAAGATGGCTTAGATGTTACCGATAACTTCATTCGTGGTGCAAAGGAGTTTATAAAGATTGCGAGAATGTTTTGTGTGAAGAAACTGATATTAAAAAGTAGGAGTCCTTCTTGTGGGAAACGCGGTATCGTGACGAAATTACTGTCCAAGAAGTTCAAAGTAGAGTACAAGAAATGATGATTCTCTTGTTTGTGCTCCAGATATTGCCAGCTCAAGAGAGTTACACATATGAAACCAATGACAAAGGGAAAATCGGCACCATGGAAGTCACCGTACAAAAAGAGTCCCTGGGATATCATGTTGTCTACACTTGGGAAGACAGGATACTTGAACTCATTTTTGATTCCTTGGATATGAGCACGATATATGTTAAGAAAACAATTGGCGAGAAACTTGAACTTGAGATAAAAAAAGAGAAGAAATTCAATGTTTTGTTTAAAGGGCGTAAGTTTTCATACCGGGCAGATAAGCCGATCTATGACCGCCATGCAATTGAATATGCCTTGCGTGCTTTTAACTACGATGTTCGTAAAAAATTCACGATAAAGTTCCATGTGCCAGAATTTATGGTCATAAATGCCGAAATCAATGTATTGGGTGAGGAGATCATAAGTTGCCCGCTCGGCGATATTGCATGCTGGAAAGTCGAGATGGTTCCAAAGGTACTCTTCTTAAAATGGCGCTTTTATTTCTGGATTGAAAAGGACTATTCCAAACGCTTTATTAAATACACTGATTCTTCAGGAAAAAATTCTATATTGCTAATTGATTATGCACGTGTTGATTAACCAGGCACTTTTGGCAAAAAGGCAAACATATGATGTTTAGTTATTAAGTAACTAAGTTATTGAGTTATTAAAAGACGTTCAGATCGTTTAAGACGTTTAGTCCGTTTAATTCGTTATTATCGTTTAGATCGTTTCGATCGATGGTTGAATCCCAAGGGGATTGGAAGTTAGCACTACGTGCTGGAAAGGAGCCTACAGCTGGAAGTTAGCGCTTTGCGCTGGAATATTTTGAATCATTCCA
>JBARXC010000157.1:0-1990 GCA_049647125.1 bacterium | reverse complement strand
TGACCTCGAGGGCTTTTCATAATGACCAGATGGGATTATTTCTGAAATACTTGTGTAAATTGACCGGTTATCAAAAAGCACTTCCCATGAACTCAGGTGCAGAAGCTGTAGAGACCGCGATAAAAGTTGCGCGGAAATGGGGTTATCTTAAGAAAAAGGTAGCAAAGAACCGTGCTGAGATCATCGTCTGTGAAAATAATTTTCACGGTCGGACAACTACCATTGTCGGATTTTCATCTGAAAAACAATATCGTGATGGATTTGGTAGTTTCGCTCCAGGTTTCAAGATCATCCCGTATAATGATCCTAAGGCTTTGAGAAAAGCAATTCACAAAAATACTATTGGTTTTCTCTTTGAGCCAATACAGGGTGAGGGTGGTGTGATCGTTCCGGATAAGGGCTATCTTAAAGAGTGTTATCGGATATGCAGGGAGGAAGGTATTCTTTTGATAGATGATGAGATCCAGACCGGTCTCGGCAGGACTGGTAAATTATTCGCCTGTGATTATGAACGAGTTAGACCGGATATTGTTATAATAGGCAAGGCTCTGAGCGGCGGATTCTATCCAGTATCTGCAATACTATGCGATAATCGTATCATGAATGTTCTCCATCCAGGTGACCACGGCTCGACCTTTGGCGGTAATCCTCTGGCTTCAGCGATCGGCATCGCAGCACTTGAGGTTATCACATTAGAACATTTACCCCAACGTGCTTATAAGCTTGGTAACTGGTTCATGAATGAATTAAGAAAGATAAAAAGTCCGATTATCAAAGAAGTAAGAGGCAAAGGTTTATTGATCGGTGTTGAGTTGAAAAAGAAAGCGCGGAAATATTGTGAGCATTTGATGGAACTTGGCATTTTAGCCAAAGAAACTCATGAGATGGTTGTTCGTTTTGCCCCGCCTTTGGTCATCAAGAAAAAGGAACTACAATGGGCTTTACAGAGGATCAAGAAGGTTTTACATGCCTGAAATTACTTTCTTTGTTGTAATCGTCCAATCCTTCAACAACGCTCTCCGTTCTTTTTTACTGTTCGAGTGTAATCGAGAACATGCATTAAGGTACTTCTCGACTCGTTTTGCCCGCTCGAAAAGAAATCACCTGTCTGCCTCAGGCAGAGGCAACTACGTTTTTCGTTTGAGATATTAAAGAGGTTCATGTTTTTTAAAGTCAAATTGCCGATTGGAGACATCTTCAATTTTTTTGCCGCCATTCTATTATTGCTGAGCTGCGCGCCAACCGTCTATTCTCCACATTCCCAAAATGAAATGATATCGGTTCACAGACCGCAGGAAGTCAAACATGATATCGGCGGAGGGTTTGCTCTTAATAAATGGTTGATCGATAGAGGCGGAGACACAGTATATGTTAAAACATATCCAAGTTCGAGCGTGAGTTTATATCACTGTGCCTATACTCCATTTGGAAAATTCAATGGTTTTGGTGGGGTGGAAATTATTTGTCTGCCAAGCCAGTGGGAATATCCTGATATCTCCGGGTTTTTTCTCTGGTTCAAGCCGTTCTTAGGCTGGCAATACGCTGGTCCTTATTTTACAGGACGACTCAATCTCTCACCATTGAGTGTAATTGCTGGATATAGCGATGGTGAATGGGGTATTGCTGGGGGTCCGACAAACAATACGATATATCAAATCAGTCTATTATTGCATAATAGCCAATTATCCAAACACACCTGGTTCGCAGGAGTCCGGATGAGTTCTGGAGCAGCAGGATTTGTGACGGGTGGTGATTATCGTTTGACTGAGAAGCTTAACCTGAGAATTGAATACAGTTATTTAAGAAAACCACCAGTATCGCCGTTTCTTTCGGACAAAGATTTAGAATCCATAAAAGGTTCGATTCACTATGTCACCTTTGGTCTTTTTGGCCGAATAAAATAACAGAAAAACTCCACCCTACGAAGGAATAATTATCCCGATTTTTCATATTTGATAATAATAATATAGGTAAATCGAGGATCCCGCTT
>JBARXC010000156.1:0-28451 GCA_049647125.1 bacterium | reverse complement strand
TACCTTTATCTAACCTTTACTACTTTCTGTGTGATCTTACCATCAATTTCAATAAAATATATTCCTGGTTGTATTTTATCTGGTGCTACAACTCGTCCTGTGATGTCAAAGACTTTGCAGTTTTTATTTTCAGGTAAGACTAAAGGTCCTTTTATGATTGACGCACCAAATGCGTGATTTGTAATGACATTGCTTTTTGCCTCCTTCACAGCAAAGGTATCTGGTGCAATTTTGAGAAGCCACACATCTTTACTGCCAGCACCATACGATCCAGTATATCCCGCGATTATGTAACCACTGTCTGAAGTTATTTCAAGTTCATAACCGATATCCGACTCAGTGCCACCATAGGTCCTTGTCCAAAGCGTATCACCAGAATCACGGATTTTAAGGAGATACACATCATTACCACCAGCACCAAAGGATGCTGTATATCCTGTAATAACATAACCCCCATCTGGCGTTTTTCTAATACAGTGACCGACATCATTAGCCGATTCACCAAATCTCTTTGTCCAGAGCGTATCACCCAGGTAATCAGTCCTTATGACAAAAATATCAAAAGGCCAACTAATATCGCCAACACTTACAAAACCGCCATCAGATGTCTCTCTTACTGAAAATAAATGTCCTTCAGGATAAGATTTAAGCCATAATGAATCTCCAAGCCAATCTGTTTTCATCAAATAGCTAGGAATGAACCAACGACCAGCAACAATGTAACCACTATCACAAGTCTGCTGTACAGAATAACCAAATTCATAAAATGATCCGTATTCTTTTGTCCAAAACGTATTCCCATCATCATCGATCTTTGCAAGAAATATATTATAAAAAAAATCCCAGGGATACATAGTATCAACAGCAGTGCCAACGATGATATAACAACTATCGAATGTCGGTTGAATTTCCTCTGGTCGCGAACTGTAATCGCCCGGTGTGAATCTTCTGGTCCAAAGCGTATCGCCAAGCGAATCAGTCCTCACAACAGCATAGACATATCCTGTTGTCCCGACAAAAATGTAGCCGCCATCATATGTTTGCAGAACGGACGCAATCAAACCACTGTACGTTCTAGTCCACAATGTATCACCATTAGAATCTGTTTTGATCAAATAACCATGATCACTGCCAAATGAGTTGGTGTAGCCACCTATGATAAAACCACCATCAGTGGTTTGCTTGACCGAATAACCCCAATCATCATCAGCCCCACCATAGGTTTTTGTCCAGAGGGTATCTGGAACCTGGGAATATAAAAAACCTAATAAAATGATGAGGATTATCGGAATATAAATAATATATATTTTCCTATCCCCAATACTATTATTTGCCATATCAACCCCCTAGCCGCTCATATTATATCATTTGACTGCGGCTGTCAATGCTCTAGAGTTATTTATAGCACGTTTATAGCACTTTGTCAATAGAAGACTATGGGTGCTCTTTAACTTCTCTGCAATGGACGATCTCTATAAATCGAGTTAGTTGCTGATATCCAGCAAACAATACTCTGCTTGTTATTTACACGATTACCAAATATACTTATCTTATCGCAGAACCCACAAAGGTCGCATTGCAATTTGGATATTCTGATAAAATGTCCATAAATGACAAAAAAACTTAGGCTTGTTTTCAGAAAAGTTATGCATATCCTTACACAGATTGAATTGTCATGATTGGTGGAATTTTCTGCCTTTATGTTTTTGGTGATTTAATTGTTTATTTGGAATTCATTTTGTATTTGGGGTGTCATATGAAACTCAAAAACTCGGTATTATCCGTTATAACAATGGTTGTCTTACCATGCTTAATCTATTTTGTCATATTCTACATTTTTACCTATCCAGCAATTGCATTTTTTTCTTCTCATTTTTTTGCTGATCAAGGTGATGGGCTGCAAAATGTATGGAATCTATGGTGGGTCAACAAAGCAGTAACTCAATTGCATCAATCACCGTGGTATACCTCATACCTTCACCATCCACATGGAGTATCGCTTCTTGGGCATACTTTAAATCCCCTTAATGGTTTTTTAGGAATCATCCTCCTTAAATTCTTTTCGTTGGTTCAAACATATAATTTTATTGTTGTATTCTCATTTGTATGCAGTGGACTTACCATGTTCTTGCTTGCGTATTACCTAACGAAGTCTTACTGGGGCAGCATCATGGCAGGTTTCATCTTCACATTCTCGAACTACCATTTTGCGCATGCTGAGGGTCATTTGCAATTAGCTGCATTAGAATTTATACCATTATTTATACTATTTTGGTTTATGCTGATGACTAAACCACGACCCTGGACAGGTGTAATAACAGCCATTATACTTTTCGGAGTCATCCTCTGTGATTATTACTATTTCCTGTATTGTATTTTAACGGGATGCTTTATAGTTATGTGGTTTGTTTACAAAGAAAAAAATATAGCTTTCTTGTTTAAAAAAGCTCATCTTCTTCCATTAACCTGTTTCACTGCAATATGCTCAATCACAATCTTACCTTTGCTGCTTTCCTTGATATCACTGCATATACAAGATCCTCTGATTGGTGCTCACCACGCAAAGATCTATTCATTAGATCTCTTAGCGGCGTTGATTCCTGGTGGTCACTGGCGTTTCGCTCATATTACCCATTTCTATTGGTCCAATCTACCAGGTAATATCCATGAGTCCAGTGTTCACCTGGGATTCTCTGTTGTTTTCATGCTTATCTTTGTTTGGCTTAAGAGAAGAGATATCAATAACAGAAGCCTGCACCTTTGGTTTTTCGTCGGTCTATTCTTTCTCGTTATGGCTTTCGGACCTGTATTGCACGTATTTGGTAAAGAAGTTTCAGGTGCATTCCCCTTGCCCTACACAATTTTCGGAAAAATATTCCCTCTACTCAAACTTGCTGGCGTCCCCGTGAGAATGATTATCATAACAACGCTTGCCGCGGCAACAGTTTCAGCGATGGGCTTTAAACTACTTTTCAGAAATATTTCTTTGAAAAACTGTATATTTACATTCATTTTGTTACTGTTGCTTTTTTTGGAATATACTCCAAAAGCAATACCCTTGACACAGATACCTGTACCGCAATATGTTCATGTATTAAAAAAGCTACCCGGCAGCGAAGGTATTATTGATATAATCCCCGAAGCAGGTACTGCACTTTTCTATCAGACAATTCATGAAAAGCCTATGACCTTTGGATACATTGCGCGGATTCCCACAAGCGTTTACACTGAGTACGATAGACTTATTACAAGAATTAATGAGATATTCAATATACATGCAAGCATCAAGGCAGATGATCGAGAGTTAATGCAATCGCTTAGGGATGAACTTATCACATTACTCAAAAGGAAATATAGGGTAAGATACTTGGTGGTATATTCGGATATAAACATCCTCGGCAGCCGTCACATGATAGAATTGGTCTATCGTGATTCGATGGTGAACATTTATGTTTTTGGTGAAGAGAAGTACTAGAACTAACCTAACTTAATCTACAAGAATCACTGGTATTGCATAATTTTTCGTGGAATTTTTTGGCACAAGAAAATATATGCCTGGTGTTACCCGTATACCCCGGCTGTCACAACCATCCCAGTGGACATAGTTGACCAGATTGCTTTTTTTGACTTCTCCAATTTTCCTGCCGCTGATATCATAGATCACTAAAATGATTTTTTTGTAACTATCCAGACCGCCAAACGAGATAGTCGTTTTATATGAAAATGGATTTGGATGAGCCGAAATCGTGGGTGAAGATACCTTTTTATGCTGTAATTCATCTTGCACTCCGGTTTCATTTTCACCACGTTTATAATAAATGACATTTGTCGTGAATCGTCTATCAACCCATGTAACATGGAGACGATTGCTAAGATCAACAGCAATCCTCGGTTCTATGGCACCGTCGGTATAAGGTCGACCTACTATTAATACCGGAGGGATAATAAAATATCCTGAAGTATCCAATTTTGCATACATCAACCAGGCCCAATTCGTTTGACTCGCCTGCCATACAATATGTATGTACTGTAAAGAATCTATTACTGCATGACAATACGTGCTGCTGTGTATTTCCGGCGGGCTAATCGTATCAGGACCAATGAGAATATTACCCCCCTGATCAAGCTTGAGGTATTCCAGTGTATTACCTGGACCGAGCTGGTTTGTGTATACAATATGAATATTCTGGTGTCGGTCGCATACTATGGCTGGACCTAATCCATCTGTAAGTACCATATTCGATATCAAGATCTGACCATCTTTATCCAGCTTCGAGTATGATAATTTGTAGGGAATACCACTGGTGTCCATTCTGCTGGCAAGGTGACTGTTTGCAAAACTATCAACACCTATACCAACCCAGTAAGCATCATATCCGCTCGGAGTAATAAGGATTTTATCGACGATCGGATTACCAAAACTGTCTAGTTTTGTATATACCATCTTATTGCCGTCGTTTATTTCATCCCAGGCAATATTGATATTTTGATACTTATCTATCGCTATCTCGGGCAGGAGGCTGGAGGTTAATCCTCCAGCCCCGCTGACTGCCATATGCGACGGCACGATTACTGTATCATTACTTGAATACTTTGCATGCCATAAACCAATACCCTGTGGTGTATCACCACGCCATATGAACTGTATGTTGCCTGAACCATCTACTGCAATTCGTGCATTCAATGATCTTTCCATATTATTGGACACATTCGTTGCCGGCGTTAGACAATTACCAAGACTGTCTCTTTTTGAATAATATATATCACCATCCCACCAATTAGCATCATCCCATGTAATCCACACATTATTGTGGCTGTCAACACAGATATCCGGACTACTTAACACCGCATTTAAGGTATCCTGGGCAATCAGAATGTCGTCTGACCAACCTGCTGGGTAGGCGCAAAGCAATAAAGAAGTCTGATGCATGATGACTACTATCATATTGAATAGAGAAAATAGTAGCAATTGTCTCATTAGTATGTACATTCTATTGACGATCTATTTCCACAGGGATAAATTTTCGTTCATTATCCACCTTGAATTCGATTATGTAGATACCGTCTGGTAACAGAGCATAACTGTTATTTTTGCCATACCAGACCGGGTTATATGATCCTTTTGGCAAAACTTGGCTAACTAAATTCTTTACAACATTACCATCAACATCATATACAGTTATTTGAATAGAGACCGTGCGTGTCAAGGAGAATGATATAATCGTTGACGTTGAGAATTTCGGCGGACTAGCATCGCCACCACCAACACCTCCAACCCAATTATATACGCCAGTACGCTGGTAATCGTGGTGATACTGCGGCCACTCTAATGCATAAGGCGTCACATAACTATTGACATTTCTCCATACATGCAGGTACCCATCACCGGTTGCCAATATAGTCTCACTCTTACAGTCTCCATCGATGTCACCAATTACTGGTGACGAGGGTGAACCAAACACAGGTAAAGGAAATGGTGTTATAGTATCGCCATCACACTCTAAACCGTACACGATCCAATCGTTTGCGGCAACAATAATATCAGGATACCAGTCAAACTTTCCGCCAAGCTTGGCAAGTGCCGGCGATGTTCTAACAACGTCGGTTTCGATTGGATAAGGATCCCATTGTTCACCATTGTCACCTCGTATGGCCCATATTTTTTCTGCATCATTACCAAACGCAATTTCCGCAGGTTGGTAGCTTGGGTTAATGTTCCCGACAGCAGGTGAGGAGTTGATTGCGCCACCGGTATTTGTTTTCCATAGTGTAGTCTGAGTTCGCTCTTTATAAGCACGGATCGTATCGTTCATATCTCCAATTATGATTTCGGCTACGCCATCAGCAAAAGGATAGTCAAGATCTACCATGGCCGGTATTGAATGCCTGCTCCCATGAATTAATGTACGAACATGACCATTCTTGTTGAATATATCCGTGAAGCACGAGTCTACGAACGAGTCTCCAGGTGTTACAAAATGGTGATATTCATAAGAAGTGACCATCTCCTCATCACCATCTCTATTTACATCGGATATCGAAATACCCTTACTACATAGATTATCACAATACATTGAATCATGAGATAGGTAATACAGACTATCTCCATCGTAATCATACACCATTAATCCCATTTCATAAATTCCGCTAATAGGAATAGGACCAGAGCCTCCAGAGTCTATGGGATATTTACCCCGAATGCACAAAATGACTTGACGCTTGTCAGCACCTGTAATATATCCAACTGAAGGACTGCCGTAGAATAGGTTACTATCGGGATTCGGTGGGGACTGTGGCCATCCTGATACAGTGCTACCCTGATAATCGAATACTGTTAAAGATTCTTCTGAAGTTACAATTATCTCGAGATTGCCCATGCAATCCAAATCGGCAAGAACGAGATTGCTGGCTTTTTTAAGATATTTTGGCCAACCAAGTTTGGTGTTGCCGTCTTTGTCAAAAACATAGATTGAATCATTGACAATAAATACAATCTCAACTGAACCACTGCCATCAAGATTTCCGATTGCTGGCTGGCTGTAACCACTTGTCACTTTTTTTGGCCAACCGGACTGATATGGATATAGAGCGATTTTCCTCTCGACAAAAGAAGAATTGTTACCTTCCCAAGATTCAGATATTTCAGAATCAGGATCAACATTAACATAAAGCTTACAGTCACCGATTATACCATAAAAATACGGGTGTGTTGATCCAGTATTCCAATTCGAAACGACATAGGCTGTATCACGTGGTAAAAGCGTATCAATAACAAGTGCATCACTGTAGATCGTATCAGCAACTGGTTTTACAATATCAAAATCAACATCAACATCAAAAGCAGTATCAGCACCTATGTTCCATACTAAAACTCCAATTGATATGATATCACCACTATTATAATAGGGATAACCTGGTGTTGAAAAATCCAATCCTGGTGGTCTAATTACCAGATCTGGCAACTCGGGGTATGCTGTATAATCACCAAGGTCGAGAGCTGGATCCCCTAGCAAACAGAAGCAATGGTTGGGGCTATTTCTTGTTGTGTTTACCAGCATCTTTCCCAAAATCCACTGCTGACTTCGAAGCATGCGTTGAAGAGGTTCTGTTGTATATAGATTGATCCACGTGATTCCTGTACCACCATAGAATGCTACAGCTCCGCCATTTTGGTTGTATAAAAAACACTCAGCAAAACACGTATCGTAGGGATTATTTGGCATTGTGTCATAATGTGGGTGATCTCTTTGAAACATGGCTGCGCTGCATGAATAACTAAGCAGTACAGAAAGGCTGTCATCATTAGTTAAATCCTCTGGTGACGGCACAGAATAATAGTAATAATCAGGAGGCCAGCCGTCTTGATTACTATGATCATAATATGCAGTAATTATCGCACCCATTTCAAGGCAGGGAGGAATAGTATCAGCAAAAAATACTGAATCATATTTCCTCCTGAGAGCTAGTGTGTCATATTCTATATCAGCTAATAGGGGCACACACGAATCAACGAACTCAAGAAAACCCCGCTCACCGCTACCCCCCGCCTGCGATTAACAAACCTCTTCTACGCCAGTCACCCAATGTGTTGGGTGACTGTTCGTAATCAATCGTCTTTTGGGCGATGACAGCAAGTTCCGTGCTATCTATGGGCCACCGTCCCAACATGATATCCTCGAACGTATTAGCTGGGTCTATATGTGTACTGTCGATATCCCTGAAGAAACCTTCATAAGCATTTAAATATAGTAGGGGACCATAAACAGCATAACATGTTTCAATGGGTACGTATTCCCAATCACCGATGAATAAACAGTAAGCAAAATGGGTGTCAGCCATAGAAGGTGCCGGCCATTTGTCATATGCGTATACCAGAAAATCACGAAGCTGCGCTGCAGAATCGGGAGCATGTTGCGGAAACTGTGAATAGACACTGTCTACCATTACAATTCCTACTTCAAACCGATTATGAGTTACGCGCCAATCAGCCAACTCATGTATCCAGAACGAATCGGTTTCATCCGCCAGAAAATCCTCGTGTGTTACGATGATGTAATCAGCGACATTTGTCGAATCCAATAAATCTTTATAATAGTGCACCTCAGGGTCAGGATTAGGAGGTGGTTGTAAGGCAATTCCTGGATAATTGACAAGAATCTCCCGACCGATATCCTCAAACGGTCCTAATCCACGCTTATTTTTGACTACGGTTCCTGAATACTCGATACGTAAATCTAACTCGGGATAGAAATATATTAGCTCTTGTTTTGGATTATATTGTACTGGATATATAAATACTTCCAAGATTCGCTGATCTCGCCAGTGGCCATCGCTAATAACCTCGTAAAATTTATCAGGATATGTTGTGTCAGCATTATAGAACGCGGTATCGTAAGTGTACACTTCTTTCGATCCAATCCACTTTCCGTAGGCATTAGAATCAACCTCAAAAACAATATCTGGTACCGGGTAGATTAGATAATCTTCAAAAAGGAAATGATCAGTATTGTATACTATAAAATCAAACTCCGCTGAATCGGGTACGGCAATCAGTAATTTGATGTAAGGTATCTGCGGCTTACCAGCATGATCAGGATTTCTATCAATCTCCTCATTCGGGATACTGATGACTTTAAAATCCTTACTTTCAAGCGTAGTGTCTTCTTCTGTAAAACCAAAAATCGTGTTTCTGATATACACCTGTAGAGTATCCGATTTCATCACCTCGATTTCTGGTGGAATCGGTTCGTCAGATGTCCCGATGGCTTTCGTCCACTCTGCCGCGGCAAACAAAATACCAACGAGCATCACAGTGAAGCCTACTGCTTTCTTCATGTCTCCCCCTTTAGTTTACATATGGTTTCCATATTGTCAAGTATTCAACTTCTTGGCATACTTTGATTAGAAGTCCTTCCGCATTCACAGAGAGCTTCTATACCAGATATTCAAATGTTCTGTTCTGCTGATAATACCTCCTTTCTTTGAGTGAAAAAAACAAACATAGCGAACGTATTTTTAATACTTGTTCAATAAAGTATATATGAAGACTTAATTAATAACAACAACGAATTTTTTTGTTATTTATGGACATTTATTATCGTGGATATGTAAAACCAAATGAAATTACGGGAGATTTCTTGTCAATTCGTTCGAAAATCACAATCGGTTTATCCGATCGATCGGTAATTCTTGGTGCGCTTTCTTGTTGATTACAAAAATAAATAGACTAATATATGGTATGTATTTTTTAGTATTCATACTTATATTCTTTAACCAAACAACTGAAATCGATACTTCAAAGATCACGTTTGATTTCATAGACGTTGATGTCAGAGACGTGCTGCGCGCAATCGGTATCCAAACAGGTGTTAATATCGTCGTTGACAAAAGCGTCGAGGGCACGATCACTGTCCATCTGGAAAAGGTTGGTCTTACCGAAGGTCTTGGCATGATGCTCAAGGCTAATGGCTATGCACTGGAGCAGCGGGAGAATTATTTTTTCGTCAAGAAAATGGAGAAAGAACGCCGGAAGGAAATCAGTGCGACCAAGGACCGCATTACCCTTGACGTAAAAAACATCCCGGCAGACGAACTGATCCGCGACATCGCAACTCAGAGTAAGATTAATATGGAAAAAGGTGGCAGGTCCCTTCAATTCTTCAGGATCTACGACATCTCGATAAACTCAATACCACCGGCTTGACATTCGACATTTATTGTAAAAAGAACTGGATTCCCCGATCAATCTCCGCGTGCGTGAGCAGGTTGGGAATGACCGAAAGAGAGAACTGTGGATGACCCGATTAGATATTGTGTATCTAATGAGTCAGGTAGAATTACAGAGTAGTTCTCGACTCACTTCGTTCGCTCGAACAGTAAAAAATAGGAGATTGCCACGCTCCCAACAGTCGCTCGCAATGACCCCGATTAGATACTACGTGTCTAACGGGGCAGGCATAATAAAATGAACTCTGAGAATTATTGACTAAATCACAAAAATCACTATAATAACGATGAATAGACATTCATCGTTCGATTACGAAGATGAAAAAGCAGATTACGGTGATACAGTCGCTTGCTAAAGAATAAGTAGTGCCTACTAAACGAACGCCTGTAGCTCAGTCGGATAGAGCAACGGATTTCTAATCCGTAGGTCGTGGGTTCGAATCCCTCCAGGCGTGTGCGAATTTTACTCAAATTTTACATTTGATTGTAAAATTCAGCACCCCGCATCCACCGAAGGTGGAAAGGGGTTTCCTTAATGTTCTTTGAAATCTTTAATGCAATTGCAGAATTGATGACCCTGAGTTTATCGAAGGGTTTATATTGTAATAAAATATAATCCCCTCACCCTTACCCTCTCCCCGAAGGGGCGAGGGAATGATGGTGTGCTCTCCCCAAAGGGGCGAGGGATTTGTGATGGGATTTCTTTAAGATTGCTTCTCCGCCCGAGGCGGATCGCAATGACAGAGGGAGAAAAGCGCCCCGCTAGCTCAACCCGGCAGAGCAGCTGATTCTTAATCAGCGGGTTACAGGTTCAAATCCTGTGCGGGGTATTCGACCGTAGCGTGGTCGAGCTTATTGCAGATGGCTTCCCGCTGCTCTACGAGCTACCCCGCTGTTTATAACTACGGGGCAGGCGGGATAAATATTGCGAATGGTAAATAAATGAGTATAATTAAATGGTAGTTCTGGGTTCTATCATCCAGTATCTAGAATCTATCATCTATCTTGTCTGGTGGGTGTAGCTCAATTGGCAGAGCATTGGACTGTGGTTCCAATGGTTGGGGGTTCAAGTCCCCTCACTCACCCTTTTTCCTTTGGAAAAAGGTAAGCTCCAAGATCCAAATCCCAATTTACAAACAATATTTAATCAACCAATGTTTAAACATTTACTAAACAATTTTTGGTATTGGAATTTAGAATTTGTTTGAGATTTGGTGCTTGTTTTTTGGTGATTATTTATTTTCCTGCCAGTATCTTTTCTTCAACCCCTTCACAAGCTTATCCCGTTTTGCATACAGTCTGCTCAAAGGTCTTTTCTTATGTTTTGCCAGCGCATAATGGGTAAGCAGCGGCAATGCAACTGTAGCGTCTAAATAGCACACCACTGCATCAGGCAATCGATTCGGATCTATCTTACCCCAGGATACTGCTTCGTGCGGCGTGGCGCCGGACAGACCGCCAGTATCAGGACGGGCATCAGTTATCTGCAGAAAATAATCATGACCAACATCTGGTATGTGCAGGATCTCTTGGATATGCGGCTCGGTTTGGAGCACGAAATTCTTCGGACTGCCGCCGCCGATGAGCACGACCGCTGATTTACCTTTTGCCTTTTTTGCCGCATAAACAATCGCGGCTGTTTCGTTAACATCGATTGACGGGATAAGTCGGGTGCCAAAGTCACGCAGTGAATTCTCAGCAATGTGCATACCAAGACCAGAATCACCAGGCGCGCTCGTGTAGATTGGAACTTTGGCACGAAAAGCCGCGGCCAGCATTGATGCACCTCTAATGCCATTTCGCTCTTCAGCCCGGGCAGCATATTTGCCGAGCAGATAATGGAATTCAGCAGTACCCATTTCCTTCTGGAATTCTTCGTTACTCAAAATAGCGCGCACTGCCTTATCAGTCTCGACCAAACAATCTGGATAACTGAGCAGTATGTCATAAATCCGGACGATATAATTCTTTCTTAACTCGACGTCGTCCACATGGCAAGAACCAACATACAGGTTAAGATTTAATGCAAAGTGCAGGTCATGGTATAAATTTGCGCCGGTCGATACGATCCAATCCACAAATCCAGCCTTGATCAAAGGTACGATTGCTGACTTACCAAGACCAGCTGGTGTAAGCGCGCCCGCCAGACTCATGCCCACACACACTTTTGGTTTGAGCATTTTTTCAACGTATAAGCGGCAAGATTCCTTGATACGCGCTGCATTGTAGGCGAGAAACGCCTGGTCAATCAGGTCTGTTGCTTTTTCTCTACCAGTTATTGGATCAGGAAATATCCTTGGACCGGACAAATACTTAGATTGATGACGTAGCTTTTTCTTCTTAAGCCACTTTGGTGTATAATCGAATTTCTTCTTATATTCTTTACGTTTCATCACTCTGCTCAAGTTCTCTTAAGCCCTCTTAGCCTTCTTATCCCCTCTAATATCAGTACGCAATCAAATCCTCATCAAAGGACTTGAGTTCACCCTCTATTTCCCAAATCCGCAGTCGCATTTCCTCAAGCTTTCCCAAAAGCTCAAACATGTCTTTATTAAGGTCTTTTAACTCATCATTAGTAATCGTTATTGGGTCATGAGGCAGGTGTATTTTATTGATCGGCAAACCCGGGAAATTCCTCAGTAATTGAGGGGTCAAAATCATCAGTTCAATTGACGTGTAGCCTTCACCGGTCTGGGTGATTTTCAAAGGGTAGTAGAGTTTATCAGTCTTAAAAGCGTATTGAATAGGTTCATTAGTCACAGTTTCTGTACCCAGTGTGACCACATCAAAAACAAACCAGGTAAAGTCGTCTTTAACATATTCCTCAATAAGTCCTTTCATCGTTTCGGAAATCACATCCTCTTCAATATCGAGCGTCTTTAAATAATCACGGACCCAGTCAATAAAACCATCAGCATCAAGAAGATGGGTTACTGATATATCATGAGCACCGATCTTCTCGTGAAACGTAACTTCACCACCCGGAGTTTTCGCGTGGCTCTCTCCATCGCCGTTCCGCTTGCTAAACATCGCTGCCGCACGCAGCTTACTGTTTATAAGATCAGTGGCTTTGCGAAAGGTCTCAAGGTCGCCTTTTTTCACTTCTGGTTCTGAAGGAAGCGGCAAAACCTCTAATAGCAGGGTTGAATCCGAAGCACTCAAATCCGTACTCAATAAAAGAATCTCCCGCGTGCCATCCCACGCGATCATTGCGCGCTGCGTCGGCTCAAAAATAATGATATTGGGATTAACCGGGATCATACCACGGTTCCCAAAACACAATGCTGGAAAAAGGAGAGTAAAAAGAATAATTGAAACACTCGTTTTTATCTTCATAAAGAATTATACCAATCGAATCAAAAAAGTCAATCTTTACTTGGGAAAACCAGACATTTCCAGTTTGAAACGGTACTAAAAATGAAACAGGGCCGGCATTAGCCGACCCTGTCTTTAGGGAGATGAGACTTATTTCACTTCGACTTCAATTTCTTTGGGCTTCATCGATTCTGGCTTTGGTAAGGTAATATTGAGGACACCATCTTTGTACTGCGCCTTGATCTTATCTGCATCAATATCAGCTGGTAATTGAATCGTTCGACAGAATTTTCCGAAATATCGCTCAACCCGGTGGAATGTCTTCTCTTTATTCTCCTTTTCTTGCTTTCGTTCACCTGATAACTGGAGCATATTATTCCGGACTGTAACTTTGATGTCATCTTTTTTCATACCCGGCAATTCAGCTTTCACCTCGATATTTCCGTTATTCTCAATAATGTCCACGATCGGCAGCCCGAGATCTTGCCTTTCCATGGGCATTCCTCCAAAGAAACTTTCAAAAAGATGACCGAAATCATCTCTTAAATTCAGGAAATCCTTAAAAGGTTCCCAGCGAACTATTTGTTTTTCGTTCATGTTAGTAGACCTCCTTTTTCTATAGATAAGACAAAACTAGACGTTTTTCGTTTATTTTCGAATTTCGAGATTTGAGTCTTGAGATCCCCTAAAATTCTTGTAAACTCAAATAGTACTTCCGTAAAAGTAACCCTGGTTGAATAAAACCAGGGCATTTCTGTATGAGAAAAGGGGCAAACCCACCCTCCTCTATTTTTTTGCATCTCGCCAGTGTTTTTGTTTAACCGCCTGAATAATTAAGACCGGTGGTACACGGCTTCAGGCTTTTGGTTCTCCATAAACCTTTCAATGCCCGACGCGCCCGCGCACTCAATTGCCATGGATGATTACCTGCTTACCTTGACATTTGGTCGGTGTGTATTATAATCAACCATGCTGCTGTCTGTCAAAGTCCCCAGCACAAAGACAACTGAGGTCTCAACAAATGCAAATATTATCGTGTTATTGCCATGCAGATAATAACAATCTTTGTATTATTATTGAATAATTACAGTTCAATTAGCGGGTTTGTTACTGATGCATCAAACGGTGAACAACTTGCTTATGCCAATGTTTATCTTGAAAATACCGCACTTGGCAGCGCGACAAATGAAAAGGGTTATTATATCATTCATAATGTCCCTGAAGGCAGTCACAAGATCGTTTTTTCTTATATCAGTTATCAAACAATTACCCGGGAGATCGAAGTCAATGCTGGTCAAAATCTCACGTTGAATGTTGAATTGCACCCATCGATCATCGAAATGGAAAGAATCGTCGTTTCTGCGGAAAGAACGAGATTTGAAGAGGAGGTCGAAATAAGCCGGGTTAATTTTACCAGGCGCGAGATAAAGGCGATCCCGAGTTTACTTGAAAAAGACTTGATAAAAACCCTCCAGCTCATGCCCGGTGTTATTTCAATGCACGATTTGTCTAATAAATTATATATCCGAGGCGGCAGCCCGGACGAAAACCTTGCGCTCCTTGATGGGATTACGGTTTATAATCCATCATCACATTTGTTTGGATTGTTTTCAACATTCGATCCTGATGTGGTCAGCAATGCCGAGCTTTTTGCCGGTGGTTTTCCTGCAAGTTATGGTGACCGGCTATCTTCAGTCCTTTCCATTACCACAAAAGAAGGTAATTCCAAAAAATTTGCTGGTGAAGCGACCATCGGTTTAATTACATCCAAGCTGGTCATTGAAGGGCCATTACCCAAAGGTTCATTTCTTATAAGCGGACGCCGTACATATTTCGATGCTCTTGTCTGGGCATATTCAAAAATAAAAAACGATACCCTTTCTCTTCCCTATTATTTTTATGACGGTATTGCGAAAATAAATTTTAACCCGTCGCCAGAAAACCGCTTCACTCTCGCTGCGCTTGGTGGGTCCGATGTTTTGCAGTTCGAAGAAAATTTTGAAGGTGGCGTGGCCGATGAAAAGATCGAACTCGACTGGGGTAATCGCGGTGTGTCTTTGCGCTGGCGCAGGGTCTTCAATCCAAAACTTTATGGCGAGATGGTCGGTGCCTGGAGTAATTTTTTGACGACTTTCAGTTATGAGAATTATGATGATTCAACAAACAACTTTGCAATCCATGAAGAAATAATCGACTATACAGGAAAAATCGATTTCAATTACTTTCTCAATGACCATCACACTTTTGATATAGGTATCGATGCAAAACAGCTGAAGATCATGTATAACTTGGACCTTTCCAACCTCGAGATCGCCGAGCATTCTTACAAACCGCAGATATTAACCGCTTATGTCCAGGATAAATGGTCGCTCATACCCAATGTTCTTTCGGTCCAGGGTGGTCTGCGTTCTACTTATTACAGTATTAATGATCGCTTTTGTTTTGACCCCAGACTCGGTCTCAAATATCACATCGGACCGAACACTGCTTTTAACCTTGCCTGGGGTAAGTACAGTCAATTTCTCATCACGATCAATAGCCAGGAATCATATTTTTCGATCTTTGACTTCTGGAGACCGGTCGATTCCATGCACACGGTCCCGACTGCATACCATGTAATTGCCGGAATTGAAAAATGGTTTGACGACGACACGAAACTCACCATAGAACCATACTATAAAAAATATTTCAACCTTTTGATACCACGTGAGTATGGAATGTATTTTAGTCAGCCATCAGAGAGCTTGAAAGTCAGTTCGGGATATTCATTCGGCATTGACTTCTTCTTTAAAAAAAGTTTTCGAGATATCTTTGGCTGGATAAGCTATTCACTCGGTTATACCAGACGCAAACAATTTGACCGATACTATGCACCGCGCTATGACCGCCGGCATAACCTTAATATCGTACTCGGTTATAAAATTCCGCAAAGTGTGCCGATATTAAACAAAGGAACGTTTAATTTACGCTGGTATCTTGCCTCAGGCTTACCCTATGCTGAGGACCTAGCGCGTTACCGAGTTTATTATTATGATGCGGAAGATAATCGGTATCACTGGGACTGGTTTACTATTAAAGGTCCGCGCGATGCCTACCGGTTGCCGATTACGCACCGTCTCGATGTACACCTGGAAAAAGATTTCAGCATATTTAGTTTACAAGGTTCATGGTATATCGATGTGATGAATGTTTACGATCGTGAAAATATAGTATTCTATGATTTGGACTATGATAAAGACCCGCCTGAAAAGAAAGGTTATACTCTGTTACCCATCCCCATACCGAGTTTTGGCATTAATTTTAGGTTTTAAAATGAGTAAAGTAATTAGAACTTCAAAGCACTTAATTTATCTAACAATACTAATATTACTATTTATAGATTGTGATGCAGTTACAGTAAATGAATATGAAACTCAGTTCAATGTTTATTTGGTCATGTATAATTATTTGCCCTACACCGAAGTCTTTGTTGACCGTGCATATGCGATCGATGAACCCTCTGAACCGTATGTTGAAGATGCATTGGTGACGCTTTCAACGAGCAATACTGTTGACACTCTATTTTTTGATGAAATGTATGGCAGGTATGTTAAATGGTATATGGATCTCCAACCAGGAACAACTTATTATCTCCAGGTGAGTAAACAAGGTCTTGATACTCTTTTTGGTGAGACAACAGTTCCAGGGGAATTTGAATTTCTTAATCAACCATACGATACCATTACCCTAGAAGATACAATTATTTTTCATCGTAGTAATGGTGCCATTGTTTATTATTGTTTATTCCTGTCCGATGGAAGGCAAGACAAATTCTGGCTCAAACCAGATACCCTGGACAGTCTTGTGAAAATCCGGGTTGGTGATTATATCGGTAATTTACCCGAGGGTCTTTGTGATATATTGATTACTGCATTTGACCATAACTATTATGAATACACTTTTGAACCTGATGATAGCTTAATGCAAGCAGGTGTAAGAGGAGGTCTTGGTCTTTGTGGTTCTGCGTGGCGCGAGGGTATCACTCTATATCTTGATACTGAACAATAAATAATAGCAATTAGAATCCATACCAGAATCTTGCCAAGGTTCACATTTACTTGAGTTTGATTGAGCTCAGCATGTTTCATTCATATATGGATCATTGCTTGATTCCAAGCATCAAGTGATTATACTCTATTTGGTACACTAAATTGCCGGTAAGGAAGTATCCTATGCATAAACTTAAATATTCAGTAATACGATTTCGCAATGTAATAATGAACCCGTGGCATGTCGCAATGATTGTACTGTTAACCCTACATTTCACAATGCTAATGCTCCACTTCAAACCGGCGATATCAACGCCTGATGCGAATGGTTATTTGGCACAAGCTCGACTGATCGCAAATCAAGGTCATACATGGTTTGAACCTGAATCACCCTTACAGTTTATTGGTACGCACTGGCTAAAAGCAGAGAATGGTCGTTACTTTAGTCGATACCCACCGGGTCTACCAACAATCCTCGCCATCCCGTATTAACTCGCCAGGCCATCTGCCGCCTTGTTAATAAATCCAATTTTAACAACCCTAACGCTTCTTGGGCTTTTTATGCTCTGTAGTTTATGGCTGGGAAAAAAATTCGGCTTTGTTGCAGCACTGATAATGGCGCTCAACCCAATTATCATTCCTTATATATTAAACTATTTCGTAACAACGGGCGTCTAATTACTATGGATGGCATTTTTGTTCAACACCTTTTTTAAAATGAAGAACATGATTATTTCTATACTCATTGTGATCTGTGCCTTATCTGGCAGTGCCTTTGCACAAGGTCGAGAAAACTCATTTGAGGGATCAATTACCGGGCATGTGTTTGATTCTGAACTTCAGGAGCCGATTGAATATGCTAATATACTACTGTACCGACAGAAAGATAGTATGCGGGTTACAGGCACAACCACCAATCGCGATGGGATTTTTCAATTGACCAATATTCGACCCGGGCTCTATTACGTTGAAATTTCATTCATGGGATTTCAAACAAAAACGCTGAAGAGTATTAAAATCATACTCAGTGCACCAGATGTTAATCTGGGTGATATCTCTCTTGAGCAAACGATTTTAAGAGTGGAAGGCACCGAGGTCGTTGCCGAACGACCCATCATGTCCTATGAGATCGATAAAAAAGTGATAAATGTGAGCCGTCAGACAACGACTGTGTCTGGTACTGCAGTCGATGTGCTGGAGAACGTACCCTCAGTAAATGTTGATATCGAAGGTAATGTAAGCCTGCGCGGCAGCGAGAATTTTACCGTGCTCATTGACGGACGTCCCACAATACTTGAACCGAGTGATGCCCTGCAGCAAATTCCCGCAAGTATGATAGACAACATCGAGATCATCACCAATCCTTCAGCCAAATATGACCCTGAGGGTATTTCCGGCATCATCAATATTATCATGAAGAAGAAACGTTTGCAAGGAATCAGTGGTATCACAAATCTAAATCTTGGCCTGGATGACAAGTATGGAGGAGACTTTCTGGTCAGTTACCGCACCACAATAGCCAATGCCTTTTTGAGCACTAATTACCGTAAATTCAATTTCCCCGGCGCGAGCACGGTCGAAAGCATGACTTTTCGCAATGATACGAGCTCTTATGTATGCTCAAGCGGACAATCTGTACGCCGGTGGAATCCTTACGGATTACGCGCCGGCATAGACCTGGAACTCAGTATCAGGGACAGGCTGAGTCTTGGAGGAGAATACGGTACCCGGGAAATGGAGCGCAAAGATGACCTTAATTATGATGAATGGTCAGAACCAGGTGATACACATAATATATATTTAAGTCAGGAATATGGCGAATTCTCACACCGTTTTTATTCATTAACCCTTGATCATGTGCATCGCTTTTCAGATAAGGATCACAACATAGCCTTGCAAGCCCTGTACAGCAACAGAGAGGGAAACCATGTCTCGACAAATGAACTCCTCGATACTACAGGCGCAATCACTAGCGGTCGCCAAAACAAGGAAGATGGTCTCTCAATGCTCGGGCAACTAAAACTCGATTACAAATTGCCGGTGCGAGCAAACAGCAAATTCGAGGCAGGTTTTCAAGGTAGACTCGGGCGTTCTGAAGAGAACTCAAGAACATATGAATATGATTCTATTACAGGAGTTTATGAGTTTATGGACCAGTTCAGTCACACCGTTGAGTATACCCGGGATATATATGCCTTATACAGTTTGTTTTCAGGATCTTGGCGCGGGTTCGGATACCAGGGAGGTCTGCGCAGTGAATATACCCACCGTCTTATTGAAATGCTCGGGGAGGATGAGCAATTTACCATTGACCGATGGGATTATTTCCCGAGCGGTCATATCTCATACAAGTTTCCAAATGGTCAACAGCTCATGACAAGCTACACGCGCCGGATCCATCGTCCGAGATCGTGGTGGCTCGAGCCGTTCCTGACCTGGTCAGATGCATATAATGTACAAAGGGGAAATCCCAGTCTAAAGCCAGAATATATTGATTCATACGAACTTGGTTTTCAAACATTCTTAAACAAGAGCCTTTTCTCAACCGAGTTTTTTTACCGTGTAACACATAATAATATTGAGCGCATACAGTCACTCTACAGCGATAACGTGATTCTACATACGGTTGAAAATGTCGGAATTGACCGCGCACTCGGTGTCGAAGCAATGATAGATCTAAAATTGGCAAAATGGTGGAATATAAATTGCACCGGGAATCTTTTTCAGCAAAGGATGGAAGGTGAACTCATTGGACAGGCATTTTCCGAAGAGGATCTTAACTGGAGCACGCGATTCAGCAATGAATTCAGAGTATTACCGTCAACCGAGGTCCAGGTCAATGGAAGATATCACAGCCCGCGAATATCAGCTCAGGGACAGCGTGCAGGGCATTTCACAACTGACGCGGCATTGAAACAGCAATTTTTTGAAAAAAAACTTGCCGTGACCCTACAAATAAGGGATATCTTTGGCACGAGCAAGCGCGAATATACGTCTGAAGGCGAGGACTTTTATCTCCACAGATCTTCTGACCGTAAGTCGCCGGTAGTGATGCTCAGCATTAATTACAACTTCAACAATTACAAACAAGAGCGTCGCCGCGAAGATACTGAGCAAGAGTTTGAAGACATGGAAGAGCTCTGAGCAAGGTTTTACCTGCCCAGGTAAGCCTCCTTCACCTCTTTCTTTTTTAAGAGCTCGGTTCCCTTTCCTTGCAACACAATCTTGCCATTTTCTAAAACATAAGCAAAATGGGCAAGCTCAAGGGTCTGACGAACATTCTGTTCTACAAAAAGTATTGTAACTCCTTCACTATTAATTTTTCCAATCGTCTCAAAGGTCTGTTTAACAAGTATTGGTGCAAGACCTAAAGATGGTTCGTCGAGCATGAGCAGTTTCGGCTTTGCCATCAATCCTCGTCCGATTGCAAGCATCTGCTGTTCTCCTCCAGACAGGGTGCCGGCGGGTTGATTTCCCCGCTCCTTTAGAATTGGGAATAGCTCGAATACCCATTCTAAAGTTTTTGCCCTTTCTTTTTTTGCCTTCTTGTTAAATGACCCAAGTATCAGATTCTCTAAAACCGTCATAAAGGGGAAAAGTCTTCTCCCTTCAGGAATATGAGAGATTCCAAAATCTACAATCTTATGGGGAGGAAGTAAATCCATTCGCTCATTCTCAAATTCGATAATCCCCGACTTTATTCGGATGAGATTGGATATTGCATTTAAGGTGGTCGTTTTCCCGGCACCATTTGAGCCTATTATTGCAGTGATCTTTCCCTCTTCTGCCTTTAAGAAAACATCCCAGAGAGCCTGCATATCGCCATAAAAAACATTTATTTGTTTCAGCTCAAGCATATGCTTCTCCTAAATAGGCTTTTATCACATCCTTATCCTTACTGATTTCTTCAGGGGTACCATCTGCTATCTTCTCGCCATGGTGGAGAACTATAATTCTATCCGAGATCGCCATAATAAATTTCATAACGTGCTCCACACCGACAACGGTTGAAATCCCCCGCTGTTTCAATTTACCAATCAGACCGATTACGACTTCTGTCTCCTTAGAGTTCAATCCTGCCGCAGTCTCATCCAATAGTATCACCGATGGATCAGTGGCTAATACTCTCGATAGTTCAAGACGCTTTCGATCCGCAATTGTCAAACCAGATGCAAGAATTTCTTTTTTGGCGATAAGCCCGGTAAATTCCAAAACCTCTAATGCTTTATCTTTTGCGTCCTTTTTCCGATTCAATCGACAAAAAGCACCGGCCATTACATTTTCAAGAACAGTCATCCTTGCCAGGGGTTTTACAACCTGGAAAGTTCTGACGATCCCTTTTTCGCATATCACGTGAGGTTTTAAACCGGTTATGGATTCACCTTTAAAAAAAATACTGCCCGAGGTTGGAATCAGAAATCCGGTCAAAAGGTTGAATACCGTCGTCTTTCCTGCACCATTTGGTCCAATCATTCCAATCATTTCGTTGTCTTTAACTTTAAGGTCGAAATTTTTTACCGCTGCGAGGCCGCCAAAATATTTGGTAAGTTTTGATATCTCCAATATCATTTTTTCAATCTCCCAACAATTCCACTGGGCATAAAAATGATGATTAAAATTATCAATATCCCGTATATCAAAACATGGGCTTGTCCAAATGCCAAGCGAAATCCCTCGCCTGCCAGAACCACGACAAGAGCGCCAACTACAGGCCCCCAGAATGTTCCAGCCCCGCCGATCATCACAACAAGAATGGTAGCTATTGATATGTCGATCAGAGAAAAAGCTATATGGGGATCGATATAACCGAGATAGTTCATATAAAAACTCCCGGCAAGTCCGGCCAGGACCCCGGAGATGATCATAGATATGAGCTTATATTTTGTTGAATCTATGCCTAAAGATTCTGCCGCATCCTGGTCCTCTCTGATTGCAATGAGATAGAATCCAAGTTTAGAACCTATTATTTTTCTAAGCAAAAAAATCGTAAAAAATGCAAAGCCCAGTATTATGTAGTAATACGGAACCTTGCTCTGAAAGGATGGGATCACCAATATTCCGACCGGACCATTTGTGAGCGAGGTCCAGTTTGTAGTCACGAGCCTGAGAAGCTCTGCAAACGCAAGCATAGAAAGGGCAAAATAGGGTCCTCTTAATCGGAAACAGATTAATCCAAGAGGAATCGCAAGAAGGGCAGCAAGCATACTTCCAAAGATAATGCCATACCAGGTTGAGATCCCAAATTTAAGAAAAAGAATACCTGCTCCATAAGCGCCGGCGCCAAAAAAAGCAGCGTGTCCAAATGAAGCCTGCCCAGTATAGCCTCCTAAAAGGTTCCAGGATTGTCCAAGCACCACCCACATATAAATAAGGATAGCGAGATGGAGTACATAGCTGTTTTTTATTATTAGAGGGAAAATTATAACAATGATGGCGAGCGGGATATAAAATTTATACACGACCCTTGCCGACCAGTCCTGAAGGCTTGAGGGTTAAAACGAGAATGAAGATCAGAAAACCTATTGCCTCCTTATACCCGGTAGAGACATATACAGCACCAAAGGATTCGGCAACTCCTAACAACAATCCACCCCAGATTGCACCAGTAACACTACCCATTCCTCCTAAGACGCAGATTATGAACGCCTTCAAAGTGAATGGTGAACCAACCGTGGGAAAAAGGTAGTACAATGGAGCTAAAAGTGTTCCTGCGGCTCCGGCCAGTGCTGCTCCTATACCATAGGTGAGATATGTCACACGCGAAGAGTTTATCCCCATCAGAAGTGCAGAAACTCTATCCTGAGCGGTCGCACGAATCGATCTTCCTGTATCCGTTTTTTTAAGAAATAGGTGGAGCAGTAAAATGGCGATTATCGCAATAACAAAAGCTATAAAAAACGGTATGCTTATTGATATCCCTCTAATTCGCCATAAAGCATCAGAGTAAGAAGTCTTCACTATCTTGTAATCAGACGTAAAAAGAAGCATAATCAGGTTTGCCAGAACCAGTCCTATTCCAACAGTTAGAAGAACCTGATTTTCAGGAATCGGTGCTTCAGCATTGATGACTCTGTTTATAAGAAATTTCTGTAGTACGATACCCAGGAGAAAAAGAGTTGGAACACTGATAAATAATGAAAGATAGGGATCCATACCGAAAATATGAAACATGAAGTAGCTTACATACATGCCAATCATCAGAAGCTCGCCATGGGCAAGGTTTATCACCCTCATCACACCCATAATTAAACTCATCCCCACCGCGATCATCGCATAGATCCCACCAACAAGTATTCCACTGACTAAGGATTGGAAAAAAGTCGTCACCGTTCACTCCACTTCGGTACAGGATAGACATATTCTGAGGTGGCCATTTGCTTCGGCCATATGAGCCGGTACTCCCCTTTTTTAACCTGGAGGAGAAGAGTTGACATCTGATTCTGATTTGTAAAGTTCTGATAATCTTCAAATCTGATCATGCCGAATGGAGTCATCAAAGAGGTTGCTTTAAAACTTTTTTTAATCTCTTCGGTATCCAATGATTCAGCTCTTCTTAAAACATCGGCAACAATAAAAAGGGACGCATAGGCCTCGGCACCATGATAATCCGGGTAAACACCAAACCTTTTTTCATACTCCTTGTAGAAATCTTCTGCCCTGGGAAATCCGGATTCTGGTGACCAAAGTGTGATAGAGATAACAAATTCGGCTGCATCACCAGCCCCCTCCAGGAATGAGGGCATAGTAAATCCAGCCGCTCCGCCCACAAATGCCTTGGGATTTATGTCAAGTTCTTTTGCCTGTCGCATAAGAAGAATTGCATCCATAATGTAACTGACCATGTACAACACATTTGGTTGTTTTGCTTTTACTTTTATCAACATCGGTTTGAAATCTATAGCACCAGATTCATAAGCTTCATATATCACAACTTCTATCTTTTCTTTCTCGCACCAATCCTTCAATGCCTTGGCAGACGAAGTCCCGAACAGCGTATTCTCGAAAAGTATAGCAATCGTCTCCGGATAACCTGTTTCTTTTAGAAATTCTTTGAAACCAGAAGGGTATTCACTTGCCGGAGGATTCATCCTGAACACATAATCCCATTTCTGCTGCGTAATTTTATCCGCCGCGCCACAGATATTTAAAAAGGGCGTTTTATAACGCTGGCACACTCCGGCAACGGCAAATGCACAGGAACTGCTGTATTCTCCTATGACTATCGGAACTTTATTTCTTGTTATCAGTTTCTCAGCCGCCGCCATTGCCACCTCAGGTCTTCCCTGATCGTCTTCGTATATAATTTCAATTGGTCTACCATCTATTCCTCCAGCCTCGTTAATTTCCTCAAGGGCTATTGCGTATGATTTCTTGTCCATCTCGCCAAACTTTGCCATGGGTCCGGTCAGAGGAATTATGCATCCGATTTTTATCGGTTGCCCAATGAGTATCAAAGAAACGAGAAAAAGCGAAAAAAAATTTAACATAATACCTCCTTTGATGTAAGGTGGGGTCACCTATGAAAAAATTGCAGCCAGGTGATCATGATTTACTATAATATATTTCTATTCATTTGTCAATATTGCATGCGATTTGTGATCTTAAATTGTCGAAATTCTAGTTTCGAGATCTGACCCGGATTTTTCTAAATAGTAATGACTACTAATTAGTAATCAGATTAAACGAAATGCTGATGGTCTCCGTGATCTATCCATAAAAAGGAACCTTGCATTTTATGCCATATTATATATAATATCGAGGAGGTGTAATATGGCAGCAGAAGATAAGTACTTGACCACGAATTTTGGTCAACCAGTAGACGACGACCAAAATAGCAAAACAGCTGGTCTTCCTGGACCAACAATAATGGAGGATATACATCTGGTCGAAAAACTCGCCCACTTCAACCGCGAGCGTGTACCCGAACGCGTGGTGCACGCCAAGGGTGCGGGAGCCGGTGGTTATTTTGAAGTAACCCATGACGTCACCAAGTACACCAGGGCTAAGTTTCTGTCAAAAATAGGTAAACGCACTGAGGTATTTGTCAGGCTTTCTACAGTGGGTGGTGAAAAAGGTTCGGCTGATTCAGCCCGGGATCCCCGCGGCTTTGCCGTGAAATTCTATACGGAAGAAGGCAATTATGATCTGGTCGGTAACAATACGCCGGTTTTCTTTATACGAGACCCAATTAAATTTCCGGATTTTATCCATACGCAAAAACGTAATCCTGCAACCAACGCAAAAGACCCGGATATGTTCTGGGATTTTCTTTCATTGACTCCGGAATCGATACATCAGGTCACGATTCTCTTCTCTGACCGCGGTACGCCCAAGAGCCACCGTTATATGAACGGATATGGTGGTCATGCCTTTAAGTGGTGGAATGATAAGGGTGAGTACTGTTGGGTTAAGGTTCATTTCAAGACAGCTCAGGGTATACAGAACCTCACACGGCAGGAAGCGACGCGAATAGGAGGCGAGAATCCTGATCATGCTACCGATGATTTATATCAGGCAATTAAACGCGGCGAATACCCGGCATGGGATGTGCAGATACAGGTTATGACACCAGCGCAGGCGAAAGATTATAAATTCAATCCTTTTGACATAACAAAGGTCTTGCCTCACGGCGACTTCTCAGTAATGCCTATAGGACGCATGGTACTCAACCGTAACCCGGAAAACTACTTTGCCGAGGTTGAACAAGCAGCTTTCTGCCCGGGAAATTTTGTACCAGGTATTGGACCATCACCAGACAAAATGCTTCAGTCACGTATTCTATTTTACCACGATGCCCAGCGTTATCGTCTTGGCCCTAACTACCATTTAATACCGGTAAATTCTCCAAAAGGTGTGAAGGCAAATACATATCAGCGCGACGGCGCCATGCGTGTCGATGACAATAGCGGCGGCGGCCCAAACTATTATCCAAACAGTTTTGGCGGCCCCAAAGTACGGCCGGACGTTGCTGAACCAGGTATTGAGGTATCAGGAAAAACCGGGCGACAGCCGCATAACCACCCGAATGACGATTTTGTCCAAGCCGGAGCCCTCTATAAAAAGGTAATGAATGATGAGGCCCGGGATCACCTTATCGGCAATATTATTGATCACCTTGGCAATGCCCAGAAGCGGATACAGCTTCGTCAGACTGCTCTTTTTTTCAAAGCTGATCCTGAATATGGCACCCGGGTGGCACAAGGGTTGAAGCTTGATATCAAAGAGGTCGAACATCTGTCAAAGATGACTCAGGAGGAACGGGTCAAGGCAACAGCATAGAACGGCTTGTTTTTCATTAGGCTTAAATAAAATGCATTCATGAAAGGAGGTGAATAATATGTTATCAAAAATGCCGATAAATTTCGAAAAGGTAAAACAAGAGGATATCGACAAAGAAATACTGAGAGCCGGATTAATAGCTGAATTCGATGCCATAAATCTATACGAACAAATGGCGGCCATGACCAAGAACGAAAACATCAAGAAGGTCCTTCTGGATATTGCCAAAGAGGAAAAAGAGCATGTCGGCGAATTCCAGACCTTGCTCCTGCAAGTGGATAAAGAACAGGTCAGTGAGATGGAAGAAGGCAAAAGGGAAGTGGATGAGCTATTAGGCAAATAACTAATTACCTCGCTGGGTAAAGGAAAAGGTAGCAGGTTTTCTTTATATGCGACAAAGTCTAAAGTCCCGGCTGGTTTTTTTAATTAGAATTTGCTGCCGACCGATAGGTGTCGAATGAACCGAGGGAAGGTCTCGTCGTAGATCGCCAAATTAAATGGGAGGAATAGAATGAGAGGCAATTTTTTCATAAGTGACACCACATCAGCCGTAATTTTAAATTTCAAGAATTGATTCCTGATGTCTTAAGTTATCATCGTAATCTGGTTTTTATCGCTGTCATCGATCTCACGTCGTGAGATAATTTTTTCATAGGTGACGCCCTGTAAATATGTAGAATGTAGAGATTTTACCCCATATACCTATAATACGATCTCTGATGTTCGTAAATATTTCCCTGTACATTATTCTTTTGAATAATGACCCCTATTCTGATATATCAATGTAGATGTCGTCAAAATAGGCTGTTGTGTTATTTTCAGCGAATAGACCAAAAAGACCGCCAGGGAATGTATTATTGGTAACATTGAATACAGGGGTGTTTTCATTATCCAGGTAGACCTGTATGTGGCCGCCACGGCATTCAACTGATAGTCTATACCATGTGTCAAGCGCAAACACGCGCGCCGCAACATCAATGCTCGTCCAGACACCAGTATATGCTTCAATTAGTGCTATACTATCGTGGGAGCAAAACACGAGATAATAATTTTGGTCATCCTGATATCTGAATACAAGGCCGGTGTAAAATGTATTACCAGAGGAGGTGTCGACCTTGATCATGCTTTCGTAATAAAAATCATCTACACCAACATCAGTAACAGCGATCGCAAGCCCAGTTCCCGGCGTGACACCCTCATAAACATATCCCTGAGCAGGATCATCAATGACAGCCCAGGTTCCAACCAATGCTTGGAACCCTTCAGGTTCATGGGTATTCAATGCTTCGTTTTCAAAATCCCAAAATGCTGTTTTGAAGTATATATCAAAAGTATCTTCTGCACCTGCAGCCAGGCTTTCAGGATAATATTCAAAAGGTCCGTAGTAACCACCCTGAGCGACGATCGTATAAATACCCGGATCAACATCATCAAACCCGTACCAGCCTTCATTATTTGTATACTGTTCGACCGTATCCGAATCATCATGGCTCAGAGCAACCTTAGCATCTACTACTGGCGAAGCATCGAAATCGTAAACGTTTCCCTCCAGGTAAGCCTTGTTAGGATTATTCGGATCAAACTCGTTATCGCGTCCTGGTTTCAAACAGACCAACAAAAGAAAACAAAAAATGGGTAACACAAACCATTTCTTCATCTTTCCTCCTCATCAATTTTTTTATTTACAAAAGTTGTCAAATATCTAATATATTTATTAAGGAATTATACAGAGATATGATAATATGTCAAGATGACACACCTGTCCCGTTACATAAAATAAATATGTAAACGGGAAATTTGACACAATAGGTTATGTAGAGTTAGTTATAATTGAATTACCAGAGGACTTTAAGTCCGCAGCGCTTAATAGATGAGAATCGATGGATCTCCAGTCCGTCGGTCTAGCTTGGGTATCAGAAATGTCCAATGTCTGGGCCTGACTATAGACCGTACTCGAGAAAAAAATGTTGAATGTTGAGGGCGTGTTGCCCAAATCCCTTTTTGTCATTGCGAACCCCGACCATTAAGAATTGTAGTGGTCGGGGTGTGGCAATCTCATTATATTTCATGAGATTACTTCGTCGCGGCGCTCCTCGTAATGAC
>JBARXC010000155.1:0-1760 GCA_049647125.1 bacterium | reverse complement strand
GGTTCAACAAATAAATAAACTACAAAAGCAACTTGACTCAGCATATCATAAAAAGTATAATGCCCTGTTCAATTATGAACAAGAATAGTAATATCACTCGGGGTAGATTTTATTTTGATTAAAGACGCCCCGTTAGAAAACAACCTTATAATCAAAGGGCATAGACACATTTAGAACTCGCTATCTAATCGGGGTCAAGGTGCTAATAATATATTTACAAAATACTAATTATGAGTATAATTCTGTATTATGGAGCTTGCCATAGAGTTGAATAATATCTACCGATCCTTTAAGAATCACTTCTGGCAAAAGCCAAAACAGGTATTAAATGATGTCTCGCTTAAAATCCACAAGGGTGAAATATTTGGTTTTCTTGGACCAAATGGTGCTGGTAAGACAACGACTATAAAGATCATCACCGGGCTTATCCGACCTGACTCAGGTAGTGTTAAAATATTTAACGCACCGGCCAATACCATTGATGCAAAAAAACACATAGGTTTTTTGCCTGAATCACCTTATTTTTATGAACACCTGACAGGTTTTGAATTTCTCAATATCCATGCCCGACTCGGTAATGTCAAAGAACATAGAGTACAATCAAAGCTGTTTTTAGAGAGAGTTGGACTTCAACATGCTTCAGATCTTCCACTATTCAAATATTCACGAGGTATGTTGCAAAGGATAGGTATTGCCCAAGCACTGATTAGTGATCCCGACCTATTTATCCTTGATGAACCTCTTACTGGTCTTGATCCAATAGGTCGTAAAGAAATAAAAGATCTTATAATGGAACAAAAGAATAAGGGAAAAACAATTTTCTTCTCTTCTCATATTCTGCCTGATGCCGAAGCTGTCTGTGATCGAATAGGTATTATTATCAAAGGTAAAATTATGCATATCGGCAAGTTAAAGGATATTCTTAAACAAGGCATTAAAACAGATGAAATTACTTTAGAAGAATGGTTTGTTGAACAGATAAGGAATAGTCATGCATAGGATCTGGGCGATATGCGAGAATACATTCAAAGAAGGCCTAAGGCAGCGCATTCTTGTAATTCTACTAGCCTTTGCTATATTGATCATTGTCATTTCAGTATTTCTTGGACCTTTTGCCCTTGGCGAAGTGCCTAAGATCGTAAGAGATGTGGGACTTTCCGCAGCTTCGTTTTTTAGTGTCCTCGTTGTCATTATTATCGGGTCAACTCTGATTAGAAAAGACATTGAAAAACGCACTATCTTCACAGTTGTAACCAAACCAGTGTGGCGAAGTGAGATTATCATTGGGAAATTCATTGGTCTCTTATTGCTCATTATTATAATCCAAGGCACTATGACTATTATCCAACAATTAGTTATTTTTGTGTTTGAAGGAGCGTTTGATCTACCTATCCTTGTTGCTCTACCCTTTTCCCTGATCGAGGTCATGATTCTTCTGGGGATATTGCTTGTTTTTTCATCATTTTCATCACCGACTTTGAGCGCGATTATGGGTGTTATATTCTACATTATCGGTCATGCGAGTCCTGACCTTAAGCTCTTTGCTGACCAATCTAAAATCCCCGCCATGAAATATCTGGCTTATGGATTCTATTATATAATGCCCAACCTGGAAAATTTCAACTACCGCTTAGAGCTTGTTCATAAACTACCGCTCTATGCAGACCAGTTAATATTCACGGTCGCATATGGGATGATTTATACGGTTTTTCTTATCTACCTGGCAATCCTTGTTTTTGAGGGACGTGAATTTAAGTAAA
>JBARXC010000154.1:0-2149 GCA_049647125.1 bacterium | reverse complement strand
CTGCCAGAGGTGGCGAGCCGCGTTTGGCCAGTCGGATGGAGGGCGAGGGGACGGCCCTCAGCTGTGGGCCAGCGCCAAATGCATCGCCAGCAACGTTTTGTCGGGTCGCGCCTGGAAGGCTTTCGTGCCACGCTTACTCAAACGGTCGTCGCCGAAATCGTACTTCATCAACTTGTGAAGTCGTTCAATCACGGTTCGTCGAGCCATGATCTTGGCAAACCGCTTGGAAACCTGAGGAAACTCCGGATCCAGCCACGGCAGCCGCTCGAAGCCGATCGTCACGCGTCGTGCTCCCGCGTTCCCGCGGTAGCATTGCGGGCGTGCCGGGCACTGCCAGCAAACAGGAACCCCGTCTTCACCGTAAGCTGCCTCGAAGATAAACTTTTGCGTGTCGTGGCGGCAGCTGAGAAACTCGAACGGATAGCCCTGACGACAAACCGGGATCCCGATCGGCGTGATGTAGTCGATCCCGCGAGGAAGGTCTTGCGTGATCGGCCCGCGCCGACGCGGATTGATCGGTGCTAACAACTCGATCTCCCACTCCGTCTGGAAGAAGTCCTTCAAGGTTTGATCGTCAGCCGCACCATCGTCCAAGACTCGCTTGATCACCCGCTTCAAGTCGGGATGAAGCTTGAAAACACGGGCTACATGGGCCGGCAGGCTTTGCGAGTCATGACTGGCAGCGTCGGTCATCGCCACCGCGTCCAAGAGGATTTCTTGATTCGCGAAGCTGATCGTCGATGCCTTGTGCGCCCGATACATCTTGCCCGTCGACTTGACTACCGTACCGGCACCCTCATCGGCGTTGACCCACGGATGCGGGCAGTTCGCCCGGTCGGGGCACTTGCACGTTTTGGTCGTTTTCGGGTGGGATTTCCGCTTCTTTTTCTTCTTCTTGTGTTGCCTAGTGCTGGTTAGATTGCCGGCGTCCCCTTCCGTTTCGTCGGGCTTCACGTCGTTGGAGGATGGATTCTGTTCGTCCTCAGGCAGGTCCACAACTCGCATCGAAGAGAACGCCTGGTAGTGGGTGGTGTCGTGAACCAACGTGGACTTTAACTTGATGAAACCTTCCTCGAGGTTTTTGGCAACCTGCCTCACGGCGGCATCGCCCCACAGGTCGTTGTTGCTCATGATCTGGTCAAACTGCTCTAGCTTGCGAAGGCTTGGGACGTCGCTTTGGCGATAGCCGCGCCGCGGATCGGGCAGCGTGAATCCACAAGTCCGGGCAAAGGACGGGTTGTCGATCAGCTTCTGACGAACGAACTGCGGTTCCGGTGGTGTTCCGCAAACGGTCACGCCCATGAAGGCCTTGAACATGGCGAAGAAACACTTCGGCGCCCGGCCAGCGAAGCGGGGAGGCGTTCTCCCGGGCCGCAACCTGGCCGGATCGACGCGGATCGGTGATGGTTTCAGCATCTCCGGGTCGTGCAGGATGGGAGCATCCTCGCAGAAGCTGGGCCGCTCGAACAGCAGGCGGTAGGTGGCTTCCTCGGGCGTCTCGGGATTGGCAGCAGAGTTGGTGGCCGAACGCTCGTCGCGGGCTCTCGCCTGCTGCTCGTTGAATTGCCACAAGGCCTCGTAGTAGCGAGCCGCCACCGCACGCAACGAGAGCCAATCGAGATCCCGCAGCAGGTCGAACCAGAATACGTCCTCCTGGGCTTCGAGCTACAAGTCGTCCGATTCGACGATCTGGATCAAGGGGATCTGGATTTCCATCTCGCCGGAAAGTATCATGCCGTTGGTCCTTTGGGTGTTGTTTTTGTAGATACCTTTCATCTACCACAAACGCGTTGCGAGTTGAAGACGAAAGGACACCGCGGAGGACCAATTTTCGTCACTGCCGCTGGCTACCTGAAGCGGCAATTGTGCAAAATCTCACCCACAACGAGCCCGCGGTGAGATGAAAGACCGCAAAACTCCGCAGTCCTATCGGCCGCGAGCCACGTCAGGCAGTCAAGGTCTGCATGTTTTTGCATTTCAGATTCGCCCCGCACCAGACGCCAGCCGCAAGGATTTCAGAGGCTTCGAAGTCGCCCATGTAGTTCATGCGTCGGCTGTATAATCGGGCCAACGGGATTGACGTGAACAAGGGCCTGCTCGGATGCGTATACGGTCACCTGCATGCCGTCGGAACCCGCGACCGGGGATA
>JBARXC010000153.1:0-42267 GCA_049647125.1 bacterium | reverse complement strand
TCCACACCGTGTCATTAGTATCATGGAATTCCATGGGGAAGCTCACGGCATGGTCATTAGGACAATTTGCTGCGACTGTGAACTGGTAATAGGGATTCGAAAGTGAAGAATCATCAGCTGCAATATTACCATACCAGGACGAATCAATTGACAATGACACATAGGGGTCAGTTTCTGAAAGCAAACCGTAGACACTAAAAGCAGTTTCACTTCCAATATTCTTTGCCCAGATACCCAGGTCAACAGTTTCTCCAGGGTTGACCACACCGTCACCACCAGAGTCATTTATGATCATTGTACCTAATGAGACATAAGGTCCAGATGCAGTAGTGACGAGTGCATAACCTTGATGCGGTATGTAGTTATGTCTGGTTACGGTCACGTACATTGTGTCACCTGGGGTTGTCGGTGCAATACTGAGGTTTGCATTACCTGATGCATCCGTATATTCTGCAACATGCATTTCTGGAGACTGATTTGGTATCCAGCAGCAGACCAAGGCGTCAGTCAAAGGCGCTCCGTCAGTTACGGTTACCGTAAATGTGCTCGCTCCAGGAAAAACAATCGCTGGATAGTTGACATTCATGTTCTGAGGTTCCTCAGTCCACAAATCAAGAGAGGGATCGCCGAGCACATGGTATGCTTCGTAATAGTATTGCTTTATTGAAGAGCTTGAATTGTAAACGCCATCATACATGCCGTCCTCAGTGAATCGTCCGTGTTCATATATTTCATCTGCATATATCGCCTCATACCATTCTCTTTCCAACCAATCATCTTCATTCCAGTACGTCGAAGGACAAGAACCATAATAGCCAACCCCACCGCCATTTTGTTTTCTAATCCATGATTCACCACCACATGGGTTAGTGGACGAGCCAAAATTATTAGCAAGACAGCAGTGTCCTGTGGCGATCGTCAAGCGGTCGTCATTAGTAAGCTGATTTACCTGGGTGACGGTAAACTGAGGTCCGTCATGCCAGCCATCATCACTGCCATGACCAGACATCGTGATCAATGTGCGACCGGCATTTACATTATCAAAGACATCCTGAGTCGTAGCGCCATAGGTTACCATATAGAGTTTATGAGTTGTATAAGCATTGGGGTCCATAAACGTACTCGTACAGTAGTTATGCGTTCCTTCACTTATTGTATAATTATCATTACCCGCACAAAAAGCATCGTCCTTATACCACCCAGTCGGCATATTGGCTTCTTGATATTTGAGGATTTTTTCAACTTCAGTGGTAATATGAGTTGATGTTTCACATGACAAGCGACCATGGAAAATGTCTGGAAGATACCCGGTACCGTCAAGCTCAGCATAGTAGAGGTCAGTGACTTTACCTGACGAACCACCGGTTGGAGCTGGCATATAACCACCATTAACATCACCAACTAAAAGAAGATAGGTCGGTGCAGGACTCTGTGCATCAATATAATTTTCAATGGACGAAACATTCCATGGGCTTATGCTGTCTTGATTTGCAACCTTTACATCAAAGCCTTTTTTCTTGAGCCAGTATGCAAGATTATCAACCTGGGACTGAAAACTATTGTGCGTGATTATTAGATAGTGAATAGGTAGGGGGAGTACATCCCTGAGCATCTGCTCATAGAAAGAGTAATTAAGCACTTTATCTTCAATGAAGTCTTCGAAGAGTATTGAATAGTTTTGTCTGACCCTTTGTTTGGTCTTTGCAAAATCACCGCTCGTAAAAGAGATTCTGATTTCGATATTAGTATAAAAACGAATGGAATTTGTGACTGGGTTGTATTGTATTGGAACAATCTCCAGTAAGACGAGCCGGTGTCCGCGCATTATATCATCATTTTGAATTTTCACAATCTCCTGCGGATACAGTCCATCGTGTGCATAAATTAATTCATCGAGTTCAAATACAGATTTTTCTCCGGGCATTTTCAAGACTGGTGCAAGGGCCGGCATAATACGGTTATTAATACCGATTTCTTGTAAACTGACTTCTTCATAATCAGTATCCATAATTTCAATAGATAGTGTTGCATTGAATGGTACACCGATTGTTTTTTTGATAGTCGGCAATCGTGGCTTGCCTATTTCTCCAGTGTAATACCCATCTGGTATCGTTAAAAGGGAGAAAGTTTCGTTATTTGTATTGATCATGCCTTTTGTGCTAACAAGATTCTCATAGCATCCAGTAAGGCTCACCCGAAAGGAAAGAAAGGTGAAGTCTGAGGAAAAAATCTGTGTTTCTGGAGGTTGTGTCAATCTTGCATTACCGAATGGTAACCACGCAGCAAACCCAAGACAGAATGATAATAAGATGATAACAATTAATCCCGTTGTAGAGATTAATCTACTTTTCATATTACCCCCTTTTGTTCTGTATATTTAAATATTCTCCTAAAATGTAGTCTTAAGCCTCGCAATATGATTAAGCCTCCTTTATCTAAGCTAAGACTCTAACTCTAAAACAAGAAGTTTCTTTGTATAATAATAAGGAAAATTACCTAATTGTCAAGTCCTTTATTTTCAAAGAAAGTCCTTAAAAATCGAGGCAAAAAGTGATAAAATGAATCTTGCTGGCATTTCAATAAAACTGAATTCTTGTTCTTTCAAAATTGCCTTAATTCACTCTTTAAAATGGACAGGATTTCATTGTTTTCCGGGTTGACTTTAGCCGCAGCTTTGAGTGCACTGATTGATTGTGCAATATTACCTTTGTTCTTGTATACCAAACTGCTCAAGAACAGATTTTGACCCTTGAGGTATCGGCTCATCTTTTCGGGGTTATCAATACCAGCAAAGGTGTTTATTAGATCACTTCTGTGCTCCAGTAACTCAATCAAATTGATATGCCAGTTTTCTCGGCGCACACTGCGTGGTGTAAAAAACTCAAGAACAGGACGGTCGTCAGTATTGACTCTGGCGTCTTTGGTAAAGTCATGTACAGCATTTTCATCGAGGATCAAAGAGGTGGCGACCAAATATGGGTCGTTGAGTAAGTCATCAGCCAACTCGGCCAATTGGTTGGTGAATTGAGTAAAGTCAAGCTGGATAGATTTATCATGTCCAAGGAGAATACCGTGGGAATGCGCGAGCCAAACTGAGGTATGCGGAAAGACCGAAGAAAAAGTTCTTATGAGGGTTTTGAATTCAAGGAGGGACAGCTTGTGCAAAGGTAGGTATTGACAGATAACACCACCCGGGTTTAAGAGCCGTTTGCAACTCACGAAGTATTCTTTTGTATACAAATTATTGCAGCCCAGGGTTGGATGAGTTGGGTCGCATGAGATGATGTCATACTTCTTATTAGTCAGGAGAACGTAGTGTCTACCGTCATCGCTGATAAACTTGACCCGGGGGTCAGTAACGACGTTCTTATTGAAACGGCTGAAGAACTTCGCGGCCATTTTCACACCGGAACAGATTTCAACGCAGTCGATACTTGTGACATCATGTTCAGCCACGGCTGATGAAGTAATGCCGATGCCAAAACCGACAACCAATACTGTATCGGCATCTGGGTTGACGAAAAATGGTAAATGGCCTAATAGCCTAACGACTTTCAAGGCATCGTAAGTAGTACCGCAGACCGCACTATTATTTATATAACAAGCCCTAATACCAGTGAGCCGATCCTCGTTGACAATAACTGTACCCTGGGGCGTTTCTTTATAAAAAAGAATTTTATCAGAACGCATCTTGGCTCGGAACATCGATGGTGGTAGAACCACGTAATTTTGGAAAGCAGACCAAGCAAACACTAGGGCAATGATGAATGCACAGGACTCAGCTATTACAAAATGGATCTTCTTTTTTGTTTTGATAATAGTAACAAGAAACGATCCAACAATGAGGTTGATAAAAGCAATGAAGACGATGCTTTTAACGATTCCTAATAAAGGTATTAGAAAGAAACCAGCGATTAAAGAACCGATAATAGAACCCATAGTATTTATAAAAAAAATCTTACCTACACCTTGTCCCAGATTGGATAATCTCGTCGCAAACAATTTGCATAATAGTGGGAAACTGATGCCCATGCAAAAGGTCGGGATAAACGCAATAACGAAAGAAAGAAGTAGACCGGGAAGGATCAGGCGCAGCACTGGTACTTGTAAGGCGCTTCTGATCGAAAAAAGCAAACCAGGTAGATCATTGAGCAGGTATGCGCCTAATACTCCATATAGACCAATGATTGCTTGACAGACAGCAAGGACCATGAGCAGTCGTTTCTTTGTGTCAAGGAATTTCGTAAAGAACAGGCTACCCAGTGTGATTCCACTGAGAAAAACAATGAGGATACTGGTGAAACTATAGGTCGAATTAGCAAGGAAGATATACAGGGCTCGGGTCCAGAGTATCTCATAGGCTAATCCACAGAAACCAACAAGACCAACGATCACCAGTAGATTATTGCGCATTGATTGCCGAAGAGGAATTTCTGTAATGTTTTTGTTTAGTTCTGTCGTTTTTGTTTTGCGCGTGAGCCATAGGCGTGAACCAAAGCCTAACAACAAGTTGATCGCCACCGCAAACATGATACTTAAGGTCTGACCAAAATTTGCGATTAGGTAAAAACCAGCTAATAAAGCACCGAACATACTGCCCAGAGTATTTATTGCGTAAACCCAGCCGATCCCCTGACCGATTCTATTCTGGTCATGCACAAATACCTTGCTCAAGATAGGCAGGATTCCACCCATTAGAAAAGTAGGTATGAACATGAACAAAGAAGAAATTAGTATGATAAGCAATGTTGAAACCGAGCTGCCTTTTAGTGATAGATTAAGGATTCTATGAAACACTGTCAGTTTTCCAAAGGTAAAGAAAGCAAGGGCCGAGGAAATACTTATTCCGAATTGCACGATGCTAAAAAGTTTTAGGGGGCGAGTGGTACGGTCTACCCGTTTGCCCAAAAATATACTACCGAACCCAAGTCCGGCCATGAATACGGCGACTACGATCGTGGTGGCTATTACTGTGCCACCAAAGATTAAAGCAAGCTGTCGAGCCCAGATTATTTCATAAACAAGAACAGAAAAACCAGATAGAAAACACAGGATTAATAGCACTACCTGATTACTTAATATTTTATTCTCAAACAATTTGTTTTCTTGCGTTCAAAATATAACCACAATTGTGTAATTTAGATATTTAGTATTTTAGGCATTTAGATATTTACCCAAGCCTGTTGCAAATGGGCTTGGGTAAGGTATTTTACCATTTTATCAATACCCCACCCCAGGTAAAACCAGCGCCAAAAGCAACCATCAGGACTAAATCGCCTTGTTTAATACGGCCTGATTCTGCTGCTTCGTCAAGTCCGATGGGAATTGATGCAGCGGAGGTATTGCCGTGCCGGTCCAAATTAATGCTGACTTTGTCCATAGGTATATGTAGCCTTTTGGCAGTTGCTTCAATGATTCTAATATTAGCCTGATGCGGGACAAGCAAGGTAATATCTTCGGGTTTTACATTTATTTTTTCGATCGTTTTGATGGCTGCTTCATACATGGCGCGTACGGCAACTTTGTAAACTTTATTGCCCTCCATTTTAAGATAATGGAGTCTTTTCTCGATTGTTTCTGTGGTGGCAGGCATTCTTGTCCCACCTGCTGGCATGTAAAGAAGATCGCCGTATGAACCGTCAGCGGCAAAATGCGTAGACAGGATACCGCGTTCTTTAGAGGTTTTTTTGAACAAGGCTGCACCAGCCCCATCACCGAGAAGTACACACGTTGAGCGATCCGTATAGTCAGTCACTTTGCTCAATTCCTCAGCTCCAATAACTAGTATATTGTCATACCCAGTTTTAATAAAGGAATCAACGATTGAAAGTCCGTACAGCCATCCTGTACAACCCGCACCAATATCAAATGAGATGATTTTGCGAGCACCGATTTTAGTCTGGACCAAACACGCGGTTGAAGGAAAAAACATGTCTGGCGTCGCGGTAGCCACTATTATTGCTTCAACCTCAGTTGGTTCAATATGAGCTGCCTTCAAAGCTTTTCTTGCAGCAGTTGCAGCAAGTTCACTCGTTGGTTCGTCTTCAGCTGAAATCCTTCTTTCTTTGATCCCTGACCTTGTTCGGATCCATTCATCTGAAGTTTCAACGATTTTCTCTAAGTCGAAGTTGGTTAGTATTTTTTCTGGGACATGGCTGCCAAGACCTGCGATATATGCATTCATATTTTTATTCTCTTTTTTATTGCATCAACAATATTGAACTCAACGCAGGCGCTAGTGAGTTTGATTGCATTCTTTAGGGCGTTGGCAGAGGAGTGCCCGTGGCAGATAACCACAACACCTTCAACGCCTACAAGGATGCCACCACCGTACTCTTCATAATTAAATCTTGCTTTCAATGCCTCAATCGCCGGTCGAACCAGGAACCGACCGAATTTACGGCGGGCGACATCATCAACTTCATCCTTTAGCATAGTCATTATTGTATCAATCATCCCTTCAAGGAATTTCAGGATAACGTTCCCAGTAAAACCATCGGTCACAATGACATCTGCAAAGCCCTTCATCATGTTGTTACCTTCTATGTTGCCGATAAAGTCTATGTCACTTTCCTCAAGGAGCTTATAGGCTTTTTGTCTTATTTCATCACCTTTTACGCTTTCGCTGCCGATGTTTAGGATGGCAACTCGCGGTTTCTTCTTTTTTAGAACTACTTCGGCGAGGATAGCGCCCATTTGACCATAGTTGTAGTAGTCTATGGTTTTAGGATTGATATTTGAACCTATATCGAGCATTATTGAATAGCCTGATTCAGCTGGCAAAGTGATCGCGAGACCGGCTCGTGAAAGACCTTCTATTTTGCCCAACATAATCATACTGAACCCCAATATAGCACCGGTATTGCCAGCACTGATAACCGCATCGACTTCTCGTTTCTTGAGCAGGTTAATCAAAACACCGAGTGACGAGTGCCTTTTCTTGCGAATAGCAACTGAGGGGATTTCGTGCATGCCGATTACTTCGTCAGCGAGTCTAAATTCAAAGCCGAGTTCGTTCACTTGTTTTTCGTAATCACCTTTGCCGCAGACCACTATGTCGCAAATGGGATCTTCTTTGAGCAGCTCCAGCGTCTCGAGCTCATTCTTGGGCGCGGCATCTGAGCCCATCAAGTCAAAGCCGATTCTCAACCTTTCTCCTCTTTTTCCTTGGGCGGCACAACAATCACATCTTTGTAATTACCGCAGTTTGGGCAAACCCGATGCGGGAGTTTTGGACTGTGACATTTTGGGCATTCAATATAGTCTCTTTTTTTCATCTTGTATTGGGAGCGCCTTTTATTTTTACGGGCATGCGATTGTCTTCGTTTTGGCAGTGCCATCTATCCTCCTTTTAGTTCTCTCCATTTCTTTTTGTCATTCTTTTCCTTATCTTATATCTCGGGATACAAATTCATTGCCGCGAACCATTCATTCAACTTTTCCATCCGTTTGCTTTTATTTTCTGATAGATTAAATGGTCGTCCACGGCAGTCGATAACCAAACCGACAACCCCTCCAAACACTGTTGCTTCCAGAGACTTACCTCGTCCTTCACCAACATCAAAACCCTTTTCCGGGTGCAACATGATTTTTGCTTCCTCTTCCTGGTTGAGGGGGAGAAGTTTTATTTCACCAAATTTAACGACTACTTCTTTAGGTTTTTCATCTTTGCGTTGAAGCTTAATCGTAATGACTTTTTGGCCTTCTTTACCAACCCCAAGGGGCGCTATGCAAAAGCCTAATGGGATGAGGCAGTCTTTATTAAAGACCTCGGTAGCTGATTTTTCATGGACCGTTGACAAAACACCGAGATGCGGCATCATGAATATCGAGTCAACCGCAAGGCGAGTTATGCCTTCAGGTTGAAACGCGTCGATTGTCATCAAGGCTGCTTGATGTCGGCGTGGTGAATGGGAAAGCGCGCCACCTGATCCAATGATAAGGTTTAAAGACATGAGGTCGATAAGACTTTCACCGGTCATGCTTTGGGAAAACGCATCCGAGATTGTTCTTTCCTGCTGAACGCCTTTTAGACCAACCGCCATATTTTTGTGTTGTTCAAAAGCAAGCCTTAATGCCTCACGGGCTATCGCCTGTTCAAGCTTCAAATCTTCTAAGGCACTGGGTATGGTAGTTGGCCGGATCATTTTATTTCTTATCCGGTTGCGGAGGGTTTTCTCTTCAATATCTTCAGGTAACCAGCGCATGATATTTTCAATGCCGGTTTCAGCAAGCACATTACTTATTGAATAAGACATACCGAGGTTGGCGCTGACCGTTCGGTTGAAAACCCCCTGAAATACTGAGAATACATCGGTTGTCGCGCCACCTATATCAACCCCGATTGCGGCAATCTTTTCTTTTTTGGCAACTGTTTCAACGAGAAGACCGACGGCTCCAGGTGTAGGCATAATTGGCACATCGGTCATGGTCATGAGATTTTTGTATCCTGGTGCGTGCGCCATCACATGTTCCATGAATTGATCATGAATCTTGTCGCGCGCCGGATTGAGATTTTCCCTTTCAAGAATTGGACGGAGGTTTTCGACGATGACCAGTTCAGTTTTTTCCTTTAAGGTATTAATGATAATATCGCGGGCTTCTTTGTTGCCAGCATAGATAACCGGAAGTTTGTACCCGATGCCGAACCTTGGTTTTGGGTCAGCAGCCTTTATCAATTCTGCCAATTCGACAACGTGGGAAATAGTCCCACCATCGATACCGCCGGACAGGAGGATCATGTCCGGTCGCAGGTTTCTTATTCTCTCTATCTTTTGATGGGGGAATCGGCCGTCGTTTGAGGCGATGACGTCCATCACTATTGCTCCGGCACCAAGAGCAGCGCGCGCTGCACTTTCAGCGGTCATTGTCAAAACGACACCAGCAACCATCATTTGTAGACCGCCGCCTGCTGAAGAGGTCGAGACAAAAAAATCAACGCCTTCTTTGTCTTTTACGCCTTTGATAATATTCTCACCATCCAGTACCTTTATACCAGAGAGTTCCTCGATCTCACGCACCGAATTTAAAACACCTTTGGTGACATCCTCAAAGGGAGCCTCTACAGTTGTTGGAGCTTCTCCTCTTACAACGAGACGGTACTCTTCACCTTTTTTCTCAATTAGAATAGCCTTAGTCGTGGTACTGCCACAATCAGTGGCGAGAATTCTTTTTGGCTCTTTTTGACTCATGCCTTTCCTCCTCAAGGCGTTCAATTTCACAGATTAACGCCTCAATATTATTTCGGTCCTCCAACATCGCGGTTATCTCTTCATATTCACGATAAGCAAATAAGGCGCGGTAAAAAGGTTGCATAAATATCAAGAACTGATTACCCAAAAACGAAATTGGCTTTGATGATTCCAAAAACACGATTGCAACTGGCGCTAGACGATAATCAAGCACCTTTTGAGCAATCTTGTTAATCAAGATTTTCTTTCTTTCTTCAGTTACTTCGAATTTCGGCTCGTCCATTTTACTTTGAGTTCTTTTATTGCTTTTACTTCATCAAGCCGACGCACGGGCGTGTTATGGGGTGCTGATTTCAGGATGTCGGGGGTATTTTTAGCTTCCTTGCGTATTTGTTTCATTACTGCAATAAAGTGATCCAGGGTTTCCTTTGGTTCGCTCTCAGTTGGTTCAATCATCAGTGCCTCGCTAACGATTAGAGGAAAATACACAGTAGGTGCGTGCAGACCGAAATCCAGAAGTCTTTTTGCGACATCAAGGGTCTTGACTCCGTAGTCGCGCAGTGCTTTGCCAGATAAAACCCCTTCATGCATGCAAAACCCGTCAAACGGTAAATAATAATCATGTTTTAATGATTGAATTATGTAATTCGCATTGAGAACCGCTGACTTGGATATTTCTTTTAATCCTTGTTCACCAACCATCCTTAAGTAAGTGTAAGCTCGCACCAGGACGAGAAAATTACCGTAAAAAGTCTGGACTTTGCCGATCGTGTCAGTTGAATCATAATCCAAGGTGTAGTTATTCTCTTTCTTTGAAACGATAGGAACCGGCAGATAGGGGGCAAGGGTTTTGATAACTGCAACCGGACCTGAACCAGGACCACCGCCGCCATGGGGTGTTGAAAATGTCTTATGGAGGTTAAAATGGACGGCATCAAAACCCAGGTCACCGGGTCGCGTAATACCCAGTAGCGCATTGAGATTGGCACCATCAAGGTAAACAAAACCGCCCTTTTCGTGGACAATGCCAGTAATCTCTTTAACCTCTTTTTCAAAAAGACCCAAGGTATTGGGATTGGTCAGCATAAGTCCGGCAACTTCTTCGTTCATGAGTTCTTTGAGCTTATTAACATCGACGAGTCCTTTATCATTTGATGGTTGCGTAATGGGTGTGAACCCCGAAAAGTTCACGCTCGCTGGGTTAGTTCCGTGTGCTGAATCAGGTACCAGGATATACTGACGCTGCTTATTCTGTTTGTTAAAATGAGCTTTGAACATGCTGATTGCGGTGAATTCGCCTTGGGCACCGGCGGCTGGTTGCAATGTTATTGCATCAAGGTTCACGATTTTCTTTAAATAATCACCTAATTCATACATTAACCTCAAGGCGCCTTGAGCAGTTTTTTCTGGTTGTAAAGGGTGGACATCAGTAAAACCGCCGAGCCGCGACGTTTCTTCGTTGATCTTCGGATTATACTTCATTGTGCAAGAACCAAGGGGGTAGAAATTCTTATCGATGTGATGATTCATCGAGGAAAGGTTGACAAAGTGCCGCATTATTTGAGGTTCACTCACTTCAGGTAATTCAGCGATTTTCTTGCGACGAAAGCGAGTGGAGATTTCAAACTCGGGAACATCACAATCAGATAATGAGTAACCTTTACGTCCTGGCTTTGATATTTCAAAAATAAGTTCCATTTAACTTCTTTATCTCTTCTTGTAAAGTTCTGCAAAACGTGCAAAAGACCGGTCATAGGTCTTTTCAATATCATCAGGAAAGCAGCAAGCGGGTAATTCGTTTATGGTTAGATGGTAGCTGATGCATTCACAACACTTGCCTTTGCGCGAACATGGTTCATAAGTACAATTGCAATGTTTTAAATTGGCTTTTAAATTGCATTCCATGACAGATATTATATATAGAATGGGATTGATGTCAACTGGACAATTTGCTGACTCCTCGCCACTTTTAGTTTTGATTTTTTGAGGGATTTTGAGTATATAGTGGGGTTATGAAAAAGTGGCGAGGAATCAGGACGATTTGTATTTAAATTAGATGAACATGTTGAACGGTTATCAAGAAAAGCTGGTTTTCGTAAATGGAAAATGTTTTGACCAGGCGTTAATAATGACTATTATTTTCAACGTGAAAATACGTACGGTCACATATGGCACTTTTTTGACTATCTTAAGAACAAGAATTCCTTGACATTTAGCCGAAGGAAGATATTATCTTTAATATTGAAAGGAGATAGAAATGAAAATATTGGTTTTTGGTGGTTCTGGTAAGATCGGTTCAGCTGTTGCCTGGGACTTAGTGAAAGATAAAAAAATCACTGGTGTGGGACTGGTTGGTAGAAACAAGGATACTCTTGAAAGAGTGAAGAACTGGATTGGCAGCGATAAGATCCATGTACATATACTCGACATCAACGATAAACAAGCTACCATGGATTTGATGAGGGAGTATGATGTTGGTGCTCTTACTTTGCCCAATAGAAAGACGAGTTACAAGGTTGTCCATACCGCAATTGAAGCTGGTTTGCACATCGTTGACACGATTGAGGAATTTCACCGTACACCAGACGCTTACGAAACCGAAGGTCTGGAGATTCCTAAAGAAATGTCGCTGGAGGAGTACGGTGAGTGGCTCCACAGCAAAGCAGTTGAAAACAACGTGACCTTTGTGGACGGCATGGGTTTTGCTCCGGGCTTAAGCAATGTTACACTGGGTGAGGGTATAAGAAAGATCGATGAGGCTGAGAAAGCAGTTGCCAGGGTGGGTGGAATTCCTTCAAAAGAGGCAGCGCAACGCCATCCTCTTCGTTATATGATCACCTGGGCTTTTGAGCACGTCCTGCGGGAGTATATGATTAAACTGAAGGTTATTAAGGGTGGCAGGATCGTTGACGTCGATGCGGCAACCGAGCTGGAACCGTTTCGCTTTGACAGGTTTGGAAAGGATGAAGAGCTGGTTTGCGCCGTTACACCTGGGATGCCGAGTTTTCTTTTTACACGATCGCAACTAAAGGAATTTGCCGAGAAGACCGTGCGCTGGCCTGGTCACTGGCAAGGTGTCCATACGCTGAAAGAGTGTGGCATGCTCGACGTCGAGCCAGTTGATTTTAAGGGAAGCAAGATTGTACCCCGAGAATTCCTGCTTTCGATCATCACACCCCGTTTGGTCCCGGATAAAGGAGAAACCGATGTCTGCGTTATGTACAATACCCTGATCGGCAAAAAAGACGGTAAGAACGTGAAGATTGAATATTACATGTGGGACGAGCCGCGTGAACCAAAAGAAATATCCGCGATGATGCGGGTAACCGGATTCCCTCTGGCAATTACCGCCGCGATGATTGCCAAGGGCAAAATTACGGAAAAGGGCATTGTTGCGCCTGAAGATGCGATTAAAGGTGACCTTTACACCGAATTCATAGATGAACTCAAAAGGCGCCAAATAGACATATTAGAGGTTTCTGAAACCATAGAGTAGTCTGCGTAACAGAATCGGGTTCTTGTGTTTTTCGCTTAACCCAGCTTGGTAGGCAGCTTCAGACTCGGTCTTTTCCCAAACTTGGGGATCTTAGGCGGTTTCTTTTTCATTAACTTCAGACATTCTTTTACGCCTCTTGTTAGTTGTGGATCGCGACCTTTAACATAATCCTGCGGTCTGTTCTCAACTTCAATATCCGGGTCAGTTCCGTAATTCTCCACATGCCAGCCGACGTCAATAAACCAGAAAGAGTACTCTGGTTGGGTAGTCAAACCACCGTCAGACAAGGCATAATACGGAGAAATGCCGATAACGCCACCCCAGGTTCGTTTTCCAATAAGCGGTCCGAGCTTATATAATTTGAAGGCATGACTGAATATGTCACCATCTGAGCCGGCGTTTTCATTGGTTAGACAGACAATTGGACCGAGTACTGATGCTGAAGGATATGGTTCAGGCGGTGCCCAACGTTGAATGTCATAGCCGACTCTCTTGCGTGCCAATTTCTCGAGGAGGAGTTCTGAAACGTGGCCGCCGCGATTGAACCTGACGTCGACGATAAGACCTGGATATTGAATTTCACTCAAGAAATAGCGATGGAATTCAGCAAATCCAGCAGGTCCCATATCTGGAATATGAACATATCCTATCTTGTACTTGCTCCCTTGGTGGACCTTTGCGCGGTTTACCTCAACCCAATCACGGTAGCGCGCCCCGGCTTCATCCTTAAGAGCTTTTATGGTTATTGTTCTTTTGTTTCTTCCTTTTGAACTTACAATGGTGATAGCGAGCTCTGTACCTGCACGATTGACCAGCATCTCTCCGGGCAATGTTTTTTTGTGGATTCTTTTGCCGTCGATGCTGAATAGGAGGTCGCCTTTTTTGATATTTAACCCTGGTGCGAGCAAAGGAGAAGTCTTGGATTGATCCCAGGGGTCGCCTTTGACAAGGTTTGTTATGCGATACGCATTGAATTTCCGGTCGTATGTCAAATCAGCGCCAATAAAGCCCTGTCTGTACTGGGGATGTTTTCGGTAGTCGCCGCCCCATTCATAGGCGTGTGAAGTACCAAGTTCACCCTGCATTTCCCAGATTAGATCAGAGAATTCTGTGCGTGTGCCGAGTCGGTCAAGCAAAGGCAGGTATTTTTTATACACCTTTTTCCAATCGATCCCTGACATATCTTTGGTCCAGAAATGATCGCGCTGCAAACGCCAGACATCGCGGTACATCTGGCGCCATTCATTGCGCGGTTCAACAAGTACTTTTATGCGCGCGAGATTAAGCCAACCGCTTTTTGGCCCGACCGGTTCTTTTTGGAGTTTCTCATCTAATTTTTCAACCGGTCTAGCAACCCTCAATTGATTTTGCGCTCGGTATACAAGAATTTCACCGTTTTGAGAGATTTTGAAACTGGCGATGCCCGAAGTGATGATACCTGCCTTTTGTTCCTTAAGGTCAAAAACATGGAGTGTCGCCTTGGATTGAACAGCCTCAGTAAACCATGATTCAATACCGCCGATGATTGGAGATTTCGTGTACAAAATCTTATTCTTGATCCCCCAAATCTGTTGGTATATGCCAGCTTGCACTGGAAAAGGTATGACCCGATCTTGAATACCTGGAATGTCGATTTTTAAACGCTTTAAGGACTTCTTGGGTTGTAACATCGTCTTGTCAGAAACCGGCATCTGGAGTCCTTTTGGTGGGATCTGAGTGTACTTAAATGGTGAAGCTGTATCTTTACTCAGGGTGATTAGATAAGGTTTCATATTTGCTGGAAAGCCGAGCTCAAACTGTATTGTATCATACACCGGGTCAAAATGCCGATTCGACAAAAAATAGAGGTACTTGCCATCAGGATCAAAGTTCGGTGAGAAATCCCATAATACAGTTCTTGTGGCAACATACGTCTGTCTGGTCCTGGTATTGCATAATTTGATACACTGGGTCCTTGTTGAATTCGTGAAACTATAGGCAAGCCACGTACCGTCGGGTGACCAGGTTATTCCGTTGATTCGATAATATTTGCTACGGTCGAGCACTATGCGTTTCTTTGATTTTAAGTTTACAAGGATCAATTCAAAACGATGATTGGTTAGGGCAACCAGTGGTTTGGTTGGCGAAGGTTCAAGTTCGATCGGGCGACCAATATCCAACATGGGAAGGTTTTCTACTTTTTTACTGCCTGTAGTATAATGGATTTGCAGAGCATCTTCACCTTTGTCATCAGTGACGACAAGCAGGTGTTTTCCATCTGAGAGCCATCGGCCAAGACGGTAACGCGCCTTGGTTGTTTGCCCGGCTTGCATTACTGGACCTTCCCAGTTCGACATTGAAAAAACCTTGCCGCGACTCGCTACCGAAACCATCTCACCTTTGGGGTGTACTGAGTAATCTTCTAAATAATCTGCTGCATTGACAAATTTGCGATTAGTTTGAACACGCGGACTATGGTACTGGATTTTTACTTTCTTTGATTTACCTTGTGCAACATAGTAAACATATAAGTTACCTCCAGCCTGGTAGGTGATGTTTTTGCCATCAGTACTTGCATTTCTTACGTAGAAGTCAGTGTGAATGGTGTGGCGCTGTAGCCCTTTACCACTTGGTAAACATGAGTAGATATTGCCGATACCTTCATGATCACATATGAAATAGATCCTTTTGCCAATCCACATCGGTGAGGCGAAATTTCCCTTAAGGTCTATCAACTTATTAAAATTGCCGTTGCCGTGCGTATCTATCCAGAGGACGCCCGCAGTACCTCCACGATATCTTTTCCAACGTGCCGGATCAGCGGTGTGCCGACCAATGACAACACTTGAACCAGGACCAAATGAAATCTGGGTAGCTGGTCCAACGCGAATGATTTTCGGTATGTCCTTATATTTGCCTACTGAATAGATGTACATCGTCCTTAAATACCACTGTTTAGTATTGCTCGCGAAGACGATTCGCTTGCTGTCACGACTCCAGCCAACTACGGTGCAAGTGGTGCCTAAGTAAGTCAGCCTTTTTGCAGTTCCACCTTGGGCTGGCATAGAGTATATTTCAGATTGTCCGTCTTCAAAGCCGACAAATGCAACATCCTTGCCATCAGGTGAAATCAAAGGGTGGCTTACTTGAGCAAGGTTTGAGGTCAACCTTCGTGCCATACCGCCCGCTGCAGGAACTGTCCAGAGATCATCTTCGCAAACAAAGATAATTGTATTTTTATTAATTGTTGAAAAACGATAATAACCTTGCATGTAATCTCCTTGTTTGTTTTATTATAATGATAATCACGCCAGATGCAAGCCTCAAATTACCTTGTTCTTTGTCTTGACATATTATTTATTTAGAATAGACTAATATAAGGAGGTATGATGAAAATATGGGTTTGTTTTGTTTTACCGCTGATTATTATTGGCTGTGCTGGTCAGGGCGCGATTGAGTTCGGCATTAATGATGGTGCGCTCTTTGACGGCACCCTCGGTGATATCAGTATGACCGTTACGAGAATTGAGATGCCTGAAGGTGATTTATACACAACGGTCTGGGAAGGTGCAAAAGAGGTGATTGTTGGCATTCAGGTTTCTGACTTCGTAAGTATTACTGATCGTTATATTGAGGTAACGCCAGGTTCATATCAGAACATCAGGCTGACCGTTGAATCAGTGCGCTATATACAGGATAGCAACAGTGTTCTACTTATTGATACATCATACCAGTTTATTGCCACTGCTTTCTCAGCACTTCCCGTCGAAGAAAATTTCGATCAAGAATTTGTTGTTGGTATTATGAGCACAACATGGTTTGATATTGACTCGCTGAAAATCAGGGAAGGGTACGAGGCGTTTCAAGGAGCATCGCTTAAGATTAATTATTAATCTTAATGGTCAAACAGATCATCAGGTTCAAAACAGTAGTATCGACACAGGATACAGCAAAGAGATTTGTAAGTCAAAATAAAGAGCTGGCGATTTCCTCTTTACATCAGAAAAAAGGTCGCGGTAGACAGGGCCGAACATGGTATTCACCAGCCGGGGGATTATATGTTTCACTTTTGCTTTTCCCACGTACTCAGCTGAGTTCGATCCCCATGTTGGCATCTCTGACCGTGGTGAAGGTCCTGGAAGATTATGGTTTTTCCCGGCTATCAATACGCTGGCCCAATGATGTTCTGCTCAATCAGAAAAAAGTATCAGGTATCATCTGTGAGCAGTTCAAGAATGCAATTATCTGCGGGGTGGGTTTGAATGTCAATAATGATGACTTCTCACCAAAATTAGAAAATGCCACATCTCTCAAGATCAATGCAGGAAAGGCTTTTGATATCGACGAGATACTCAGTCATCTTATCGGCAAATTCAATCCGCTGTACAACGAGTTGCAGAGCCTGGAAATAAAAGTGAAGGAAGTATTGAATTACATCGATGGTATTGGCGAACCAGTTGAAGTGGTTACGTCCAAGGGCGTTACCCGGGGTTCGGTGTATGATATTGATGATGATTGGGCGCTTTTACTGAGAGATGAGACTGGAATGATCAGGAAGTTCTATTACGGTGATGTCCGCAAGTTGAGATGGTAGCCGCTTTTGACATTGGTAATTCAAACATCCATCTTGGTGTGTATCACGGTGGGCATCTTGTGAAAAGAACAGTATCTCCGATACATAGTAAACATATTGAGTGCGACCTAAAGAAGATGCTGGACAGAAAAAAAATTACTGGTGCTGCTATTGCTTCAGTTAACCCCAAACTTACACCAAAAGTAGTGCATTTTCTTTTAGGTCAATACAGTATAGAACCAGTTATTGTTTCCTCAAAAGTAGATTGTCATTTGAGATTTAACTATCGTAAGCCAACGACGCTTGGTGCAGACCGTATTGCTAATGCAGTCGGCGGTTTGGCGCGGTATAAAAAAGATCTGCTCATCGTGAGTTTTGGTACGGCGACGACCCTTGATATTGTTTTGAAGGACGGTCATTACTTGGGTGGGCTTATCACACCAGGTGTGGGTTTACTCTTGGATGGGCTTGCAAGCCGAACCGCACTTTTGAAAAAAGTCGTTCTTCAAACACCCCATAGGTTCATTGGTCAAAGTACAGAAGAGTGCATTCAATCAGGTGTTGTCAACGGTGCGGTAGTGATGATCCAAGGGCTTATCCAGGGAATAAGGCGGGAATGTAAGAAGAGATTACTATGTATTGCGACTGGAGGCTGGGGTCAGTTTATGGCAAAGCAGATTAAGCAAATCGCTTGTTTTGACCAAGATCTTGCTACCTTTGGAGTTTTTAAAATATATGAATACAACGCATGACATTAAACGTATCAGAAAAATAACATCGTCTTCTTCAAAAGAGACTATGGATATCGGTAAGGCACTCGCTAGCGAGCTGAAATCAGGGGATATCATCTATCTGGACGGCGAATTAGGGAGCGGCAAGACTGTTTTTGTAAAGGGTGTATGTATGGGTTTGGGTGTTGAGGAAGAGGTTACCAGTTCAAGCTTTGTTATTGCGACTGAATATGAAGGGCATGTCCCGGTTGTTCATATCGACCTCTACCGTCTCGACAAGCAAGCATTGGATATGTTACTGATCGACGAGTATTTTATCGAGGATGGTATTACCGTGATCGAATGGGCGGATCGACTCGATGCAAAATCGATCGCCGGTATCTATGTGAAGATTGTCATAGATGAGCAGAAAAAACGGGAGCTGACAATTGAAAATCTTAGGGATTGAAACATCATCGACTATTTTTTCTTTATCAATGTATGAAGATAAGAGACTGCTTTGTGAAATTAAAAGGAGTCGTCAGTCACATAGCGGGGCTCGGGATGCTGGGCTGTTTACTGAAGCAAGGCAGCTTATCGACGAATTCAACAAAGGAGAGATCACCGCGCTTGCGGTGAGCATTGGACCGGGGATGTTTACATCGTTGAGAGTTGGCCTTAGTTTAGCTAAAGGGTTAGCTCTGGCAAAAGGGATTCCTGCGGTTGCGGTAAACACACTCGATGTCATCGGCATCCCATTATCGTTTACAAAAGAACCTGTCATTGCCGTAATCAATGCATTCCATCAGGAAATATATGCTGCTGTCTATGAGTGTGGTAAAAGAACGAGCGCATATAAACTTACGACACCTGATATGGTTCTTGACCATATTGAAGGCAGTGCAATAATAGCTGGTTCTGGTGTTGATGTATTCAGGAAAAAAGGTTTGGCGATCAATAGCGAGAAGCTGATTTTCTTAGAAGAAGATTTTGTTTTACCTTCTGCAGTAAAAGTTGTGAGCATAGCGTTACCGAGAATCAAGGCGAAGGCATTTGACGACATTGAAGTACTTGAACCTTTTTATATAAAGAAAACCGATGCCGAGAGAAATTATAATAAGATCAATGCACCTTGATGACATAGACAAGGTTTATGCATTAGAGGTAGAGCTTTTCCCAAACCCTTGGCCCAGGTCTTTTTTTGAAGATGATTTGGTGGCGAAAAAAACTATTGCTTTTATTATAGAGTGCGAGAAAGAAATGATAGGATATTCCTTAGCATCGTGTCATGATGGGAAGTTCCACATAACTAATATTGCGGTAACTAAAGACTATCAGCGCAAGGGGATTGGGACTGAATTAATGCACCGGCTTGAAAGGATCGCGCTTGATCGAGGTTGCACTTATGCCTATCTTGAGGTCAGGACTGATAACATTGCGGCGATCAAGACGTATGAAGGTCTTGGTTATGCTATTGCACGCCGGCACAAGTTATATTATATTAATGGTGACGACGCTTATGTCATGGATAAGGAGCTAAGATGAATGTAATCCTTATGTTTGCACTTATCACCGGTGTGAATCTTTACTATGTGAAAGATTCGCCGGATTTACTGGTCAGGATAACTTCGGAAACGCAGGTTGAGAACCTGACTTTGTACTACAGTTTTTCAGGGACTGAATGGGATTCCGTGGTTGTAGAACGAAAAGGTGAGTTGTTTGAAACCGGATTGAAGTCACCCGACATACAGCTTTTAAAAGTCATCGGTTTTTATTTTACATACGCTAACGGTGAAACTGATGACAATAATGGCGGATTATACCTTTATGAATTGAGTATATACCCGCATATCCTCATGCCTTTTTCTCTTAAAGATTTTGAGGTCATGATCGGGCAGGCAAGAAAAAAGATACTATCTCACACTCATATTAGCGAAGCGGTCAGGTTACTTGGTTATGTAGGAGATATGCTGCAAGTAGTTCCGTATATCAAGGATGAACAGAGTGAATCAGATAGGAATAGCTTGCTTATTGAAGTGGAGGACCTGAAGAGTAAAATCAACCGATAAAATGAGTCCTTTATGAAATGCCCGAAGTGTGGTTTTAAGAACCCCGAAGATGCCAGGTTCTGCAATCAGTGTGGTGCTCAACTCCATGTTGTAACACGCCGCAGAGACAGGGGGCAGCGAAGACGTGTCGCGGTACTTTTCGCAGATATTTCGGGTTTTACACCGCTTTCAGAAACCCTGGACCCCGAGGATGTCAGGGATTTAATAGATGCTTGTTTGCAGCGTTTAGCCGGCGTAATCTATAAATATGAGGGGTACATTGATAAATTCATCGGCGATTGTATTATGGCGCTTTTTGGTGCCCCGGTTGCTCATGAAGATGATCCACTGCGCTCCGTCATCTCGGCACTCGAACTTCAGAAAGAAATAAAAGAGTTTAACAAAGAAAAGAAATTAGATTTCTTTCTTTCCATCGGTATTAATTACGGACTAGTTGCCACCGGCGACCTTGGTCGACCTGGCGAGTATACAGTGATGGGTGATGTTGTAAATCTGGCGCAGCGTCTCCAATACGCAGCTCCAAAAGGTCGAATCTATACGAGTGAATCAGTCTATAAACATACCTCAGAAGAGATAACATTCAAGAAGTTGAAGAGGATAAAAGTCAAGGGTAAGAAAGTATCAGTCCTTGTTTATGAACCACAATCGGTCCAGCGGCAGTATACATTACGTCGGATAAAAGAGTTGCCCTTGGTCGGTCGCGGTCAGGAGTTGGATAAACTCGTCAGTTTGTATTCGAAAACCGAATCTGGATCTGGTCAGATCGTATCGATCATCGGTGAAGCCGGGATAGGTAAATCAAAGTTGACATATGAATTTAAGAAGCAGTTGACAAAAGATACCTTTGTTATTGAGGGAAGGGGTATTCAATATCTGAGTTCAGCATCTTATCTTGTTTTACAGGACATCCTGAAAAACCTTTTAGGTATCGAGGAAATTCGTACAAAAGAGAAAGCGGCGCATCAGGTCGATAAATTCATTGAGGCAAGCCACTTTTCCTCGCTCACAAAGATTGTGCCGTTTCTAAAATACTTCCTGGGTCTACCCTTGAGTCCTGTTGATCACAGCCGTTTTACATCGATGAAACCAAAAGACCGAATTAGAATGATAAATGAAGCGCTACGTACCTTATTGCTGCGTATCTCGAACATAAAACCACTTGTTATCGTATTTGAGGACTGCCATTGGATTGACCAAGAGACGATTGACTTTATGCACTGGCTGGCAAAAGATATTGGCAACAAAAAGATGATGATAATCAGTTTGTTTCGTCCAGAATTCAATACCGGTAAAAAAACGCAGGGCTTGGCTTACTTCACGCAACTTAATCTAAAACCGTTGAATCCGGATGACACAGTTACATTACTGTATGCTCTGCTTCGCTGCAAGAATATCGAAGATAAGCTGGTTAGATTGTTAATGAAAAAGTCAGGTCGGGTGCCATTTTACATCCATGAACTTGCCAATAACCTTTTAAATAATGATATTATATATATTGAAGAAAGTACGGCAAAGCTGCGACGTGGTAAAGAATCGGCCGTTCCACGCACACTTGATGAACTGGTCATGGCAAAGGTGGACAAGCTCGATGCGGAGCAAAGAGCAATCGTTGATATCGCCTCGGTTATCGGCGACGAGTTCTCAGTCAAGTTGCTTAATACGATGTTTGAATTAGGTAAAAGACTGAAAGACGATCTATTTATGCTAGCTCAAAAAGGTATTGTCCAGCTCCTGCAAACTGTAAAAGGTACAGCAAGGAGTGAGGAGAAATACACTTTTGGTCACTCGCTCATGAGGGAAGCAGTCTATCAATCTCTGCTAATGAAAACAAGAAAAGAGTACCACCGGCAAATTGGCTTTGCAGTTGAACAAGTCTATGCTCATGATTTAAGCGAATACTTTGACGCGCTGGCAAATCATTTCTTGATTGCTGGTGAAAATGTCAAGGCTGTGCAATATCTGGAAAAGGCGGCAGACCGTAAGAAAGAGCTCTATGTGAATGAAGAAGCAATTGACCTCTATCACAAAGCAATCAAACTCATCGATAAAGACAATTATAAAGAAACCGCTGGTATGTATGAAAAGCTCGGTCAGATCTACGAGCTCGTTGGCCAGTATAATAAGGCAAGAAGTGCCTATGCTGCAATGGCTGAGAGCGGGAAAAACGATGTTTTGACACAGGCACGTTCTTTCATTGCAACGACCAAGGTGTTTATCGGTCAAGGGCTATTTGACCAAGCCATAGCCATGCTCAATAAAGCCGAACGAGCACTGAAGACGATTAGAATATCTAATAGTAAGGCGAAGATTGAGCGAGCTAATATATTACGACTTGAATGTTGGATTTACCGAATAAAAGGTAAGATGGATGTAGCTGAGAAAAAGGGCTTGGAGGCAATTTCCATAGCCAAGAAAGTGAAGAGTAAGAAAACGTGGGAGCATAATAAAGAACTGAAGCTTACGTTAGTACTTGCTCATGCTGCACTCGCCATTGTTTATTCTTTCTTGGGCGAATATGAAAAAGCCGTGCAGTTGTTGGAAGAGGCATTGCTCATTGCAGAAGACCTCGGTGAACGCCGTGCCATTGGCGGTGTCTACAATGACTTAGGCACCATATACCGCACCCAAGGTAAATTTGATCAGGCAATAGATGCCTTTGCCATGAAATTGAAGATAAGCCAGGAATTGGGCGACAAGGGCGGTATTGGCATTGCATACTGTAATCTGGGTAATGTTTATGAGAACAAAGGAGAATATGGGAAGTCGATCGAACTGCTAAAGAACTACTTGAAAATCAATGAAGAGCTTGGCAGTAAACACGGTATCGGTATTGCCTACATTAATTTGGCGGTTGCTTACCAACATTCATGTGAGTATGGCAAAGCAGTAAAGTCGCTTGAAGAGGGGCTGAAGATCAGCGAAGAGCTTGGTGATAATAGAATGATTACGTTTGCTGCGCAAGCTCTCGGTGAAGTATATGAGAGCAGGCTTGAGTATAAGAAAGCGATTCCATTATTCCAAAAGGCTTTGAACATAGGCAAAAAAGCTGGTGACAAATGGACTATCGGCAGTACTTCGCAGCTACTCGGCGTAGTTTATACTGAGATGGATGAATTTGCCAAGGCTGAGAAATTTCTGCATGTTGCCAAGAAGATTTTTGAAGACATCGGCAGCAAAAAGGTGATAAGTGCGATCTGTAATACATTCTCTGTGTTGAGAATAAAACAGGGACGATTGAATGATGCGCTTGATGCAGCCAATACCGCGGTTGCTCTAACAAAGGAGATTGATTCAACCGACACACATATAATGACGCTCATTAATCTGGGCATAATATACAGCAAAGAGAGTCGCCTGGAGTCTTTGGGTAAATCAAAGAACTGCTTTGAGCGAGCGCTCAGTCTTGCCCAAGAGTTCGGCAACAAGAAATTATTGGCTGATTGCCATTTTGAATATGCACGTACTTTCTGGGTGTTGGGGAGTAAACAGGATAAAAACACCGCGCGTAAGAATATCGCCAAGGCGTTGAAGATCTACAAAGAAATCGATCTCAAAGCGCGCGTGAAAGAGATTGAGAAAATATTGAAATTAAGAAAATAGGAAGTTCAGAAGTTCTGAACCTCGTAACTTCAAAACTTCAAAATACGACGGGCCCCTGTTAAATAACGTAACAGAAATGCCCATGCTTCTTCCAAAAGTTTATTTGACGGGGCGGGCGTACGTTTCGTCCCGAGCTCAACATCGAGGGAAATACCCTACTACTGATTTTTGGTCAACCTTTCAATTCTCGGTACAATATCCTGGATTATCTTATGCTCGGCAAACCATTCAAGTATTGCCTGGTATGTATCCTTATCAGTTATTGTGTAGTCTATATTCTTGCCCAAGAAACGTGGTGCCCGCTCAGCAAGATAATCCTCGGTGGCGATTGTGTATTTCTTGTTTGGCTTGAGCGTTGTTTGTATAATCGTGATAGCTGAATCTTCGAACACGTATTTGACGGTGAAACCAGAAATATAGCACCTCCAGTTTTCAGATTGGTTCAGGTTATATTCCAGCATCTTTACTAATTCTTCACCCGATAATTTAAACTGACAGACCTTATTTCGGTAATGGCTATCATAGATGTCTTCAAGATAGATATTGCTTGAGATAATATCATTTCGGATCCCACTGCGGCTAATCAGGGCGAGGTCTGCACCCGCAGCATCTTTGATCACATCTGCTTTCCAGCAGCCAACAAGGGGATCTTCACCCTGTCTTGTCAATTCTATTTCAGTATTGCCGATAACGTGTTTGTTCGGGATATAGGTCTCAAATACTCTGTTTCCCAATTCAACACTCCAGGAAACATCAGTGCTGGCTGCGGACTGCGTACAGATAAGTTCGTTTACATGTTCAGTGAATCTCTCGTAAACTACCGCACCATTGATAATCAACGTGGTTTCGTGTTCAGGGTTCAAGTAGTGCTTAGGTGGGAAGACACTCATTTTTGATATGTTGTTGGTGTTTATTTTTATTATGTTACCATACTTGACTTCGGCAGTGAGCAGTGCGAGTTGTCCCCAATTCTGCAAATCAGTTATCGCGGTCCAATACCACTTGCCATCTCTTGGTAATTCAGCAGCGCCAAAGATTTTTCTGGGTACAATATCCTTTGCTTCTTTGGATTTCTTGATCAATATTGCCTGGTTTGATATAAAGATATTGCCATCTTCTGATCCGATATAGAAGGTGCCATCTGAATATTCTATTGACTTGGGTTTCTTTATAATTGGAGGGATCAGATAGTACTGGTATTTTTTGAGGTTTTCTGTTTTGGCGATATAGTATAGATTCTCCTTCTCAATAAGGAGATATAAAGAATCTTCCTTCACCAATACATCGGTTAATCTATCATAATCAAGATTCACCTTTTTGGCTCGCTTGCCATCAAAGCTAAAAAGGAGCGTTTTTGCCTGGGGCACGAGTTGTCGGTCTTTATTCAAATAGTCAATGTATTCACCAAAAAGCCCTGGTATATACAGTTTGTTTTTAAATACAAATGGGTTGGTTACATAGCAGAGTTGATCCTTGGGGATGATGTCTTCGCAGCACCATTTTTTGCTGTCATATGCAAGGACATCACATTGACCAAAAATATCATTAGAAAGTATGAGATATTCATTATCTGAAGAATATCTATGAGATAATGCTCCATGATATCTTGTGGGGATGTTTTCTTTGGTCAAACCACTATAGGCAAAAGGGAATGCGTACAACTTATCTTGGTACACGATAAGAGCCTGTATCCGGTAAACACTTTTGTCCTCGCTCGGTGTTGCGTATGAGAGAGTCCAGGTCTTGCCAGTATCTGCTGAACAGAATATGCCCCCAAAGTAAAATTCAATATGCTCGCCGACATTACCGAAACTTCCTGTACTAACAAACAATTTTTCGTCATATGATGCAAGGTAATTGACGTGGATGCCATTCGGGATTGTTCTATATTTTATCCAGCCGGTATCTGACAGGATATAGAAATTACCAAAATCCCAGTCTTCAGTGGCATCTATGCCCGGGATCATTAATGCACTATCGATGAGCTGGTAATAATATATCGCTTCATCAGCTACAGTAAACTTAGAAACAAAGTCCTCATTGTCTAAGTCATAGTATATGATATCAGTGGGACCAGTATTGACAACCGCATCACCATGGCCAAGATACAGTTTCTTGTTGTGGAATATAAGGTCATGTATGGGCCACGCTGCTTGTTGTTTTTTTGCCGTGGGAAAACCAATCGATTCCAATTCCAAAAGGTAACACGGTGACAAAAGTTTTTGTCCCGCCAGAAAAAGATCCGGTAAAATAAAAATTAACACAAGCCAAAACTTAAGATATCTCATGTTTTCCTCCTGTGTGAGTATATGTGTTGGAGACGTGGAGTCAAGCCCGTTAATTAAAAGGCTATCGATAGTCCAATTCTTACCTTTCTTGGTGCAGTATAGGCGTTGGTCGAGTCTTCCATGTCTGCCGCGAAAGCGTAGAATGCTTCTGTTTGCTCCTCGCGGGTGAGTAGTCCATCATGATTCTTATCCGCCGGAGGTAGGTAAAATCGCCTGTTATGAAAATCATATTCGAATGGGAAACACAGGGTATCGATAAGTCCTAAAGACACAAGTGGCGAATGTTCGCTAATCTTATATATGGTATTGAACACATTGATTATTTCCAGGTTGGCACTTAACAATACCTTACCTAATCTGAATGATTTTGTAATAACGCAGTCAAATTGTTTTTGAAACTCATGTTTTAATACATTACGCTCTTCGGTTTGACCTTCGGCACCAGGTGGTGTATATGGAAAACCAACACCCAGATAACCGAAAAGATAGATTTTTGTCTGTAATGGAAGATTCGTAATACCCTGGATAAATATCCTGTGGCGCTGGTCAAAATCCAGATAATATTCTTCTGCATAATATGTTAAAGTATCGTAGCTTTCCAGCCAATCATACAGGTCATAGACTTCTTCTGCGTAGGAACTCGTACCGCGCGCCCATGACAGCGTATAAGATATTTTGCCGGTGAATAATGAATTGGTAAATTCCAGAATCGCCTCACATCCTTGAATATTGGCTATCTCGATATTTTGGTAGCGTACATAATCTCTGGGATAACCTAATACGAATCGAGTACCAATGAGGTCAGATACATCCTTGTAAAATATATTGAGCGTCGTGCTTAGATTGCGGTGCACCTGTCCCTGCAGACCAATTTCATAGGCTATGGTTTTTTCTGGACCGAGGGCGGGATTACCAACCAAAGGCAACCATCTATAAAGATGGCGTGGTAATGGTATGAGATTATAATACTGGTACACATGATCATAGAGCGGCGGTTGAGTATACTTCCCCACATTGCTTCGGAAAAGGAATTTTTCAGTAACCATAACTGAAAAAGCACAACGCGGGGAAATAACTGTTTCCGGATCACTATCTGGGATGCCGGTTTCAAAATGATCGATTCGGCAGCCGATTTTTGCATAGGCGCTTCTGATATCTATGTTATCTTGGAAAAATAGAGAATACTCTTTGGGGCAGAAATGATATTGATCGATAAGCCGACCCGTATCAAGGGCATGTATATATCTATGAGGTACAAAGTGAATGAAATTTTCTAAATCAAGATACGTATATTCGAACCCTGCTTTGATTTCATGATATTTATGAGCCTGAATATTCGTGCTGAAATTTGCTTTCATGACCTGCGATGATTTATCCTGATATTCAGGACCCTCGCCTTCGACTATAGGATAGTCATACAGCTGCAGTACGCCGGGTGGTCCGTAATAAAACCAGTTGGCGCCAAACGGATTGTTTGCACTGAATTCCGGGTATTTCAGTAAATGGTAATCCCTGAAGATATAGTCATCAAAAATACCATACTCGCGTTTTTCCTTTACCCCGAACATCGTCTTTGAACATAATCTGCTAAGGGTTATATTAAAGAGTTTGCGCGAATCCGGCAGAAAATTTAAGCTTAGAACCTGAAGGTCGCCTTTTCTCAAATCTGAACGGTAGTGATCAAGATTATATTTCCATTTTGTGTCATAACGATCAAACTGGACCCTTGATTTTACACCAGTGAACCCTAATTTCAGTTTTCCTGATGGGATAAAAATCCATTTGCCGTACAATGTATAATCATATCGCTGTTTATGCGGCATAATCTGAAGCCTTGGATTCCAGTCATCAGTGCTCATCACATCAAAAGACAGCAGTCCCTTAAATTTTCGTGAAACCGGAATATGTACTGAAGACTGGTAATTTTGATACCCAAAACTATAGCAATCAAACATACTGGTTTCTGTTTTGCTTGAGAAATTAGTTTTAAAATGATTTGAAGGATATTCAGTTATTAAATTAACGACACCCGACATTGCCCTGCCGTATTCCGCATCAAATCCGCCGGGTAAGAATATCACCTCATCAATAATGCCCTTTGACATATTGATTGCCGGGGCACCAGTCTGAGGGTCGATGATCGATACATTATCAATTAGATAAAGAACTTCGGTTGCCCTTCCACCACGTACATGCAAGGCAGTATCAAGCCGGGCAACTGAAGGTTGGAATTGAACTAGATAGGTTGTATAATCAATAGGAAGCGCAGCTATTTCTTCTTTTTTAACGATATAGGTCGTGCTGGTCCAATCCTTTTCCACAAAAGGCGTCTTGTAGATTACCGTGATTGGTTCAACCTCGATGGGTGATGGTTTGAGACTTACCTTCAGCCGAGCGGTTTGGTTTATCTCAACTGCAACGTTTTCAATCAATTGTGTTTCGTAACCAATACAGGAAACTTCAATAGTATATGTGTTCGGTAGTACATTAAGAATGAAAAAAGCGCCCTCTTCATCCGTTGCCGTACCTGATTCTGTTTCGCGTATTATTACACTGGCATAAGGGATCGGTTCCTTTGTTGCATCATCACTGACAACGCCTTGGACCTTGCCGGTCAGCTCACCAAATATGCATAGGACCAGAAATATATTTATCATTTTACCCCTCTTTCTATTACATTATAGTAACTATGCCAATATTGTCAAGGTTCTGCATGTACTCCATTTTGACTACAATTGTAGTCAAAATGGAGTACAATATATGATTGTGAGTTTAAAAAAACTCTGTTGCTAATTATTGATTGACAATATGAGTAAAACAACTATAATAAGGCGATTCCTCGGTAGCTCAACGGTAGAGCATCCGGCTGTAATAAAAAGCAGCTTCCACGAGAAATCGTGGTTGAAAAATCGGGTGAATTCAAGGAAGCCTAAATCCAAATAGGTGTCATTGCGAGGGACGGAGTTCCGAAGCAATCTCAAATATGGGTATGGTAACCCTGAGCCAAGCCCTGAGTGAAACGATTAACGATCGCGAATCGAAGGGAAGGTGCAGAGACTATTCCGTAAGGAAGTACTTACTGCTAAAGCGGTTGGGAAGCGCCCGATCCCCGAATTTAGTCGAGGGGAATGAGATAGTCCATTCTCCAGTGAAAACTGGAGGTCAATGTAACCGGAGGGTTGCAGGTTCGAATCCTGCCCGAGGAGTTATTATTTTTCTTAATGAAAGAAGTGAGTTTAGAAAAATATAATCTCGAATCCCGTGATAACGGGTGAGAGATACCTTTTTGATAAAGTATTTCTTAATGAAAGAAGTGAGTTTAGAAAAATATAATCTCGAATCCCGTGATAACGGGTGAGAGATACCTTTTTGAAACTCTGTTTAAACAAATAATGACAAAGATAATCCCACAACCTTGGTTTGTCTATATTGTTGAATGCAAAGATAAATCACTTTATGTGGGAATTACTACAGAAATTGAAAAGAGAATCAATGACCACAATTCAGGAAAAGGTTGTCACTATACTAAATACAGAAAGCCCGTTAAGCTTTTATTCTATGAAAAACATAAGAACCGCAGTTCAGCAGTCAAAAGAGAGCTGGAGATTAAAAAATTCAGTAGGACGAAGAAGTTTGATCTAATAAAGAATGATTTCTTGAGTTGCAAATGAGATTATAAACAGTATATTCGTAAATACATCTTATTCTTAATAAAAGCCCTTATTTTCTCCTCTTGAGCTTTACACGAATTAAACTCAACACCTGCTTGCATGTCAGTTGATACTCTTGTATAAATCGCACAATTCATCGTCACCCCTAAAATGGTGTGTCTATTTCTTCAATATCGAACCATACCAAGTGAGCGTTTTTATGCTTTCAATAATTTGTTTTATTGTTGGTGGGATATATTTAGTACTATCTCCTTCTGCTATCCCTTTGGTTATGAGTTTTTTAGCTGCAAGTCTTGCGACCATTCCTTTCCCCTGGCCTTTTTTTATACCCAGTTCTTGTTTCGCTTCAATCTCAGAAATGGCGTAAAGTGGCTGTTCTTCTTTTAAAGTAGTTTCATAACTTACTTGGAATACTGCATATTTATTTTTTACAGTTGTTGAAGGGTAGTCTACGACAGGTTCTTCAAGCATTTCTAACAATCTTTTAGTCTGCTCTTTTGAATTCCCTTCTGTATCTTTCGATTTATCACCATCAAAGATTATGTATGTAGGAATAACAAATTCATTGAATATTTTATATAGACGATCGAGTTCGTTCTTACCGCCGGCATTTATTGCAGATATACCATGTGCATCTAAGTTATATCCAAGAGCATCAGCATAAATTGGTAGCGCATACTCTTCTGTTTCACCTTCAACTAAGACAACCTTCTTTGCAAAAAATCCCTCATTCCTTCTAGGATTGAAGGCATTTCTATAACGTTCTCTTATAGACTCCACTGTGGCCTCTGTTTGCCATATTGCCTTTAAATCATTAATAAAGTCCTGAATGTTGAGTTGGATTACTGTAGTAGTTGTTTCGTTCTCCGCGTCAGCTTCTTTTCTAACCAGACAGACTTCATCGAAATACTCGACATCAACAAATATAGGAGAATGTGTACAATAAATTACTTGGATTCCTTCATCGACGTTTGGATAAGCCATCCTTCTTAAAAGATTGTAAAAGTGTCTTTGTGCCTGTGGATGTAGAAAAATTTCAGGTTCCTCAATAGCTATAACTGCTTTATCATATTTTTTAATCTTAGCATAGGCTCTTAAAAGCGCTATGGTCAGCGAACTTTGCAAACCCATCCCCATGCGCGAAGCCTGAAAACACATTTTATCACCCTGTTTAATGGTCTCTTTGACGATAATCTGCAGGGTTCTGTAAAAGTGCCAGGGGTCGTACAGCTGAAAGTCAACCTCAATGTCATCAGGAGATTTGCTGAGTTGGGATGCTGATTCAGTCTTCACTATCTGAATGAGATCTCGAAATCCTGCAACATTAAATAGGAAATCATCTTTTATTTTTTTCATTTCTGCTTCAAAATCGGTAACCTTTGTCGGGTCAGATTTGAACTCTTCATTTATATCAAGAAGCAGTCTTCCTAAAAGAGTCCATCTATTAGATGGCATAAATTCCGATATTTTCCTATTTGCTCCAAGGTGCACCATTGAATATTTTTGCCTTTCATCGTCGTTTAGGTAAAATGGACGACCATTCGAAAACTTGCGTAAACTATACCTTGGACCTCCTCTTGCAGTATCGTCCCAACAGAATGATAAAGTAATATTTTCTTCTCGACCATTCTCAAAGATTGCCACATCAACCTCTATTTTTATTTTTCGATCAGGTTCTCGTAGGTAAAAGTCATCTTGACTAAGACTTTTCTCAGTAGGAAAGGTAGGCCCCAAAACAAAATTTAGAGCAGAGAATATATTAGATTTACCAACGTTGTTTTCGCCGACTAGTGCACATAGTTTTTTGGGCTTAAACTCTAAAGATTTAATTGAACGATAATTCTCTATTTTAATGCTAGTGAGTTTCATAAACTATGTCCTTTTTGTCTTCTGTCTATCTACCCAAGCGTCTATCACTGCTTTCTTAAATCGCCACTGTTTACCTACCTTGTACGCAGGAATTCGATCTTGCTGAGCCATCTTATAAATGGTGTGAACGCTTAACCTTAAATACTCGGCCACTTCCTATACTTTTTTCTATCTACCAACAATAATTATATATTCATTCCACATGGTTTTTTCAAGCTTGCCGGGAATATTTGTCGGGCTATTTCTCAAAGGCATAGTTTTATTTGGTATATTTCTAATTATCGTTTCTTTGTGCTTAAATCCAAAATGATTAAACATTTCAACTAAAATATTGTCCGTAGGAATTCTGATTCCTTTAACTGTTCTATTTCCTACTACGAAACATATATTACTTTTAGGAGCCATAATCCGATTTATTTCATCCAAACAAAGAAGCATATCATTGTAGAAATTCGAAACATCTTTAGCCCTTTTTGCGTCAATCTTTTCTATTTTCTTCAACGTTCTGTTAAGACTTGCTGATATTTGACTTGCACCATTTTCTTTAGTCGTTTTGCCACCTAAAGAGATTTTATCAATTGTTCGACAATCCTTTTGATCAAAATCTAACCACTGAAGAGAAAGGCGAGAATACTGTCCATAGGCAACCGTAGTTTTTGAGTCGCCATATGGTGGAGACGTTACTATTAGGTCAATGCTGCCATCTGAGATATTGGTTTTTTGTCGTGTGTCTTCGTCTAAAATATGAACTGGTGTATTTTTGTATCCACCATTGCTGGCAAGAATATTTAGATAATCGTTCATTCCATTTATGTTTCTTTCTGCCTTTTTCAAAAAGATAGAAAGGACATCAGGATCATAATCTTCAAGTTTTTCTTCCGGTATTCTAAATAATTTGAATTCGCCACTCCGGGTGTTTGATGATTCCCGAATAGTTTCACTAAAAATTACTTTATAAAAATCTACGATATCAGGATTCTTCAATTTTAATATTTCAGTTTTAAAAACAGATAGCCTCCTAGCTACATCCGGTTTGAACCAGTAGTCAATATTGAAAAAATCGGGGATAGGATACTTTTTTAAACCTTTCTTGTTATTGAATATTCTAATTAAGCATTTTGACAATTGCTCGTAACTGATTTGCAGCTCGTTAATATCGATTGGGGTTGTTTTTACTTTTGCTATTATTCTTGCGAGGGGGTTTATGTCTATTCCCCAACTTTCTAATCCCCTAATTTTTGACTCTACCAACACGGTCCCCGAACCACAGAAAGGGTCTAATACACGATATCCATTTACTTTAGAATTTGAATTAATGTGTTTTTCAATCAATCTATAGGCAACTTGAGGAATCATCATAGCGGGGTAACTATGGAAGCAATGGGTTAAGTTCTTCGTATTTGCTTTCCTGAAATCCCAACTTGTATCTAAATACTTAAATACTTTCTTCATTTACTTACACCTAAATCAGCTGGCAATTCAGATAGTTTCCTAACCCAGCTTTTACTTTTGAGATGATTTGTTTCTTTTAATTCATCCTTCAAGTATATAATCATACCAAGAGCGTTGATTTCATTTGCTTTTTCTTCAGGTAGAGAATCATCCATAGTTAGTAAAAAAACTCGCCAACTCGGTTTTCGTTCCGGGATTGTTTGCTTCCATCTTTCTCTTAATGTACGTTTGCATGACAAAAAGTATGCTTGGTCCGGGCGTGTCATCGCGATATCTTGGTTTGGCACAACTAAATCAACACGCTTTAATATTTTTCTTGCTTTCTTTTCAGGGCGTTGGCATTCAATTCCAATTTTTAACAGTAGGTATTTTATTATATGTTCAAATGTTTTACCACCACGAGCTTTGCGTGTTTGTGACGATCCAAATTCTATCTTTTGTACGATTGGGTAAAAATGTTTACATACTTCCCTTGCAAAATCATGAGGATTAGAAATCTTCTCACTTAGTTTCTTTAGGATATCTTTGTTTTGAGACACCCAGTTGTCAATTGCTGTAATAAACATTTTTTCCTCGAATTTCAAATAAATACCAAATGCTGTTTGTTCTAATACAGAGGCACATTTAGAGAAATGTTTTTTTATATAATTTGTCCTTACTATATGAGGAAATTCTCTTTCAATTTTTTTTATGGCAAATTCTAAAATATCCTGCAAAGCAGGAATTTGAACCTTTGCTTGATAGATTATTTTTTCTTCTCTGACAGTTAATTGTTTATACTGAGTAGGTCTTTTATATTCAACACTACCGCCATTTAGACAGTCAGAAACAAATTTATTAAGCGTTTTCTTAACTCTATCTTTTTTCTTTTTTGTCATTTAATCTTCCTTGTTGAAATAACTCCATTTGAGGAATTCTCTGCTTTCTGTTATTCATTATCTCTTTTTCCTCAATCCATTTATCAATTCTTTCTTTTTTAAACCGCCAAGTATATCCAATTTTAAAACAGGGAATTTCGCCTTTTTGGGCTAGCCGATAGATAGTTCTAATATCAACTTGTAGGTACTTAGCAATCTGTTTTATTGTCATTATTTCTGGATGCATTTTATCCTCATTTATATAACTCTGTCAATTTCAGTCTATTATAGTTCATTGTAGGGTAAATGTCAAGTACTTTTTTTTTCAGATTTTCGCTTCGCTTAACTCGATCGACTGTGAGCGAATGGATTTCGTAATGCAACCAGGTTTGTTTTCTTCAATTTCTTTCCCTTGATTTAGTGATAATAGTAGGTATAATAATCATAATGATAATAGCTAAAGTAAGGTCAAAAGAGATATGAAAAAGCTACCAAAGTTTTTAAAGAAGTATTTTTGGGATGTAGAATTCAAAGAGATAGATCTACTAAAACGTAGAGTGTATGTTTTAAAGCGCATTTTAGAATATGGCGACGAACAAGCCGTTGCGTGGATGTGGAAGAATTTCAAGAAGCCGGAAATAAGGAATCTTCTGACTAATTATCGAGGTTACTCTCTAAAAAGCGCTAATTTCTGGGCATTTTTATTAGATATTCCGAAAGAGGACGTGCTATGTATGAAAAAACCCTCATCAAAGGCGCAAAAGAGAATCTGGCCCTATTAGGACGTTCGGGTATTCTAAAAGATGCTTATTTGGCGGGCGGGACAGCGCTTGCTCTTCAATCAGGACATCGTATTTCTGTAGATCTTGACTTTTTTACAACTGAAGAATTTGTGCCCAAAGTATTCTCTGCTGACCTGGCAAAATTGGGTTCCTTTGATGAAGAACAGGCAGATAAAGGGACAGTTTCAGGAAAGTTTAAAGGGATAAGGTTCAGCCTCTTCATTTATAAATATCCTTTGATATTTGCGCCGTTAAAATATTTGTCGTTGAATATCGCTGATATTCGAGATATTGCTGCAATGAAGATAGATGCTGTGGCAACTCGAGGAGCAAAGAGGGATTTCATTGATTTATATTTCATATGTAAATCCAATTATGGGTTGACTGAGCTGTTTCGCTTTTATAACGAGAAATATGGCGGATTGGCTTCTAATATCATTCATATCCAGAAAAGTCTGATATTTTTCAACGATGCGGAACCTGATGAAATGCCAAGGATGTTGAAGAAAGTGAAGTGGGAAGAGATAAAGAAATATTTTGAGGGTGAAATAAAGAAGTTGTTTTAAGCAATATATACCAAGTTGATGTTTTTACCCCTTGACACCTTGAAAATAGTCATTATAATTACAGCCTATGAGGAGGTCTTTTTCTATTATTAAAACAAGACTTAAGTATCTGGTGCTTTTTGCAATCCTGGGTTCATTACTCTATGGACAAACCGGTGCCCGTTATCTAGTCATTACCCCGGATTATTTTTATAATACATTACAGCCTCTGGTTGAATGGAAATACAAAAAAGGTATGAAGCCGGCAGTTTACAAGTTGTCGCAAGTTGGTTACGATTCAGTTTCTATTAAAAACTTCATCCTCAATTGCTATAACACATGGGACATTCAACCTGAATATGTTATTCTTGTTGGTCATCCAGGATACATCCCAATGTGTTATTACAATTATGGAGGGTATTATTATTACACTGATAACTATTACGGCAATATGGACGGTGATCTTTACAATGAGATTTTGCCGGGCAGGCTTTCAGTTCAAGATACTACGCAATTAAAAACCGTTATCAATAAAGTCTTTGCTTATGAACGTCACCCATTTACAAGCGATTCATTGTGGTTCAAAAAAGGGTGTGCCATAGCAAATTGCGATGGTGATGATGATTCGATATATCTTTATTGCATGAGATATGCGGAAAGTCTGGCAGTCAATAACGGTTTTAATTCAGTAGATACATTCTGCAATTATACAGCACACAACTACACTCACATCCTGAATTCAATTAACCAAGGTCGTATGTTTGTCATGTACCGCGGTAATGCGAGCGTTCACTGGTATGATCCTTTTGATATCAACCCTTATTCAACAGCCAATGGTAACAAGTTGCCAATCATTCTTTCTACTACCTGCCGGACCGTTTCGCCAAACTCAGGTCCTATTCTTGGCGAGAATTTTCTAAGGGTTGGCACGCCAACGAATTTGCGAGGTGCCGTCGCTTTTTACGGCGGGACACGTAATACCGGTAATGCAGCACATTTAAGAAATGCAGTAGCGATCGGTTTTCTCGATGCAATTTTCATCGACCAGAAACGCACCTTTGGCGAAGCTGGAGAAGGAGGGAGAAAAAGAGTTTATCAGCAATGGGGTGATCTTCGTGAATACAATAATTTCACCTGCCTCGGTGATCCTGAACTTAACCTATGGACAGATACACCTTGTTCACTTGACGTTCAGCACCCTGAATTTGCGCCTTTTGCAGCATCCAATTTTGTGGTCACGGTTAAGAATGCCAATGACCAAACATTGATCAGTAATGCATTTGTCTGTGTTGCTGGGAAGTTAGATACCACGGTCTATATCCTCGACACAACAGATGTCAACGGTGAAGCACAATTCAGCATCGATCCGCTAATTCTCGGCGACACGCTCTTTGTCACCGTGACCGGAAGAAATCTTCTGCCTTATGAAGGAGGTATGGAGATCAGGATCCTTGATTATCCCTATATTGTTTATTTGAATTCATTTGTTGACGATTCAGTAGGTGGTAATAACGATGCCAGGATTAATCCTACTGAGGATATTGAACTACCACTCTGGATTAACAATCTAAGCGAGAGCACCGGGGTTGCAATTACTGGCAAGCTGACTTCGAATGACAGTTATATTACACTGACTGATACAATAAAGAACTTCGGTGATGTATTAGGTAATGATTCTGTTTTTACCGGCGAAGATGGGTATAATTTTACAGTGGTTCATTCCTGTCCTAATCGACATCACATTAATTTCGACTTGATATGCAAGGATATAAATGATTCTACGTGGGTTTCCAGCTTTGCGCAGATGGTCTATGCACCTGAATTACTTTTTGATGGCGTAAGAGTTAATGGTGGAAATGGTAATAATATTGTAGACCCCGGTGAAACCCTGGAGGTGATAGTGACCTTGGGTAATCAGGGTGATGCACCGGCCGATAGTGTAAAAGCAGTACTTTATTCTCAGGAATTTGATATAGATATTATTGATAGTCTCGGCTGGTTTGGTCATATTGGAATAGATAGTCTTGCCGACAATGGGTTTGATCCATTTGTGATCACAGTTGGCCCAAATACGCCTATCGGTACAGTTATTAATTTTATTATGCCAGTTTTTTCTGACTATTGTAATGACACATTTAATTTTTATCTGGTGGTCGGAAAGAAAAATTACTTTATATGGAACCCTGATCCATTACCATCATCTGGCGAAAATATCCACACTATTTTGAGTAGTACCGGCTATAGTGGTGACTATGGAACTAACCTGCCTTCAGATTTGAATATCTATCAGACATTGTTCGTTTGTCTGGGTGTTTATTCAAGTCGCTATTTGATAACGCAAGGGAGTGCTGAGGCGGTTGCGATTACTGATTATTTGAACAATGATGGTCGGGTTTATCTGGAGGGCAGTTCTGCGTGGTTTGTTGACCCGCAGTATCACAATGGACACAATTTTGGTCCACTCTTTGGCATCAATGGCATAACCTGGAGCTATGGTGACTTGGGACCCGTGATTGGACAGTCAAATACTTTTACTAATGGTATGTATTTTGATTACGAAGGTGAGAATAGGTACATGGATCATATTGATCCAACGGGTAGCGGTTTCCTGATATTGCGCGATAACAATAATAACTACAACTGCGGCGTGGCAAATGATGCTGGTTCATGCCGTACCGTGGGCGTTTCCTTTGAACTGGGTGGACTTGTTGACGGGTCACCGCCTTCAACGCGAGGTGCATTGCTTGATTCGATAATGAGGTTCTTTGGGGTACCACCACCGGGTGTGTTTGAAAATTCTCAAGAGCCTTTGAATATTGTACATTTTAACATTTCGCCAAATCCGTTTACAAAACTAACAGAAATTAGGTTCGGCACAGCGCATGGGGCAAAGGGCATAGAGTTTTTAGGAATCTACGATATTTCAGGACGGTTGGTTCGTATTTTCCCTATTAATCAGTGTCATCTGAATGAATCTGTGAATTCTGTGTTGTGGGATGGTACAGACGAACATGCTCGTCCAATGCCGTCAGGTATATATTTTATTAAATTAAATACAGACAAAGCTCAACATATAAGGAAAATCATTTTGATAAAATAGGGGGTGAGATGAGGAGATATTTATTAGCGTTTTCTCTGCCATTATTTATATTTGGTCAATCATTTGCCAAGAAACCTGAATATATTGATCCATATGATCGACCAATGACTTCATATGCAGAGTGGTTAGTAAAAACAGTGCGAGAACCATTTACGATTGGTTGTATTTATCAAACCGCGCGCGTTAATTTTCGTAATGAATTGGTTGACATCGTGGTGTATGCGCCAATCTATGCTGGCATACTTGACTCGCTAAGCGTGTACATCAGCGACCTTGAATTAGAAGGCTATACAATCCAGGTTGATACGGTAAGGGGTTGGAATGCTGAAGATATTAGGGATCACTTTATTGCGCTCCTGCCCAGTGAACTCGTGGGTGCAGTACTGATAGGCAATGTTCCATTTGCTTGGTATGAGATGGAAGACGGCGAGGGGCGTGAGGAGTTTCCCATTGATTTGTATCTTATGGATCTTGATGGTAACTGGATAGATAATGATGCAAATGGCCTGTTTGATAACCATACCGGGAATAAAGAACCAGAAATCTGGGTGGGCAGGATCTTTGCTTCATCTATATCCTGGGGTAATGAGATCTACCTTGTTAACAATTACTTTTCTAAGGTTCACAAGTATCGCACTGGTGGTTATAATATCTCTCAGAAAGCTCTTGCTTATGTGGATGATGATTGGTATGGATACAATGGTTGTTCGCTCGGTGATCTTTATGATACTGTAGACGTTGTCAGGAATTACAATACGACAACCGCAGCTGATTTTCGAACGAGGTTCACTGATGCCTATGAATGGGTGCAGATATGCAGTCACTCTTCGCCCTGGGGTAATACGTTCAAATATACAGGTGGTTATGCCGGAACTGTATTCAATTTTGAACTCTGGTTTGAAAATCCACCGTGGCTGTTCCTAAACCTTTTCCAATGCAGTGGCACACGCTTTTTTGAAGAAAACTATTGTGGTGGAATCTATATCTTTGGTCCGGACAATGGTCTTTTTGCCGTAGGGTCAGCAAAGGTTGGTAGTATGCGTTACTTTTCTGATTTTTACGGGCCTTTGAATACCGGGATTTCCACGGGCGAAGCATTTAAATACTGGTTTGCGCTCCATGGTATTGATGACCCTTCATGGTTTTATGGCATGTGTATTTGTGGCGACCCGTTGCTTAAACCCAAACAATTAAGTAATATGTATGTCAGGCAAGGGCGCCGCACTATCACCATTGATCCAAGATTCAACTGGTCAGACCCTGAAGCAGTTGATCTGGATATAGAAACTGATGGTTATGTCGCAGCAACGACTGATGGTGCTGGTCGCATATGGGCAGCTTGGGTAACTGGTCGGTCGGTTTCGAATGGTCGTACGGAGATTTGCGTGTCGTATAATCAGAATAACATCTGGAGCTCACCCGAGATTATTGACCCATTCATCTACTGGGATTTTTTTCCAGCCCTTACGTGTGACACTTCAGGTCAGGCAGTGCTTTCTTGGTCAAGGTGCTATGGCAGAAATTATGATATTTATCTGACCTCTTATAATGGTGCTAACTGGGCGGTTCCGTACCGGGTAAGCAGCCGTGCTACAGATGCCCTGCATCCTGCTATGACAGTTGATGGTGGGGCTCGACTCTGGGTTACCATGGAGCGCTGGAACCATCTGAACGGTGATATCTACTGCCGATACCATGACGGATCCACCTGGCAGTCGATGTTTGCGGTTACTATTGATGGAGCGAACGATTACAAGCCAAGCATGGCGACTGATAGCAACGGCGTTGCCTGGACTGCGTGGGCAAGTGAGCGTTACGAGGATAACAGAAACATCTACGTGAAGAGTTACAATGCTGGTACTGGGCACTGGGAAAATCTACGGAGGATTACAAGCAACCCTGGTCAGGACCAGGATGTAAAGGTTGCGGTTGATGGTAATGGCGATGTATGGGCTGTCTGGACAACATGGCGCCACGGGAATTCTGACGTCTACCAGAGTCATTATAACGGTTCAACCTGGTCAAACCCACAAGCGGTCACGACTGATTCGAGTCGAGACGAGCACTGTGCCCTGGCAGTTGACCAGGATGGCTATCTCTGGTGCGTCTGGCAATCAGACCGGAGCGGTGATTGGGAAATCCTTGCGCGCTATTACAGAGATGGACAATGGCAGGATATTTCGAACGTTAGCAATAGTAGTTATTTCGATATTCTGCCAGCGACCACACTCGATGATTCAGGAAGTATCTATGTTCTTTTCCAGACCAACCGCAATGGCAACTGGGATATCTATGCAAGTAAACTCTTCTCTGATTTGATAGAACCCCAGGTCGTGGTTGTGGTACCTAATGGTGGTGAATTATTCAATATCGGTGAGACTGATACAATTCGCTGGATCGCTACTGATAATACCGGCGTTGATTCAATATCTCTTTTCTATTCGACTAATAATGGTAATGACTGGTTGGAGATCGCAACCAGTGAACCGAATGATTCAGTCTATGATTGGCTGGTTCCTGCGACACCGTCGACTGAATGTCTGGTTAGAATTATCGCCTATGATTGCTTCCCTAATACTGGTGAAGATGTGTCTGACAACGTTTTTACAATCAGAGATGCAGAACCACCTGATGTTACGCTTTACTTTCCGAATGGCGGCGAGGTTTTCTATACCGGTGAAACTGATACCATTCGCTGGACCGCAATTGATAATATCGGTGTGGATTCTGTTTCTCTGGAGTTTTCAAGTAATGATGGAAGTACCTGGCAATTCGTTGATAATCCAGGACCTCAGGATTCAGTATATGAATGGACAATACCTCCAGTACACTCGACTGAATGTCTGGTCAGGGTGCGGGCTTTTGATGCCGGCCTTAATATGGATGAAGATGTTTCTGATTCCGTTTTTTCAATACTCGATAATATCGCTCCGCAGATCTCAGTATTGGTTCCAAATGGCGGTGAGATATGGTATTGGAACGAGGTTCATACGATTGAGTGGAATTCACAGGACAATGTCGGTATTGAGAGTCTTGATGTATACCTCTCACTCGATGGTGGCATGACGTATCCTTTGCTGCTCGTCCACATCACGGGCAATGATTCTCTATATGACTGGACAATTCCAGAGAGTACTTCTTATGACTGTCTCATACGAGTAACTGGTTATGATATAGCCGGTAATATGGACTTAGATGCGAGTGATAGTCTATTCACAATTGGCGAATTGGGTATTGACGAACTCTTAGGTATCCCACAGGAATTTGCCTTTAGCACACGGTCATCAAATCCCTTTATCAATGTACTTAAAATGAGGCTGCAGATCCCGCACAAAATGCCAGTAAAGATTACAGTCTATGATGTTAGGGGACGCGTCGTTGAAAACATTGTGGATTCTGAAATGGAGCAAGGTTACTACACACTGTCTTGGAACAATCGCAATATCGCAGCAGGCGTATACTTCCTGCGGGTGAAAACAAAAGATATTGAAAAAACCGAGAAAGTTATAAAACTAAAATAGGCTAAAGTCAAAAACTTACACAATACTTACTCCGTCATTCTGGTAATTCTCAGAGTGACGGAGTATCCTTTTTTTAGATACTTTGGGATAACAGATTTTTTATTTTGCGATATAGTCTCGGTTTTGGTTGAGGAAAGTGCCATGTATAAAAGAGATTATTATGATATAAAGGGTCAGTATTTTCGTCAAAGCCGGTTTTTTCATATTCCTTGGTGTGTGGGATAGGTGAGAATTCACACAGGTGAGCATGTACTTTCAGCTGGTGACACAATTTTATCGAATCGATGATCTCTTCATATTCTTGTCCTGGCATACCAAATAAAATATAAGTGTGCATATCGTGAGGTGAGAAACCTGCTTTTTTCAGAGCTTTGACTGCATTTATAAATTCCTCGGTATTTACTTTTCCGCCGGTTCTTTTCTGGACATCGGGGTTCGTTGTTTCAAGACTCAAATACATCGTTTTAAAGTTCGCATCATACATCAAACGTGCGATATCTTCATTTATATACCGACAATGTAAACCATTTGAAGCGTGGAAATTCAGTTTATACCGGCGCGCAA
>JBARXC010000152.1:0-40705 GCA_049647125.1 bacterium | reverse complement strand
TTGTCCCCTAATAACTCATTACCAGAAATCACTTCCAAGGAACATATCCCGGGCACAAAATTGGCTGGATCACGACGCGGCGCAGACTGTATACCGACCTGATCACTCTCAAAACAAAGGGCATGCGGACCAGTAACCTCAAGCGTATCGTAAACATATACCCATATAGACTCAGGCGCATACCACACAGAATCCATGATAAATATCGAATCATAAGTAGATGTAACCCAGTTGTAATCAAACGAAGTCACTGCATAGTGATAAGTAAACCCATTACGCACCCCATCATCTATGAATGAATGGATAATCCCGGTATCCTCAGCACACAATGTATCACTTGAGTCCGCAGCTATCCACTCGAAGGTAATACCGTTATACAAATCACAAGCTCCAAGACGTTCCCAGGATCCAGCTTGACCATTTTGGCTGCGCCATATCCGATAACCCTCAAAATCATACTGACGATAATAAGGATCATATATCCACCCAACAGGATCTGAGACAAAGGCATAAAAAGGATCCGGTGTGATCTCTGAAAGATTATCCCATAACAAGGTGATCTGTGCATCACCTGGTATACAGGTCAGACACGGTGGGGGAGGTGGTTTAGGCAATAGCCAGTTGATGTCGTAAATGTACTGGCAATAATGGTCAAGAGGGACAAGAGCTGTATCTGGTCTCTCTTGAAGTGAATCCCAATTAACGAGCATGAAAGCGATAGTTATGGTTGCCTCAGAATCAGGTTCAAGTTTAAATTTACCAGCAGACATGAGAAACCTTTGATCATCAGGCTGAGATGGTTGTGTGTCATAGGGCACATAAGTACCGATTTTGTAATTATAGCCAGCCATAGTCATGTAGCGTTCATTGTCAAGATTAGGTTCAAGATTTAAGGTAAACCTTTTTAGCGATGTCATGCCTACCTGGGGGATCTGGTTAGGGTCACGCCAGTCAGGTACACCATCAAGGTCAATATCCCATTTTTCTAGAGGTAGGTTATTCCAATAATAAGCACTATCTCGTTCATACTGATCAAGGATCCCGTCTTCATCTTTGTCTGCATTTTCTACTAAATCCCACGGGCTCTGGAGAAAATCACACCCGATTGCCCCAGGCCACCAGGGCGGTGCAGGAAGAGGTTCCATCTCGGTTTGCCAAACATAGGCTAAATTATCGACATATAGCGTTTCACTGCCAATTACAAACTCCTGTGCAATAATCCCTGAAATGAGATCATTATCACCACCTGCGATATCCGGGTCAGCACAAAACGAGAAAATACAGTCGTGGAGTGTATCACTCGTAATATTTTTTACCGTCCAAATGAGATAGATCACGGTTTGTAAACCAGGGAGTTGCCAGGCATAACCCGTTTGATAGACTTCGATACCTATTGGTCGTGTATCACCCGGGATATGTGCATTTATATCAGTATCATTATAACAACACCATGAGTCCTGTTGTGAAAAAGTATCCTGAGGAGCCATTGAGAAAATCGCCTGCGGACCTGGCCATAAACAGGGATACATGTAAATGATCACTGATGGATCTTCTGGGTTTTGACCGGCTAAGCCAGGTCTAAACTCAGACTCTCCGCCATGTGGTCCATAGCCGATTGACACAAGTGTATCACCCGAGTCAATTGTACCAAACCATATACCAGCACCGTATAAATAGTTGTGACCACTACCTTTGGGCCAATAAAGCTCGCCGATTTTACCATAATTAGATATCACTAATTCAATACTATTGATATCGTGGACTTTGGTTTGTGCGGAGCGTCCATACTGGATATTTGCTGGCATACCCGCAAGTGTTTTTATAATAACAACACAAAGTATAATGAGTTTCATAATCCCACTTTTTGTGATAATCGAGTGGCTTGTCACAATCCATTGCTCCATATTGTGGTATTATACCTGTGATTTGTGAAAAAATTGTGAAAATCCGTACACGCTACGCTGAAGACATATCCACATAGAGCGAATTGAAGACACGTTCGCATACGCGAATTGAAGATACACTTCGTTGAAGACACGCCTTCGGCTGCAGACACATCCGCCACGCAGCATGGCGGACTGGAGAAGTGCTGCGGCACGGTTTCAAAATTTCTAACGCTTTAAACGTTATTAACGACAAAAAATTCCATTCGCTTTGCGCGAATCACTCCCATCCCGTACTTTTGGCAAAAGTGCGGGATCATTTCCAGGTGAAGGCTCACTTCCAATCACTTGTGATTAATTGAACGATCTTAACGTTTTAAACGATTATAACGTCCTTTAATGATTTTATCTTTTCTTTAAGGTTAATATTCGATCAAAGAAAAGATCTCATGATTCTTTAGTTTTTCTGAACCTTTTAAAAATGTGAGGTTGATGAGAAAGGCGCAGCCAATAATTTTCGCGCCTAGTTTTTCTACAAGCTGACACGTAGCTTGAACAGTTCCGCCAGTTGCCAAGAGATCATCGAATATCAAGATTCTTTCGTGTATCTTGAGTGCATCTTTATGTATTTCAATAGTATTTGTTCCGTATTCAAGTGTATACTCCATGGCGAGTGTCTCTGAAGGTAGTTTGCCTGGTTTGCGAACCGGCACAAAGCCACAATTGAGATTATACGCCAGGACGCCACCAAATATATAACCACGCGCTTCAACCGAAACTACTTTATCAATATTTTTGTTTTTGTATTTGCTGACGATTGAATCAATTGCATATTTAAATGGCGCAGGTTTTTTTAACAGGGTTGTAATATCTTTGAAAATGATTCCCTTTTTTGGAAAATCCGGGATATCGCGGATATATTGTTTTAGATCCATATAGTCTCCTGTGAACAAATGGTTATTGGGTTTGGGTTAGGAAGCTAGAATCCAGCATCTAAACCCTAACCTAGTTATCCATCTTTTAGTATCTTATATCAAAATCATCAAATCCAGAATCAGTATTATTCCACTTTACATCGATACCTGTAACATGAGCAGATGGAGGACCAATCTTTAGGCGTTTAATAAATTCATTCATCATGCCCTCATCACCCTCGGCAACGACCTCAACATTGCCATCAGGAAGATTACGGCAATAACCTCTAATATTGTATTGCTTTGCCATATCGACAGTGAAGAATCGATAACTAACCCCCTGGACTATACCCTGGACAATTATTTCAGCCTTCATGTTAAAAGTTCCTCGAAGATTATTTTTACTGCCTGCGCTGCACTACTTGCTTTTTTTATAGGTGCACCAATGTCCCAGGTATTGATACCAACGACCGGGACATTAAACATTAGACAGTATGCAATTTCAGAAAGCGTACCATATTTTCCGTTGATCGCTACGGCACAATTACAGGTTCGGGCGATAATTATGTTTCTTGCCTCGCTCATACCAGTAACAATCGGTATATCAATATAAGGATTGGCATGTGCTTTATTGTCAGTTGGCAGAATTCCAATAACCAGACCATTGGCGCTCTTTGCCCCTTTTGAAGCCGCATTCATGACGCCGCCCATGCCGCCGGTGATAAGCACGGCTCCTTTTTTAGCAATTAAAGCACCAACCTCTTCAGCGATTTTTAGACTTTTCTCGTCCGGCTCTGAACCACCAATTACTGCTATTATTTTCCTTATTTTTTTCTCCCTTGCTCCATTTCTCGTAACTCGGGGCGGTGGGATTTGAACCCACGACCTCATGGTCCCGAACCATGCGCGCTAAACCGCTGCGCTACGCCCCGTACGAATTTTGCCCAAATCTTGGATTTGGGTCGCAAAATTCAGTATCCCGAGTGGCTATGCCATCGAGGGGTTACCTTGTAATACATGCCCAAATCTCGGATTTGGGTCGCAAAATTCAGTATCCCGAGCCCGCCATGATCTTTGGTGGGTCGAGGGGTTACATGTGATTTCTTTAATGTCACTTCCACCCTCCTTTACCTACTAAAGGAACGAATGCACAACCAAAAAATTCTTTGCGATAAATACGCCCCTTGTGTTTTTCTACAAAATTAAGTGTTTGGGAAGCCTCATTACCGACTGGGATGACCATTCGACCGTTATTTGCGAGCTGCTTGATCAATGCATTTGGTATTTCTGGAGCGCCAGCAGTAACGATGATGCCATTATACGGCGCGAACTCAGACCATCCTAAGGTCCCATCTCTGACAATCAGGTTGATATTACTAAAACCCAATTGTTTGAGCGTCAGTCGTGCTTTCCTGGTTAGTTCAGAGATTCGCTCCACTGAGTAGACAGTTGAGCACAAAAGTGCCAATATTGCTGTTTGATATCCTGAACCTGTGCCGATTTCGAGAACCCTTTCATTACCCTTTAATTCAAGTAATTCAGTCATAGAAGCAACCATATAGGGTTGAGATATGGTCTGATTCTGCCCGATAGGTAAGGGATAATCATTATATGCCTGATGATAGTATGTATTTTCGATAAATAGATGTCGGGGAACCTTGTTCATTGCTTGAATAACCCTTGTGTCTTCAATACCACGTGCCACAATCTGTTCTTTTACCATACGTTCTCGTTCGTGCTTCCATTCACTGACCTTGATCACTATATTAGGATATTTAAAAAGGTTGAAAAGTCAATAATGAAGAATGTAGTTGCCTCAGCCTGAGGCAGACAGGTGATTTATCAGGCTGCTCAATGAATCCAGCTCTTTTGTAAAGGGGCGGGATGAATTGAGCAACTACAAAGGGCATAGGATCTATGAACAAGAAAGATGCGGGATCCTCATCTTTGCAACCGAATGAGAAATTCGGGCAAAGACGGGATAGGCAGTGGTTATATTTTTGCAAATATTGATAAATCCAAATTTTGGAAGCAAGAATCCTGCTCAGCTACATCTTTGAGAAAATTCATTTCGTCTTCACTGGGCTTTTTTCTCTCAAGAACTTTTGCTAAATACATGAAGTTATCAAAATGACGACTAAAGCGCAGTTCTGCGTAATCGCGTGCACTCCACGTGGATATGAGGAACTGCCAGTCAGAGGACTGCAAGAGCAAAAGCTCACGTCCGAGTTGCTTGAGCAAAGTTAATTTGTTTTTGTCTTGCGTATTTGAGAAATGGTCATAAAGCGCATAGAATTTATCCTCAGCTTGATAGATTCTTTCCCATGTCCAATCAGTCCATTTGTTCAACCAGATATAATGAAAACCTCCTTCTCCCCATGAACCTTCAGGTAAAGATATGATTTTTTCAGGGTTATATTCGTTAAGGAGCATATTACCAGTACTTAATTCAATCTCAGGGTCTTGTTCAACTGCCTTAAGGATATGATACAACCAGCGAGGACCCTCAAACCACCAGTGTCCAAATAGTTCGGTATCAAATGGTGTACATATCAGAGCAGGTTTATTAGTTTTCGCATAATATTGATTTGACAACTCTTTTATCAAGGATAGAAAATGCTGGGCATGTTCTTTTATTTTATTTTCAACGATATCTGGATCATAATTTTGCTTCATTGCCAAATCAAGTTTAGGATCAGTGACGCGCCAGTATCTTAAACCACTGGGAAATTTCTTTTTGTGAAAATCAAGATACAATGATTCTCCAGGATACCCAACACCACCGCTCCAGACCTGGAGCGCGGTTTGAGGATCGCGGGTAAATATAGCGACGGGCTTAAATTGAGGGTTTGAGCAAACCAAATAAACCTCATAAGGGGTTTTATCAAAATCTTCTTTGATTTCAACGAATTCCTTTTTAAAATGCTGCCAAAGATTTGCCAGGGCTTTGAACCTTGCTAAGTAAGCGCCGATTGCCTTACCGCCTTTTAAGAGGTGTGTGTCAACAATAAAATAGTCAATATTGCTTTTGCTGAGGAATTCATCAATACCTTGTCGCGCATAGGTATTCTGGTCCGAACCAATGGTCGGCGACCATGCATAAGCAGGTCGGTAAGCACATTCTGGCAGCCAGATACCGCTCGGTGGTTTATTGAAATTCCTTTTGTAAGTCTGCACCCCGAGTTTGATCTGGGCATTAACTGAACGGTCGTGTTTAAGCAGGGGTAGATAACCATGGGTTGCAGCCGAAGTAATGATTTCAATACAGCCTTGCTTTTGCAGGCGGCTGAATGCACTTGTCAAATCCCTTTTGAAAGTATCTATGAAATCGTGTTCAATATTTACATAAAAATCACGCCACATCTTTGCTACACCGAGAAATTGCTTTTGACCCTTACGCCTGAATTCGGTAATATCATTTTCAGCCGCCTCAATCTTGTGTTCTAAATAAAATTCAAACTCGTTGTGAAAATGCTGCGACTTTAACTGCTCCTGTAAAATCGGCGTGATACCGATATTAATACGGGGGCAGTAGCCTTGTTCGACTAATCTATTTAACTGATTTAAGATCGGGATATAGCATTCAGCAGCTGCCTCGCTCAACCAATCGGTGCCATGTGGCCATCGGCCATGGCCTAAGACCCAGGGCAGGTGGGAATGCAAGGTAAAAGATAAATACCCTTTGGTCATTTGTTATTCTATATATATATTGCCAACGGTCAATACCAGTTGCTGATACCCCCTCTCCGCTACAAATTTCGACATTCTCGGTCAGCCTGTCTAACCTTGACATCACACATTGTGTTGTTATAATAATTTGAGAGGAGGACTTATGTTACTTTTAACATACTTATTTTTTTTATCGGGGCCGGTCGTTGAATTATACTGTTTTGACGACGATTACATAGAACTCTGGTATCAGATACCGATAAATTTGGTATTATCAAAAGCTGAACAGGAAACATTACGGTTAGGTGATTCGGTTTTTGTATCATTCGAATATCAATTTGATATCTATGATGTATCAGATAATGACTCCGCATACATTAAAGGGACAAAAGGAAATTATATTACTGCTGAGCAAGAAGACAAGACTTTGGTTGATTATATTTCAGCATCTTTGTATGCTGGTGATTTCCACTATTCGTTTTCCATAAATAATAGTGAATACGATACTTCCTTCATTGACACTTTTGAGATCCTGTCAGATACCGCTGTCTTATGGAATAGTGATATAGTATTTGGTAGAAAACCAGATCGAGATGATATTCTCTTTCATAATTTTCCTCTTATCCCCGTAGTCCATTCTACTTTTTCTTATCAAGATACTCTGCTCGTATATCTGGAGCTCTATGGTTTAGTTCCGGACAGTCTCTATTATCAAGTAGAGTATCAGGTTATTGATAGTCTTGAGGATACCGTGTTCGCAAAGAGTGTGCGACGCTTGAAATATGGTTATTCCCAGGTTGATACGATAGATATATTGCTGGCTGATTTTATTGAAGGCACGTACTGCTATAGAATCACAGTTCAAGACCCAGCATCTGGTGGATCGTTTTCAGCGACTAAGAAGTTTAGTATTGAATATGAGTATGATAAAATGGCCATGATGCCGTTTTACTGGGATATTCAATACCTATTAAAGACCAGTGATTATGAAAGTTTCAGTCGCCTCAGCCAGTTTGAAAAAAGAGGTTATCTCAAGAAATTCTGGTCAAAGAATGACTACTGGTTGTTCGAAAGAAGACTCCTTGAGGCAGATGATAAATTTTCAACGCACACTCTCCAGGGCAGGGATTCAGAAAGAGGAAAATATTATATCAGAGATGGACCGCCCGATAAAATTGAGGATAAGCCAATAACTAATTGGGGTAGACCGTTTGAGGTATGGTATTACTACACAAGGGGTTACCGCGTAGTGTTTTGTGACAAGATGGGTAACGGTAATCCTGAAGTCGTGAAAATCTTCGGATTTGGTGACGACATTGATAATGAACAGTGGTTGTATGATATTGCGCCGGGAACATACCGAATAGAAGATAGAACACAGTTGGAGCAGCAAATTGAAGAAAAATAGAATAGTAAAAACAGCGGCAACCATTTTTGCACTTCTTATTATCTACTGTACTGCAGTAAACATATTTGCTGCACGCTACTACCGTCTGCTTGAATTTGAAAGAAAGATATTCCTTGGTTTAAAAGCGATCGATACTCTGGCAGCAGAAGAATATATCAATTTACCATCAGCATCTGAGCGCAGAAAATACTATAACGCATTTTGGGAAGACAAAGAAACTGCAGACCGCGAGCAATTTGAAGAGAGGATTGAGCACGCCTTTCGCCAATATGGCAAGCATTCGCCAATAAGCGATGAGCGTATACAGATATTTGTTAAATACGGTGAACCTTTAAAGAGAGAAGAAATCTGGCCACAGAAGAAAATTGCCGTGAAAGTTAGAGAATCAGTGAAGCCCGCCGAAATATGGACATATAAACGAGAGGGTTTGATTTTTGATTTTGTCAGGTATGCGCGCGCCTATAAGATGATTGCTCGGTCAGAATTCGGCGAGCATGTGAAAGTACCTCATTTAAAAGAAGTGCATCAGGATAGCTTTATAGAAGCTGAATCGACATCGTTACTCGAGTTTGCTATGACTACCGGGAGATTTCGACAAAAGAAAAATCTGACCCGTCTTGAAGTATATTTATCCGTATTGGTTAATGACACAACCGGGATTTCTTTTTCAAGACAGGTGAAGGTGTTTGATAACCAGGATAATATCGTTAAAGAAAAGAATAGTATTCTAATCCCCGTAGACAGTGACCATGGGGTTTTCTTTGATGAGGTTAATTTCTGGCTCGATCCGGCAGAGTATCGGCTGGAAATTACAATGAGCGACATCAGTAACCGAACCGTAGGTAAGAAAACTCTTTGGGTCAACCTGCTCGATTATCAGGATGATGCTAAAGAGATTAGTGATCTGGTTCCAATGTGGTTGGTCGATAACACTTTTTCGCACGAAAAATTCAACAAACCAGTGGGTCGGGTCATCCCGATGACCCGACCAGTATTATTGATCCACACCCCTTTTTACTTCTACGCCGAGGTCTATAACCTTGAAACTAAGAATGGTATGCATCAATTGAAGATGACTTATGAAGTCATCAATAAAGCGAAGATGAAAAGAGAAATTGTCGATGTTGTGATCAAAGACCAAATAGAGGCGGGTGATGTCGCCTATTTAGCAGCGCTATATCACCCGATGGATCTTGAACCTGGTTTTTATATTATTACTTTACGGACCGTGGATTTGCTAAGTAGTAAAGAACGGACTGCGGTCTGTGAATTTGAACTACAACCAATAGAATAGCAAATCCCGTTGGGGAATATCGTTCTTTGAGGTGTAGGTGCTGAAGAATAAATAAATCATGGATTTCCTACGGGGTTTGTTATCCAACGGGGTCAATTCGGTAAGGTAGGTATTACTTTACAGTATACGCAAGGTTACAGATGACTCTGAGCCGGCGATAGAATTCAATAATATTTTTTGTCCGGAAAGTTACTTTTCGTGCCGATACCCTTTTCAAACCAGGTACTGGTTCAATAACATCGCCGATTACGGTATTAATAACCTCAATTTCTGCATTTATTGGTGGCCGGAAAATAAAGGGGTTCAATTTTTTTACCTTTTTCACTGCTAGTTCAGCTTTCTTTTCTATTTCCTGCTGGATATCGTAGGGGTGTCGGCATTTTGCGGCAAAACGCGAGATACCATACTTGGTGATGATGAGTTCTACTTCTTGCCCAAAGAATTTTCTGACTTCCTTAGCCAGCTTATCATCACCCGATACAAGACCTAAGGGTACTTTGTAGTGACCTGCGACCCCAGCATTTATTTCAGTTTCTCCGACATACTTGCCATTTAGCTTGATATTGTAGATTGACGAAGAAGAGTATGAATGATCCATACCTGCACCTTTGGTTCCGATCATTGCATGATATCCGATAAAGAACAGGATATCGAACTGCTGATTTATTCCTTCAACCATGTAATAATTGCGTGGTGTTCCTTTTATCAGGTGGATTCCAGTTTCAAGTGCGTCGATCAGGAGATTTTCACCGCCGGCGTGTGAGTCACAGATAATTATTTCACCAATGTCCTGGCGTGCGTTTCTTATACCACGGATTGCAGCATTGACTTCTTGGGTGGCAAGTTCTCTTATCTGTGCCAATGAGGGTGACTCTTTTTTCAATTCTTGCCACGAAGTCAGGCAACCCACGCCCTCCATATCAAAGGAAATAAAGGCATTGAAATGCTTAACCATTCTCCATTATACGCCGGGGGTTGAAATTGTCAATAATATTGACATAAGAGGTAAAATAAATAGAATTAAATATGAACACAGGACTCTTTGTTCAACTGATCTTTGCCGTATTTTTTCTGGGTGTTCTTATAATTCTCATTGTCGCTTTGTCCAGAACGAAGAAAAAGACGAGGGTACTGAATAGCGTTGAAATTCTTGCTGATGAACTGGACCGGCATAAAAAGGAGAATCTTCATCTACGCGAAGAACTCAAGCGGATAGCTTCAGTGGATAACTTATTCTTTGCATCTATGATAAGGCTTACTTCAAATCTCAAGCCAGAAAAAATCGCCAAAGAAATCAAGGATTTGTTGATCAATTGCCTTGATCCAAATGGAACGGCTGTTTTCCTTGCTGATCAGCGAAATAAAAGGCTTACTGTTGTTGCGCACCAAGGGCTCAATGACAATTGGTTGCCCAAACTCGTCTATGAACTGGATAATAAAAATAGAATGGGTAAGGTGGGTGTTAGTTTCAATGAAAAACATACCATTAGCAGACATGAATTTGCCATACTGGGTTTGACCGAACCCTTCCCTGTATTCGAACCTGACATCTGTTACCCTATTTTCTTTCAAAAAAGAAGGTTTGGAGTTATTGCCATTATTCGTAAGAAGGATCTGGATGAACGCGAGAAGAACCTATTAGGTGTTGTTGCGAGTATTGCTGGTGTTGCGCTCAACAATACCAGGAGTTTTGCAGATATTACATCTACCGCACATACTGATCCACTGACAAAAATATACAATATCGCATACTTCAAGGAATTAATGATCAGCGAATTGGAACGTTCCAAGAGATTCCAACACCATCTTTCAGTATCCATTATCGACCTTGATAAATTTAAAGAATACAACGATACTTACGGACACCAGGCTGGAGACCATCTTTTAATCCAGTTAGCTCGGATTTTCGAAAAACATTTTGCTGAAACTGATACCGTTGCTCGATACGGTGGTGACGAATTCATTGTTATGTGCCCTGAAATAAAAAAGCAGGAAGCCGCCAGAATTATTGGAAACTTACTCCATGATCTTGAAATGTATGATTTCACCCGTGGCACCGAGGAAGTCAAGGTAACTTTCTCGGCAGGTGTTTCTTCTTATCCAGATGATGCTACATCAGCTATAGAGCTCATTAGATTAGCGGATGCTGCGCTCTATGAGGCAAAGGGAGCAGGTCGCAATACAGTCAAGGTATATCGTCCAAAGATTGAGAAGATTTAGTTATTAAACCCAATGTAGAATTAGCAGATTGATGCACAATATTATCGAGAAAATTATTCAGACGATAAGCGATTTGATGAGCGCTAAGCAAATTAGTCTAATGGAAGTCTGCGGTACTCATACTATGTCAATTGCCCGTTCCGGCATTAGAGCAATGATGCCTGAGCAATTGAGATTATTATCGGGTCCTGGTTGTCCAGTTTGTGTTACTTCTCAAGAAACCATAGATCACGCCGTGGCACTTGCCCAAGAGAAGAACATTATTATCGTAACCTTCGGCGATATGGTGCGCGTACCTGGTACCGTGTCGAGCTTAGAACGTTATGCGCCACAAGTTGTCTATTCACCCTTAGATGGACTAAGTATTGCCGAAGCCAATAAGAACAAGGATATTGTTTTTATCGGCATTGGTTTTGAGACCACGTCGCCAACAATTGCCGCGACTGTTTTGGCTGCTGAAACAAAAGGGATTGGCAATTTTTATGTTTTGCCGGCTTTTAAACTCATACCACCAGCTTTGGATTTCATTGCCGGTTCACCGCGCATAAATGTCCAGGGGTTTATTTTACCAGGCCACGTGTCCACGATAATCGGTACTAAACCTTATGAGTTTCTATCCAGACAGTACCACATGCCTGGTTGTGTTACCGGGTTTGAACCGATCGAGATCTTGCGCGGCATTTTGAATCTCGTAAAGCAATTGGCAGATAAAAAGGCAGACATTACTATTGAATATAGCAAGGTTGTTAAACCAGAGGGCAACCAGAAGGCACTCGAGATATTATATAAAGTTTGTGAACCATCCGATGCAAAATGGCGCGGTATTGGTTTGGTTAAAAAATCAGGGCTGGCTTTTAAGGAACAATATCGCAAGTATGATGCATTGAAAAGATTTTCTGTAGAAGTGCCGAAATCGGTCATTCCCAAGGGGTGTATTTGCGGCAAAGTTCTGCTCGGGATAAGTCTGCCAGTCAAGTGCAAATTGTTTGGCAAGAAATGTACTCCGTTAACACCGGTTGGTCCCTGTATGGTGTCATCTGAAGGCTCCTGTGCCGCTTACTATAAGTATGGATACAGTTTAGAGGGTTTAAAGAGGGTGAAGAGAGGGCGGAAAAAGGGCTAAAACTAAGGGTAAAAAAGGAATAATAGATAAGTGCTGAGAAAGATTACAAAAGAATTGATTGAAGAATTTTATAATCTACTCTCGCCTTGTCGGATCTGTCCACGTGCATGCAAGGTTAAAAGGCTGGAAGGCGAAATCGGTAATTGCCATGCAGGGATAAAAGTCAAAACTTCATCATTTCATCAACATTTTGGCGAAGAACCGCCGCTTGTAGGGAAACATGGTTCTGGAACAATTTTTTTCACGAATTGCAATTTGCATTGCGTATTTTGCCAAAATTATCAAATTAGTCAACTCGGCATGGGTCAAGAGACGACACTGGAAGAGCTTGGCGAAATGATGCTCAAGTTACAGGATCTGGGTTGTCACAACATAAATTTTGTGACACCGACACCATGGGTGCCGCAGATTGTAAAGGCGCTGGCGATTGCACAAGACAAGGGCTTGGACATCCCCATTGTCTATAATTGTGGTGGTTATGAATCTCTTGAAACCCTTAAGCTGCTTGAAGGGATCATTGATATCTATATGCCGGATATCAAGTATGCTGATAACCGACACGCTGAAAAATATTCAATAGTGCAAGATTACTGGGATGTTGTTAGACCAGCGCTGAAAGAAATGTATCGGCAGGTTGGTGATTTGAAAATGGAAAATGGTATTGCCCAGCGAGGTCTTTTGATAAGACATCTTGTATTACCCAACGACATTGCTGGCAGTAGCGGATGCTTTGAGTTCATTAATCAACATCTCTCAGTCCATACTGTCGTGAACGTTATGGCGCAGTACTATCCAACCTATAAAGCCGATCAGTTTCCTGACATAAATCGGCGCATTACTACCAAAGAATACAGACGCGCTTTAACCGGATTAGAAAGATGCGGACTCGATGAGGGTTTCAGACAGACCATAGACACGATATTCAGAGTTAATGTTCCTGAATGGACTGATGATCTAAGTTTAGAATAAGAGCATCTTTGCCGGAGTAGAGCCTTCAGTTAACAGGCAAAGATGAACTTAAGAAGTTTGGGAAGTTCATACAATCTAATATTGTATCACTAATGGAGATAAATCTTTATTTGATATTTAAATTCCCAAAAGCAACTGGACAACGAAGCATAGCCCAATAAATCCATAGAGTTGTCTATATCTTTTAACAAAACAACGCACGTCTGAAGAGCCCATACTAGATTTCAGGCATTTGTAGAAGATGGTAAAATAAATCGGGTAGGTTATCAAAAGTACAATGTATAAGTATTGCGGGATGATTTTTGTAAACGAGAGAAATATGAAATATATACAGGAAAGCGTGTAGAAGATAAAACCGATGATAAAGATATTTTTCTTACCAAATCTTACTGCATTAGTTCTGATATTTGCTTTTTTGTCAGAATCACAATCACCTGCTTCATGAAAATGCTGTCCAGTGATACCTAATAAGCCAAAATACATTCCAATTAACAATCCTTTTGAGATACTCGGCGAAAAGACCAGCCAGCCGAGTAAGAAATCATTTACCGATACGATAAAGAGGATCACAAAAGAAACTATCGGTACATTCTTTAAGAGTATTTTTGGATGCACATATAATATCCCCATGATAATATCAAAGAAGACAATAACAAGCAACTTCATATCCAATATTGCATATAGGACAACGCTGATCCCAGCAAAGACAATCGAAAGAATCAGGAACTCGCGGTGAGATACGTGACCGGCAAGGAGTGGTTTTTTCGCCTTTGACTCATCCAACTTATCAAAACCATATCCGCCCCATTCATTGAATGCGTAACCGTGTGTCCATAAAAGAAAAAAAGCGAAGAAAGCATGTAGTATTTTGAAACCCGTGACCAGATTTAATTCTGGCAAAGCGATAAGAATCGCAAGGACTGGCGCACCCGTGCGTACCGCGATTTCAAACCAGCGTACTGATTTGATATAATATTTCAATTTTTCCATGAAAAACTCTTTAGAATATCCCCAATTTATTTAAGTCAACGATTTGTTCATCGTAGATTCTAAAATATCCGGCTGATTTGTGGTGTAACCAAGCACCCGGTTTCAAGACACGGTAGACCCTATAATGCGGGTTTGAGTATATTAGTTCAAAATGGTTCAGGTTACCCGGTTGAAAATGTAATTTATAGGCAACACAGTCTTTATTTATAGTCAGATTGTGAGTACGGTATCTAATAGATTCAGAACCGCGCGCTAACACCATGTCAGCCTGATAGACAAAATAATCCGCGCCATAAGTCATGCAGTATTCATAGAACTCATCTTCAGGCTCGAAGAGCTTATGTTCAAACAACTTGACTTTCGTGGTCATATTCTTGGCTTCAAATTTAGGATGGAGTATTATTGACCGCTCTGCATAGGTGATTATTGATGGACCGTAGGCAAAACTAGTCAGCACGACCGCGTCTTCTGGAGTTAGATTTCTGATATACTTAATAACCCCAAGCAGATAATTATGCTTTGGGCCAAGTATTTTTAGTGGTTGGTTGAAAAGGAGAAAAGCATTGATACACAGGCACAATATAGAGGCAAGACGAATACCCTTTTTTTGAAATCGGAACACGTAGGCAGCTTGCAATGACAAAAACCAGACGAGAAAAGCATCTAACCTAATGAGCAGGAGATACAAGGGAAGAAATGCTACAGTAAAGAAAAGAAAAAGCCCGTCGCATGTATTTATTATTTTCTTGAAAAGTTTTCTTAGATTTATGACGGTTCCGGCGAACCCAACAATTAAAAGTGTACCGATAAAAATGGCGATTTCTTTGACCGAAGGGCTTGTAAAAGGTGAAACCCACATGACGAGAGTCTCCCAGGAGAGCTTTGATGGATCATCAGGTCTTATGCCGAGATGTTTGATTTTTTCAAGCATGAGACCATAGACAAGGCTGTATTCTGGGATTCTTGTGGTCGCAACAAGTATTGTGACCAAGATTGATATGCCGACAACCAGGAATAGCGATATTCTTTTTAGCAAAACATTTTTTTCTGGGATTAACATACTGAGGATAACGCCGTAAGACATGAGCATGGAAAAAGAAAACAAGAAACCGGCTGTTTGGAGTACGGGAACCAGCAAGCCGGCTAAGGCGCTCATGCCCGCAATCACGCAAAATGGTTTTATGTCTGTTGCCGGGACAAAAAATGCGATGGTAATAAAAAACAACACGAATAGCGCATAGTAAAACTGGGTAAGGTGCCATGAACTCAGTGCGACAAACAAGAACGCACCTGATAAAGCTGCATATGAATATTTCAAAGGTTTGTTCGTCTTCACGGCACGTGCGAAGAAATATAAGTGGGTGAAAATTAAAGGCAGCGCAAAATCCTGCAATTCAAAAGCGGGTGCGGTTACTGTGATATAGACCGCCGGAGTTAAGGCATAGAACATACATCCTAACAAACTCGAATTTTTACTTTTAGTTAATAGATATATCGATAGATAAAGAGGTATGACTGATAAAGAAGACCAGATTGATATAAAAATAATAAGATAAAGATGGAACGGCACAGTTTTTGGGACAAACAACCGATAGATATAACCCGAAGTAATCTCCAGGAGAACAGTTAGCCGATCTTGATATGTCAAGCCTTCGGGATATTGAGATTTTTTGTCTGATATCGGAAGCCTGCCATTGGTTGCTATTAATCTGGCACTTCTTTGCTGGAGCGCTGATTCGGTCCAAAAGAACCCGGTATCGTCTTTTAGATTGAAATCTTGACTACGGTAAACAGTCTGTACTTTAAACCCTACCATAAAGAGAAAAATGAGTGCAAGTAGTAATCTTTGTTTTGTGATAATCTTATTCACCAGGGTTAAGCTTTTTTAGATAATCATAAACCTTTTCTGCGCTTTCGAGGTCTCCAGTTTCAATATACAACTTAGCCAGGTCTTCAAATGCGCTAACATGATAAGGGTTAAGTTGTACTGCCCGTCTAAGCGCAGTAATGGCATAATGATATTCTTTGGCATTTCCGAGTATCTTGCCAAGGTTGTAAAATGCCCGGTAGGATTCAGGGTCGATATCGGTAACTTTATGGTATTCATCTAATGATTGTTCATATTTGTTTTGCCGTTCATATGCAAGAGCAAGATAAAAGTGAAATGGGGCAAAAGACGGTTGATAAGCAATGGCTGATTTAAAAGCCCTTTCCGCAAGGGGCAGAGAATCAAGCGACAGGAAACCCAGACCTTGTTTAAAATAAGTATCTGCGGGATATGAGACCTTGGGTTTCTGGGATTTTGAAGAAAAGGGCAGGTGAACCGCACAAATGAGCAGGATGATAATGAAGAGACTGGTTGTGAAGTTTCTAATTAATGTTTTCACAGGACGCTGGAGATACGTATGCTATGTTAGTTAATAAAAAAAGTCCCGCCCTTATCCGGGCGGGACTTTTTTTAGTTAGTCTTTAATGAGAACTACCTTCTGTACGGTCGATTCTTTCCCGGCGGTCAGTTCTAAGAAGTAAATACCAGACGAAACCGCATTGTGAGCTTGCCAGGTCATAGTGTGTTTCCCAACAGTTTTTCTACCGCTGGCAAGTGTTGATACAAGTTGGCCAGCAGTATTAAACAGTTTAAGTGAAACGTTTTGATCCCTGGCGATCGTATAAGTAATGTCTAATCGATCCTTAGCTGGATTTGGATGCGGTGGCATTAGCCCAAAAATGTATGCTCCAGTGTTTACCCACTCATTGACACCGATCAGGGTGACTATTGCATAACCCTCATACTGGATATAGTCTTTTTTGGTTACCGTAATGAAAACCGTATCATCTTCTATCGCTAGATTAGTACTGAAACTGACAACCCCTGATGCATTGGTGTAGGCAACGCGATACATCGTGTCGGTCTTGCAGCATAGACACACCGTGGCATTCTCAACCGGTGCTCTCGTATCGGTTACGGTTACATCAAATGTTCCAGTGCCCAATGGAATAACTGCATTGTGCGTGCCAGTCAACACGTCAGGATAGTAAGAGTATTGGCACAGTTCCGGGTCACCAAAGAGCACACTACAATTCATGCAGTGGAAGACATATTCATCGCCTGGTGCATAAGGCGCACATCGGTCATTAGTAGCGCCAACAGTCCTACCAATATTGTAGACGTCATTAATAGTCAACTCTGCATTAAACCAGATGCATTGCCATTCAGAACGTCCATAAGAATCGATCTGACCATAGCCATGCCGGCTATTACCCCAAAACGCAGCGCTGCCACCATTGGGGTTATTCATCATATGTTCTACATAGCAGTCACTGCTATAGTCAAGCTGGCCAATATTACAACAGATTGCAGTAATGACACCGGTTAAGGGCGGTGCATTTGTTAATGCATCAGCATCTGAATTGGTGTGGTAGCTTGTGCCACCCCATTTATCCCATGCCCCGTGAGCTGCAATATCCGTGTAACCATAGCCGACATTAAATGAATCGCTTATTTCAGCTGTTGATAACGGGTTTAACTCGTCGTAGCGCTTGGCATCAAGCCATGATGTTGGATCATACAAAGCGATAGTATCGTTGACTGGACAACCATACCCGCTCCACAGTAAATAGCCGGGGAGGAATATCTTTTCATGGAAACACGTTGTCGGTGTCTCTTTTTCGTATTTGAGGACCTTGTTTACAAAGGTTCCTGCTTCAGCAGCACTGCCTATTGATGCCCTTCCAATATATGCCTCAGTGTATAGATCATCGTCATAATCAGCATACCAGAAATCACTGGGTGTACTAGGGTCATCAACCGTGGTCACTGCTTTCATCGGGAAAATACCCCAGTCACCTCCACACAGAAAGTAGAAGGTTCCATGATTTTGGTTGTAATCAATGATGAAGTTTCTGATCTTGTCTTCATTGGTTGCGCCAGAGTAATTAGCTAAGATCCAGCTCTCAAGGAATATCTCAGTGGCAACCCCTTTTCTTGTTTTCCATTCTTTCAAGGGTTGGAAATACGACGCATACGCATCATCAACCATTATTGCATATTCAGGATCAACAAATGTCGGACCATCCTCATCCATATTTATTGACCGTGCGTTTTCATTTACTATTGGGCACCATTGCTCAATATATTCGGGGTTTATTACTAATTTCCTGACCGCTTCTTTTTGATAATCATACTCTTTCTTCCATATCGTCTCAGGTGCGATCTTGCCCTGTTCATAGATTACTCTAAAGGTAATATTCGTGTAAAGAAAGAGCTTGCCTGTTTTAGGTACATATTGAAGCGGATAGATTGCGATTGTTGCTATCCTGAAACCGCCTTTTGTTCCAATATGGGTGAGTTCAGCAAGTATTCCAGGATATTCACTTGTACCTGAGTAAACGTTTTTATCCGGTTTGATAAAGGGTTGGCTATTAGGTAGTGAGATTGGTTCGGGGATTTGCGCGGGCAATATATTATAATTACCCATGACCCCTACTTTTTCTGAAGCGATGACTTGGACGTGCTTGACCGTCGCGCTGGCAGGTATGAGCACTAAGAGAGGTTTCACAGCTAATTCTGGTTCACTGATAGCGGTCATTGGTGTGCAACCTTCTAATCGGACGACATCATAGCCGTTATACTCTTTGAATTGGAGATCTTGTATGGAGAATGACACAGTTTGGTTGAGCTCGCTGCTGAACAGGAAAAAGGGTATCAGGAAAAGGAGAACACAGTATTTCTTTGACATATCCTTACCTCCTTTCATTCAGGTGTATACCTGAATGTTTCTACATTATGTATCTCACATGTTAATAATACGAACAAAGTTGTTACATCTGCCTTTAAGTTTAACAAAAATAAAACATTTGTCAAGGGATTTATGTGGAGAGCTCTGAAAAAGCATATTAGACCGGCTTTATGCTAAATGTTGACTTTGCCTGAATTATGAATATGCTATGGTGTACTTTTGATATTCAAAAATACACTCAAAATTTTTAGGCATTTATCATCAAGGAGGTATATTGAAAATCCACGAATATCAGGCAAAAGAAATTTTCAACAAATACGGCATTCCAACACCTAAGGAAAAAATGTGCGTAAGCATTGACGAGGTTGTTGCTGTTTCTGGCGAACTTGGCTTGCCCTGTGTTATCAAAGCTCAGGTGCATGTCGGGGGTCGAGGTAAAGCAGGTGGCATAAAGGTTGCCAAGACTGAGCAAGAAGTCAAAGAATATGCCAAGCAGATTCTCAGCATGGAGATTAAGGGTCTTCCAGTGAGAAAAGTTTTGGTATCCGAGGCAGTTTCCATAGCCAGCGAGGCATATCTGGGCATCATAAATGACCGAACTGCAAAAAAGACTGTTATGATGGCATGTAAAGAAGGTGGGGTTGAGATTGAAGAGGTAGCTCGAAAAAAACCTGAGGCGATATTTAAAGTCTATGCTGATTCTTTAATCGGATTCTTGCCCCACAAGGCGCGCCAAATAGGTTTGTTTTTATATGATAACCCCAAAACAGCATTCGCCTGTGCCAAGATTGCTGAAAAACTGTACAAGATGTTCATTGAACTCGATTCATCCCTGGCTGAAATCAATCCGCTTGTTGTAACTGATTCAGGCGAACTTATTGCCCTTGACGCCAAAATTAATTTTGATGACAATGGTCTCTATCGACACCCGGATATTGAAGCGATGCGCGACCGTGAAAGTGAAGATGAGAGTGAGCAAATGGCGCGAGAATCCGATCTATCTTATGTAAAACTTACCGGCAACATAGGTTGTGTTGTCAATGGCGCTGGTTTGGCTATGGCAACAATGGATTTGGTGAAACACTTTGGCGGTGAACCAGCGAACTTCCTCGATATTGGCGGGTCTTCTTCACCCCAGAAAGTCAAAAATGCATTGGATATTTTACTGCGCGATAAGAATGTAAAGGTAGTATTCTTTAACATCTTCGGTGGAATCACGCGCTGCGATGATGTGGCTAATGGCATATTGGAAGCTAAAAAGGCACTTAGTATTAAACAGCCGATTGTCGCCCGTTTAACTGGTACAAATGAAGAAAAAGCAATGGGAATACTAAAAGAGGCAGGTCTGATTTTTGCCCAAAGTATGGATGACGGTGCGAAAAAGGCGATTGAACTACTCAAATAGACTGAAAGGAGCGATCAAATGAGTATTTTAATTAGCAAAGACACAAGACTTGTGGTGCAGGGGATAACTGGCCGCGACGGAAATTTCCACACCAGCCAGATGATAAAATATGGGACCAGGGTTGTTGCTGGAGTGACCCCGGGTAAGGGGGGTATGGAAGTTGAAGGTGTGCCAGTCTTTGATACTGTGGCTGAAGCAGTTAGGAAAACTGAGGCGAATGCATCAGTTATTTTTGTTCCTGCTAAATTTGCGATAAGTGCTATTTACGAGGCAGTTGATGCTGGCGTGAAGTTGGTTGTGTGCATTACTGAGGGACTACCGACAATCGAACTGATTAAGGTTACTGCTTATCTTAATGGTAAAGACTGTCGTCTGGTTGGACCAAATTCGCCGGGTATTGTTTCTGCTGGTGAAGCAAAAGTTGGTATCTTGCCTGGTAATATCTTCAAAAAAGGTAACGTGGGCGTTATATCTCGAAGCGGGACTCTTACCTATGAAATCGTCGACCATATTACAAAAACCGGACTCGGTCAATCAACCTGCCTTGGCATTGGCGGTGATCCGATAATTGGAACTAAATTCATCGATTGTTTAAAGCTTTTTGCCAAGGATGATAATACTGAAGCAGTTGTTATAGTCGGTGAGATTGGTGGTCGAGACGAACAAGATACTGCAGAGTATGTGAAGAAATATTTTAAAAAGCCAGTTTTTGGTTTTATCGCGGGTAAAACCGCACCGGCTGATAAACGTATGGGCCATGCTGGGGCAATAATATCCGGCACTTCAGGCACCGCAGCAGAAAAGGTTAAGGTGTTGGAGGCGTGTGGTATTAAGGTAGGTGAAACGCCTGCTGAGGTTGCCCAGCTTGTAAAAAATCAATTGGTATAGTTAGTTGGTTTACGGTGTAAAATACTCTTCCTCTGATTCTATAGTTTCCGAGGTTATATCGAGTGCTTTAGCTAATTTCCATTAAAGTTCGTCCAGCCAGCCTGCAGTATAGTTAATCTTACGCTTGAAAAGCCTACCTAAGTTCTTTGGGTCTCTTGCTTCGTGATATCTGAAATACACTTCATCATCAATAATACCAAGTATTTCGATCTTACCAGTACGGTGTGACATCACATAGCGGAATCGTTTGCTATGACCATTGAGTTTTTTCATAGCCTTGTTGACGATTAGCAATCCTTTGTAAATCGGCACCTGAAAATTTTGCTTCACACGTTTCACGGGTCTGCATTGAAATACATAGTAGGAGATGATGCCGATGCCGGCTAATTTGTTCTGCAGATCAGCGATAATATCAGGGTCATCGTTAACGCCCTTGAGAAGCACAGTTTGGTTATTTATGATAATACTCCGGCGAATTAATTTATTAATTGCGCGAATTGCTTTTCTGGTCAATTCCCGGGGATGATTAAACTGGGTACTTATGTATAATTTTCTGTCTGGGATTGAAAATCTTTTCAGCACAGATAAAAGATCTTTATCCTGTAATATACGTTCCGGGAAGATCACTGGAACCTTTGAGCCGATTCTCATAAAATACAGATGTTCTATTTTAGAAAGTTTCTCGAGAAAATTTTCAATTATTTTGGTTGGTAGAATCAACGCATCACCGCCGCTAATCAGGACATTTGTGATTTCTGCATGTTTATTTATGTACTCAACCGCTTCATCAAACTTGCTGATTATTTCTCCGGTTGATAAACCAACGAGTCTTTTTCTAAAACAATACCGGCAGTAGGCAGCGCACCGGTTAGTGGACAAGATTAGGGCAGTGGATGCGTATTTGTGCTGTAATCCAGGCATTTTTGTTATTTGCATTTCGCCGCTTGGGTCCCAGGAGCCGGACAAATTAAATTCCTCGACTGAAGGGATTACCATTTTCCGGATAGGGTCATTTGGTTCTTTTTTGTCGATTAAAGACAAATAGTAACGGGTAATGCTCATGGGATGTTTCTCGATAACCCTTTTCAGTTGTCTTTGTTCAAGGGGTGTTAAATCGATATATTCTTTAAGTTGTTCAATGGTGCAGATATTATTCTTGAGTTCTGTTTTCCACGGCATATTACCTCCTTTCAGCAAGCTGGGTTCAATCTCTACGGGGTAGAATAATCGGGGCAGTGGGATTTGTCGAGCCCGACGCGCTAGCACAGGGCGAAGATCCCGTATCCATAATGGAGAATCAATGATAGAAACGGGAAACCCACGACCTTCGTTCTGACACTTTCCTATATTATTGTATATATATATCTATTTCATCGGGGCAGTGGGATTTGAACCCACGACCTCATGGTCCCAAACCATGCGCGCTAAGCCGCTGCGCCACGCCCCGAGTTATAAATTATACCCGATATATCGATACATGTCAACCCCCACACCTAATCGACCGTTTTCTGCATGCGATATTTCGTAAGTCATCCGTGTTGTTCAAACATAAGCATTTGCTGATAGCACCAGCATAATGAAGGATTAGGTGTGGGGGTTTCTTGACACCTTGTATTTATTGTATATAATCTCCAATGCGCATACTCATTCTCAGCGGCAAAGATGTACTAAAACGACAGATTGGCAATATTCTGAACCTGGAAAAAGCAGTGCAAAAATACATTAAAAACAAACAAGAACATCAGATGATGTTCTTGTACTATGATAGAAAAAATCGATTTAAGGTAAAAAAAACAAAAAAAGATGCACGATCAATCAGAAAATTTATCCAACAAGTAGAGATAAAATGGGGTAATATCGACTGCTTGTTGATTCTGGGCGGCGATAAGGTAGTGCCCTTTTTTCGACTTAAAAACCCGTGTGATGACAACGATAAGAAAGTGTTGTCGGATAATCCATATGCTTCAAGGGATAATGATTTTCTTATCCCGGAACGGATTTGTGCACGCATCCCGGATAATAATGGAGCCGGTTTTATTATCGGACAATTGAAGAAATACAGCAAGGCTACACTGAAGTCATTTGGTATAAGTACGAAAGTCTGGGAAAAGGCATCAGAGAATGTATACCAGCAAATCGGTAGGGTCAGAGATATGAAGGTTTCACCGCCGGTCAAAAGCAAGACATTCAAAGCTCGATGGCTACAAAATAAGGACTTTTTATACTTCAACCTACACGGCAGTAAACTCTCAGCGAATTGGTACGGTCAAGAAGGTGGCAAATACCCGGTTGCCATCGGCTTAGAAAATATCAAAAAAGCATCAGGTGTGGTTGGGTGTGAAGCCTGTTATGGAGCATATATTTTGAACAAATCCCAAGAAAATGCGATGTCCCTCAAGCTTCTTGGTGAAAAAAGAATTTACGGATTTTGTGGTTCAACCACACTTGCCTATGGACCAGTTGCCCCACCGTCGAGTGAGGCTGATCTCATGGTAAAATACTTTTTTGAATATGTGAACCAGGGTCTCACATTGGGTGAGAGCTTTAAAAATGCAAAGCTTGATTTTGCGCGGAAAGTGTTGAGACGTCAAGGGTTTTTAGATGACGATGACCAGAAGACGCTACTCCAGTTTGTCTTATATGGTGATCCCACGTTTCGACTGGAGCACAAAATTTTTTTAAAAAAAGGGAAGTAGCAAAAATGATTAATAAGAAAACAGTCAATAGAATAAAAAGGATGGTTTTTAAAAAATTCCCAGAGTTTAAAGGAATTGACCCGAAAATACTGGAGAGGAAAGTCAAGCCGCAGAGTGCAATCTACAGAAAACTGTTACTTGGTACACCAAAGGTGTTGAGAAAAGTCTTTCGATTGAAGTTCGAAAAAAAAGTGACAACTGTTGATGAGATGGAGATTGACCGGATTTTGACCGTGACCCTCAATGAAGCGGGCGAAATAATAAAGATAACTGAATCACGATGATAAAAGGAACTGACGATACAAGGTATGCATATGTAAATGGTATTATACGCGCACGCGAGGCTCGGTTACTAACGAAAAGCCATTTTGACCGACTCATCGCCAGTACGTTAAGCAATTTTGCGACAATACTATCAGATTCACCTTATATTGGGCATGAAGATATTACCGCAGGGTTTGATTTGGAAGAGAATCAGGTTGAGGATTTATTCAGAAAATACTGCCAGCACAGTGAGATCCAACAGTATATAGACTGGCCCCAGCAGATTCATAATATAAAGGTGAAATTGAAAGAGGGTAGTGATTCTTTACTTTATGCACAACCCGGTGCGGAAATTGAAGACTGGCCTGAAACCATTGAAGAGATTGAAAGATTTGCAATGGACAAAGACCCGTTTATACTTTCGGCAAACCTCGATAAAATTTTGTGCAAATACATGTACGAAACTGCCCAGACAATGCCGTTTTTTAAAGGCTATTTTCAGATTTATTTTGACCTTGAGAATATCCGTAGTTTTTTTAGAGCACGGCACTTTGAAAACACGCGCGAAATATTTAACCAGGTATTTATAGAATACGGCACCCTTGGCCGAGAAATATTTGTCGATAATTTGAAGAGTGGGTATGATGTACTGGGTAAAAATTTTTTTACAACACCTTATGCTGGAGTAATGGATAAAGGAGGAGCATACTTTGAACAAAATAGATCCTTCCTGAAACTAGAAAGGATGTACGAAGAGCTGAGGTTAGAATTCTTGCGCCAGGCACGTAAGATGACTTTTGGCGTCGAACCATTGTTTGCGTATTATCAATTTAAGCTTGCCGAAATAAAAAAACTGCGGCAAGTTTATTGGGGTAAGTTGAACGAAGTTCCGGTTGATGATTTGAAGGAAAGTATCCCTGATGTCTGGTAAAGCAATAGCAATAATCGGGCAAAAAGAAACAATAATGCCATTTCTGGTAACTGGAGCACATGTTGTGTATATTAGAGAAGGCGAGGGTGCTCAGGTTGTCGAAGAGCTTGTTGCTCAAGGCTTTAAGATTATCTTTTTTACTGAAGAGTTTATCGAAGAATTAGATGCTATTTTGATGAAATACCGTAATCAACCCATTCCTTGTTTGATTCCCATCCCGACTGGAAGGGGTAAGACAAAACTTGCTATTGAAAGGATAAGAGGTGTGATTAAGAAAGCTGTTGGAGCTGATGTTTTCTTGGAGGATAAATAATGAGGAAAGGTGAAATTACCAAAGTATCAGGACCGCTTGTTGTAGCGAAAGGCATGAAGGGTAGCAAGATGTATGATGTGGTTCGGGTGAGTGAAGAGCGTTTGGTCGGCGAAATAATCGGACTTTCTGGCGATACCGCGTCAATTCAGGTATATGAAGAAACATCTGGTATTGGTCCTGGTGAGCCGGTTTACATAACTGACGAACCCCTCTTTGTTGAGCTTGGTCCTGGTCTTATTGAATCAATTTATGATGGTATTCAGCGACCTCTGGATATCATCAGAGATCAAACTGGTGATAATATTGCTCGTGGCGTGGAGATTCCGGCATTGGAACGCGATGTGAAATGGGCGTTCAAGCCACTTGTTAAGAAAGGTGATGCAGTATCCAGTGGCGATATTATAGGTGAGATAAAAGAGACCGTACTTGTTTTGCACAAGATTATGATTCCGCACAATGTTGAGGGAAAGATAAAGAGTATTAAGCAAGGTGAGTTCTTGGTAACTGATACGATTTGCGAGATTGAGACCAAGGATGGCGTTGTTCCGCTGGCAATGATGCAGCGCTGGCCAGTACGTATACCGCGTCCTTATAAGAAGCGGCTTGCGCCATCACTCATACTATCGACTGGACAGCGGGTAATTGATATGTTTTTTCCAATTGCCAAGGGTGGTACGGCTTGCTGTCCTGGTCCTTTTGGGACCGGCAAAACGGTGATTCAACACCAGTTAGCAAAGTGGGCAGATGCGGAGATAATCGTTTACATCGGGTGTGGTGAACGAGGCAATGAGATGACCGACGTGCTTATGGAATTCCCTGCGCTCAAAGATTCCAGGTCTGGTGAATCACTGATGAAGCGAACAGTATTGATCGCCAATACGTCGAATATGCCGGTCGCGGCGCGAGAAGCTTCAGTTTATACGGGTATTACGATAGCTGAGTATTTCCGAGATATGGGCTATTCAGTAGCAGTTATGGCTGATTCGACATCGCGCTGGGCTGAGGCGATGAGAGAGATATCAGGTAGGTTAGAAGAGATGCCCGGAGAAGAGGGATATCCTGCTTATCTCAGTGCAAAAGTCAGTTCATTTTATGAAAGAGCAGGTAGGATCGAGGCACTTGGCAAACCAGACCGAGAAGGTGCTCTCAGTGTAATCGGTGCAGTATCGCCACCGGGTGGAGACTTATCTGACCCGGTTGTTCAGGCGACGCTGCGCGTTGTGAAGGTTTTCTGGAGTCTTGAGGATAGATTGGCATATCAACGTCATTTCCCGGCGATTTCATGGCTGAATTCCTATTCTCTTTATATTGACGACGTCAGCGAGGAATTGAACACAGGCATTGCAAAGGATTTTACAGATCTATCAAAAGAAGCCATGCGTCTCTTAGAACAGGAAACTGAGCTTCAGGAAATCGTAAGGCTCATTGGAGTTGATGCTTTGTCTCCAGAAGATCGGTTGATTCTCGAAGGCGCGAAGTCTATTCGCGAGGATTTTTTGCATCAAAATGCATTCCACGAAATTGATACGTATGCTTCCCTTGAGAAACAGTACAAAATGCTTGCGGCGTGTTTGTTTAACTACAATAAGGCAAAAGAGGCATTATCACGCGGTGCTGCATTCAACGACATCGTCAAAATGAAAGTTCGAGAGAAAATATCACGTATGAGGTACTTGCCAGAATCAGAGTTATCGATTATCGATCGCATACAGGATGAGGTGACAGAGGAATTCAAAAAACTTCTGAACATAGACAGAGACGTTGTCGATGAAACTTCAGTTAAGGAAAAAGAGAAAAAAATCACAAGTGGGAAGGAAGAATCAGGCAAGGACCTTGAGAAAAAGCCAGTGAAGAAAACTCGCAAATCCAGGAGGAAGAAATGATAAAGGAATACAGCAGCATTCTCAATGTATCCGGTCCACTCTTGCTTATTGAAGGTGTTGAAGGCGCAAAGTATCAAGAATTGGTTGAAATCTACACACGGGCTGGTGAAAAGAAGCGTGGAAGGGTTCTGGAGGTAGATAAAGACAAGGCTTTAGTTCAGATTTTTGAAGGGTCCACAGGTATTGATGTACAGGATTGCCGTGTTAGATTTCTCGGTCGGACACTGAACATTGGTGTGTCGTCTGATATGTTAGGCAGGATCTTTGATGGACTGGGCAGGCCTAAAGATGGTGGTCCTGAAATCATCCCCGAAGCAATGTTTGACATAAACGGCGCACCGATCAATCCAACTGCCCGAAATTATCCAAATGAATTTATCCAGACCGGAATTTCTTCAATCGATGGCATCAATACCCTGGTAAGAGGTCAAAAACTGCCGATTTTCTCAGGTTCTGGTTTACCCCACAACCGGGTTGCGGCTCAGATTGTGCGGCAGTCAAAGGTTCTTGGTGGTAAGGAGGAATTTGCAGTTGTGTTTGGCGCAATGGGCATCACTTTTGAAGAAGCGAATTTCTTTATTCAGGATTTCACCAAATCAGGGGCATTGGAAAGAGTCGTGCTATTCTTAAACCTGGCTGATGATCCGGCAATTGAACGTGTTTCCACACCCCGCGTTGTTTTTACCGTTGCCGAGTACCTTGCTTTTGAAAAAGGTTTGCACATCCTTGTTGTCCTTTCTGATATGACTAATTATGCTGAGGCGCTCCGGGAAATATCTGCGGCGCGTAAGGAGATTCCAGGACGACGTGGCTATCCTGGGTATCTGTACACTGATTTGGCAAGTGTTTATGAACGTTCCGGTAGAATAAAGGGTAAGAAAGGCTCGATCACGTTGATACCTATCCTTACGATGCCTGAGGATGACAAAACTCACCCGATACCGGATTTGACCGGCTACATAACTGAAGGTCAGGTAATTCTTTCAAGGTCTCTTTATCGAAAAAAGATTACCCCGCCGATCGACGTGCAGCAATCATTGTCCCGTCTAAAAGATAAAGGTATTGGTAAAGATAAAACGCGTGAAGACCATGCTGATTTATTTAACCAGTTAATCGCGTGTTATGCACGAGGTAAAGAGGCTGCTGAACTATCCGTAATATTGGGTGAGGCAGCTCTGTCTGATTTAGATAGGATATTTCTTAAATTCTCAAACCAGTTTGAAGAACGTTATATTTCTCAAAGTGAAAAAGAGAATAGAACGATCGAGCAAACTCTGGATCTTGGTTGGGAACTAGTGCGTATGGTACCGCGAGCTGAAATGAAGAGAATAAGGGATGAATACTTACAGAGATACTATGATCACACAGATGACACAGAAAAATAAGGATGCACAGATGACACAGAAAAATAAGGATGCACAGATGACACAGACTACAGATGGAGCACAGATGAACCACGATGATAATTTCCCCCACAAAGAGGTTACATACAACATTATCGGTATTGCTATGAGAATCCATAGGGAATTGGGTTCTGGTTTCTTGGAAGCAGTGCTATGAAGCTGGATATTCCACCGACCAGGATGCAGTTGCTGCGTTTGAAGCGACGTGGTACAATTGCCCGGCGTGGCCATAAATTGCTCAAGGATAAACAGGATGAATTAATGCGCAGGATTCTTGAACTCGTTGGCAAAATACGGGATTCCCGTTTAAAGATTGAACAGGAGCTGAAAAGCGCGTTTGGCTATTTCTACTTTGCTTCGAGTAAACAATCTCCAAAAGCCACTGACGAAGCGCTTTTGGCAACGACCAAAGCTATTGATGTGGACTATACCACAGAACGTGTTTTGAACTTGAAAATCCCCAAGTTTAAACAAACGATATCAGGTGGTTTGATCGGCTATGGTTTCATGACCACATCAGGTGATTTGGATCTTGCGCTTTTGAAAATTGACCAGCTCATTTCGAGGTTACTTGAGCTCGCCGAGCTGGAAAAAGCACTTGAGCTTCTTGCTACGGAAATTGAGAAAACCCGTAGAAGAGTTAATGCATTAGAATATATCCTTATACCGTCTATTGACGAGACGATCAAGTTCATTAAGCTAAAAATGTCGGAAATGGAACGGGGAGACTTAACACGCCTGATGAGAGTTAAAGAGATAGTGAGAGGGAAGTAGGAAAATAATGACAAATTGCAAATACCAAATGACAAATCAATTTCAAAGAATAAATATCAAAATTAAAATCCGTGTGCATCCGTATCAATATCGGTGTGAATCCGTGTTTTTCTGCGAAGCAGAAAAGGAGGTTTTATGATTGAAGGTTTAGTGAGTGTTTTGATATTGGCTTTCCTTACCTTAATCTTTGGTGTAATAAAAGATCTGCTTATTGTCATTATCCCGCAGATTATTTTGATACTTATAGTAGTCTATCTCTTGGTTCGTGTACGCGTAAAAATTTCCAAAGCTGAAAAGGAGAAGCTAAAAACCAAAATAGATGAATTGGAAGCAAAAATTGGGACTATAGGAACAGAGAAAGGGCAACCAGAACTGAAAACATAGCAGCCGTGCTATTTTAAGATCATTGTGTTGTACAATGGAAATCTGATTTCATGAAAAAACTCCTCGGGATTATTGTTTTTGTTATCATCGCTACCTTATCCTACATCTTGGTAAGTAAAACCGTGTTCATTTCTAATGAGTTGGGTCTTGGTTTGGCGTCAAGCATATCAGACCAAGAAAACAAGTGTTTTGATCGATCGTATAAGCAGATTACCGATTCTTTATTGACAACATGGGATACCCTATTTAAGACATCAGGGGTTAGAGATAACCCCTTTGCGATGATGCTTTATTTCATTGAATATTTCAGAGCCATGGATCAAGACGATAGGGATGAGTGTTTTTCTCTTCAGGAAATAATAGCTAATAATAGCACTAATCTATTAAGCTCAGTGATCGCAACGTGTGCCATCATGCAGAAAATGGGCTGGGATTTTCAGTATTTTCATAATAAAAATGAATGTTACCTGGGCATTCATTTTACTGAAGACTGGCAGGTAAGAAAAGGTAACTGGGTTGAAAAGGATGGAAAGAGTTATTTCTTGAAAGAGTTTGATTATGAAACACCAGCAGGTGTGTTGAAGAGCGATAACCCTGCTTCAATATATCAGTGCCTCAGGAGTTCTAAGGTAGATCTTGAGCCAGTGCCTTTGCTTAATGGTCTCCCAGTATTTCACGGTCCGAGTAATGAAAAACGCTTGGTATGGTTTTATCAAGGCAGGAAGTATGCTGTTTTTGTTTGGATTCCTCAAGGACAAGCTGCATTTACCAGGAATCTACCGGCAAGCCTATTTGGTACTGTTGCATCGGGGACTTATGAATTTATTAATATGGGTTTGATCGATAATTTGAAATATCTCGTAGAAAATTTCGAAGAATATGATAAAGTCAATTTTCTATTCAAACTCAGTCAATCAGAAAGCATTTTTGTTTACGATAATAAAAAGTCCATAAAAAGCGTTACTAATCAACTAATTGAAGGACGTAATGACTGTGATGGTAGGAGTATCTTTCTTTATTGTTTACTTGAGGCTGTACTTGGCTATGACAGTACAGATATAGTTTTTATCAACTGGACAAATCACCTGGCGATCGGCTTGAGACCCAAGACCAGGGCGGCTGAAGAAATTTTAAAGGAACAAGATGCCGTATATGTCGGTGACAAATATTACATACTTGATCCTGCTTATGTTGGCGATACACATTGGGGTAGCAAGATGGAACGGCTCTCAGATGAATACGAGATAATTAAGTAATGGGGTCAAGATTTGACCCCATCTACTCTACTACCGGAGACCAGTCTGGGGCATTGGCAGCAATGCCGTCAGTTAACTTGCGTTCCCGGGAACCATCCCAGTTCATTGTATACAACTCATATGTGCCGGTTCGGTTTGATGTAAAAACGATGTGTAGACCATCAGGTGACCAGGACGGCTCTTCATTGTTCCCGTCATAAGTCAAGCGGACTGGTGAAAAATCATAAGGGTCAGTAACGTATATTTGTTGTGAATGGTCATCCTCTCTGGAAACATAGGCAATGATGTCGCCGCGCGGGGACCAGGCTGGTGACGTATTATAGTCACCATGGAATGTAAGCCGTCTCAGGTTGCCGCCATGAATATCCATCACATAGACCTGCGGATTGCCGGTTCGATCTGATACAAAAGCGATTTCCCGGCTGTTTGGTGAGAACGCAGGTGATGTATCAATCGCCCGGTTATAAGTAAGCCGATTTAGTTTCTTCGTAGCCAAGTCCAGGATATATATTTCAGCATTACCGTCTTTGGTCAAGCTCAAACAGATTTTCGAAGCATCGGGCGACCAGCAGGGAGCAAAATTCAGACCCTTGAATGAAGAGATAGCTTTGATTTCTTTTTTAATCAAATCGAACAGGTAAATACATAAACGGTTTTTTGTGTGGGTTGAAAAAAGTATCCTTCTGCTGTCTGGAGCCCAGGCTGGGAAAAGGTTGAAGCGACCGTTTTTTGTGAGCGATGTAAAATTAAAACCATCGTAATCGGTTATTGCCAGTTCCTTGTTATTACCAGTTCGGTAGGAGAACACTATCTTGGTTGAAGCGATGCCTTTTTCACCGATAATATATTCGATAACATCATCTGATATTTTGTGGGCAGTTTTGCGCAGTGCATCTTTGAGTGGGTAGCTTTGTTCGAAGATCACTTCACGGGATGCGAGATCCTCGCAGACAATGGTAAGCTGCGTCATGTCTGCTTTGCCCTTTAGGAGAATGCCTTGTTTGTTAGAATCGCTGAGTGCCGAAGTGGCGTGAAAGATGTCGAAGTAAAGGGAGTACTCAAGGTCCTTGGCTATAACAATTTCGACATTCTTAACTTTGGTCAGTAGTTCATAAGAAATCACCTGGGTGGTGAAAGGTTCAATTACGAGGTTAGTCTTGCCGCCCCCGTAGTCTGTAAGCCGGAGATAGATATCCTGACCAAGAGCAAGATCGTTGAATGCGAATAGTAAGAGAAACAACGTCATTACGAGGTGGGCGTGTAAATATTTATAAGATTTGAATTTGATGTTCTTAATTTGTTTAGGATTTCGTGCTTTGTATTTAGAAATTATATATAAATTCACTGTGCGGTGAGAAATTCCAAATGGACCTTGAGATAATCATCAGCAAATTCCTTGGGAAGCGGCGGTAGCTTCTTAGCGAGAGTTACCGCGCGGATTGTAGTTTCGTTATACATGTTATCGCCGGAACTCTCTTCCAATCGTACATTATAAATCTTGCCTTCTTTATCGACTTCGAAATACACCATGCTTTTCAAAACAACGTCTTTTCCTTTGTATGGGTTATGCCAGTTTTTGTTTATTTTATTCAAGAGGATATTCAAATAATATGAATAGGTAAAACCCCGACCACTGCCCGTGTAAATCTTGGGTTTGATATCAGGTAACCCTTTTTTTATTATCTTTTCGGATTTTTCCGGTTTCTTTTTTTCCGTTTTTACCACAGATGTTTTTTCTTTTGGTGGTGCCTTTTCCTTGGGTATTTCTTTCTTCTTTTCTTTCTCTATTTCCTCTTCTGGTACTGGTTCTTCAATGCTTAATATCTTGGGCTGGGGTAAAGGAGCGATACTTACCTTGTAGACCTCAATCTTGGGGATGGGTTTGACGCTACGGCTTGCCAATAACAGCACAGAAAAAATTAAGAGATGTACGAAAGCGGAGATAAAATGAAATCGGTTCATTCCAGAGGTATTTCAGCTACTAATCCTAATTCCTTGACCCCCGCTTTTCTCATTCTGCCGACGATTTCTATTGCATAACCATAATCAACTTTCTCGTCCGCACGCAAATAGACAATAATGCCTGGTGGTTTACTCTCCAGAGTTTTTTTCAACATACTTTCAAAGTCTTCAATAACAACTTTGTCATTGTCGATGTAAATCTCGCCGGTATTTTTTATTGAAACAGTAATTCCCTCTTCGTCATGTGGTAACGAGGTATCAGTGCGCGGCAGGTTTACATCAATACCAGGCGTCATCATGGGCGCGGTTATGATGAATATCACGAGCAAGGTGATGCTGACATCAGCTAGCGAGGTCATGTTTATTTCTGAAATCAACCCTTTAGTTTTCACTGCTGGAAGAGTAATTCTTTACGAAGTTTGGCAAATACTTCGTTAATAAACTGATCGAGCTCAGCACCGTAGCTGTTGACCCGCGTCCTGAAAATATTATAGAAGATCAAAGCAGGTATGGCAACAAGGAGTCCGTAAACAGTGGTAATCAGTGCATCTGATATGCCTGGTGCAACGATAGTGATATGGGCTGAGCCGCGCAACCGGATGTCCAGAAATGCTTGCATGATACCCCAAACAGTCCCCAGCAATCCAAGGAAAGGACTGACACTGACAAAGGTACCGAGTGTAGGTAGCGATCTCTCCAGTTCAGCAAGCTCGTCAATCTTAGCGCGTTCCATTGCCAAACGAATATTATCAGAAAGTTCTTCCATTACTGAGCCAGGTGAACTTTGAGGGTTTTGTTCCGGTGCCGCGAGTCTTTTTCCGACCTTTAACTTTTTGAATTCTTCTACACCATTTCTCAAGATTCTACCGTATGGATTGTCATTTAGCAAGGGACCCATGTTTTCTAATTCTTTAGTATGTTGATGAAAACGATAAGTGGACATGAACCGTTTGCTCATCTTTTTGATCTTTGAAAAATCGAAGAGTTTCTTCAAGAATATTGCCCAGGACCATATGGAAAATATGGCAAGTAATGCCATGATGATCTGGGCGGCAATGCTCGATTCCAGGAATATTCTAAAGATATTCATACATTACTTCGTAATTTTATCTTTGGCTAAGGCGGCTTCAGCAGAATTTGGGAAATCCTTTACTATTTGATTGTAGTAGTATTTTGCACTTTTCGAGTCGCCGGTTTCTTCATAGATGATCGCGATTTTATAGAGTGCGGTCGGTCGTTTATTACTGATTGGATACCGCTTAATCATTTGATTGAAGATGTCCACAGCACGTTGGCTCTTACCCATGGCAGTATAGGATTCGCCTATCCAGTACAGGGCATTATCAGACAGTGGAGAATCGGGCGATATCTTTAAGTAGTTTTCAAAACCACTTATTGCTTCATTATAATTGCCTTTAACATAATTGAGATAAGATGATTCATAGATCATACGTGCTTCAGGACTGATTTGTGAGATATCCTCAGAATCAACCGGGGCGCCGTGTTTTGGTCCAATCCGTTCATATATACGCGTCAATTGGGATTCCGTATCACCGAGTCGCGAATTGAGCATTTCGATCTTATCAGAAAGTTCATTAGATTTAGTGTAGAAATCAATACGTAAATGCTTTATTTCTTCATTCTGATACTCAAGCAGGCTGTCGAATTTTGCAGTGTAGTATTTCAGGCTATCCAACTGCCAGTTGAAATTATTGAATCTAGTGCGGTTAAAACAGCCGCAAATGACCAGGCAACATAGCAAGAAACTTAATTTTTTAGACAACTTAAGATTCAGGTTTTTAGTTTTACCCCGTTGGAATGCCGCGCTTTTTATGGCGGGGTTTCCTGCGGGGTTTATTCAACGACGAATTCGCAGCGCCGATTGCGTTCGAGGTTAGTTCGGTCCAGGGGTCTTTCTTCGCCGTAACTTACAGTGGTGAGTCGGTCCGGGGTAATTCCTAACATCAAAAGATAGTCACGGGTAGCTTTGGCACGGCGTTCGCCTAATGCTAAGTTATACTCAGCAGTGCCAATTTCGCAGCAATGACCTTGGACAACTGTTCTTATCTCAGGATAAAGCTTAAGCATTTCTGAATTTCCTTGGAGAACATCTGTAGCATCAACGCGGATGTCTGATTTATCAAAATCAAAGAAAACAGTTCCTAATACGAATTCAGGTTTTGGTGGTTCTTCGGGAATTTCTTCGGGTATTTCAACCTCTTCAAACGGTATTTCTTCCTCGACCGGGATTTCTTCGACCGGCTGGACTACTTGCTTTTTTGCACAACCCAAGCAAAGCACGAGGATTAACAATAACGGTATAGTTAATTTAAAATAGCGCATAATACCTCCATTTTTCCTAATTATAGTTATAATTATAATACTGTCAAGGATGAGGAAAATTCCTGTGAGTAGTTTCTTGTTTGGTTCACAAATGTTTCAAGGCGCATTGACTCAACGGCATGTTCTAATCCATCGAGCGAGAGTACAAAAAGCGGGAAGTCTGGATATTCATCTTTTATCCTTTTATAAAGCGTGGTTACTATATTACCCGGCATGCACGTGAAGGGCATAACATTGACCACCCCAGAAAAATTATCGTGGATGCATTCAATCGTCTTGCCGATAGTTAATATTGTTTCACCTTCAAATGAAACGTGGACGTATTTATCGGCAAGGTTCAACAAGGTGGTGATGTCTGCTTCTGAATTCACCCCTAAAACCTTGTAGATTTTGTTCTGACGCCATTTCATGTATCGGTCAAATAACTTGGTAAAAATAGCCCTTCGATACTGGTTAAACCACCGGCAGTTCATAACCCTGGTGAAATTGGTATAAAAGATCCATTCACCGATTGAAGGCATTGCAACTTCGCAGCCGAGTTTTTCGAGTTTTTCAATCAGATAATTGTTGCTGAATTTTTGAGACCGTACATATATTTCACCCACAATGCCAATTTTTGGCTTGGAATTGTTCCTATCTATTTTTACAGCATCAAGCTTTTTACGAACGCGTTTGAGAAACGGCAATACCGGCTTGCCGTGTTCTATCATATTACAAATTGTATCAAGGGCGTTGTCATAGACCTTGTCAGTTTCACCAGCTTTTTTTTCGTAGGGTCTAATCATACGTGCTCTGGCTTCCAATCCGTCAACCACGCACATGCCATCCCAGGCCGAAATGAGAAATCTCAAGCCCATTGTCCCCAGGTCATCAAAAAGACTAGGTCCTTGATTTGGAGCGTAGATCGGCACCTCAGACAGGCCCAGATCGTCGAGGATTATTCTATGGAGCTTATAGTACTGCCCGAAACGACACGGACCAGAACCCTGGGCCATGAAAAAAGCACTTTTTGCCGGGTCAAAATCTGGTTCATTAGCTTTCTTGACCATATCACCAGCTGTGATAATAGCCGGGAGACATTCTTTCCCAGATGTAAATTGGCGACCAATGGTTACTGATTCTTCATTAGGTGATGGTAATACCTTTGCATCAATGCCGGCGTACCGCATTGCCGCAGCCAAAGTCTTGGCAGTATCACACATATCAGGTACATATATAGTTCTATCCTTGTGGATTTCGCTTTTTGCCTTTATCTTTCTTGATATTCCTGTATTTTTTGCGCCTTTGATACTATCATAGAATGCTTCACATCTTGTGATGAATCCGGCATCACCTGAGTGCTCATCGATTTCAATGAGGAGAAATGGTTTCTCACCGAGTTTTTCTTTGAAAAAACGCGTTAGAAAGGAATCAGGGCCGCAAGCGAAATTAGAAAGATAGACAGCAAATAAATTTTTGTTCTTGCTGATGGTTTCAGCAGCCCCTAAGATATGTTGACCATAGTGCCAATACATATTGTGAAAATCTTCCTTAAGCGCTTGATAATCCATCGGTATGAAATCAATAGGCAGGGCTTGTACACCGAGATCTCTGATTTTCTTGGGAATGTCCAAGTTCAGCCCGAGGTCATAGCCATTATAGGGTCTTGAACAAACGACAAAAGCAAGATCTTTGATATTAGCTAATGCCTGTTGCCCTAAATCACTGATCTTTTCGCGTGTTTCTTGATAATGGATAGTTGCTTGCTTTATCGCATTTTTCACTTGTTTTGCAGTTTTACCGAACTGCTTACCAAATTCAATGAGCGATTCCTCAAGACCAGATTTACCGCGGTCAAAATAGACGCTCGGTGAAAGGACGCTGATCTCACTACCAAAGATTGCCCTTGCAATATAAGGGATAGTCTGCACATAGGGGCAGACAAAGCATCGGCTAAAGTTTTCATCCTTTTGTTGCATAGAAATGATGCTGGGCAGGAATATTTTATCGACCCCTTTGTTTAACAGATTACGAATATGCCCGAGCGCAACTTTTATTGGTAAACATGTATCGGCGACTGAAAGTTCAGCGCCGCTCTCAATGGTTTTGCGGTTTGTCGACCCGGAAAGAACTGGTTTGAAGCCGAGCGTGGTGAGGAACCTGTAGAAAAAAGGAAAAAGCTCATAGAATCCAAGGCAGCGCGGGATACCGATCTCAATCCCTTCTACATCTTCTGTTTTAAAGAAAATCTCATTGCGCAGTCTAAAATAATCAGGTAGCTTAGATCCTATTTTCTTTTTTTCTTCATATCTTTCACAACGACCACCATACAATATCGGATTTTCACCTTTGATAACGATTTTGTTTATTTCACATTCATTGCTACAATGCTTACATATAAATGATTCTGAAGTGTATTGCCGAGAAGCAAGGTCAAACCCCCGGAATTTTGTCTGTTCAGGTTTTGCTTCACGGACAAGCAGAGCAATGCCAATGGCACCGGTTATGTCATAATTAGTCGGCACCGTAATTTTTTTCTTTAAAACCTGTTCAAAAGCCGAGACCACAGCTTTGTTCGCAGCAACACCACCCTGGAAGAATATTTTATTACCGATTCGTTTGCCATTGACTACGCGATTGATATAGTTAAAGACAATAGAGTAGCCAAGTCCAGCAAGAAGATTTTCTCGTTCTGTAGTATCGCTTTGGTGATGGATTACTTCAGAGCCAATAAATACAGTACAGCGGTCGCCGAGATTTATAGGTGATTTGGCATCAAGCGCAATCTCACCAAAATCTTCAAGTTCAATGCCGAGTACTTCTGCCTGTTCTTCTAAGAAAGAACCCGTACCAGCGGCACAGACCTTGTTCATTTCAAAATCAATGATCGTCTTGCTGTGCAGGCTAATGTATTTTGAATCCTGTCCGCCAATTTCAAAGATCGTATCAACTGTCGGGTCTATTTCAATGACAGCTCTTGCCTGCGCTGATATTTCGTTTTTTATAATGTCGGCGCCAATGAATTCACCGATCAAATAACGACCAGAACCAGTCGTTCCGGCACCAGCGATCTCGACTTTGGTGCCGATTTCTTTTGCCAGTTCCCTTAAACCTTGGAGCACAACATCAATGGGTCGTCCTTTTGTCCACATATATCTTCGGGCAAGAACATTTGCGTTATCGTCGATGAGAACCAGATTTGTCGATATCGAGCCTACATCAACACCAAGGTATGTTTTTGTCTTACGCGCGGGTGATGAGAATTGAGTTATGGGGTGCCATTTTTTATAGCCATCCAAGGGCGCTAAGCGTTTGATAACTCGAGGCCGGGAAAGCCATTGTTCAAAAGCTTTGAGACCCTTGAATTTTGTTGTGCCATCAGTTTTCCTTGTACTGAGCACCGCGCCGATTGCACCGATGCAATTGTAGTTTTTTGGGATGATGAGGTCACTTTGACATATGCCGAGGATTTCCTGGAATGCTCTGGTCATCCCCTGGTTTGCAGCCACACCACCGACAAATGCAACAGGCTTTGATATTGTTTTGCCTTTTGCAATAACGCTCTTGAAATTGCGCGCCAGTGCAAAACAGAGTCCAGACATTAGATCCTCGGGTTTAGTACCTATCTGCTGGAGGTGAATCATGTCGCTTTTTGCGAATACTGAACATCGACCCGCAATCCTTGCCGGGTTTTTTGAACACAGAGCAACTTTGCCAAAATCTTCAATATTAAAACATAATCTGCGTGCTTGCTGGTCAAGAAAGATACCTGTGCCCGCCGCGCATATTGTATTTGAAGCAAAATCTTTTATTATTTTATTACTAATGTTTATCAACTTAGAATCTTCACCACCAATCTCAATTATCGAATGTATTTCAGGATGGAAATGAAGTACGCCTTGGGTTGTAGCTTCGACTTCATTGATATAAGCAGCGCCGAGTATATCATACAAATGTTTAGTACAACTGCCGGTTAGTACAAGCCGGTCAACCTTAGCGAGCGTTTTCAGCGTATTGAAGAGTAGATTATACGGTTTCCCGTGATGTTTTATATATTTGGTTTCGATGAGTTTTTCATCAATGAATTCAGCAAGCTTCAGGCTTACTGACCCGATGTCAATACCGTATTCGTGCATTTGATCAACTAAGGAGCATAATAAAGACCAAGGGATACATGATAATCTATAGTTTGCTCTTCGCTATTTTCATCCCGAGCCTGGATATTCGCGGTAAACTCCGGCGATATTCTAAATTTTATAAATTTCAGTTCTGCACCACCGCCAACGATCAACTTGGCAGTAGTTTCTGATCCTTGGATCGGTGTATCTATTGCAGTGCCATTATTGAATTCAAATCTGTCAGTACCACTTAAGCGAATATTAAAACCTATACCGAATCCAATATAAGGTGATACCAAAGGTATCATACCGGCTTTTAAAGATAAAAAAATCGGAAAATATAGATTGTTGTAAGAATACGTGTGTCTACCAAGCACCTCATCCCGGGTATATTTGGTTGATCTATACTGTGGTATCATGTCAATGGCGACCAAATTTATAATATCAGTCCCCATACCAAAGCCGAAATGCATTCCGGTTCCAGAGAATGTATTAGCACCGCCACCTGGGTCATAGGTGCAGATATTGAGCCCGAGTTTTATCCCGACTCTTGTGCTAATTGGGCCGGAAAGACATTGTCCGTAGACCGATACGGTAAGTAGTATAATAATCATTAGTATCTTTTTCATAGAACCTCCAGGATGAGTATTATACTGTGAATTATAGAAAAGTCAACCATTTCTCACTTTGTCATTGCGAGTGAGCCGCCAGGTTTTTTAGCGGCGAGCGCGGCGATCTCAGCATCGTTCAAATAAGTAATATTGTGTTTTCTCGATGTTTTTCTCTGCCTGTGAGATTGCTTCGTCACTTCATTCCTCGCAATGACGGGGGAGAGAATATCCCCAATTGCGGACTTCGGGTGAAAAAAAAGGCGGGCAAAGCCCGCCTTTTTCTAAA